>JAZRNM010000001.1:0-42877 GCA_045648205.1 Clostridia bacterium
ACAGCAGTTGACGGCGGAAAGTCTGTTGACACATCAATGGGCTTCACTCCTCTTGCAGGTGTTGTTATGGGAACCCGTTGCGGTGACATTGACCCGGCAATCGTTAAGTTCATTGCAGAGACCGAGGGTATGACAGTTCAAGAAGTTGACACAATGCTTAATAAGCAGTCAGGCGTTCAGGGAATTTCTGGCGTAAGCTCAGACTTCCGTGACCTTGAGGCAGCCCAGGCTGAGGGCAACGAAAGAGCAGCTCTTGCACTCGATATGTTTGTTGAAAGTGTGAGAAGATATGTGGGTTCATATCTTGTGAAGATGGGCGGAGCTGATGCGATTATCTTCACAGCAGGTATTGGTGAAAACACACCGCTCATGCGTGATGCAATAACAAAGAATCTTGAATTCTTTGGAATCAAGATTGATGCAGCGAAGAATGAAAAAGCTATCCGCGGTGCTCAGATGGATATTTCCGCTGAGGATTCAAAGGTTAAGATTCTGGTTGTTCCCACAAATGAGGAACTTATGATTGCAAAGGAAACTCTTGCACTTTTGAAATAAAATAATAAAATGAAAACGGGCTGCTGAAAAACAGCCCGTTTTTGAAACTTTCGGTGAGGTGTTGAAAGTGTCCGTGACTTATGAAAAATATGAAAAAATGACCGATGAAGAGCTTGTTGCGATGTCAGCAGATGGTGACCAGGATGCAACGGAATGTATTCTTTCCCGTTACAAAAACCTGGTAAGGTCGAAATCCAGAATGTATTTTCTGGCAGGCGCAGACCAGGAGGATATTATTCAGGAGGGAATGATTGGCCTTTTCAAGGCAATCAGAGATTTTGACAAAAGCAGGCAGGTTTCATTTAAGGGCTTTGCGGAGCTTTGCATAAAGCGTCAGCTTATTACTGCTGTCAAAACTGCAACAAGGCAAAAGCATATGCCTCTCAATACATATATTTCGCTTAGTAATCCGGTGTATGACGGAGAGTCAGACGGGATTCTTGAGGGGATTGTTTCGGATTCGTCCAAAACAAATCCGGAACATCTTTTTATAAGCAAAGAAAATGCCGAGTTTCTTAATGTGAAAATGAGTGAGGTTTTAAGTCGACTGGAACGCTCGGTTCTGGAACTATATCTGGAGGGCAAGTCATATCAGGAAATTGCAGAGTCATTATCACGCTCGCAAAAGTCCATTGACAATGCACTTCAAAGAGTAAAAAAGAAGATGGAACGGTTTGAAAACAACTGATTTTTTAAAGCGTTATTTTGAAAAAAATGAAGGCAAAATTGAAGAGTCAAGAAAAATTTTTTTTAATTATGTAAACCGCTATTTGGCTAAGAAATGGTTGACATAATATTGACAGTGGACAGCTAATGCCGTAATACAAGTTATTAACAGACTTATCCACGTTATCCACAGGTTTGGGGGTAAATGGGGTCCCAAAAGCCCAGATTTGAACCGAAAACTGTGGAAAACCCACTAAATACAAGGGTTTAAAAAAATAGGAAAAAAATGGTTTTTGGTTTACAATAATATTTTAAGAAAAAATAAAAAACGGAGAATAATAATTATGGGGATAAGAATTTCGACGCCATTTGAGAGGGCTGAAACTGAGTCGCTCAAATGTGGAGATAAGGTGCTGATATCGGGGGTGATATACACTGCCAGAGACGCGGCACACAAGCGGATGGTTGAGGCGATTGAATGCGGAGGAAAACTTCCTTTTGATGTGAAAAATCAAATCATATATTATGCAGGGCCGGCTCCGGCAAAACCGGGAAGGGTTATTGGTTCTTGCGGACCGACTACAAGTTACCGGATGGATAGCTATGCGCCAAAGCTAATTGAGCTTGGGCTCACCGGAATGATTGGTAAGGGTGAGAGAAGTGACGAAGTCATTGATGCAATGAAAAGATGTGGCAGCGTTTATTTTGGTGCAATTGGCGGAGCGGGAGCTTTGATTGCGGAAAGTGTGGTTTCTGCGGAGGTTATTGCATATGAGGACCTGGGAACTGAAGCGGTAAGGCGTCTGGTTGTTAAAGACTTCCCTGCAATTGTTGTTATTGACCGATTTGGAAACAGCTTGTATGACAGATAAAAATATATTTTTGAAAACACTTGCAAATTTGAAGGAAATAGGTTATACTACTAAAGAATTATTTTGTGATAATGAAAGAGAGGTGTCTTAAATGGCAAAGGTTACAAAGGATACAATCATTCTGGACGTTCTTCGTCTTGACCCTGAAACGGCACCATTTTTCCTTGAAATCGGAATGCACTGTCTTGGTTGCCCGTCTGCAAGCGGTGAGAGCATTGAACAGGCTTGTATGGTTCACGGCACAGATGCGGATGCACTTGTGGAAAAGATTAATGCATTTCTTGATTCAAAGAACTAATGTCTGACCGAAGGTGAATGAATCACAGTTGAGAAGGTTGCCACGCAAATGTTGCAGCCTTTTTTGATTTAATGGGAAGTTTTCATCATTGCCGAAAAAAATATAAAAAAGCTCTTGACAAAAGATAAAAAGTTGTATATAATAATTGCTGACGCTTTAGTGAGCGTTTTGTTTTGGAGAAATATATGGGCGCATAGCTCAGCTGGGAGAGCATCTGCCTTACAAGCAGAGGGTCATAGGTTCGAGCCCTATTGTGCCCACCATATTTTTTTCAATACAGATAGGATGTGGGCGCATAGCTCAGCTGGGAGAGCATCTGCCTTACAAGCAGAGGGTCATAGGTTCGAGCCCTATTGTGCCCACCATATTTCTTTTTAGAGGACATTGAAAATGAAATTTGATTTGTTGCCTATTTTATACGACGACGGAAGAAAACTTCCACTCGAAATTGAGTTTGATTTTGTCGGTCAGGAAGAAGATGGTGCAAAATTTTTGACACCGGTCAAGGTGAAGGGTTCATTTGTGAACATCGGTGGGAGCATTGAACTTGGTGCCACAGCTGTTTGCAGATTGGAATATTCTTGTGACAGGTGTTGTGAAAGTTTTGAAGATGAATTTCAGTGTGCCATTGATGAAATCTTTAAAAAGGAAGATGCAAAGGATTTGGATTCACAAAATCCCGATGCAATAATTCTTGAAGGCACAGCGGTGGAACTTGATGAGATTGTTCTTGGCAACATAATCGTAAATCTGCCTCAGAAACGTCTTTGCAGGGAAGATTGCAAAGGCTTGTGTGCAAATTGTGGTCAGAATTTGAATGTTTCAACCTGCAAGTGTGACACAAGACCCACAGACCCAAGATTTGATATTTTGGACAAACTTTTGTAGATTATGCAGGGCCCAGAGCTCTGTTCAAATTAATTTGATTGGAAAGAGGTGTATATCAGGTATGGCAGTTCCAAAGAGAAAAACATCTAAAGCAAGAAGAGATAAGAGAAGAGCAAACTGGAAGCTTTTGATTCCGGGAATGGTTGCTTGTCCTCAGTGCGGTGAATATAAGATGCCTCACAGAGTTTGCAAGGCTTGTGGATATTATAACGGTAAAGAAGTTGTAAAGAAAGAAGCGTAAAAAAAGCCAATGAAGGTCGTATCAGACAGTTCAATCTGTTTGGTGCGACTTTTTTGTTTTCCGTTCAAAAAGTTTAATTTATCTAAACAAGAAAAAGGTTGTATTTGGAATGAAAATATGATATAATTCTCATATATATGTGCCGATTTTTCAAAATATGAGGTGATTGGTGTTTGGATAAGTTTGAAAAGGACAACCTGGAGAGCTTTTTGAGAGAAAAAGAAAAAATTTTGAAGGAAAATGAAAAATATTCACGTTTTTTGTTTGCACCGATTATTGTTATTATTGTGTCACTTTTGGTTATAACCTACAATTTCACTGTGGGAAGGGACCCCAATTTTCTGAAACTGGCAGAGAATAAAATTGACAGGGCTGTGGCTGATGCAGCAGAAGAACCCCGAAAACTCGTGATTGAAAATGAGAATGATGGCAAAATAAACCTCAACACCGCAACCATGGAGGAACTTGACAGTCTTCCGGGAATCGGTGAGGCAAAAGCTGAAGCGATTATTGAACTCCGTGAAAAAATGAATGGCTTCAAGGAAATTGAAGATGTTCTCAATGCCGATGGGATCGGTGAAAAAATTTTTGAAAAGATTAAAGATAAAATTTACATAAAATAATATTGAAAGGTTGTGTTAAAAATGATTAAGGAGTATCCGTACTACGATTTTCCCGATATGAGGGATCTCAAGGAGCTGATTGATTATGCAGCAGAGAGCTTTGGTGAGAAAGTAGCATTTATGTTTGAAAAAGACAAAGAGGATGTTTGCGTCAGCTTTGAACAATTCAAAAATGACATTTATGCTTTGGGTACATATTTCTACAGTCTCGGTCTCAGAAACGATAAAATTGCAGTTATTGGCGAGAACAGCTATGAATGGGTTACAACATACCTGGCAACTGTCGGAGGTTCCAACATAATTGTTCCCATTGACAAGGAACTTGGCGCAAAAGAGGTTTCAAACCTCATCAACAACTGCGGTGCAAAGGCATTTGTTTATTCAGAAGCAAAGGCTTCTTTGATTGAAGAGGCAAAGGCTTTGATGCCTGACGTTGAACATTACATTCCAATGAAAGATTTTGGAGATATCTTAGTAAAGGGTAACGAAATCATTGAAAGCGGAAATGATGAATACGAAAAGAATGAGATTGATGTTGAGGCACTGTGTACAATAATTTATACATCAGGAACAACAGGTGACCCCAAGGGGGTTATGCTGAGCCAGAAGAATCTTACTTTTGATATGGTTCACAGCTGCAGAAACCTTTTGGAACCACCCGATACTGTTGCGGTGTTGCCACTTCACCATACTTTTGGCTTTATGGCGGCAATTCTCTGCCAGATTTATGCAGGACATAAGGTTTATATCAACAATAATCTTAAGAATGTTCTTCGTGACATAAAGACAATCAAGCCTTATCATATCAGCGTTGTTCCTCTGTTTGTTGAGACATTCTACAAAAGTCTTTGGAAGAATGTCAGAAAACAGGGCAAGGAGAAGCTTCTCAAGACTTTGATAAAGATAAGCAACGCACTCCGCAAGGTTGGAATAGATTTGAGAAAAGTTCTGTTCCAGTCTGTGAAAGACGGTTTCGGAGGAAACCTTGAAATGATTATTGCAGGCGGTGCACCCCTTGACCTCAAGTATGCAAAGGGCTTTGAAGATTTGGGAATTTCGGTTATAAACGGTTATGGAATCACAGAGTGTTCACCCATCGTTTCAACCGACAGAAACAAGAAATATAAGTTTGGTGCTGCAGGTGTTCCCATTCCGGGCGTTGAAGTTAAGATTCTTGACCCCAACGAGGACGGAGAGGGTGAAATTCTCGTTAAGGGCGATATTGTTATGATGGGATATTATAACAATCCTGAAGCAACAGCTGAGGCGTTCATTGACGGATGGTTCAAGACCGGAGATTATGGAACAATTGATTCAGACGGATTTATCCATATCACAGGCAGAAAGAAGAATATCATCATTCTCAGCAACGGCAAGAATGTTTATCCTGAAGAGGTTGAAGCGGTTATTCTTAATGTTGAGGGTGTAAACGAGGTTGTGGTTTATGGCGAAGATGACGTTATCTGTGCTGAAATCTACACAGAAACTCCCGAAGAACAGGAAAGAATCAAGAAGGATGTTCAGGCGCTTAATGAAACACTTCCTCCGATGAAACAAATAAAGAGAATTCATTTCCGTGATACGGAATTTGAAAAAACTACAACCAAGAAGATAAAGAGATTTGCAAGATAGGTTTAATGGTGAAATCTTATGGTAAACATAGGGAATGAATGGGATGAACTGCTGAAGGGTGAATTTGATAAGGAATATTATCAAAGCCTGCGCGCCTTTCTCGCCAAAGCGTATAAGACAAGGACAGTTTATCCCGACATGTATGATATTTTCAACGCCCTGAAGCTCACATCTTATAACGATGTGTCGGTGGTTGTTATCGGTCAGGACCCATACCACGGTGAAGGTCAGGCACACGGACTCAGTTTCTCAGTTAAAAGAGGGATTGAGCCGCCTCCGTCACTTAAAAACATCTTCAAGGAAATCCATGACGAGTTGGGCATTGAAATTCCCAAGCACGGAGAACTTACCAAGTGGGCAAAACAGGGGGTTTTGCTCCTTAATGCGGTTTTGACAGTTTATGCCGGTGAGGCAAACAGCCACAAGAATATGGGTTGGGAAATCTTTACCGACAGAGTTATTGAGCTTCTCAATAAGCGTGAAAAACCTATGGTGTTTCTTTTGTGGGGGGCAAATGCAAGGCAGAAGAAAAAGCTGATTACCAATCCTGCCCACAAAATCTTGGAAACCGTTCACCCGAGTCCGCTTTCGGCATATAACGGATTTTTCGGATGCGGTCATTTTGTTGAGGCAAATGCATTTTTGAAGTCGGTGGGACAAACCCCGATTGATTGGGCACTGGATTAAATTTGAGCTTGGAAAGGATATGTTTCTATGTCAAGAAAAACAGTTGAAATTCTGGGAGTCAATGTTGACAGCATCACTTTCAAAGAAGCTTTGAAAAAGGCGGAGAATTTGGTGAAAACCGAAGGGGTGTCAATGATTTTCACCCCGAACCCTGAGATTATTATGTGTGCAAAAAATGATGACGAGATGAGGAATATTCTCAACTCTGCGGACATTTGCACCGCTGACGGAATTGGTGTTGTTTATGGGTCGAAAATTCTCGGAACACCTGTTCCTGAAAGAGTTGCAGGCTTTGATCTGGTTTGTGCATTGCTTGGGAAACTAGCGAAGAGCGGTGAAGGGGTATTCCTTTTCGGGGCGAAGCCGGGTGTGGCAGAGGTTGCAAAGGCAAAAATGGAAGAAAAATATCCCGGAATTTGTGTTGCGGGTTGTCACCACGGCTACTTTGGACCCGAGGATGAGGCTGATATTGTTCAAAAGATAAATTCCTCAGGTGCAAAATTATTGCTTGTTTGTCTTGGTGCGCCAAAACAGGAAAAATGGATTGCAAAGCATAAGGCGGAACTCACAGTTAATCTTTGTATGGGTGTTGGCGGAACGCTGGACGTGTTTGCAGGAACGGCAAAACGTGCGCCGAAGCTTTTCATCAAGCTGAATTTGGAATGGGCGTACCGCATTTTGAAAAATCCGTCAAGAATTGGCAGATTTGCGGCCCTTCCCAAGTTTGTTATTGAGGTTCTGAAGAATAAATAGTGAGGAGAGCTTTATATGGTATATATGTTTCTTGCAGATGGTTTTGAAGAAACCGAGGCAATAGGGTGCCTTGATGTTCTGAGGAGAGCTGAAATTGATGTAAAAACAGTTGCAATAGCAGAGAAAACAGTTGTCGGCAGTCATGGTGTGACAGTTTTGGCAGATATTACGGCGGATGAAGTTGATTTAAACAAAATTGATGGTGTTATTCTCCCCGGGGGTATGCCGGGAACAACCAATTTGCAGAAGGACAAGACAGTCCTTGAATCAATAAAGATTTGCAACGAAAAGAACGGCTTGATTGCGGCGATTTGTGCAGCCCCCATGATTTTGGGCGAGCTTGGACTTTTAAACGGAAAAACCGCCGTATGTTATCCGGGCTTTGAAAAGTATCTTGAAGGTGCCATGGTTGACAAAAATGCTTTTGTTGCTATTGATGGGAATATTATCACAGCAAAAGGTGCAGGAGCGGCCATGCTGTTTGGAGCAAGAATTGCAGATTGGTTCAAAGCGGGCGCAGGTCAGGAAGTTCTTGACCAGATGCAGCATCCGCAAAATTAGTTTGGGATTGATTATATGAATGCGAAGAAGTATGAACTGAGAAAACAAATAAAGAGCGTGCGCTGGATGATTTTTTGGGTTGTGCTTGCCCAATTTGCGGCAGAACTTGCAGTTGAGGCGATAGTCAGCTTTATGGCAAATCCACCCCATGAATACGTTCAGATTGCAATTGTGGAAATTCTGGCAATAGGTGTGCCAATAATTCTTTATGCACGCACAATTTGGAGCAGTTCGGCAGAAGTGGCAAAAAAAGAGTTCTGGCTCAATCCGTGCAAGCCGAGTTTAATCATATTGGCTGCAATTTTAGGCATTTGCGGTCAGTTTGTGATGATTGTTCTCAATATGCCTGCAAATTTTTATATGCAAATGGTTGCCGGGCAAAAATCGGTGGATGCGATACCTATGGCATACAGTGCGGGCGAGGTTGCTTTTGGAATTTTCGCAGTTGTCCTTGTCCCTGCTGTTTTGGAAGAATTCTGGATGCGCGGCATAATCTTTTCGGCATATAACAAAAGCAACACTCTGGCTGCGATTTTGTTCACCAGCCTGATTTTTGCATTTTTGCATATGCGAATAACTGAGGTTGTAGGCTTTTTGTTTATGGGAATTGTTGCATCGGTGATACTCATAAAATGCAAATCCATTTATGCAACAATGGTTTATCACGCACTCAGCAATCTCACGGCACTGCTTTTGGGTGGGTTTATTCTTCCCAAGGTTATAGATTATATATGGGTGGTTTTTGGCGTTGCAATTCTGGGGTTTATTTTGTTTTTTTTGCTGCTTTTGATGCAAAAATCACGTGTGGTTGCCAACAAGAATTTCAAAGCAGGTGGTTTGGTTCTCAACAGCGTGTTCAGTTTGCCTGTGCTTCTGAGCATTGCAGTTGTGATTTTCAAGTATCTTTTGATTAATGTTATAGGATGATTGCGTATGGATAAGATTTTTAAGCGGGTAAAACCAATTATTTTGACGGGAATAGTTGTTGCTGTCTTTTTGATTGTCTGGACACTGACCATTGCGGCAGATTTCTTTGGGCTTGGCTTCGGCAGAGGGAAAGAGGTCATGGTTACTATCCCTCAGGGTGCAAATCTTGATGAAATTTCGGCTGTATTGAAGGAAGAAAAGGTGATAAGTCATCCCTTTTTGTTCAAGCTTGCAGTAAGACTTGATAGTGGAGACTTCTTATTTCAACAGGGCGGGCATAAAATAGGCAAAAGCATGAGTTACAAAAATATAGCCAAAGAACTGACAGAGCCGCCAGATGTGAGCTTTGATGAAACGGTGAAGGTTCTGATTCCTGAAGGCTATGAGGCCTGGCAGATTGCAGCAACCCTTGAAAAAGAGGGTTTGGTTGATGCGGAAAGATTCCTTGATGAACTGGAAAATGGCGACTTTGACTTTGATTTTATAGATGATATAAGCAGAACCGAAAACCGACTTGAGGGTTATCTGTTCCCGGCTACCTATGAGTTTGCTACCTGGGAAACGGAGCGGGATATCATAATCAAAATGCTTGAGGCCTTTGAAACTTATATTCTCCCGGTTTATAATCAGGCAGACACTGCCTATTCACTTGACGAGGTTGTGACTTTTGCATCTCTGGTTGAACGGGAAGCGGCAAATGACTCGGAACGCGGCACGGTTGCATCGGTTTTTCACAACAGACTAAAACGGGATATGACGTTGAGTTCCTGTGCCAGCGTGCAGTATATAATCAAGGAACGCAAGGATGTTCTCAGCAATTCGGACATAAAAATCAAGTCTGATTATAACACATACATAAATAAAGGCCTGCCAATCGGACCAATTGCATCTCCGGGTGTGAATTCCGTCAAGGCGACACTTTATCCTGAAGAAACAGACTATCTCTACTTTGCGGCACGAGCTGACGGAAGCGAAAATGTTTTTTCAAAAACAGGAGAAGAACATCTGAAAACGGTGCAGATTTTACAAGGTCAATAATGGAGAAGTTAAAATATGAAGGCGTGGATTGAAGAAGATAACATAAATTATGAATATATAATCCGCTATCTGAGAGATACTATCCCAAAGTCACAGGGACATATTGCGGAAATGGAAATGTTTGCGAAAGAAAATGATGTTCCCATATCTCAGCCGGAAAGTATCAGGCTTGTGGAGGTGCTTTTGAAACTTTCTAGGGCAGAAAACATTCTGGAACTTGGGACGGCTATCGGTTATTCGGCAATAAGAATGACAAAGGCTTGTGGTGCAAAAATTGTGACAGTAGAGCTGTCGGATGAAATGGCAGACCAGGCAGAGAAAAATTTCAAAATAGCCGGAGTTTGCGACAAGGTGACTTTAATTCGTGGCGATGCCCGGACAGTTGTGGCTGAAATGCTGGGAGAAGAAATTTTTGACATTATTTTTGTTGATGCAGCAAAGGGTCAATATATGGAATTCTTTCCGCATTGCGAAAGACTTCTGAAAAAGGGCGGGCTTCTCATTTCAGATAATGTTCTCTATAAGGGCATGACCGCAACAGATGAACTGGTGGTCAGAAGGAAAATTACAATAGTCAGAAGACTGAGAAACTATCTGGAAATGCTAAAGGAAAACAAGAACTTCAGCACCGCACTTATTCCCATAGGTGATGGTGTTGCACTGAGTATTAAGGAGTGAAAAAAAGGTGTTGTTGCAGAAAGATAACCTGAACAAGCATAAGGATTTCAAAAAGAACTTTGATTTTTGTCTGTTCTTTCTGACTTTTGCTGCGTCTGTTTTTGGAATCGTTATGATTTCAAGTGCGGCTCCGTCTGCAGGACGATATGTGGCAGTGCAACTTGTGGCACTGATTATGGGACTTGTGGCTATCGGTGTTTTGATGGTGCTCGACTATGAATATCTGTCAACAATTTCTGGTTATCTGTATATTGGTTCGGTGGCACTCTTGATTTTGGTGCTTATTCCGGGAATAGGAACATACGAAAATGGTGCAAGAAGCTGGTTCAGATTTGGTTCGTTGATTGGTGTTCAGCCCGCAGAATTTGTGAAGTTGGCATTTATAATTACTTTTGCAAAACATTTGTCAGAAGTGGATTATCTGATAAACAGACCGAGAAACGTGTTGTTTTTGTTGCTTCATGCAGGGTTTCTGATTGGGCTTATCTTGCTTCAGCCAGACTTTGGAACGGCTGTGGTTTTTGGTTGCATTATGATAACCATGCTGTTTGTGGCAAAAATAAGCTGGAAATACATTTGTGCCGGAATTGGTATGATTGCGGCAGTTTCACCCATTGCCTGGTTTTTTGTTTTTGAAGGTTATCAAAAACAGAGAATTATCAATCTGTTTAATCCTGAAAATGACCCGTCGGGAACAGGCTATCAGGTGGCACAATCAAAGATTGCTATTGGCTCGGGAAAATGGTTCGGCAGCGGACTCTTTCAAGGCGGAAGCCAGCACAACAATTTTCTGCCTGAGAGACACACTGACTTTATCTTCACGGTAATTTGTGAAGAGCTTGGATTTATTGGGGCAATTATTGCAATTGCCTTGCTTGTCGCAATCATTATCAGATGTATTGTGATTGGGATGAATGCAAGAAATAATCTTGGAATGTATATCTGCTTTGGTGTTGCCGCGATGTTTGCGTTTCACGTGATTGAGAATGTGGGAATGTGCATCGGGATTATGCCTGTTACGGGAATTCCGCTGCCGTTCTTCAGTTACGGAGGCTCATCTCTCCTTACCAATATGATTGCAATTGGTATGGTCTTGAATGTCCGATACCGAAGCAAGGCGATTAATTTTTGAATTTAAATGGGTTGAAGCATAGTGCCTCAACCCATTTTGTTGTTTTTTAAGTATTCAATTAACTCTGCTTTTTTGTTTTTACATTTTTCATTTATAACCGCATCAAGGAGAAAATCGAGAGCCTTTCCAATATCCTTTCCCGAAAAGCCGAATGCTGACATCAAATCTAAGCCACTCAGGGCAAGTGATTTAATGTGGCAGCAATCCTTCTCTTCTTTTATGGAACCAAACATATCCTTGGCCTTGTGCAGATTTGAAGAGGCTTTTGCGTTCAATGCAGATTGCACCTCAATGAGATTTTGAACAAGCTCAAAACCCATAAAAGATATCTGCTTGCGAAGGGGAATTCTTTCAAAACTGATTTCTGTTTCAATGTTTTCAAGAATTGCTCTGCAATCCCTGATGGTTTTTGAGTCAAACTTAAGAGCATTGAAAAAGAGTTCTGCAGTTTCGGTGGCGGGGATATTGAGCACCTTTGCTGAGCAGATTAAAAATGTGGCAAGTCTCGGCGACAGAGAGAATGAACACGAATTTAATGACTCAAATGCATCAATATCTGCAAATGATATTTCCACCCCGAAAACTCTTGGCGAAAAGATTGGGAAAAATTCAGCCAATACACGACTTGCATTTTGTGAAAGAAAAATTTTGTTCAGTTCACTTGTGATTCGTTCAGATGCAATGTTTGAAAGCAAATGCCGCAAGTCAAACATTGCGGTGGAGGTTTCTTTTTCAATATCAAACCCAAGAACTGCCGAAAAACGAATTGCACGCATTATTCTCAGAGCATCCTCCGAAAATCGTTCAGAGGGGACACCCACTGTGCGTATTATTTTTGATTTCAGGTCTTCTTGACCGCCAAACAAATCTACAATGCCGGTTTTGGGATTGAACGCCATTGCGTTGATAGTGAAATCACGACGTTTCAAATCCTCAGCCAGTGTTTTTGAAAAAATAACTGAGTCAGGACGTCTGTTATCTGCATATTTACCGTCAATCCGAAAGGTTGTGATTTCTATGGGAGAATTGCCCGCAAGAACAGTTACGGTTCCGTGCTTTATGCCCGTCGGAATAACTGTCCGGTTGCAAAAAATATTTTGAATTTCACAAGGCTCAGCAGAAGTAGTGATATCCCAATCAGATGGAACTTTTCCCATAAGACTGTCGCGCACGCAACCGCCAACCACATATGCCTGGTGATTTGCTGATTCAATTTCTGTGAGAATTGGAAGTATAGAATCAGGGATAATCATTCGTTATCCCCCTCAAGAAACTTTTTTTTCAGGATATGCTCCAGCTTGATGTCGGCAAAGGTCTCTTCGAAGAAAAGACTTGTAGGAATGTAACGTGACAAGGAGCCTGTCTTTGTTCCAGAATTTGGAACAACCTTTGGAATATGAATGTCATAACGGTTTCCGCATTTCAGACATTTATATGAAAATTTGTAGTTTTGCTCCCGTGCACTGCGGAGCGCTCCCTCAAGAGAGAACGCAATAACTGCGTCAGGGGTACATTCATCAAATATTGGAAGGCTGGTTTCAGAAAAAACACTTTCGATTATTTTCGGGTTTATGTTCGAACAATTGTCGCGAATGTGAAAAACGACGCTGTTTTTTGTTTCGGTCAGATAAAGAGAAACCTTGGTCTTTGCTGACTTTGTTGAATCTATGCTCTGAACACAGCAATACAAAATGTTCAGAAAAAGCAACTCAAGTTTTGCCTTATGAACCACAACGGGAAGTGATTGTTGAAGCTTTGATATATAGCTCACCGAAATGTCCATGTATTCTGAAACATTCTTTTCAAAGGCTTTTGCAATTCCGGAAAGAATATCTTCAGAATCAAAATTGTTGGTCTTGATTATTTTTTCAGATGCCTGGTCGGACAGAATGTAGTCAAACAGATTATTCATTCTGTTCATATGCATAAGGCACAGTTGAACAGAGCACAGTGTTTCAAAGACATCATGGGGAAGGTCGCGATATAATATTTTCTGGAGCGATGAATAGCTCATAAATAAATAGTTTTTGTATGTGGGGAAGATTGAACTCACAAAAGAATGATCATAGTTTTTGTTCATTTCATTGCTCCTTTCTTGAAATATATCACAATCATACCACGAAAAGTGTATTGTTGCAACAAAAAACAGGGATAATTATGGATAAAATAAAAAAATTTTTGACTTGAAGTTGGAGCATATGAGAGCATAAAAGAGAAAAAAAGCGAAAAACGGACTTCATATATAGCTAAATTAATTTCTTTCAAAAAAGGGGTTGACAAAATATAGAATTGGTATTATAATTGGATATGCTGCGTGAGAATGACTCGTTGCAAAGTTATTTTGGTCATTCAAATTCAGCAAGTTGTTAAAACAAAAAAGTGACGGACTGTGGGCAAATGCACACAGGAGCAAATGTGTTCATTTGCTCATAGTCTGAAGAAAAGTTTAGGAGGAAATGAAAAATGTCAACTTATATGGCAAAAGCTAATGAGCTTGAAAAAAAGTGGTACATCATTGATGCCGCAAACAAACCCCTTGGCCGTGTTGCTGCAACAGCTGCTGCAATTCTCAGAGGTAAGCATCGTCCTGAGTTTACTCCCAACGTAAACTGCGGTGAATATGTTATCATCATCAACGCAAAGGATGCTGTTCTCACAGGCAACAAAATCGACCAGAAGAAGTATTACAGACACACAGGTTATATCGGACACCTCAAGGAAGTATCTTACAAGGATATGATGGCAAACAACCCTGAAAAGGCTGTTGAACTTGCAGTTGCAGGTATGCTTCCCCACAACACATTGGGCAGACAGGCAATCAAGATGCTCAAGGTTTACAAAGATGCAAATCACAATCACGCTGCTCAGTCACCGATTGAGTGGACAGGCGAGATTAAATAATAGAGGAGGAAGATATCAATGGCAAACGCAGTTCAGTATTACGGAACAGGTAGAAGAAAAGAATCTGTTGCCAGAGTCAGACTGGTTCCCGGCAACGGAACAATTACAATAAACAAAAGAGAAATTGACGACTATTTCGGTCTTGAAACACTCAAGACAATTCTTCGTCAGCCCCTGGTTCTCACAGGCACAATCGGCAAGTTCGATGTTCTTGTAAATGTAAAGGGTGGCGGTTTCACAGGTCAGGCAGGCGCAATCCGTCACGGTATCGCTCGTGCACTCCTCGAAGTTGACGCAGAAGCTTTCCGCGCAACTCTCAAGGCTGCAGGTTACCTCACTCGTGACCCCAGAATGAAGGAAAGAAAGAAGTACGGACTCAAGGCTGCTCGTCGTGCACCTCAGTTCAGCAAAAGATAACTTGTTATCAATTATCAAAATCCCACAACGAAAGTTGTGGGATTTTTTATATGTAATTTTTATAAAAATATGGACATTTTTGGATATATATGTTATAATACAAAAAATATTTTTTTGGAGGTTGATTTCATGAACAAGTATGCTGGAACACAAACAGAAAAAAATCTTGAAGCTGCATTTGCGGGCGAATCACAGGCAAGAAACAAATATACATATTTCGCATCTGTAGCGAAAAAGGCAGGTTTTGAGCAGATTGCGGCACTTTTCCTCAAGACTGCGGACAATGAAAAAGAACACGCAAAAATGTGGTTCAAGGAACTTGGCGGACTTGGAGACACTGCTCAGAATCTTGCTGCAGCAGCAGATGGTGAGAACTATGAGTGGACAGATATGTATGCAGGTTTTGCAGACACAGCAGAGGCGGAAGGTTTCACAGACCTTGCTGCAAAGTTCAGGCTTGTTGCTGCAATTGAAAAACAGCACGAGGAAAGATATCGTGCACTTCTCAAGAATGTTGAAACTGCATCAGTTTTCGAAAAGAGTGAAGTGAAGGTTTGGGAATGCCGCAACTGTGGTCACATTGTTGTAGGAACAAAGGCTCCTCAGCTTTGCCCCACTTGTGCACATCCTCAGAGCTATTTTGAGATTCACGCAGAAAACTATTAACAAATAATCACACGGTTGGTAAAATGCCGGAGAGCAGGAAAGGGTAAATCCTTTCCTGCTTTTTTATTTACGATGTGGATTAGATGGAACAAAAATTTTTTGGCTCAGGCACTTTTTTGTTGACAATATGCGGAGTATGGGAGTATAATAAATAGATGTTTCAATTTTATGGAAATTGAGGAAATAATGATGATTTGCAATAATATTTTAGAAGCGTTGGGTAACACCCCAATAATCAGACTTTCACATATGGCAGACCCCGAGGGAGCAGAAATCCTTGTTAAGTTTGAGGGCTTGAATGTGGGCGGTTCAATAAAAACCCGAACAGCCTACAATATGATAAGGGATGCAGAAAAAAAGGGAATAATAAACAAAGACACAATTATTGTGGAGCCCACAAGTGGAAACCAGGGTATTGGTTTGGCTTTGGTTGGAGCAGTGCGTGGCTATAAAACAAAAATAGTTATGCCTGATTCGGTCAGTGAGGAAAGGCGCAAGCTGGTGGAACACTATGGTGCAGAGGTTATTCTGATTCATGATGCGGGGAATATTGGCGAATGCATTCATGAATGTCTTGAAACTGCACTCCGTATGCAACGGGAAGATGAAAATGTTTTTGTTCCGCAGCAATTTGAGAACCCTGCCAACGTTGAAATTCAACGGAGTGTGACGGGCAGAGAGATACTGGAACAGGTAGGCGGACCAATCCACGGATTTTGTTCGGGAATTGGAACAGGTGGGACCATTACGGGAATTGGCGAAACCCTTAAAGCTGAAAATCCTGACATCGAGATATGGGCGGTTGAACCTGAACACGCTGCAATTTTGTCGGGAGGTTCGATCGGAACTCATCTTCAGATGGGAATTGGAGATGGGGTTATCCCGAGGATTCTCAATCAGAATATCTATAATGATATTTGTGTTATAAAAGATGAAGAAGCCATAGAGACTGCTAAACGGTTGGCATCAGAAGAAGGAATTATGTGTGGAATTTCAAGCGGAACAAATGTTGCAGCGGCAATCAAACTGGCAAAAAAGCTTGGAAAAGGAAAAACAGTGGTCACAGTTCTTCCTGATACTGCCGAGAGATATTTTTCAACACCGCTTTTTGGCTGAATGAAATAAAAAGACACCGTCAAAGTGGATGAACTTTGACGGTGTTTGAAAAATTTTGTTATGTAATGCATTTTTTCTTGCATATTGAAGGAAATTAGTATATAATATTTTTATAAAAATTCAGAGGAGGAAATCAATATGGATTCAAATAAAAGACCTGATACAATGGAACGTATCACAACGAGAGAACTGGCGGACAAGTTTATTGCTGAACAAGTTGAGGCGGTTCGTGCACAAGTTGGCGACAAGAAGGTTCTCCTGGCACTTTCAGGTGGTGTGGACAGTTCTGTTGTTGCTGCTCTTTTGATTAAAGCAATCGGCAAACAATTGGTTTGTGTTCATGTCAACCATGGGCTTATGCGTAAAGGCGAAAGCGAACAGGTAATTGAAGTGTTCGGCAAAGAACTGGACGCAAATCTTATATATATTGATGCAACTGACAGATTTCTGGACCTGCTTAAAGATGTTGCAGAACCTGAGAAAAAGAGAAAAATTATTGGTGGCGAATTTATTAAAGTTTTTGATGAAGAAGCAGCAAAGCTTGAGGGCATAGATTTTCTCGCTCAGGGAACAATTTACCCTGACATTCTGGAAAGTGACGGCGTAAAGGCTCATCACAATGTTGGCGGACTTCCCGAAGATATGGAAATGGAACTTGTAGAGCCTGTAAAGCTTCTTTATAAGGATGAGGTTCGTGTTGTGGGCAGTGCATTGGGACTTCCTGATGAGATGGTTTATCGTCAGCCGTTCCCCGGACCCGGACTCGGTGTGAGATGTCTTGGTGCAATAACCCGTGACAGACTTCACGCACTCCGCGAGGCAGATGCAATTCTCCGTGAGGAGTTTGACAAATGCGGTCTTGCCGGCAAGGTTTGGCAGTATTTCATTGCTGTTCCTGACTTTAAGAGCGTTGGTGTCAAAGATGACAAGAGATATGAAGGTTGGCCCGCAATTATCCGTGCGGTGAACACAACTGATGCGATGACTGCAACAATTGAAGAAATTCCGTATAGTGTTCTTCACAAAATCACAGACCGCATCACAGCAGAAGTTGAAGGAATCAACAGAGTTCTCCTTGACCTTACACCAAAGCCTGTGGGCACAATTGAGTGGGAATAATATCATAAAAAATACAAAGTGGCTTGAAACCTTGTGTTCAAGCCACTTTTAGCGTCTTTAAAGACTATTTTATAATTGATTTTGATAACACTTTGACAACACTTTCAATATGATTTATCATTTAGATTCTTTTGATTCAAATTCAAGATTATCAAACGCAAATTTCAAAGCCTTATTAATAAGCTCGTTTCTGGAACGACCGCTTTTTCTTGCAATTTCTTCTATATAGTTGTTTAGTTCTGTTTCAAGCCTTATAGTAAGAGTGACTGAACGCTCAACTTTTGGTGTAACAACAAATTTCTTTTGATTTTTCTCCAAAATAATCACCTCTTACATTATTATATAATCTTTTGAGGCATAATATAAGAACACAATTAGCAATTAATTATGAATACGATTTGTGTTGACAATCAATGTATTGCATGCTATACTATAAGTGACATATGACGATGTGAAAAAGAGTAGGATTTTGGATGCTTGAGAAAGCATTTTGTCAACACATACAGTTTAAGCATGTAAAAATAATTGTAAAGGAGAAAACTATGGTTACACCTAGTATATGTAGATTACAAAAGAAATTTGAGCGAGAAAATCATTCTTGCAAAATAGTTCCCTATATAGGTTTATCGGTTGATATAAAAATTGATGATTCAGAAAACAAAGTGCTTGTGGATAGTATAGAAATACTTATATGTGATGATGGTGCAGGCTATACTATTATGACACCTATTCGAATTGGTGGCGATTTAGAATTAAATAAATTGGCTGCAAGAGATTTGAGTAATTTAAACCAAAAGCTATCAGCAAGTATTCCAGATTATACTCTGTGCAATATTGAAATTGCTAATAGAGATTCACAAATCGCCATTATTATAAGTAGATATGTAAGTAAAATGAATGATAACGATCAAGATGTAAATAATTTTTATACAGAATGTCTTTCTTTCTGTACTTTGCCTTTAAGTTATTATGGAACACTGAAAAAACGAATGGATAGCGATAAGACGGAAACACAAAGTGCAACAGGTGCATGTTATATAGCCACAAGCGTTTATGGGTCATATAATTGTCCGCAAGTATGGACTCTTCGTAGGTATAGGGATTATAATCTAGCAACCACTTGGCATGGTAGATTATTTATTAGTGTATATTATGCAATTAGTCCAACTTTGGTAAAATTATTTGGACATACAACTTGGTTTAAAAAATTTTGGAAAAATAGACTTAATAAAATAGTGGAAAATCTTAATTCACAAGGCATAAGGTCTACGCCATATAAAGATATTGAATGGTAGGTATCTAATTTGTGAGTGGCGTATAAGTATATTTTTTACTTAGGTTTTGATCTAATTGGAAGTATACTATACTAGGGGTGTTTTTATGAAGTTAAATATTATGTATGTGCTTTTTGTGTTTTTTACTTATAAACAGCAGACTATGGATAAACATTATGTAGGGTCTGATAAGGATGTTTTTTTGGCATTACGACTATTTTCGTATATAAACAAAGTACTAGAGTATGTTTATATAGTTTATTATGCAATAAATGTATCAATCATACGGGCGATTATTTTACATTTCGTAACTTATGTTTTTCAATTTGTAATGGCAATTATAGTATACAGTGTTGCTAAAAGGAAAACCTTAAAGAATATTGAAATAAACGATCCGTTATATCATTCTAAATATAATTATAACTGTGATTTTATTAACACAAAAATAGCAATTATAGGCATTCCTATTAATGTGTTAATTGTTCTTATATTTTTTATGATTTAGAAAATAATTACAAAAGGATTGATAAATGAGGTTGTTGGTAAGACATCTAAAAATACTAATATACGGATAAAATGCTAAAGGAGAGCTTTATAAAATGTATAAGAAAAGGAATTTGATTTTTGGATGTTTAGCAACGCTTATTGCTTCTGTTCTATTTAGATTTATCGGAATACTAAATGTATACACTTTTATAGGAATTTTGGTATTTTTCTTTGTTCCTACTTTGTTCTCTAGTGATTTTAATGATAAAAGATAATATTTCACTTGAAAACTGACAACACTTTTGACAACACTATCTTTGTTGAATGTATAAAATGGGTGTATTTGAGTACATATTACAACCTCAAAGCCACTGGAAATATAAAGAATAAACACTAAAAACAAAAGTGATGTTAGAGTGGGAATAATTTCATAAAAAATACTAAGCGGCTTGAACACAAGGATTCAAGCCGCTTTTAGCATGTTGCAGAGAAAGAAAAAGTGCTTTTGATAACTGCTTATGGCCCATTCTGAAATATGATGTCGGTTGACACAAGAACACAATTGTGTTATGATTAGGTAAATATTTGACGTCAGGAGGTTTTGTGATGAATCGTGAGCATGTGCCGGACATTCCGTTTTTTAATAACGAGAGCTTTTTTAAAGAAGGCGAAAAGGTATATATCCATTTGTCCACAGAATTTCCGGACTTTGTTGGTGTTCTTCATCGGCATCAGTTTATTGAAGTTGTGTATATTTTGTCGGGGCGTGCCATTCATACGGTAGGCGATAAGGAATACGAGGTTAAGGGTGGGGATATAACCGTGATTAATACCGACGTTCCCCACAAATTCACCTCTATTCCCAATTCAAATGAGGGATTTGTTGCGTATGACTTGATGTTCACGCCTGATTTTTTGGATGCGTCTGTTATTAATATGAGCAGCTTTGAATCCCTAAAAAACAGCTTCCTTTTTTTCTCGTTGTTTCCTTCTGAATCCTCGGCTTTTCCGGATATGCACATACCGGGGAAAATGTATGCAGATTACGGAGAAATCTTTACACGTATCTACCATGAATTTGGCAGAAAAGAAAAAGGTTATGTGGAACTGATTCGGGCTTATGTGATTGAGTTGGTTATTAAACTCTTCCGTGAACTTGAAAAAATGGGAACGGTGGCTCTTTCGCCGGCCCAGTTAAAAACCATTAACAATGCAATACAATATATTGAGGATAATTTCAACATAAAACTTTCGGTGGATGAGGTGGCATCAAAGGTGTTTCTGGGATCGGATTATTTTCGAAAGCTGTTTAAAAAAGTAACCGGTGAATCTGTTATGAATTTCCAACGCAAATTGAGAATTGATGAGGCTTGTCGACTTTTGTCAACAACCGAAATGCCCATCAAAGATATCTGCACATCAATCGGTTATGAAGATATGAAATCTTTTTATCAGAACTTTAAAAAAGCAACGGGGAAAACCCCCAAGGAATACCGAACCAGCCAATAAAAAAACCATTTTAACCAATGACGCAAACTGCCCTTCTTTGCTATAATTAAAGCAAGAAGGGAGTTGTTTTTTTATGGCAATTCAAACAGTTACCGGAATGTTAAACAAAAAGGATTCCGGAATAATCACCCCACACGAACACATATTCATTGAACTGACTGCGTTTTTTGAAGAAAGACCGCTTAGAGATTGCGAAAGCCCTGCTACTGCACCGGTTACTATGGATAAACTCGGTATTTTGAACAGAGATCCATATGCTCTCAAGGACAATCTGAGAATGAACGATTATGAGACTCAGAAAAAGGAAATTTTGAGATTCAAAAATGCGGGCGGAGCAACAATCGTCGATGCAACAATGCCCGGAATAGGCAGAGACCCGCTTATGCTGAAAAAGATTTCCGAGTCAACAGGCATCAATGTGGTTATGGGAACAGGTTTTTATGTTTGTTCAACGCATCCCGAAGCAATGAAGAGCATGACTGAACAGGAAATTGCTGATATGATGATAAAGGAAATAACCGAAGGCGCAGAAGGCACAGGCGTTAAAGCAGGTGTAATCGGCGAAATCGGTATCAGTGAGATTTTCAACGAAGAGGAAAGAAGAGTTCTTCGTGCTTCAGCAATTGCTCACAAGGCTACGGGAACAAGTGTCCTTGTTCACATTAATCCCTGGACGACAAACGGATTGGAAGCTGCTGACATTTTGCTTGAAAATGGTGTTGATCCCAAGAAGATTGCTATTTCACATATTGATGTTGAAGATAATATGGACTATATCTATGCACTTCTTGACAAGGGCGTATATGTTGAATTTGATAACTTCGGCAAGGAATACTATGTTGACCGTGAGGCACGCAGAGATGGTTATGGCTTGTTTGTAAATGATGTTCAGCGTGTTGAGTGTCTCAAAGAACTGATTGACAAAGGTTATAAGTCACAAATTCTTTTAAGTTGTGATGTATGTCTGAAGAGTTGTTTGCGCACATATGGTGGCTATGGTTATGACCACGTTTTGGTTAACATTGTTCCCATGATGGAGGACGCTGGCATAACAAAAGAAGATATAAATTTGATGCTTACCGCAAACCCCGCAGAATTTTTAGATAATGGAGGATTAAACTAATGAGTAATATGGAAATTATCAGAATTCCTGATATTGAATTTAAAGAGAGAGTCGTGAAGGTTCAGAAGAAGATGGCAGAAGAAGGTTATGATATGCTTCTTTGCTATGGTAACGAAGCAGAACCTCAGTATGTACGTTATTTCAGTGATTATTGGCCATCATTTGAAACAGCAGGTGTTTTGATTCCTCGCGAAGGTGATGCAAAGCTCCTTATCGGTCCTGAAAGCTTTACATATGCATCAGACAGGTCAAGAATTGCCGATATTCGTCTTTTAAAGGCCTTCAGAGAATCATCCGAGCCGGAATATCCCGGCAAGCCTCTTGACACATTTACAAGTGTGTTCCACGAATGCATAGGCAATGCTCCCATCAAGAGATTTGGTGTTGCAGGACTTCCACTTCTTACAGTTGGCATTTATAAGGATTTGATGGAAAACCTCAAAGCATATGGTGATGTTGAAATTGAAAAGGCTGACCATATTGTTGCGTCAATCAGAATGATTAAGACTGAAAACGAGCTTGCTTGCATGAGAAAGGCTGCTGAAATAACAAGAAAGACAATGGACTACGTTATTGCAAATATCCATGTTGGAATGACCGAAACTCAGGTTGTTGGTCTGGCGCTTGGAAAGATGCACGAGCTTGGCGCGGAAAGAGAGAGCTATCCTCTTTGGGTTTTGACAGGAGACGGATCGGACCAGGCAATCAGCCGTCCCAGACAGAAGATAATTCAGCCCGGAGATTTGACATTTATGCAGATTGGTGCTCGATATGAAGGTTATGCGTCTTCTATTGGTAGACCGGTTGTATTCGGCAAGGCAACAGATGAACAAAAATCTTTGATTGAAGCCGGATATACAATGCAGAAGAAAATCCTTGAATTCACAAAGGCAGGCGTTCCTGCTCGTGATGTTGCGCTTTATCACAAGCAACTTGTTAAGGAATTGGGTTATGAAGACCATTATCTCTATGGACCTTTCCATGGCAACGGTTTGATGGAAGGGGAGGCTCCTTGGGTTGAAACAGATTCTGATTACCTGCTTCAGGAAAATATGACATTCTGTTCTGACCTCTTCTTGGGTTCACACGAGACAAAACGCGGAATCAGAATTGAAGATGTTGTGAGAATTACAGCTGATGGTTGTGAAAACCTCACAAGCTATCCAAGAGAATTGTTTGAGATAATCTAAATAGTAAGGTCAAAGGTGAAATAAATAATGTTATTAAGAGATAAATTCTGGCTTTGGGGACACCCAGAAGGTAGATATAACGATTTGTATGGTAATGAAAGAAATTCAAGAATGACACCGTTTGAAGCGTGTATGTACCTTGGAATACACAAGACATTTATGATACCTGTTGGTTGGAATATAAACCGCAGACAGTATAACAAATCATTTACCCCGTTGACAAATGTTGGTTGGGAGTTTGGAGAAGCGGCTCAGGCAGCAGGTGGTGACACTCATGCAGTTGACTTGTTCCTGAGTGAAGCAAGAGAATTTCCAAACATCACTTGTGCTGTATTTGATGACTTTTTGGCAAATGGTGCTGATAAATATTCTCCTGAAGCATATCAGGGAATTCACGACAAGTTCCACAACAATGACGTAAGGTACATTGACACATGGATGGTTATCTACACAAGAAACTATGCAGAGGGTGCTCCTGAAAAGGATGCAGAATTTGCAAAGCACATCAAACCCTATGATGGTGTGATTATGTGGACCTGGGAAGAAAAGGATGTTCCTCTGATTCCTGAAAAGTTCGATGCACTCAGAAAGTTGGCACCAAACCAGCGTATAATGTGTGGTTGCTATCTTTGGAACTTCGGTGAAAAGAAGCAGGCGACAGCGGAAGCGGTTAAATGGCAGCTCGACTGGTATCGTGAAAAATTGATTGCGGGAGAAATCGAAGGAGTTGTTTTCCACACCAACACAATGGCAGACCTGGACTATGAAGCATATGATGCTGCCCTTGAATGGATGAAAGAACACGGTGATGAGGTTTTGCCTGACTAACTATAAAGACACCATTTCTGTTGACAGATTACACAAACTTAGAAAAAATAAAAAACAAAAAAATAAAAGAAAAAGGAGAATGAACTATGTTGTTACGTGAAAAATTTTGGCTTTGGGGACATCCGGAGGGATGGTATAATAATAAATACGGAAACACCGGCATTTCCCGTATGACACCAATGGAGGCATGCCTGTATCTGGGTATAACAAACACCTTTATGGTGCCAGATGGTGATCATATGAATATAGAAGTTAATCGCAGACAGTATAATAAATCTTTCAAAACACTGCAACATGTGGGTTGGGAGTTTGGTAACGCAGTTGTGAATTCAAAAGGAAGTACTGATATTGTGGACCTTTATCTGGAAGAAACAAAAGAATTTCCCAACATCAGCTGTGCTGTTTTCGATGATTTCAAAGTTGTAAAGGGTGAAGATGTTTCCATTGAAGATTTCAAAAAAATTCAGGACAAATTTCACAATAATGATATAAAGAGACTGGACACTTGGATGGTTTTCTATACCAAAGAATTCGGAGAAGGTGTTGAAAATCCCGAGTATAATGACATTGTGAAGCCCTATCTTGAATTGTTTGATGGTATTATTATGTGGACATGGGAAGAATTTGATGTGCCGCTTATACCAGAAAAATTTGAGATTTTGAAGCAAATGGCACCCAATCAGCGTTTTATGTTTGGTTGTTATCTTTGGAACTTCGGTGAAAAGAAGCAGGCGACAAGAGAAGCTGTTAAATGGCAGCTCGACTGGTATCGTGAACGCATTATGGCAGGAGAAGCTGAGGGCGTTGTTTTCCACACCAACACAATGGCTGACTTGGATTATGATGCTTATAATGCTGCTGTTGAATGGATGGAAGAACACGGCGACGAAGTTGTTCCTGACTAATATTTTGCTAACGTAAGATTTTTAGTATTATAAGAATATAAAAGGACGCATTAAACTGGATTCACAGGTTAATGCGTCTTTTATCATATTCAGAGAAGAATGAAGAGAGAATAGGGAAAAGTGAATAGTACAAAAAAAGACAACTTTCTGTGGAAAGTTGTCTTTTTTCTGGCTGCCGGACTAGGATTCGAACCCAGACAAACAGA
The DNA here is from genome assembly GCA_045648205.1 of Clostridia bacterium. Lineage (GTDB taxonomy): Bacteria > Bacillota > Clostridia > Monoglobales > Monoglobaceae > SIG440. The sequence goes on from JAZRNM010000001.1 coordinate 25,292, forward strand.
GTCAGAGTCTGCTGTGCTACCTTTACACAATCCGGCAAAATATAGATAAAAAAATATTTGGTGCGAGCAGTGGGACTTGAACCCACACGTCGGTTGACACACGCCCCTCAAACGTGCCTGTCTGCCTATTCCAGCATGCTCGCATATCCAAACAGCTTCTATAGTATAATACTTTTTTTACTGTTTGTCAATACTTATTTTGAAAAAAATCTAATTTTTTTTGTTTTATTCACAAATGTTTTTGCATAATAATATTTCGGAGGCGAAATATATGAGTAAAAAAGTGAAAACATATGTTATCTCAATTCTGATTCCCTTAATTGTTGGCGGGCTTGCGGCGTTTCTGACACGAAATAACATGATGCTTTATGATGAGATAGTAAAGCCGCCCCTTGCACCACCGCCAATTCTGTTCCCCATTGTGTGGACAATTTTGTATGTGCTGATGGGAATCAGCAGTGCGAGAGTGAGTTTGATGAAGAAAGGCAAGGAAAAGTTAGCGACAGAGGCTTTGGCGATTTATTGGATACAGTTGGGATTTAACTTTTTCTGGAGTTTGATTTTCTTCAACGCACGGGCATTCCTTGCTGCGTTTCTGTGGTTGATTGCTTTGTGGGCATTGATTTTGTATATGATTTTGAAATTTTCCAAAATTGATTTGGCTGCAGCAATAATGAATATACCATATTTACTTTGGGTAACCTTTGCAGGATACCTGAACCTTATGATTTATTTGTTAAATTGAATGGGGGGGAATATTGCCCCCCATTTGTTATTGTCAGGATAAGGAATCAAGATAATCTTCCAGGTTGCTCTTAATAACAGTAACCCTTGGCCCATAAATAACCTGAACCCCTGAGCCTTTTTTGATTATTCCCGAAGCCCCGCTTTGACGGAGAAGATGGTCGTTTACCTTTGAACTGTCCTTGACAGTGACACGAAGACGGGTTGCACAACAGTCCACATTGACAAGATTATCCTGTCCCCCGAGCCCTTCAAGAATAAGAGGCGATTTGTCCTCTTTTGCGGCATTGACATCCTTTCGGGTGTATAGCTTGGTGTCTGTTTCGTCATCTTCACGCCCGGGTGTGATGAAGCTAAACTTTTTGATGAGATACCGGAAGAGAAAATAATAAACGATGAAATAGATAATTCCCACCCAAATGATGTTTATCCAGTTTGTTTTTGCATTGCCCTGCAAAATACCAAACAAAAACAAGTCAATCACACCGCCTGAGAAGGTCATTCCCACACCTACATTCAGAATGTGCATAATCATATATGCAAGGCCGGCGAATATGCTGTGAATTATATAGAGAACAGGTGCCACAAATAAAAATGTGAATTCTATCGGTTCAGTAATTCCAGTCAGGATGGAAGTGAGGGCGGCTGAAAGCAAGAGGCCGCCTGCAACCTTTTTCTTTGAGGGCTTTGCGGTGTTGTACATCGCAAGGGCTGCACCTGGCAGACCAAAAATCATAAGAGGGAATTTTCCACTCATGAAACGCGTTGCCTCAACCGAAAACTGTGTTGTTGAGGGGGATGCAAGCTGGGCGAAGAAGATATTCTGAGCCCCCATAATTGTCTGACCGTCAATAGCCATACTTCCACCAAGTCCTGTCTGCCAGAAAGGCATATAGAAGACGTGGTGAAGACCAAAGGGTATGAGTGCTCTTTCGATTGTGCCATAAATGAATGTGCCGAAATATCCTGAACTCAGAACCAGATTGCCCAAGGAATAGATTCCACGCTGAACATATGGCCAGATGAAATACATCAAAATTCCAACAAGGATATAGACAAAGGTTGAAATTATTGGGACAAAACGCACACCGCCAAAGAAAGAAATAACAGTGGGCAATTGTATTTTGTAGAACTTGTTGTGAAGTGCCGCAACGCCAAGACCGACAATGATGCCGCCGAACACACCCATTTCGAGGGATTGAATTCCTACTACATTTGAAATTGTACCTGAAAGCATTGCTCCTGATTCAAGCTGACCCCCTAGTGAAAGAAGTGTTGATATTGTCTGGTGCATAATGAAAAAGGCAATCGCTGCAGACAGAACAGCCGTGCCGTGCTCTTTTTCTGCCATACCGAGAGCAACACCCATAGCGAAGATAATGGGAAGATTGGCAAAGACAATGCTTCCTGTCTGAGCCAGAATTTGCATAATTGAGTTCAGGAATGTTCCCGGACCCAATATTGCCCCCAGATTATAGGTATCAATTGTTGTCTGATTGGTGAGAGATGAGCCGATTCCAAGCAAAAGTCCGGCAATGGGAAGAAGTGCAATAGGAAGCATAAATGAACGACCAACTCTCTGCAAAATACTGAACAAGTTGTTTTCTTTTTTGTTTTTCATAGTCAACGTTCCTTTCGTTTTTTATAATTTATATGTGGCTGCCACACTTCCTGCCTTTGAGGAAGGAGTTTCGTTGATTTTCAGTTCTTTTAAATTATCGGAGTTCGTTATCACAACCACCACAGAAGTGTTGTAACCTGCCTTCTTGATGAGGTCGAGATCTGCCTTCGCAATTTCATCGCCTGCTGAGACTTTGTCGCCTGTTTTAACCAAAGGCGTAAAGCCCTGACCTTTCAACTCTACTGTGTCGATGCCGATGTGGACAAGGATTTCAAGCCCGTCATCGGTGGTTATGCAATAAGCATGCAGCGTGTCGGTGACATCTGTGATTTTTCCGCTTGCGGGACTGAATATCTCGCCATTTGTGGGAATCACTGCAAAACCATCACCAAGAATTTTTTGGGAAAAAACCTGGTCGGGAACCTTGCTCAGAGGGATAACCCGTCCGTTTGCAACGGACAGCAATTGTTTTTGTTTTTTGAAAATAGTAAACATAAGAACCATTCCTTTCTTAATCAAGACTGCGTATTTTTTCACGTAGCCTGAGAATTTGGGGCGGTGAAACCGACAGTTCATCAATCCCCAATTGAATGAACTTTTCCGCAAGTGAAAGGTCTGCACCAAGCTCTCCACAAATGCCAACCCATTTTCCGTGCTTGTGAGCATTTTCGGTTACAGTTTCAATGAGTCTGAGTATGGCGGTGTGATGAGGGTTATAGAATTTTTCAAGATGCCTGTTTTGTCGGTCAATTGCAAGGGTATATTGCGTGAGGTCATTTGTGCCAATGCTGAAAAAATCAACCTCAGGAGCCAAAATATCGCTTATAATCGCAGCAGCAGGGGTTTCTATCATAATTCCAAGCTCAATGTTTTCGTTAAAGGGCAGGTCCTCTTTTTTGAGCTCGTTTTTTGCCTCATTGAGGATTTTCTTTGCATCAAGGATTTCTTCAAGGGATATAATCATCGGAAGCATTATGGCTATATTTCCATAGGCAGATGCACGGAGAAGTGCTCTGAGTTGTGTCTTAAAGAGGTTTGTGTCGGTGAGGCAAATGCGAATGGCACGATAGCCCATGGCGGGATTTTCTTCGTCAGGAAGATTGAAATAGTCAATTTTTTTATCCGCCCCGATGTCTAAGGTTCTCACTATAACACGTTTGCCAAGCATTCGTTCTGCAACCTCTTTGTATTTTACGAACTGCTCATCTTCAGAGGGAAAACAGTTTTTTTCAAGATAAACGAATTCGCTCCTGAAAAGTCCTATTCCGCCGGCATCGTTCTGAATGACAGAGGCCAGGTCTGAAGGACTTCCGATGTTGGCATATATATCTATTTTTTTTCCTGATTTGGTTTCGTTGGGTTTCCCCTTGAGTTGTGCCAAAAGCTTTGCCCGATTGTCTTCAGCCTCTTTGCGTTTTTCAAAGTCTGCAATTTTTTCTTCATCGGGGTCTATGGAAAGAACTCCTGAAAAACCGTCAAGAATTGCCGTTTTTCCATGATGACAGCTGTCGATGAAGCCTGTACCGATTATTGCCGGAATGTTCATTGTGCGGGCAAGAATTGCGGTGTGGGAGGATGGCGACCCATCAAAGGTTACAAACCCGAGAATTTTTTCTTTGTCCAGCTGAACTGTTTCGCTTGGAGTGAGGTCATCAGCCACAATTATTGAAGACTCAGCTAAGCTTTCTCTTGACATATCAACTCCTGAAAGCTGTTCGATAAGTCGTTTCGAAATGTCATTCACGTCAGCGGCACGGGCTTGCATATATTCATCATCCATTTCCTCAAAGGTACGGGCAAAAATATCTGAGACATAGCTGACTGCATATTCGGCATTCACCTTTTGCCTTTTAATCATTGAATTGATGGCGTCAGAATAATCTTCGTCATCAAGCATCATCAGATGTATTTGAAAAATTTGCGCATTTGCCTCGCCAATTTCGGTGAGAGATTTTTCATACAAAGCGTTGAGAATTTCTTTTACTTTGTTTCTGGAATTTTCAAAACGAAGAATTTCAGACTCTGCATCTTCAATTCTTTCACGTTTAACTGTGCAATCGAATTTATCATAAAAATGAAGATTGCCCATAGCCAATGCGTTATAGACACTCTTGCCTTTGAATTCAAGCATCAGAATTAATCCTTTCATAAGATAAGTATTCTTTGGTTTATTATAAACAAAAAAGGCATAATCATACACAAAAGTATGCTTATGCCTTTTGAAATTTGACACTTTATATTATTTTTGTTTTTTAATCTGAAGAATTATTCCTGCCGAGATAATCATAATTACCCCCACAATCTGGAATGGAGAAAAGGGTTGGTGCAAAACCAAAGTACCTACAATCGCAGAGGTCATTGGCTCAATGCAACAAAGAATGGATGCTTTGGTTGCCTTGCAATATTTGAGCCCGATGGTGTAGAAGGTATAGGGAAGGATTGTTACAACAAGGGCAAGAAGAACAGCGCGAAAAACAGCAGAATTTTCAATCACCATTTGTGCAGTTGTTGATATGTCAACCATAAAGAATGAACCGAGTCCTGCAAAAAACATTGTGTAAAGAGTTACGGTGATGGAGCTGTATTTTTTGAGGACATATTTCCCGAAAATGCTGTAAAGCCCATAAAAGAGCCCTGAAAGAAGGCCCGTGATGATGCCAAGCGGTGTAAAGCGAATGGCTTTTGAACCGATAATCCCTGTTGCAAAGGCACAGCCCGCAACTGCTAAAAAGAGGGTTATAATCTTTTTGACAGTGATTTTTTCTTTGAATATAATAATGGAAAAAACCATTATCCAGATTGGTGAGGTATACATCAAAATGTTTGCCACTGCAACTGTTGTCAGGGGCATTGTGACAAAATAAAGGGTGGAGCTGAGGAGAATACACAAAACTCCCGTACAAAAAAACCAACCAAGGTCACTCAGTTTGATTTTGAGAAGACCGGGCTTTAAAATGAGCACAGCCACAAGGGTTATCGCAGACGAAAAAATCCAACGCAGGGAGGAAATCTGAATAGAGGTGAAACCCATTTCGCTAAGTCCTGATACAAATAATCCTGCAAGACCCCAAAGAATTCCTGCAATTAATATAGACAGCTCTGCAAATTTTTTCATACAAAAATTCCTCTTTCGTTAATATAAACCGAAAAACAGTATATCATAACTAAAATGCTTTTTCAAGGGATTGTTGACAAAAGTCGCAGAAAGAGGTATTCTGTTAGAGAAAGCGAGGAGAGGAAGTTATATGCACAAGATTTTTACTTTGAGCAATGGTATCCGTATTGTGACGGAGGTTATAGATTATGTGAAGTCGGTTTCTGCTGGCGTTTGGGTTGGAGCAGGCTCGGCTTTTGAAAATGCAAACAACAATGGTGTTTCTCATTTTATTGAACATATGCTGTTTAAGGGCACAGAAACGCGGAGTGCAAAAGATATTGCAGAATATATGGATTCGGTTGGCGGTCAGCTTAATGCTGTGACAGCAAGGGAATACACCTGTTATTATGCAAAAACTCTTTCTGAGCATATGGAAATGTCCTTTGAAATTCTTTCGGATATGGTGAAAAACTCCACCTTCACTGATGAGAATATAAATGTTGAGAGGAAGGTTATTCTGGAAGAAATCAATATGAGTGAGGATAACCCCGAAGACTTCATTCACGATATGCTGAGCCTCAATATGTGGAGAGATTCGGCTCTTGGCTATCCCATAGCGGGGACTGTCGACACTTTGGCGGAAATTGACAGAAGGACAATGCTTGACTATTATAATAGCTTTTACACAGCGGAAAACATCGTAATCTCGGTTGTGGGAAATTTTGACGAAGGTCAGGCTCTTAAAATTCTTGAAGATAAGTTCGGGGGGATTAAGAAATGTGGCAAAATTATTGAAGGCATAAAGAAGCTTGAAGTGACACGATGCGCAGATGTTGTGAAACGAGACATTGAACAGTGTCAGATATGCCTTGGACTTGGCGGATTCTCAAGAACAGACAGACGGATTTATGACCTTGCTGTTGTGAATGCTCTGTTTGGCGGAAATATGAGTTCAAGACTTTTCCAAAAGGTGAGGGAAGAAAGCGGACTTGCATATTCAGTTTATTCCTACACCTCGTCATATCATAACAATGGCTCCATGACAATCTATGCAGGACTTAGCACTGAGAGCCTTCATCAGGCTCTTGAGATAATCAACAATGAAATCCGTATTCTGAAAAGGGACAAGCTCACCAAAGATGAGGTTGAAACGGCAAAAACTCAGCTGAAGGCATCAATTGTTATGGGGAGTGAGGGAATATCATCAAGGATGAGCAATTATGGAAAAAATATTCTGTTTGAAAACAGGGTAAAAACTCTTGATGAAATTATTGAATTGATTGACAGCGTGAATTCTGACCGTGTGGCAGAGGTAATCGATGGGGTGTTTGACAAGGACCACCTGACAGTTTCAGCTCTGGGCAGAATTGACGGTGACGGAAAAGATTTGTTGGAAATATTGAATTTTTAGGAAAACTATCCCTTGGGCGAGATTTTGTCCAGGGGGATTTTTTTGCATAAATCCACTCTTGTCCGCATAGGATTTTATAACCGAAGTACCAGCGACAAGGGAGGAGTAAGTTATGGAAAAGATCAAAGGATTAAGTGCTGAGGAAGTGGAAAAATCCCGCTTGGAAAGCGGAAGCAACAAACTGACGGAAAAAGAGCGGACAACTTTGTGGAAGAAGTATTGGGAGAAGTTTGATGACCCAATCATAACAATTTTGTTGATTGCTTTGGGTCTTAATATTATTTTCACTTTTTTAGGCAAGGTTGATTGGTTTGAGTGTCTTGGGATTTTTGTTTCGGTGATGATTGCCACCTGGGTGAGTGCTCTTTCGGAATTCAAAAACGAGGAGGCATTTCGCACAATTCAAAGGGAAGCAGCTCAGGTTTTGTGCAAGGTCTATCGCGGAGGAAGATTGTCGGAAATTGGGATTGAAGAAATTGTCAAAGGTGATTATGTTCTACTTCAGGCGGGGGATTTGGTGCCTGCTGACGGGTGTGTCTTTTCGGGCAAGATACGTGTTGACCAATCGGCGCTCAACGGTGAAAACAAGGAGCTTGAAAAGACTGTTGCTGAAAATTCGGCTGAATACAGAACCAGGCTGATAGATTTTTGGGACAAGAGCAGCTTGTTCAGAGGAGCGGTGGTTTGCTCGGGACAATGCATAATGAAGGTTCAGCAGGTGGGAGATGACACAGTTTACGGAAAGCTCAGCAGGGAAACAGAGGATGAGGAACGGCAAAGCCCGTTGCAGGTTAAACTGTCCGACCTTGCACGGGGAATAAGCAAGTTTGGGTACATTGGTGCGGCTTTGGTGGTTGTTATATACTTGGGACTCAGGATTGTCTCAGACAATGGTTGGCATTTGCCGCAAATTGTGAGTTATCTTTCTGATACCGCACAACTGACCTCTGATGTGGTGAATGCGGTTATTATGGGAATTACTGTTGTGGTTGTGTCGGTGCCCGAGGGACTTCCGCTTATGATTGCCATAGTATGCTCACTCAATATGAAGAAAATGATGAAAAATAATGTATTGGTGAGGCGGCTAATCGGCATTGAAACGGCGGGGAGCATAAATCTCCTTTTTTCGGACAAGACAGGAACCATAACTTGCGGGAAATTGCAGGTGGTGGATTTTGTTGACGGTGATGGGAATACATATAAGGAGTTTTCAAACCTCCCTCGTGAACTGAAAAGGCTTGTGGAGATATCTGTTGCAGGGAACAGCGGTGCTCAGATGTCGGGAGGCAAGATTTTAGGCGGGAATGCCACAGAAAAGGCGCTTTGGGAATTTGTGGGTGGTTCTGATGCGAAGATTTCAAAGATACGAGAGAATTTGTTTTCCAGCGAGAAGAAGTTTTCACAGACAGAAGTCAAAGGCGATTTTTCAGGTGTTCTTTTGAAAGGTGCTCCAGAATTGATTTTGAGAAAGTGCACAAATTTTTATGATAACAATGGAAAACCAAAACGATTGGAAAAGTTCTCTTGGCTAAATAACATTATTGATGATTTGGCAGTTCGGTCAATCAGGGTTCTTGCTCTTGCAACAGCCAACGACTTTGTGGATGGAAGCATTCCTCAAAATATGACACTTGTGGGGCTTGTGGGAATTCGTGATGAATTGAGAGCAGATGTCAAAGGCTCGGTCAGTGAAGTGAAGCGAGCGGGAATTCAGACTGTTATGATAACGGGTGACAAAAAAGAAACTGCTGTCGCCATTGCCAAAGAAGCAGGGATAATGGACAGCCACAGAAATGTTGTGCTGACTTCTGAGGATTTGCAAAGAATGAGTGACGATGAAATAAGTGATATTCTCTGTGATGTCAGGGTGATTGCAAGAGCACTTCCCACAGATAAAAGCAGATTGGTGAGAATTGCCCAAGAGAAAGGACTTGTTGTGGGAATGACAGGTGACGGCGTCAACGACCTTGCGGCGCTCAGACGTGCGGATGTGGGCTTTGCAATGGGAAGCGGAACCGAGGTTGCCAAGGCGGCGGGGGATATTGTGATACTTGATGATAACTTTTCTTCTGTCAAGTCGGCGGTTCTTTATGGCAGAACCATATATAAAAGCATAAAAAAATTTATTGTCTGTCAGATGACAATAAATATTGCGGCGGTATTGATTTCGGTTATAGGGCCTCTCATTGGTGTTGACAAACCTCTTGGTATTACCCAGATGCTTTGGGTGAACCTTGTTATGGACACTTTTGCGGCAATCGCATTCGGTGGTGAGCCGGCTCTCAAAAAGTATATGCTTGACAGACCAAAGCGTCGTGATGAGAAGATTATTGACAAAAAATCCTGGAGTGCAATCATAACGGGAGGCCTCTTCATCAGCCTTATGAGTTTGTTCTTCTTTTTGTCAGAGGATATATACTATGCATTCAGACAGCACGAGGGCAACATATATTTTTACACGGGATATTTCAACTTTTTTGTGTTTGCAGGTGTTTTCAATGCTTTTAATTCAAGGTGCGAGGGTATTGATTTGCTGGACCATATATCCCTCAACAAGCCTTTTATGTTTATTATTGCTGTGATTTGCGCAGTGCAGATTGCAATGACTTATTTTGGGGGAGCAATGCTGAGAACAGCGGCACTCAATCCCCGCGAATGGCTTGTTGCAGTTCTGCCTGCACTCCTTATAATCCCCGTTGACCTGGCAAGAAAGCTGATTGTCAAGGGAAGATAATGAAACATTCTCACACACCGCTCAAATCAAAGGGCGGTGTGTATTCTTCTTTTGCACTTGATTTTTCCTGAACATAGGCGTTTGTAAATCCAAGACGCAATGCTTCGTTGACCACGGAGTCATATTCGAAAGATGTTATCCGTCGGTTGATTTCGGGAAATTCGGTCAGGTTTTTGGTTGGGGTGTATTGACTCATAAGGCTGAGCAAAAATCTTTCTGTCCCAAATCGCTCTTTCAGCTCCTGCAGAATTTCAATTGAGTCGTGACGGCAATTTGGCAACACGAGATGACGGACAATGACTCCTGATGTGAGAATACCATATTCGTCAAAAACGGGTTCGGGTGCAATTTCCAGCATTTCTTTAAGGGAGTTGATTGAATGCCCGAAATAGTCAGGCGCTTGGCTGTATTTTAGTGAGAGGGCGGAGGACTTATATTTCGCATCCGTCAGAAATATATCTATGTAGCCACGGAGTGACTTGATTGTTTCAGACTTTTCGTAACCACCCATATTGGCAACAAAGGGTATGTGCATTTTATCCCTGACAAGGTCAATTGCGGATTTGATTTGAGGAATATAAGGAGTTGGAGTCACAAGATTTATGTTGTGTGCTCCAAGAGACTGAAGCTCCAAAAAAATTTTCCCCAGGCGTTCTGTGGTGATTTCTTTGCCAAATTGACCAATGCTGATTTCGTGGTTCTGACAATAAACACACCGAAGATTGCAACCGCTGAAAAAAACAGTTCCTGAACCGTTTTCTCCGCTGATGCAGGGTTCTTCCCAAAAGTGAAGAGCGGCTCTGGCAATTTTCGGATTTTGGTTTGCTCCACAAAACCCTTTGCTTTGGTATCTGTCTGCTTTACATTCTCTTGGACAAAGTGTGCATTTTCTTAATCCATCCATTTTTAATCTCCCTGAATCTGTGATAATTCAATTATATTTCCTGAATTCTTTTCTGTCAATAAAAAAACTATTGACAAATGGAAAAAAATGTGATATTTTTATATTAAAATAGTTTGAAGTTCAAAGTAATTGGAGGGAGAACAATGGACAGCAAGCAAAAAAGTGAGATAAATTATTTTTTTGTGCACGTATTCAATCAGATTTTGTCCTGGGAGGAGCATTCCTTCAAGGAGATGGGTTTTTCGGATTTGTCCCTTCGTGAGCTTCACGTGATTGAGGCGGTTTGCAACTTGAAGGAGACGAAAAGAAATCGAATGTCCTCAATTGCGAGCTATCTTTCTATCACTCCCGGCTCGCTTACAACAGCGGTTAACACCCTTGTGAAGAAGGGGTATCTTGAACGGGAAAATGTTCCTGAGGACCGACGGGTTGTACTGATTGTTCCGACCGACAAGGCAATCTTGGTGAATGAAACTCACTCAAAATTTCATTCTGAAATGATTGATGCGGTGGGGGAACTGACCAACGAGAAGGAAGTTGAGGTTCTGGTTGAAACTCTTGGAAAATTAAGTAATTTCTTTGAAAATAAATCAAATATAGGAGGAAGAAAATGAAAAAGAAATTTAAGGAATATAAGGTTGAAGAATTCAGAAGTTTTCGCGAGGCGGTTAAGAGAAACGTGGACAGACACGGGGACAGACCTGCGTTTGTGTTCCGCGAAAAAAGACAGCTCAAAACAGTTACATACAAAGAATTTTATGAAGACTCACAGTGTCTCGGAAATGCACTTTTCAAAATGGGTTATTCTGATAAGCACGTTGCCTGCATTGGGGACAACTGTTATCGTTGGATTGTTGTTCATTTCACCATGATGAATTCAAACGGGGTTTTTGTTCCCCTTGACAGACAACTTCCCAAGCAAGATATCGTGACAGTTCTCAATCACAGCGGCTCTGAGGTGTTGTTTTTTACGAAGAAATATATACCCATACTGGATGAAATAAGAGCAGAACTTCCCAACATAAAGGTTTTTGTCTGTCTTGATGCCGAAGAAAGCAGCGATAAGTTTTTGTCCTTCGACAGTTTGATTTCAGAAGGCAGAGCAATTTTGGAGGCGGAAGGTAACCTTTATGAGCAGGCTGAAGGCGACACCGACGCACTCAGACTTCTGGTTTACACATCAGGTACAACCGGTATGGCAAAGGGTGTTATGCTTTCCGAGAGAAATGTTATGACCTGCATAAACACAGGTCTTCGCCTGACAAGACTTTATGACAGAGCAATTTCACTTCTTCCATATCATCACACATATGAGGGAATCGGTTTGGTTGCTGAGCTTGCCTGCGGTGTGACAATATTTATAAATGACAGCATGAAAAATCTTCTCAAGAATTTTGAAGAGTTCAAGCCACAGACAGCGTTTCTGGTGCCTGCGTATCTTGAGGCATTTTACAAAAGAATTCAAAAGGCCATCGGAAGCAAAAAACCGATTATTGACGCAATGATTTGCATTTCAAACGGATTACGCAAGTTGGGAATAGACCTGAGACGAAAAATGTTCGGAATGATTTTAAAACCCTTTGGCGGTGAGCTTATAAAAGTTATAAGCGGAGGTGCACCAATCAGACCTGAAATCGCAGACTTTTTTGACAGCATAGGTGTCACTGTGGTGAATGGTTATGGAATCACCGAATGCTCTCCTCTTGTTTCCATTACCCGTGAGGGATATGACGACTGTTACACGGCAGGTGTTCCCATTGGTTCTGTGAAAGTCAAAATCAAAGACCCTGACGAAAACGGAATAGGTGAGGTTTGTGTCAAGGGTACGTCGGTTATGCTCGGTTACTACAAAAATCAGGAAGCAACCGATCGTGTGATGGAAGACGGATGGTTCAACACCGAGGACTTAGGGATGTTTGATGATACGGGCAGACTCAAAATTACGGGCCGTTCGAAAAACCTGATTGTTCTCAGAAACGGAAAAAATATTTTCCCCGAAGAAATCGAGAATTACATTCTTTCAATCCCCTATGTTGCTGAGGCGGCAGTTACCGCATGGTGTGACGAAAGCGGAGAGGAAGCAGGTCTTTGTGCTCACGTTTATCTTGATCCGCAGAGTGAAGTTGCAATGAGTGATGATCGTGAGACGAAGGTGCGTGAAGATATAGCCAAAGTATGCAAGGAGCTTCCAGTGTATAAGCAAGTGAGCCGTGTCAATATCCGCAAAGAAGAATTTGTGAAAACCACAACAAATAAGATAAAAAGAAATGAAATTGAAAAGTAAGCGTTCAGAGAAGATTGAAGAACGAAAATCGAAAAGAGAAAAGAACAAAAAAAGAACACCTTACAAGGTGTTCTTTTTTTTGGTGGAGATGAGGAGAGTCGAACTCCTGACCCCCTGCTTGCAAGGCAGGTGCTCTCCCAACTGAGCTACACCCCCAAATTTTGCTTTTTCAAACACAACATCAGTAGTATATCACATATTTTCAGATTTGTAAATACCCTATTTGAAAAAAATTAAAAACAGTCGGAATTTTTCCGACTGTTTTTGGTGTAGAATTTTTAATTTTAAAACTTACTTGAAACATCCATAAAAGACATTTCCTGAAATGGTTTTCGGCGAGTGAAACTATTTTGTTTCTTCAAGGCCGAAACGCTTTCTGAACTTGTCAACACGACCGCCTGTGTCAACTAACTTCTGCTTACCTGTGTAAAAAGGGTGGCAAGCTGAACAAATTTCGATAGAAACGTTTTCTTTTGTTGAGCCTGTTTCAATAACATTGCCGCAAGCACACTTGATTGTTGTTTCTTTGTAATCCGGATGTATTCCTTCTCTCATCTATCTTTCACCTCTTTCTTTAGAGTGTTATAACTAAATCAGCATTACCCATTATAACATAGGCTTTTCATAAATGCAAGTAAAATTTTAAAATTTTTATAAATTTTTCAATTTCTTTTGAAGTTTATTTTTGAAGAGAGTTGAATCAAGAGACTTTTCAAGAAAAATCCCATAAGACAAGTAACTCAAAAAAAATAAGCATGCCAAGCCTGTTGAGGGGGAGATAAAAGCCATTTGGGGATAACCCCAAATGGCTAAAATGGTATTATTCACTTTGTGCCATCAGCGCCATATATGCCATATTTGACTGCTGAACATCAAGTCTGCCGTATTGCACTATAACTCCTATATCGCTTTTTATTTCCATAGAATATTGAACGCCAACACCTATTTCAAAGCCGCCTAAAACATCTTTTTCATCAGTCTTAAAACAGCGTATTCTTTTTGCTGGGACAGTGTAAGAAATGTTTTCTATCGGTTCGCGATCCTCAAAATAAATGTTGATGAGTATGTGAGCATCTTTATCGTTTGTGTTTAAAATCATTATGCTTTCGTGCCCCGTATATTCAGCTTTAGGATCTGGTTGAGGAGACGGACGGTATCCATCTACAATATACCACTGTTTTTTTCCACTCATTTTTGACACCTCCTTTCAAAGATAAGAGGACGGTTCTATTGTGCCCTCTTCTGTCAGTCCTTTGTTTAATTATAACAGTTATATCCATAAATTGCAAGTGTTTCTTCTGCTTGGTCTGAGGTTTGTCACGCTCAGCTTTTCCCATTGAGGAATCAAAATCAAAAACAAACAGCACAGGCTTTATTTGAACAAGTCCAGTAAAAACGGACAATAGAAAAAAACAGCCTCCTATGGTAGAATTAAAACAACTACCAAAACACAATAGAACCGTCCCCTTGTGTTGTGTCTCCCTGAACTGTCCCCCTGTGTTTTAAAAAGTATATTTATATATCCTTCCAGAGTTGTCAGTTATTTGAAGATTTTCTATATGACAGCCAGCCTTCTTTATATCTTCTATACTTTCAGAAATATGACTTTCATCGGATATATTAAGTTTTATATTGACTTTAGCATATTCTATCTTTTGGTATTCATTTACATCCTTCCAAAATGGAACTCTTCCTAAATCTTCATACAACCCATCTAAATAACTAAAAGTTTCAAACTTTCCATCAGTTGTTGGATTACACCACTTTAGCTCTGAAACATAAATTTCAGGTTCGTACTGAATAAAGACATCTTTTAATAAGAGTTCTGCCTCGTATCTTAACGCTGCATACAAATATGTGTCCATAATTGTGTCACCTTTTCTAACGAAAAATACAAGCTCGGGTGTTTCGATGGGATATGCTTGTACCGATTTTTCATCACCAATAACAACATTCTCTGTTACGACCATTGTTTCAGAATATTTTTTTTTCAGATATTCTGTTGCTTCTAATACATATTGTTGTTTTATTTTGAAAATATTAGATTGAATATACAACCCTACCCCAAGCGCTAACAGTACTAGTAATATTAGAATAATAAAACCAATAGTAAAGACTGTATGCCTTTTAGTCATTTCGATCGCTTCTTTCATTTTATAATCTTTTTTAGATTTCTAGCAGTAAACCAACTTTTATTTGCACCATTTTGGGCCTCCCATAACACAAGGGGACGGTTCTGTTGTGCCCTCTTCTGTCAGTCCTTTGTTTAATTGTAACAGTTATATCCATAAATTGCAAGTGTTTCTTCTGCTTGGTCTGAGGTTTGTCACGCTCAGCTTTTTCTATTGGAAAATCAAAATCAAAAAAACAAACAGCACAGGCTTTATCAAAAACCGTGCTGTTTAAATTACAGGATTTCCTCAATTTGGAATCCCTCGTGGTGGGGAATATGGTCAAGGAGCATGGTGAACATTGCGAATTCGCCGAAAAAGTCGGATTTTTCTTTAAGCTCCGCGTGGGTTCGGCTCTGTTTTATGGAAATTTCTATTTGCTCAATTTCGTCGGTTGAAATTGTCAGGGAAGTCCAGATTCGCCATCTGTCCCAAATGCTTTTGATTTCGTCGAGCCCCAAAACCACCTTATCCCACTGATTGTTTTGAGCATAGGCGGTTACGTTTTGAGTTTGTTCGCTTATGTCTTCGGCTAAATTGAACATTATGACGGAGTGAATTCCAACAAAAATACAAATCAAAAGGAGAAGACAAAGAGAGATGACAAATGCCTTCATTTCTTATGCTCCTTTCGTGGTTGTTTTGGCATAATAACAATCTTTCCGAGCTTGTCTGCGGTCATACAAAAAACCTCAGAAGGCTTTGAAATTTTGTTTTGCCTGAGCTGTTTTCTGAGCCATTCTTCGCTGAAACCAAGACGTTTCAGGTTGTTGAAGTTTATGTTACCGTTGTCGATTATCACATAGCTGATGAAGACAGGTGACAAATTTTCTGTTTTCACATCAGCCGGTGTCAGTGGTCTGTTTTGGGGCTTGGGAATAACGCTCACGTTTCCGTTGGTTTCCATCAGGATGTATTCAACCTCTGAGAGAGATGTTGCCCCGGTGTTTCTTACTGTCTCCATAAGGTCATTTAGATTAAATCGTTGCTTTTCCATTTCGGTCTGATTGATGGAACCCTTTTCGAAAAACACACTGGGAGTGCCGAAAAAGAGCTTGCGGAGTTTGAGACTTTTATATGCGCCAAATGACAGGATAACTTCAAGAATAAGAAGTAATGATATGGCAATCAGGCTGTTGATTATGGGTTGGTTGGTGTCCTGAATGGGGAATGCTGCAACCTCTGAAATGATAATTGTAACAACCAACTCTGAGGGTTCAAGTTCACCTATCTGGCGTTTGCCCAGCATACGCAGAGAAAGAACCATAAAGAAATATATAATTATTGTTCGGATAAAGGTTATAAACATTTCAATTCTCCTTGGAAATTCTGTGGAAATAGTATTTGCTTTAATTGCGGGTTGTATGCACAAAAGTTCATATTCTGCATAAAATATACAATAACTGAAAATTGAGGAGCGGATGAATATGGCGGAAAAGGGTTTTGGATATATAATGGTTCAGGTAACATCTGCAGACCAGGCAATTCCTGTTCCTGATGCAAATGTGATAATAGCAAGACAAACGGAAAATGGCGAGGAAATGATTAAGGTGCTGAAAACAGACAGAAGCGGAAAAACGGAGGTTGTTTCAGTTCCTGCACCGCCTGCAGAGAATTCTTTGACCCCTGATGGAGGTGTGAGATTTTTCAAATATAATATCCGGGTGGATTATCCGGGATATTATACCGTTGAAAACGTGAACGTTCCCGTGTTTGAAGGACAGAAATCAATTCAGCCGATTTCTCTTATACCGCTCAAAGAGAGCAGTGAGAGAGGGAAGGTGGTTACAGTGGTTGAAGAGGAACCATTTGAAAATGAATGAGAGGAAGGTGAAACCAAATGGTAGGCAGACCCTATATTCCTGAAACAATAACGGTGCATCTGGGAGCGCCCGATTCCAATGCAGAAAATGTTACGGTGAGCTTTGCGGATTACATAAAGAACGTGGCTTCCAGCGAGATATATCCGACCTGGCCGGAGAGTGCAATTCGTGCAAATATTTATGCACAGATTTCTTATGCTCTCAACCGCGTTTACACAGAGTGGTATCGTTCACGCGGATATGATTTTGACATAACAAATTCAACGGCATATGACCAGTCCTTTGTCAGAGGCAGAGATATTTTTGAAAATATCGGACAGATTGTAGACGAGATTTTCAACGACTACATACGACGACAGGGCAATATTGAGCCGCTTTTTGCGGCGTTTTGTGACGGCAGAGAGGTGACATGTGACGGACTTTCGCAATGGGGTTCGGTGGAACTGGCAGAGCAGGGTTTGGGGCCTTATGATATATTGACACGATATTATGGGAGTGACATTGAACTTGTGGTTGATGCACCAATACAAAACATTACGGAAACATATCCGGGTTCTCCACTCAGACTTGGCTCGTCAGGACAAGAGGTTCGGACCATTCAGACGCAGCTTAACAGAATTTCAAGGGATTATCCGCTTATACCCAAAATTACATCGGTTGACGGGGTTTTTGGCGAGAGAACTGAGGACGCAGTAAGAAAGTTTCAGGAGATTTTCAATCTTACGGTTGACGGAATAATAGGAAAGGCAACCTGGTACAGAATAAAGTCCATATATGTGGCGGTTTCAAGGCTTGCG
>JAZRNM010000002.1:0-67791 GCA_045648205.1 Clostridia bacterium
CCAAACTGTGCCGCCGCACCAAAAATCATTAGCTTAGGATTTGACAAAAGCGGTCCAAAATCAATCATCGCACCAATTCCTATGAACAAAATAAGTGGAAACAGTTCATTTGAAATGCCTGCATTAAAAAGCACCTCAAGAGTTTCAACTGCGCCTGACATAGGAAGGTTAACCAAAATCGCACCAAAGCCCATTGGCAAAAGAAGTGTTGGCTCCATATCCTTTTTTATAGCAAGATAGATAAGAATCCCGCCAATAATCCACATTATAACCTGCGGCCATTGGATTTCCAATAAATTTGCATAAATTATCTCCATTTTTTATCCTCCATGTCAGACTAAACTTATATTATTTTCGCATTTCATCAAGAAGTGCCTTTCCGCCTTCAATAATTGCCTCAGCAACGCCAGACTTGAATGGCGAAGTTTTTGCCTCGTATCCGCCCTCGTCATATGCTGACTTCATGGGGAAATATCCCATTGCACCATTGGTAAGTGAACAGGGCATAATCATATCCCAGCCTTCTGTGTCTTTGATGCCTACACCAATATCTGTGAAAGCTTCACCGGGTATTCCCACCATTCCCACAGGACCGAGTCTTACGCCTGTTAATCTCACATTGAAGAATTCAGGACCATTTTCCAATCTGCACATACGCAAGGATTCTGCAACAACAGTTGTGAGTTCCATTGCGGTGAATGGGATTTCATCATCGCGACCTGCTTCATGAAGCTCCTTGTATTTTTTTGCACGAGGTAAATCTTCCTTGTTTGGCATATTTGACGCAACTTTAATGTTTTTTCTCACAATGTCAATGTCGTCAATGTCAACATAATTAACCTTGTCATAGACCTGAAGAACTGTTCCTGCAAGTGCACGACCAACAAAACGCGCCATGCCGGGACTCTTCATTTCATTGTCAAAGCTTATCTCTGTGTCATTCATATCTCCGTCCTTGGGGTGAACATTTGTGCTTCCTACATCACCCTGCGCTCCGCAGATAAACATTGACCTTGTGCCATCAAGTGCCTTTTCGAGAGTCTTTCTCATCACACCAGGCCAGTCAGCAGAAATAAGCTCACCATTTACAGTGTCTGCGTGAACACCATAGTTTACGATTACCATACTTTCTCCGTTCTCCTGGTCAAAACGAACAACATTCACTCTCTGGTCAAGTTCTCCGATTGGATGGTCAATATTGGGGTCGTCAATTGGCGGACAGGTCATGGTTGTGCCATCTTTCATCTTGTAACGTCTTATGTATGCAACTCTTTCAGGTGCATAACCAACACAGTAACCCATTCTTGCAGGCTTCAAATCATCAAGGGCAAGCTTCACCGCGTCAACAATTCTCACCTTCAGAAATTCCGCATATTTCTCTATGGGTTCAGAGGGTGCGTCGAAAAACTCTTCGTTTGCTTCAATAAGCGCACCTGTGTGGGTGTGTGTTGCTGTAAAAAATATATTCTCTTTTGGAAGACCTGTTGCCTTTTCAATCATTTCACAACAAGCGTCCACAAAAGTTTGATAAGGTTCACAAATATCAACACTGATGATAGCCATCTTCTTTTCTTTGCAGGAAAGTGCAATGGCACTCACCTCAATGTCATCAAGAAAACCCTTTGCATATCTCGGAACATAATATCCCGAAATACCGATACCCAGGGTTGGGTTTGCATTAACCTTTGAAAAACCAGCTTTTAAACAATTCATAATTCTTTCCTCCTATGTTTTAGCAGCACACTTCGCCTGCTATAATTACATTTTTAATGTTAAATTTGTCATCAACAAAAATCAAATCCGCCTGCTTTCCAACCTCAATTGAACCAATTTCGTCACCCAATCCAATAGCATTTGCAGGATTGGTTGCAGCCATAATGAATGCCTGAGCAATTCCGCAGTTGGTGTTTGCCATAATATTGCGGCAAGCAACATCCATTGTCAGTTTGCTTCCTCCAAGATCACCATTGTGGTCAAAGTTCAGGTCTTTTATGTGAGCAAATTTTTCAGGTTTTTCACCATTTTCGTGTGTTCCATCAGTTATCAAAATGACACGTTCAATACTCTTGTTATGAATGAGCAACTGCTGAAGTGCAGGATTAACATGAATTCCGCAAGAATCCGAAATCAGTTCGGTGTAAACATTCATATCTCTTAAGCAATACTCATCAGGACCATATCCGCGCGTGCCGCCGGGAACAGGAAGGCGCCCCGTTGCGTTCATTGAATGTGTCTGAATTGTTGGCTTATATTTTCCCAATGCACGAATCTGATTTGGTGTTGCTTCACTGTGACCTACTGCAAAAACAACATCGGGGTTAACCTTTCTTGCATATTCCAAAAACGGCACAATGTCCGTCCTCTCCGGTGCAATTGTCCAGACTTTTGCCAAAAGCCCCGCTTCATCAACAAGCACCTTGAACAGTTCTGGTTCAATTGAACTTCCCCATGGATACAAATCGGCATTTGCTCCGTATTGTGGGTTTGTGAAAGGGCCTTCAAAATAAATTCCCTTAACGGTCTTTGTCGAATTTATATCACGTTTAATTGCAGCAATTGATTCCATATGAGATTTAAAATCCATCGTGTAATATGGAGTTGCAAGCATACTTGTTGTGCCATGACTCAAAAAGAATTCTGAAGCACCAATCACATCCATAAATGTCGGCCATTCTCCGCCACCATGAACATGAATATCCACAAGCCCCGGTCCCACATATTCACCCTTTGCATCAATAACTTCTGCACCAATGGGAATTTCAACCTCACGTTCGTTTCCGAATTGTACTATTTTTCCGTTTTCAATAACAATTATACCATCCCAGATAATACCGTTTTCAGTTACAACCTGGGCATTTTTAATTACTTTTATTGAAGTCATTTTTATCACCCTTAATGTTGATTTTATTCTAAAACATTATACTATAACTTTGTCTTTTTTGCAATACAAATTATCACAATTATTACATTTTTTATTTAAATAAAAACAAAGTATGACCACCTTTAATCCAAGGCAGCCATACTGATTTTCGTTTTAATTTCAGTTCTTATTTGATATCTTTATTTTAGTTGGTTTTTCTCCCGTTTGTTCAACTATTATATTTTTTATTTCTGACACCTTTTCCGCATCCAGTTTTTCAGCCTTCACAATCACCTTGACACCTTCATCGTCAACAAAAGCAACACAGTCGCTGTAACCTTCTGCCATCACCATAGTTTCAATAATCGCTTCGTTTTCTGCATCTTTTATTTGCAATACTATCTTTTCATCAAGTGCAGTTTTTTCGTCAACATCGGATGTGGAAACCGAAAGTAGTTCTATGCTTTCCGACCTTGCACAATCTCTTTCATATCGCGCCCTTGCAAAATAATCATTATCTTCGGTGGTAGCAGTCTGTTCAACATCAATGGGCAGAACCTCGTTCGTCACCATTGTGCTTTTCTCACGTTCACTTGCCCATCGATAATAACCTGCGGCAATAACCATAATTGCCAGAACCGACACCAGCACTTGTTTTCCCCTTACACCTTTCAAAAACTTTTTCATATTACCAAGCATCCTTTCTGCCGCATTGAAATGATTGATATAACACCTGTCTGCGACAGAACAGATGTCAATAATTTTCATATTATTTTTTCATTGCAGACACCTTTATCCGATGTCCCGATATGCCAAAAAGAGCCCTGACCGCCTCATAAATTTCAAGTCTTACCGTCTCATTCTCCGCGCCCGTCGCTGTAACAAAAACGCCTGCCGGCACCGGCACCTTTTCTTTCAGAACAAAAGGTTTTCCTTCCGCCCCTGAGCCAATCACCAAAACTTTTTCCTCATCTGTTGATTGATTTGTGCTTCCATCCTCTGTCTTTTCAGATTCAAGCTGGTTTTTTTTGTCTTTAGCCAGAACCTTCTCCTCACCCGATTCAAACACGATCATTGTCTCAACATTGCCTGCCCCTTTAATGGTTGACAGCATTTTGCCAAGCCTTTGCTCAATCTCAGCTCTGTATTTGCCAACATTTTCGCAAGGCTCCATTTCTGTGGTCTTTTTCTGTGTTTCAGTCACATCTTGGCAACTGCCAAAAGTCAGTATGCATATTGCTCCAATTATAACAAAAATCAGTAACTTTTTCTTTTTATCGGGCATCATTTCACTGCCATCGGAGTTCATCTTCACTACCTTTGCTTTTTTTCTGAAAAAATCAAAAAACATTTTTTTGCTCCTTTGAACTATTTTCTTTCAATATCAATATCCTGCTCTTTTATTTCAAACTTTTCCATCAAAATTTTATTTAATTTTTCTGCTGATATCTGTGTCTCTTTGTCTATCCTAAGATTTAATTGCGTAATATTCCCGAAAGTCATTTCGTCCACTTCTTCCACTTCGATTTTAGCGGTAGCTTTAAGACCGAATTCAGAATAGACTTCATTTTCGATAGACTCTTCAAGCTTATCCCTATAAATTCTGAAAATTGTCTCTTGCTGTTTCCCATCAAAATTGTTTTTGAGTTCCACTGCTTGTGCGCGGGTCTCCTGAGGAATTGCAACAGCAAACACCTCAGGAACTATATTTACCGCCGGTTTTACAACTGTGAAAACCAGCACAAATCCAACCACCATTTTCACATATTTCTTTATTTCTCCCTCCGGCATAATCATATCGCAAGCCACACCAAGAACAATAATTCCCGACACCTGCATGATCCAAGTTCTAATCAATTCCATATACACCACCGTCACTTTCCCAGCATTGCCGCAGAATTTCCCACATTGATAATAATTGTCAGCATTATAATAAACATAACAGCAAAGACAATCATCATTCCAAAAATTCCTGATATAGAATCAGCAAGCTCCGATACGCATTTAACTATTCTCTTATCACTTATCGGCTGAAGAACTGCAGCACACAGTCTGAACATCATAAGGCACGTTGCAACCTTCACAACAGGCACTGCCACTATGAGAATTACCACAATTATTCCTGCAACACCCACAGAATTCTTTATTATCACACCGCAATTCATCACTGTTTCCACTGTTTCAGAAAGAGCTCCACCAACAAGCGGAATCAGGTTTGTGGTTGCAAATTTTGTGACCTTCACCGTAAGGCCGTCAGCACTTCCCGAAACCAGCCCCTGAAGGCCCATAACACCCACAAAAAGTGTCATTACTATTCCTATCCCCCATTTTGAAGCTTTGTTGAGAAACTGAACCAACTTTTCGGCATTCAGTTTTTCGGTCATATTATTCACGAGGCTCAAAGCCGCCGACATAACGATTATCGGAACAAACAGGTTCTCAAGCAGCCACTGGGAAAGCTCTATCACACCCATGACAATAATCTCAAAAGTGGTTGCAGAAGCAATAGCTCCGCTTGATGCAAGAGTTACAAGAGCAACGGGTGCCATTGTCCTCATAAAAATCGATAAATTTGATATGACCGTCTTTCCGCAATCTACAACGTCAATAAATGTTGCAGCAGCCATTCCAGTTATAACCAAATAACAAACAAAAAATGCCGCATTTGAGGAACCCTGACCTTTGAGGTTGTTTTGCATACTGGTTATGTAAGTACAAAGAATTCCTATGGCAAAAATAAATGTCAGAATTTTCAAGGTTGCTTTTATTTCCCCTGCAAAAAGCTCAATGCCTTTGTTCATAATCCTTTGGATTGAGAAAACATTTTCACCTTTTGCTATTCCCGAAAGCAGTTCCTGCACATTGAACCCGGGTATCAATCTTTCAAAGTCTGTATCCTCAAGACTTTTTGTTCCTTCCTCTATTTCATCACCAAACATTTGTGCATAATCATCTATTATTTCCATGTTGTCACTTGCAAATATCGTAATCGACTCTGTCAAAATTATTAAGAAAAAAAATATTACAAATAATTTTTTCATAGGTATATCCTCTTTTTATCCCAATCTGATAATTGAATTCACCACATCAAGAAAACTGTATAAAATCGGCATTGAAAGTGTCACAATCATGACCTTCCCGCCAAATTCAATTTTTGAAGCTATTGCATTTTCCCCTGCATCACGGCAAAGCTCCGCACCAAACTGAGTTATATATGCAATGCCTATCACCTTGAGAACAATAGTTATGTATTTGATTTCAAGGCCTATCTGCTTTGAAATATTTTGAAACATTTCAAAAACTGCCCTCAGATATGGCAATGCCATAAAAAAAATAACAACCGATGCAACCAAAGAAATTTGAATTGCAATTTCCGCTCTCCAGTTTTTCAAGAACACAGCCAGCACCATAGCAGCAATTCCCAATCCAACAATTTTGAAGATATCCATTTTGTCACCTACAAATCAAAAACCGTCTTAATGGTTTCAAACAGCTGACTTATCTGATCAATAACCATAAACAAGACCACAACCAGTCCGGCAAGAGTAGTCATCATAGCCTGGTCCTCCCTGCCACTTCTCACAAGAAGTTGATTCAGCACCGCAACAAGAATACCTATTGCTGCAACTTTGAATATCAAATCAACACCGTCCACAAAAATACCTCCTCATTTGTAATCAAATCAAAACTATTACAATGAATATTCCCGCCAAAAGCCCCAATCCTCTGCACATCTTAGAGTTTCTTTTGGCAACCTCACGGGCTTCTTCACCTGCAACGCCTAGCCTTGCCAGGGTTAACTTTATGTTGTTTTTTTCATTGACTCTGTCCCCCGAACCCAGGTTTTTCGAAAACTCTATAAGAATTCTTTTGTCATCCTCACTCAAAAACAATTCTTCTTTGAACCTGCTGAAAGCCCTTTCCCAAAGCTTTCGCATATTGATGCATCTGTCTAATTCAATACTCTCCCTGACATATGAAAAAACATCTTTTACCCCTTTTTCGCAGTTTTTTTCAATTTTTTTAAGGGATTCAGCCAAAGGTATATTTAAAAAATCTATATCAAATTCAAGCTGAACCAGTGCATTCTCAAACTCTGCAAGCTGCATTACCCTTTTTTTATATGATGCAGCAAACAAAAGTCCAAGATAAGCACAGCCCAGCAAAACAGCCCCACTTGCAGAAATACGGAGTATCACTTTCCTGTCCTCACAACCTGCCCGAGAACTCTGGTGTTCATCCCTGAGCCTTCCTTTTGCAGTACAATTATCTGTTCAAAACCTATCCTTTCAAAAAGCATTGAAAGATTTTCTCTTTGCATAACCTCCTCAGCTGAGTTTCCGTGAGTGCTCGCAATCACCGAAACACCCGTTCCAAATGCTTTGATTATTGCTTCTGCATCAGCTTTTGTCGCAATCTCATCCGTCACAATAATCTGCGGTGACATTGTCCTGAGCATCATTGTAATTGCCTCACCCTTTGGTGCATTTTCAATCACATCGGTCTGAAACCCCACATCGTTTTGAGGAACACCCTTGAAAAGTGCCGCAAGCTCACCCCGGTCATCCACAAGTGAAACCTTTAAACCCCTGTTTGAAAGTTGTCTTGCAATATCCCTGAGAACCGTTGTCTTTCCACCCATAGGCGGTGAAACTATGAGCGTGTTCAGCACTCTGTCCTCTTTTGCAATATGGTCAATTATGTAATTTCCCGCCCCGACAACTTCTCTTGCAATGCGTATGTTGATGGAGCTTATTTCGCGAAAGTTTTCAATTTTTTTGCCATCAGTTACAGCTCTTCCCGAAAACCCTACACGGTGTCCGCCTTTTATTGTGATAAAGCCCTGCCTTATGTCCTCCATAAATGCATAAACCGAATTTTCACAGATAGCCTGAAAGACTAGTTTGAGGTCTGTTTCGCTGACAATATAGGCACCTCCAAGTGCAGGTGAAATGCTTCCGTCACGACCTACTGCAAAATTTCCATTTGACGTGCCTATGATAAGTGGCATATTGCATCTGATACGAATTTCCAGCAAATTATCGCCTATGAAATCCAGGGCATTCTCAAGCGTTGTCTTAAGTTGAGTCGGCAAGTAATTCAAAACCTCATTATATCTGGTGTTCATCCTTTTTTCTCCTTATTAAAAAGATTTACTTTATCTATATGAGGTGTTGTCCAGTTATAGAACACAAAAAAAGAACGATTCCTCAGAATCGTTCTTTTTGCTTGTTTTATTTTTCAATAAATTCATGATGTCCGCAGGGTAAGGTCTTTCCTTTGTATGTCACTGTCATATTTTCAGGAACATCCACCATAACTCTAATGCCCGTTTCAGCACGTTCCCACGCCACACAAACCTTACCGCTTACAGTATCAATATGTCCCTTTGCATAGCTAAGTGTGTCAAAGAAGTTGGGAGCAATTTCAACCTTTTTTAAGCCCACAGAGTCTTCCGCTTGCTTTATGCCAAGAATATGTTTTGTCATCCAGGTCATCACATCTGAATACATATGATGATTTTTAGAATCCGAGCACTTCCAATGCTCAAACATAGTGGTCATTCCATGTTCAAGCCAGCTTCTGTATGTGAGGGGACCAACAGCCGTGATAATTCTGAATGCATAATCCGAAAGTCCGCATTTGCTCAGCGCATGATACAAAAATCTCATTCCAAGCATTCCGCAATCATGGTGAAATCCTGCCTTTTCGATCATTTCCTTCAGTTGCTTTTTGAGAGGCGCTATATCATCATATATATCAAAGAAAATCAACATAGCAACTGCTGTCTGCCTGTCAATAGAACATCTTCCGTCTGCTGTAAGGTATTTGCGTTTTGCGTCACAGATTTCCCTTTCAAGTGTCTTTTCTGTTTCAGAAGTATCCATTCCCAAAAGTTCTTCTGTCAGCTTTTTGATGCGCAAAAACTTAATAATTAATATTTTATTGGGGAATACGGCATCCATCTTTGTGTCCGGATTTGGTGCTGCCCAATCTCCCAATCCATAAGAAATATCACCGTTTTCGTCCATCATATTAAAGAAATTTTCCAATGAACGAATAAAGTATGGATAAGCCGCCTTTAACATACTATCATCACCGGTGTGCAGGTATATGCGATAAGGGATTTCAAACAACGCACCCTCTCCAACAGGGCCATTATAATCAACACCATCTTCCGATTCATATATCCAATCGGGTGTCGGAGCAAGAGCAGGAAGTCTTCCGTCTTCCCGCATGGAATCAAATATGTCCTGCATCCACTTGACGAAAAACTTTTTCGAATCAAGATTTGTCAGAATCTGGTCAGCAGATGCCTGTGCATCATTAAACCAACCATGCTTCTCACGGGTAGGACAATCGGTCAAATGATAGTGCATATTCGACCAAGTCGCTTTTATTCCCGCATCAAACAACGCATTGAGGAGATGATCTGAACACTCAAAGTGTGAGGTAGTTTTCACATCCTGATGAACGAAAGCTGCGGTTACATTGTCAAGTGACGGATTCTTAAGACCTGTCACCTCAACATATCTGAATCCAAAGTATGCGAACATAGGAGTATATACAAAATCTTTGCCGCAACAAATAAATTCACTTTCCTGAAATGGGCTTTCCGGATAGAAAAACGGGTTATTCATATCGTTGTAGTTAAGTGTCAAATCGTCGTTGATTTCTTCAACATGACGCAGAATAATTTTGTCTCCTGCCGCCTGATTTGTACGAAGTTTCACATAACCCGACATATTCTGTCCGAAGTCGAAAATAACCTTGTCATCCGATACCTTGAACATTTTCTTTGGTGCATATAAGGCACATTCTCTGATTGGCTCACATTCGCACTTGCGGAAAACACCCTTGGGAGGAGTTGTGTCAAGCTGAACAAAATCCCAATCTGTTTCGTCGCAGTCAAGTCTGTTCCATTTTTCATCATAGAGTCTGGAGTCATAATGCTCGCCAACTCTCAGCTCATTATATGTGAATGGTGAATTTATATTATATTTCCAGCTGGAGTCAGTGTTTACTTCCACCTTTCCATTGATTGAAAGCTCCAGAATTACCTTGGGCATATCTCGCCATTCTGCCTTATTCTGGTACCAATGAGTGTTTATATTCTCATTGTACCATCCATTTCCACAGATAACAGAAACAACATTTTCACCCTCACGAAGAAATTCTGTAACATCATAAGTGAGATACCAAAGGGTTTTTCTGTAATCACTATATGGTGCCGCGAGCAAATCCTCAGTAATTTTTCTGCCGTTGATATACACATAACCAAAACCCAACGCACAGACAGAAAGCTCGGCTTTTTCTATTTTCCCATTATATGTAAAGGTCTTTCTGAACATTGGCGCCAAAGAATCTTCCCTGACAAAAGGAATGTTGGGTTTGATAAACGAAGCTGTGTTAAACATAATAGCTTTCTCCTTCCAATAAATTCTATTTCTCCACAAAGGATGTAGTTGAAATCAATCGATTATGATTGTTTTTTCCTTTCAGCATTCCTGAAACTTCAAAATAATATCCGAATGCATCATCAGGAATTTCTGCTGAAACCACGTCTTCCTCTATTGTTGCAGGTTTAACATGGATTGTGTTTGCCAACACATTTCCTCTCACATAATGTATTGGCTCTGTTATATATATAAGACAAGCCTCCATATGTTGGAAGTCATCTGGTATGTCAACTTTAAACTGAACCATTTTGCCAAAGCCTTGTGGTTCTTCTTCTGGAGCAATCAAAGGCAGTTTGCCTGCCAACACGGAATCCGCAAAGCGATAAACCTCTTCACTCTTCCATGCCCATTCGTGAGCGTGTCTCAGGTCAAACTGAATCGACAGTGCTGCTCCATGTTTCTTTGTCGCAAGATAAGATTTGCTGTTTGATTTAAAACAAAAGGCATGGTCCTTCACTCCACACATCCAAAAAATCGGGAATGGAACCTCTCCAATCTTTTTTGTTGCGCACCATTGTTCCTTGAAATCGTCACCTTTGAAAAGATTGCCAAATGACATACTCTCAGGGGCTTCTTCCAAAAATGCACAACCATAAACGGGAATTGCAAATGCGTAACGTTTGTCATAGGTAATCGCAAGTGAAGTTATGACACCGCCCCACGAAACCCCCGTTATTCCAATTTTTTCATTATCAACACGATCATCGTTTAAAAGAATATTGTGAGCCAGAATTGTGTCCGAAATGGCATGATGCATCCATTGTTCTTCCTGTGGCAAATCGCAGGTTTTGAGTTGATCATTGTCGGGCCCGCCAACAAAACCATCTTCCAGGAGTTCACCATAAAGTTCCCTTGTATATTTTTCAAAGTCCCCAGGTTCACTTCCTGCCAGACCTTTGCAATCCTCTGCCGGGAAAAACCCTGTGGTATCCATTGCAATTGCAGCATAACCACGCTCATTCCAGATTTTAACCCAATGTGCATAGGCATGTCCGCCACCGCCATGAACCAAAACCATTGCCGGAACTTTTTCATTTTCCTTCATTTCAGGAAAACCAATATATCCAAAAACTTTTGTTTTTTTGCCTTTGTAATGAGCACCCTCAAAACAAATCGCCTTTACCCCTTGCCAGCCGGTCTCTTCTTTGGGGTCAAATGTGGGAATATGTTTCACTTTTGGCACAATGTCCAAATACTTTTTGATGCTCATAAAAACTCTCCTTTTTTAGTCCTTCAAAAAAACTTCTATGACAGGAACCACAGTATTCGGCTTAACATCAGGGGTTCTGAATGCAACGGCATTTGCACCCAAAGAAACATTCGGACCCAAGTCGTCAATTGTTGTTTCCACCATAACTTCACTGCCATCGTGCAAAAATTGCGCATATTCAATTTTTCCTGCCATATTTTCCATACACAAAAAGTTAACAGGATATTCAAGAATATGTATGTATAGTCGTTTTCCATCCTGACTCTGCGTCAGGCAGCAACCATTCGGCGCCTTGAATTCAGGAGCCGCCATAGTGCAACCATATATTGAACGGTTGTGATATTTCATCCAATCAGCATAGACCTTGAGTGCTGCTTCAGCTCGGCTGTCAATATATCCTCTGCCGCAAGGTCCGATGTTCATAATCATATTTCCGCCAAGTGCCACATGTCTGATTAAGAGATTTATCAATATATCCGGTGTTTTCCAAGTCATTTCATCACGGTAATATCCCCATGAACCTGAAAATGTGTGACAGCCCTCCCAGGGAACAAGCTCTCCGGTTTCAGGATGGGTGGGCCAACTTATGGGCATATATTGCTCAGGGGTCCACAAATCCTGTTCAATCTGTGTTCTGTTGTTTATGATAATATTGGGCTGAATTGACCTGATTGTTTCAATCAGCTTTTCAGCTTCCCAATCTTCCCTGCCTTTGCCCCTCAAAAATGGATTTTCGGGAGGAATCAGTGCATCCCACTGAGGGTCATTATATGAGTCATCTAAGAACAAAACATCAATTTTGCCATAATTCTGCAAAAGCTCGGTCAGCTGATTTCTCATATATTCGCAATACTTCTTTTGATCTCTTTTTTTGTTTTCCTCAAAAACATTTGCATCTTTTCTTCTTGGATGGAAAATGTCAATTGTAAAATCAGGATGATGCCAATCAATCAATGAGTAATAAAGACCAATACGGATTCCCTCTGCACGGAAAGCATCAACATATTCACGCACGATGTCCCTTCCGCAAGGTGTGTTGGTCGATTTGTAATCTGTATATTTCGAATCAAACAAACAAAAACCCTCGTGATGCTTGGTTGTCAAAACAGCATATTTCATTCCAGCAGCCTTAGCCTGCTTTGCCCAACCCCTGATATCCAAAAGATCAGGGTCGAAATGTTCAAAATATTTCTGATACTTTTCTTCCGGTATACACTCTCTGTATTTAACCCATTCATGTCTTCCGGCAACAGAATACAATCCAAAATGAATGAACATTCCAAATCTGTCATTCATAAACCAACTTGTATCGCCAGGTGTTTTTCTTATGTTATAATTACTCATATTATATTCATCCTTTATTCTAAAAGAGAGGCAACAAAATTGTTGCCTTTCTTTTATATTAATAACATTAAAAATTTTATTCAGGTTTTGTTTCAAGCTTAAGCGGAAAATCTCCAAGCTTATTAACTTTGAAGCCATTTGCCTTGTATGTTTCATAGTCAAATTCTTCAAGTTCATCAATTGCAAGCTTGTGGAATTCATAGAAGTTCTTCCACCATTCATAACCTGAGCCAAGTTCTGCGTTGAGATATGCGTCTGCGATGTCACAGCCCATTGCGGGAGCAACATAAAAAGCACCCATAGCAAGAACGTTTACACCATTTCCTGTGATTGCACGAAGTGCTGCAGGAACAGATTCAACAACACCTGCGTGAACATGGGGGCACTTGCTTGCCGCAATATGTATGCCCATTCCTGTGCCGCAGAAGAGAAGTGCTCTTTCGAATTCGCCTTCTGAAATTGTTGCACCAACACGAAGTCCAACTCTGTGGAACATCAAATCTGTGTCGTTGGGGTCTGAATCTGCCTTAACGCCAAGGTCTGTGATTTCCCAGCCCTTTGCTTTGAGGTGAGCCACAACTGCTTCTTTGAGGGGATATCCCGCAAAGTCTGCTCCAACTACCAATTTTTTATCTTTGATTGTTTTCATGCTGAATCTTCCTTTCTTTTTTATATTAATTAAAAATATTTTTACATTCCCATAATCATCTCAAAAAGAGAATTAGCAAACAACCAATGCATTTCTTCAATCGGATGATTGACACGATTTGACAAAAGACGAACTATGTCAACCCCATTATTTCTCAAGGTCCCCCATTTTTTGCTACAATCACAAACGGGAACCGAAAGCTCTTTGCAAACTTCACGAGCTGCATCCATATGCGCCAGAAATGAAGAAAAATACGGTACAACTTCTGCACAAGCTTCTTTAAGAAGCGGTTCTGAAACTTCATAACTCAGTTTGTCTGCGGGGAAATTTTGTGTCATAAAGATAACTTCTGAACCCGCTTCTTTCAGTTTTTTCAAAATTCCTCTTAAACTGTTTCGGTACAAATCAAGTCCTTCCATTCCCCTGGTGCAGTCATTTAGTCCAAAGCTGACAATTGTCAAATCAGGCTTATAGGCAATAACATCTCTTTCAAGACGTTCAAGACCGGTGACAATATTGTCACCGCTTATTCCTGCGTGAATCATATTGATTGGAGCAGCAGGATAGCAAAGCTCCAGAAGATGGCGCAGTTTTGTGTGATAGCCATCATGAATTCTGAACTCAGTTTCAAGACTTTTTTCACCATTTCTGTAAATTTCAAAACAACCTTGTGTCACGCTGTCACCAAGAAACGCAAGTGTCACAGGTGCAGTCTCTATTGGGTTTTGATGTTTATTCTTCAATTTCTCCAAAAACAACATAATAACATCCTCTTCCGTCTTCGTTTTTTAAATCATTTTTTTCTTTATTGCCGAAATATCCAAAAACGGCTTGCATAAATAAATATTTACCCATGCAAACCGTAAATGTTGGAATTAACTATATCATTCCGAGTTCCTGCATACAAGCACGAACAATTTCCTTGGCACTGCCATCAGTGTCAGGAAGATTCTCATAATCAGCTGAGAAGCAGCCTTCATAGCCCAACAGATTCATTGCGTATGTAAAGCCTCTCAAAACACCAACCTTAACAAAGGTGTTGCGGAGAAGAAGGATTTCGTCGAGATACTTTCCGCCTTCAACGGCATCTCCCGCTTTCAGTGCCTGATACATCTTTGATGTGATTTCAGGCATACAAGCAAACATACCGTCAAGATTTTTTCTGATTCCGCTCACATATGCGTTGTCAAAAACATCCAGTCCGCTGAACAAAATATCAAAATCATCCGGCTTATATTCACTTCTCATAAGAGCGCGAATGAGGTTGATATTCGCTGACTTGATGCCCTTGATATTCTTGTGCTGCATCAGTTTTTCTACTGTGTCTTTTGTAAACGCAACCTGAGTAACAGGCGGCTGGTCATAGATATAAAGAGGAAATGGTGATTTGTCTGCAAGTCTCTCAAAATATTCAATCAATTGCGCCTGACTTGGTGCAAAATAAAATGGTGCAGTTGAAACGATACCCTGAAGTTCAAGACCTTTCAGCATTTCAACTCTGTCCAGTGCTCTTGCAATTGAGTTGTCCATCACGCCAACCATAACAGGACATTTGCCATCTGCTGCTTTAACCGCAACTTCTGCAACTTTGCGGATGTCTTTTTGTCTGACTGCTGCCTGAATTCCCATTGTTCCCATTGCCAAAAGACCTGATGCACCTGCTGCAACCTGATCAGCAACATGTTTTTCAAAGCTTTCTGCAATAAAGCTTCCTTCTTTGTCCAATGGTGTTCCTAACGCTGTAAAAAATCCGTCTTTCATTTTTAACTTCCTTTCAAATTTGAAATAGTTTTTCATTTGCTTATTTTGCATATTTTACATTCAAAAGCATTATATCACAATACTTTTTCTTTGTAAATCATTTTTCAAAAATATGTCATATTGGTACACACTTCTGAAATTTGTTTTTATTATTTATTAAATCAAAACTTATACTTAAATTTAAGTATTACAGTTGTTCCTTTATTCAGCTCACTATCATAGAAAATCTGGCTGTCGTCACCATAGATAAGTTTCATGCGTCTATAAGAGTTTTTAATTCCATAGCTTTCATCATAATTTTCCAGGTTATTAAGCTTTGAAACCTGCTCTTTTGTCATTCCAAATCCATTATCAGAAATCTTTATTACAACAAAATCAGCCACTTTCTTGCAGTCAATTTTTATTTTACATTCATCTTCCGTGCCGTCAAACCCGTGAATTATTGAGTTTTCAACAAAAGGCAGCAACAAAAAGTGGATTATTGTGCAGTCATAAAGTTCCTTGGCTAAGGAAGTTTCAAGAGTGTATTTAATATCTCTTGACACCTCATTTATTGCCACATATTTTTCCATAGCAACAAGCTCATCACGAAGTCTTATGAAATCATTTCCCCTGTTAAGCACCAAACGATAATACTCAGTCATATTATTTACAATATCAATCGTGTCAGCATCCTTCCTGATGAAGGCATTGTATTTTATTGCAGAAAGGGAATTGTAAAGGGTGTGCGGGTCGAGCTGTTTTTGAAGAAGGCTGAACTCCATATCCTTTTTTTCAATTTCTATTTCCTGCTTCGAACGGGAAATCCGCTCAATTTCAGCCAACAAATTGAGAATTGTTTTTTTAATAATTTGAATTTCTTCAAACTCAGTTTCCTGATAGGAGTTTCCTTCACTGATATCAAGAACATCTTCTCTGCTGAGCTTTTTCACAAGGTCATCAATCCCTTGAGTCATCTGCACAGTAAGTTTCTTCGCAAAAAAGAAAATCAAAAGCAGCGAAAAAACAAACAGACTCAGAAAAATTAAAAGTGTTTTAAACAGTTCCTGAAACGCCACTTTGAAATCACGTTCAACCTGTACAACAAAATATTCGTTTATGTCAGCCTCTATGTAATTATTCTTCGATTGGACTTCATTGCGCTGACGGACATAAACTCTCTCTGTTTTCGGAGCATTTGGTATATAAACCTTGCACTTGAGTATATTTTCCCCTTCCATCACCATTTGTCTGTAGAACACAAAATAGCTGTTGTTGAGTTCATCTGTTTGAATCTTCTCATCCCACACCAAATTGGTTGGACTCTTTTCAAAACCAGCCCAAATTTCATCTGCCTTTTCAAGCTTTTCTATCTTGGAAATATATTTATCATCATACATTGTCTGATTGGACGTGTAAATTATAAAAAGTTCTTCAAGGCCATGTCTTGCATCAAACAATTCAATATACGAAGCCAACTCGTTCGCCATAATCAGGCGTTCCGTGTTTTTGGTATATTGAACGCTGAAACTTTCTCTTATTTCTTCGGATTTCAAAATATAATCGCTTTTCTGAAAAGTTTTCTCAATTTCAGTTCTGATGCTTTGAGCATATTCATTGGCAACAGTTTGTTTTGTCTCAAGCATATCTTTTTCATTTTTATCGTACACAAAAAAACAAAACACAAGTGTTATAATCACAAATGGAATACATGATATTAACAGTGTGTTTTGATAAACCTTTTGGAATATGCTTCGCGTTTTAAACATAAAACTTCCTTTCCGCAGATTGTTGCCAGTAAATTATTATACTTCTTTGTCTAACGGCATTTTTTGATATTCACTTGGTATTTGTCCTGTATATTTTTTGAAAGCTTTAATAAAGTATGACTTACTCTTGTAACCAACCATTTTGCCCACTTCATAGACTTTAGCCTGAGGGTTAGCCAAAAGTTTCTTCGCTTCTGCCATACGTTTGATATTCAGATATTCAGATATTGTGTTTCCGGTGCTCTTTTTGAACAAGCTCTTGGCATAGCTGGGGCTGAGATAAACACTGGCAGCTATCTGTTCAACTGTGGAAACATCTCCATAATGCTTGTCAATATATTCAATAATACTTGTAACCAACTTTTCCTGTCTGTCCTCTTCTTCATCCCCGAAGAAGTTGATGACTAAATCCAAAATGTTATGAAGCCACATTCTGGCATCTTTTATGGTTTCAAAGTGCTCCATCTTCTGCCAGATAATCTCACTTCCGTCAAAAACGTCATTAAGGTTGAAATTACGTTCACTAAGCAAAAGCTGAAGTGTAACCATTACCGAAAGGCAAAAGCTTTTTATTTCATTTGCGTGGTATGTCTCGCTTTTAAGCCAATATCTGTCCAGAAAAAGTTCAATTTCTTCGGATGCCTTTTTGGAAAGCATTTCCTCAAGGTTTTTCTTCATATCTACAATATCATATTCCATTGTGATATAATTAAAATGATTAAAGAAATAAACATTATTTTCCCCGATATTCAGGTTGTTTTCCAAAACATAAGAAGCCTGCCTCAGCATAGTCTGTGAATTAATCAAAGTGTTGCTAGGCTTTGAAACGCCTATACTGATTTCAAAATCGAATGTGTCTGCCAACAAATCATTTTGTTTTGAAATAACATCCGAAACATAATCCAAAAATGAAGAATCGTCCCCATCATTGCCCATTAAAACAACATTCAGACACTTTTTTGTTTCCACAAAAACATAGCCATCAACATACTCCAGAATGTTTTTCCTGATAAAGTTTGACAATGCATATATTTCAGCATATTCCTGTACTGCTGAAGTTATTTCAAATCTGACAATCAGGTAGGAATCATATTTTTGAAGGCCCAGATCTTCCAGGGTGGATGACACAAACTGAAAGTCGATGTTGTCAGAATAAAGCAAACGAAACAAGAATGTTTCGCGAAAAACATCCCTGTTCTCTTCAAACATATTGTTAAGTGCTTCGTAATTTTTTTCCTTTTGCAGTTGATTCATCGCATCCGCCACAGCCTGAGTCAGCCGTTCCGAATCCAAGGGCTTCAAAATATAGGATGCCACCTTGTTATCCATAGCACTCTTAAGATACTGCGAATCCTCATAGCAACTCATATATATTATTCTTATATCTTCTTTTATTTTTTGTATTTCTTTAGTCATTGCAATTCCGTCCATAACGGGCATTACAATATCGGTTATGACAATATCAGGCATAAATTCTTTAAAAATTTCCACGCCTTTTTTTCCGTTGGTTGCTGTTTTTATTTCCGTAATATCAAATGCATCCCAATCAACAAAAGTCAACAAACTTTTGATTTGCATTCGATTATCGTCTACAATCAGCAACTTATACATATTGTCACCCCGATTCTCATTATTTCTATGACGCCTTATTTTGTACCGCTATATCCCAATTATGCGATTATATTTTAGAAGTACTGTCTTTTATTATCTCATAAAAAAAGTTTTTGGGTAGACAATTTTATGCATAAAATCCAATAAAGCACCCAAAAAATACAATAAAGAACCCTCATAATGTAACATTCAGTATATAAGCAATTATTTTATTCGATTTTTTATTTTCCGGCAAGCTCGTTGTATACTTCCCGTATATTTTCGTACACAAATTCCGGTTTTACATCACTTGTTTCAATATCTTCCAGCTTACCTTCCCCGCTGAGCACAAAAATCGAGCTGACACCTGCATTCACACCACTGGCAATATCTGTGTAAAGTCTGTCGCCGATTATGGCTGTTTCTTCGGGTGCATATCCCGTTTTCTGCATCGCCAGATAAATCATCTCAGGTCTTGGTTTGCCAATAAAATACGGTTCTCTGCCTGTGGCATTTTTAAGAGCCTGACATATACTTCCGCAATCGGGAACACTTCCGTACCAGGTGGGACAAACCCAATCTGGATTGGTTGCAATATAATCCACGCCACGATTCAGCAAAATGCATGCATCCTCTAATTTCTGAAAGGTCAGTTCGGTGTCAAATCCCACAACAAGACAATCTACATCTTCCTCAGGAGTTGTTGTGATTGGGAAATCCTTTAGTTGTTCCCGCAAAGACTCCGTTCCGAAAACATATATTTTCTTATAGTTTTTTGTTTTGAGGTAGCTCTCTGTGGCATTGACAGAGGTAACAAAATCATCTTCTGTTGCCTCTATGCCCAAAGCCTTCAGCTTTTCAATATATTTTTCAACACTCTTTGAGGAGTTGTTTGTCAGAAACAAATATCTCCCGCCACTTTTCTTTACATATTCAAGAAAATCCATTGTTCCGTCAAACAACTCATTGTCAAGATAGATTGTCCCGTCCATATCCAACAAAAAAAGCTTTTTGCTTTTTATACCATTCATATGTGCATATCTCCTGTCTTAAATATTCCAGAGCCCAGGGTTTCCCGTCGAAACAGCAACCACCCCTGCATTTATTGCCGCAGTCACTTCTTCCTTTGTCTCAACAAGACCCCCTGCGATTATAGGAAACTCCGCCTCCTGGCAGATTTTCTTTATTACTTTTTCCGTAACTATACCAGGCATTATTTCAGCCATATCAGGCTTAATTTTAAAAAGTGTTATAGCTGTTTCCACAGATTGGGAATCAATCAAAAATATTCTATGCACTGTTTTGAGTCCCAAATCATTGGCAGTTTTTATCAAGTTTGCCCGAGTTGAAATTATTCCGGCAACACCCTTTTCCTTCACATATTTGAGACCGGCCCTGTCCTTGCCTATTCCCTCAGCCATATCTATGTGAACAAACAGTGTTTTCTTATACTCATTGCACAGAAGCACACGGCTCTCCAATTCTTCAATATTGGGAGCCAAATCAAAAATTATAGAAACTTTAGATTTACACGCCTCAAGTAATGATTCATTGTCTCTTACTGCCGCTATTACATAATTCTTGTTCATTTTTTCACTTCCTACCTGGTTGGTGCTGTCACCACAACATTCGCACCGGTGTTCAATATATTCTCGCAAATAATTTTTCCAACCGCGCATTCATCCAAAGCAGGGTGCAAAGAATTTATAATCTCCATACAATCAAAGATAAGGTCTTTGGGAACAGCCTTATCCGTCTTGACCGGGACAATGACTCCATTCTTTGCTCCGACGGTTGTGGTTATCACTCTGACCGGATTGATACATTCTGCCTTGGCATATGCATCCCCACGTTTGCAGGTGTTCCCCTCAACAGAAATCACCTCAGAACCTTCAATCTCCACTTTAAGTTGACATCCCATAGGACATACTATGCAGGTTAATTCTTTTTTCATATATCTTCACTCCAATTATATATGTGTTTTGTTTATAAGTCAATCGAAATTTTCAAAGTATCTGATAAATTTTTGAGTTTGTCAGCCTTCAGGGTTATGGTCTGCATTTCTCCCGGGGCAACAGTTGCCTTCTTCTGGCTCATAATCTCTTCATCACCACTTGTCACCAACAGCTTTGCGTTTTTATATACATCACCCACACGGAAGAAAATCTTCACATCTTTTGTTGTGTCGGTTATTCGTTGTGGAACTGTGTATCTAACTCTGCCATCTGTTTCGATTTTTATTTCCGTGTCAGCTGTCAAGCCATTTTTCAAGAACTCTGCTGCACGTTCACCTGCAATCTCCGCTTCTTCAGAAACGAAATCTGCCAGGTCGTGAACATGAAGAACATTTCCGCAAGCAAACACACCCTCAATGCTGGTCTGTCTGTTCTGGTCAACCACAGCACCTTTGGTTATTCCGGAAAGCTCAACCTCTGCCGACTTTGAAAGCTCATTTTCAGGAATAAGTCCAACAGAAAGAAGCAAGGTATCACATTTGATATACTGTTCTGTTCCCGGGATAGGCTGCATTTTTCTGTCCACCTCAGAAATTGTTACACCCTCAATTCTGTCTTGTCCGTGAATTTCCGTAACAGTGTGGCTAAGCATAAGCGGAATATCAAAATCCTTGAGACACTGCTGAATGTTTCTGGCAAGACCACCTGAATATGGCATTACCTCACAAACTGCGTGAACCTTTGCCCCTTCAAGAGTCATTCTTCTTGCCATAATAAGACCAATATCACCCGAACCGAGAATTACGACCTCTTTACCTGGCATATATCCCATCATATTAACATATTTCTGTGCTGTACCTGCACTGAAAATTCCCGAAGGTCTTGTTCCTGCGATATTGAGTGCACCTCTCGGACGTTCACGACATCCCATAGCAAGGATAATAGCTCCCGCCTTGATCTGCTCAGCTCCGTTATCCTTTGAAACCATTGATATTACTCTGTCTTTTGAAATCTCTGTTACTGTTGTTCCGCACTGTATCTTAACGGGAAGTTTTCTCAGCTCCTCTTCGCATTTATATGCATATTCCGGACCTGTCAATTCTTCCTTGAAACGGTGAAGACCGAATCCATTGTGAATGCATTGTTGCAGAATTCCGCCCAGATTCTTATCTCTTTCCAAAAGCAAAATATCTTTTACACCTGACTTATATGCACTTATTGCGGCACACATTCCTGCAGGACCGCCACCAATAATAACTAAATCAACATTACGCATTGCCCTTGTCCTCCTTTATCTTTCCTGTCAGAACATAAGAACCATTTCCACACTTTGTTACGTCTTCAAGAGAAGAATTCATTTCCTCCGCAAGAAGGCTCATTATGTATGGTGAGCAAAAACCGCCCTGACATCTTCCCATCTGTGCTCTTGTCCGGCGCTTGACTCCATCAAGGTCGGTGGGTTTCGGATTTGTTCTGATTGCATGACGTATTTCACCCTCTGAAATACCCTCACAACGACAGATTATGTTTCCAAATGCAGAATCTTTCTTTATGATTTCATTCTTTTTCTCAATGTCCCAATTTTTAAAATGTTTAAAGGTTGTACGGGTTTTCACATAATCCTTCTTTTCTGTAAATTCCTCGCCGTTTTCTTTGAAAAGCTCCAATATGTATTCTGCAATTGCCGGTGATGCCGAAAGCCCGGGGGATTCAATTCCCGCCGCATTCACAAAGCCTTTTTGCGGCATATCAATTATGAAATCACCGGTGCTGCCTGCCGCACGAAGTCCACAGAAAGAGGTAATCACCATTCTCAAATCAAGATTTTTAACCATTCTCCTTGCATTGTCACCAACTGCCTTCATTCCAGCAGGAGTGGTCTTTTTGTCCGTTTTATCTTCACCATCAACCGAAGTAGGACCAAGAAGCAAGTTGCCGTCCACTGTTGGTGACACCAGAATTCCTTTGCCCATTTTGGTAGGAAGTGTAAATATGGTATGACTTACCAAATCACCGCATTCACGGTCAAGGAGCATATATTCTCCCATTCTGGGATGAACATCAAAATCTTTTTCAGCAACCATTCCCGCAACCTTGTCAGAATAAATACCTGCAGCATTTACAACAAGACGGGTTTCAATCTTTTCGCCTTTTGCAGATGCAATTTCAAAGGCATTATCCTTCTGTTCGATGCTGACAACCTCAAAATTCAGT
Source organism: Clostridia bacterium (assembly GCA_045648205.1). Taxonomy (GTDB): domain Bacteria; phylum Bacillota; class Clostridia; order Monoglobales; family Monoglobaceae; genus SIG440. Next base: position 22,792 of record JAZRNM010000002.1, read on the forward strand.
CTGAGGTCCGCTCCATTATCCATCGCATTACCAATTGCCGCTTCTGTAAGCTCATAAGGACACACAATTGAGCCGGTAGGTGCATAGAGTGCAACACAAGCCTCATCTGCAAGGTTTGGTTCAATCTCACGAAGTTTTTCTCCTTCCACGATTTCCAAATCTTTTACACCATTTTTTACACCATTTTCAAGGAGTTCCTGAAGCCTTGCCTTGTCTTCGTCACTATAACCGATTACCAAAGAACCATTATTTTTGTAGCTGACACTCAAATCCTCGCATATTTCCTGCATCATTTCACTTCCGCGAACATTCAGCTTTGCTTTCAGGCTTCCGTTTTTTGCATCAAATCCCGCATGAACTATGGCCGAATTTGCCTTTGTTGCACCCATAGCGATGTCTGATTCACTATCCACTATGCAAACCTTTCCTTCATATTGGGAAAAAAGTCTTGCGGTCATTGCTCCGACTACCCCTGCCCCTATCACTACTACATCATACATACCATAAATCTTCCTTTCTTTTTGCTCTGAAAAATATTCCTGACATACAAAAAGACGCACCAAAACAAGGTTATCTCTTGTTTTGATACGTCTCCAAATCTCTGTATCAATATTATAATATACTTAAATATGAGATTTGTCAAGTATTACAAATGATTTTTCAAATTTTACCATACAGATTACAACACGTAACCTTTCTCTTTCATAACACCAACCACACGGTCTGCCATCGCCTTGCAAATTGTTTCGCCTTTTGCTTCAACCATAACACGTATAAGAGGTTCTGTTCCACTCTTTCTGAAAAGGATTCTTCCGTTGTCACCAAGCTGTTCTTCAACTTCGGCAACAGCTTTCTTCACATCTTCATCATTAAGCGGGGCATCTTTGTCGGAAACTCTCACATTCACCAAAAGCTGAGGGAAACGTTCAAAGCCCTCGCAAAGCTTTGAAATTGGCATTTTGCTCTCAATAAACACTTCCATCACCTTGAGTGCTGTGATGAGTCCATCACCCGTTGATGCATATTTTGAGAATATGATATGTCCTGATTCTTCACCGCCAAGGCAATAATCATTTGCCTGCATTGCTTCATAAACATACTTGTCGCCTACATCGGTCTTGACGTAGTTTATTCCCAGTTCGTCAAAAGCCTTGTAGAGTCCGAAATTCGACATAACAGTTGTCACAACAGTGTTGTTTGTCAGTTTGCCGTTTTCCTTCATATATTTTCCGCACATATAGAGAATATTATCCCCTGTCAGAACATTTCCGTTTTCATCCACCGCCAGACATCTGTCAGCATCACCGTCGAATGCAAATCCGATGTCCAGTTTATTTTCTTTTACCAGTTTGCACAAGCCTTCGATATGGGTTGAACCACATCCATTGTTTATGTTGAATCCGTTTGGCTGATTGCTTATAACAAATGTTTCTGCGCCAAGTGTGTCAAATATGTTTTTTGCAAGCATCCAGGTGCTTCCGTTTGAACAGTCAAGACCAATTTTCAAACCTTTGTATGAATTTCTTGCCAATGAAATGATATATCCAGTATATCTGTTTCTGCCTGCAACATAGTCAATGGTTCTTCCGATTTCTTCACCTGTTGCAAGAGGAATTTCACCGATAACTCCGTCGATGTATGCCTCAATGTCTGCAATAACAGACTCTGACATTTTCTCGCCACGGTTGTTAATCAATTTAATCCCATTGTCATAATAAGGGTTGTGGCTTGCAGAAATCATAATTCCGCAATCAAAATCCTCAGTTCTTACTACATAAGACACAGATGGAGTTGTTGTAACATGCAAAAGATACGCATCAGCACCGCTTGCTGTGAGTCCTGCCGCCAAAGCATATTCAAACATATAGCTTGAACGTCTCGTGTCTTTACCAATAACCACATTGCACTTGTGTTCCTTGCCATAATACCAGCCAAGATACCTGCCGATTTTGAAGGCGTGCTCGACAGTCAGGCCTTTGTTCGCCTCACCTCTGAATCCATCAGTACCAAAATATTTCCCCATATTTTAAAATCCTCCGAGTTCAAAATTTATAAACCTCTATACATAATAAATACTTTTTCTTAACTTGTCACATAAATACACTTTTGTTTGTTTGTATGCATTTTTACGACACTGACAATGCCGAAGGAGTACCCGCCGAACATTTCGAATTTCTCCTTACCTCGTCACCGCAACCTTTTGCGGTCTGGCGCTAAGCAGTACGCTTCAAGAGGTTGTACTGCCTTGAAGACCTTTTGATGTTTTAAGCAAATCACCTCAAAGCCTTTTTATATTGCCTTTATCTTTTTGTGACAATATCCTCTTGACTTTTGAATATTGAATTTTCCTTCAAATATCCTCTTACTCTTGAAACCGGGTAAACTGTGCAATTTTTTCCTATTACTGTTCCGGGACAAAGTACACTGTTGCAGCCAACCTCTGTGAAATCTCCCACCATTGCACCAAATTTTTTGAGTCCTGTTTCAACCTTTCCATCATCAGTCTTGATGGTAACCAAGGTTTTGTCGCTCTTCACGTTGGAAGTAACAGCACCGGCACCAAGATGTGACTTGTAACCAAGAACAGAATCACCGACATAATTGAAATGAGGAATCTGAACATTGTCAAAAATTATGCTGTTTTTCATCTCAGTGGAGTTCCCCACAACACAATTCTTGCCTACAATAACTCCACCGCGAATAAATGCAGAATGTCTTACCTCAGAGTTTTCATCAATTATGCATGGTGCTGCAATATAAGCTGATGGATATATCTTTGCAGACTTGGCAATCCAAACATTTTCCGAAACTTCATCAAATTTTTCTTTGTCCAGAGTTTTTCCGAGTTCAATCACAAAATCTTTTATTTGCGCCAATGCCTCCCAGGGATATTCTGTCTTTTCCAAAAGCGGAGATGCTATTGTTTTTTCAAGATCATAAAGCTCTTTTGTTTTCATTTTCTCTCACCACCTTTCAAACTTGTGATATTTTGTATAACTGTTTAATTATATAACATTTGTATACATTTTTCAATACTTTTTTTATCAATCTAATTTATAACCTTTGAAGAAGCTCTTTCTCTGTCATAAATCATTGGTATATCATAATATTTCCATTCGTCATAATTGCCAATATTTTTTCTGAATTCTCCCGGAGTGCAAGATAGAGTTTCCTTGAATATTCTGTTCATACTCCTTATGCTCTCCCACCCACATTCATAGGCAATTTCAGAAACTGACTTGTTTGTGTTCTTAAGAAGTCGGATTGCCTGCTCAAACCGAAAGCTGTTTAAAAGCATAGGAAAGCTTATTTTCCCCTCATTGTTAATAACCCTGCTCAGGTGAACATAGCTGACATGAAGGTCAGCTGCAACCTTTTTTAATGTAATATTTTCATTAAAATGCTCACTCACGTACATAACAACTTTTTCAAACAATGCATTTGGAGAATTCTGACAAGGTACAAACTCACCATTTTTTTGAAAAGCACTCAGGAGCAAATAAAAGACACTCTTTATACCAAAAACATCGTCAATGTCAATATGACTTATATTCAAAACATATTCCATAGATTTGTCTTCCAACATTATAACAGGTTGGTTTGCCATTTTGTTTTCAAGGCGACTTTTATATTCTGGAAAAATCGTTGGGGTAATAGTGAGGACCAACACCTCTGAATCTTTCGATGTGATAAATTTATGAACTTCAAAGGGCATAATAATAATGGCATTGTTCTTTTTGAGGAAAAATGTTTCGCCATTTTTTTCCACCAGAATTTCTCCATCTTTGACAACCACCATTTCCATATCAAAGTGGCTGTTCATCGGGCAATTGAGGTTAACATATTCCTCTGCTGAAAATGTTTTTTCTTTGTATTGTTCTTTTAAAAAAACCAATTCCATATATCTTACCCCCAACCACTTCCGTTTTTTCATTATGTTAATTTTTGTCTACTATTTTATAATACCTTGCTTGTTTTGTCAACACAAATTTTTTATAATATGGTCATAACAACACAAAGAAAGGTGGACAAAAATGTATATCGATGTAAATAAATACGCTAATTGCACATGCGACAGTGATATGATTCAGGCTGCGCTTGATGAAGCAAAGGAAACAGGTGAAGCTGTAGTTATTCCAAAGTTAAATAAAAGGACAGGGGAAAAAATCTGGAATATTTCAAAAACTGTTTACCTTCACAGCGACAGTATTCTGATTTTGCAAAATTCTTATCTCCGTCTGACAGATGGCTCAATCTGCAATATGTTTGCAAACAGCAGAACCGAAGAAATTCAGGAAAACATCACAATCCGCGGATTTGGTAATGTTGTTATGGACGGCGGAATCCACAATGGGCTCTATGAAGTCAACGGAATTTCAAGAAATGTTTCCAAGTTCCCTGACCATAAAATCTCCGAAAACTGTATGCTGTACTTCTGGGGAGTTAAGAACCTCAACATTGACAACATACACATCAAAAATCACAGATATTGGGGAATGTGCCTGTATTTCGTAACACACAGCCACATTTCGAACATTCATCTGTCAAGTGTTTCAAACGTTCCCAACCAGGACGGTGTTGACCTTCTCAAAGGATGCCACGACGTTATTGTTGAGAACATCACCGGTTGCACAGGTGACAACAGTGTAGCGCTTCTTGCAACAGATGATGCAATTTATGAGAAAATTGAAGGCGATTTGAGCCAGGGTGATATCTACAACATAACAGTAAGAAACGTTATGTCACATAGTGTTTGCGGCTGCGCTATTGTCAGACTTCTCAATCATGATGGCTACAAAATCTATAATGTAAAAATTGACAACATCATTGAGACCTCTCCCTGGTCAGTGAATGATGCATCTGTTGCCCAGAATCCTGACCTCATTATCAAATCAGATGAACATGGAAATATCACTCAGGAGTATGAAATAATCCCCGGCGAAATCGGTTATCGTTGCGAAGCTGCTGTTATTATTGGTGAATCCTATTGGTACAACACCTCAAAATCACAACTTGGCGATACATATGGCATTTCAATTTCAAATGTTATGACTCACGCACGCTACGGAATCTGGATCAACAACAGCTTGCTCGATTCTTCCTTTGACAACATTCGTGTGTTTGGTAACGGCTTTATGGCAGTGTACTTTGGTGAAGGACAGATGGAAAATGTGAGATTTTCAAATATTTCCTATGACAAGAACTGCCGTCCGCTGAAATCAGACGAACATATTGTTATTGACTGGAACCACACTGAATCCAAAGGCTTTCACAATGTGTACTTCCATGGAACAGACGTCAAAAACATTGTATTCTCAAATATGTACTGTGCTGCCGGAATGGATTCTGTTTTTGGTGGCAGCGGAACGGGTAACGTAATTTGTGAAAATGTTTCCCACGATGACATTCCTGCATTTAGCACAGCAGAAGGTGTTCAGATTACAAAAAAATAAAAAGAAGGTTTAAATTAATATGACAAATATTTTCAAAAAGAATTCTTACGAATTACTTCTGGTGTTCGTAGCATCTATCTGGGGGCTTTCTTTTCCTCTGACAAAACTTGCATCAGGCATTGATGCTATTCCATTTATTGCAATTCGTTTTTCAATTGCAGCAATTGTTCTCACCTTTTTGAACATAAAAAAATTAAAGCAAATTAACATCAAAATGTTGATTCCCTGTGCAGGTCTCGGAATTCTGCTTACTATCCACTCTTTTCTCCTGACCGAGGGAATCCAGTACACATCTGCGGCAAATGCCGCATTCATAACCTCAACAAATCCAGTTTTTGTTCCTATCTTTTTGCTTGTTTTGTTTAGAGAAAAATCAAAAAAGAGCGCAATCCTTGGATTGGCTCTTATGATGGTTGGATTTTTGTTTGTGTCTGAGATAATCACTCTCAACCCATTTTCTTTCAAAATGACAGCTCTGAACTATGGGGACTTTATGATTTTGTTGTGTGCCATATTTACAGGTCTTTATATGGTGTATAACAATCGTGTTGCTGCACAATTCGATGTAGATCTGGCAAACTACATTCATTTTGTTTTTGCTGCAATCTCTTCATTGATTCTGTGGTTAATATTCCCTGAGCAGAGAGCAGATTTCTCATCCCCCACAACCATTATTCCCGTTTTATACTGGGGAATCCTGGGCAACGCCTTATGCTTTTTGTGGGTTATGAAGGCTCAGCCAAAGCTGAATGCAGTTAAGGTTTCGGTTCTTTGTTCTCTGGAGCCAATCTTTGCGACAATCTTTGCATTATTCATACCAGCCCCCGATGGTAGTGTTGCAACTCTCAGTCTGACATTTTTGATTGGTGCGATACTCATTTTTGCCGGAGTTTTGGTGACAACAGTGTTGCCTTCCTCCAAAAACTAAGTATTGTTTTCTCAAAATCAATACTTAACACCAACAAGTGTCAATCCCCTTGCAGGCAAAGTTTCTCCTGCAAGGGTTCTTTTTTTTGTTTCAAAAACTGCATTGATGCTTTCTGCACTTCGAACACCTTTTCCGATTTCCAAAAGTGTCCCCGAAATAATTCTCACCATATTATACAAAAATCCATCGCCCTCAAACACAAACCGTATCTCATCTCCAAAAGTGATTACTTCTGCCTTGTAGATTGTTCTGATGGTTGATTTTTTTGTTTTCTTCACCGACGAAAACCCCAAAAAATCGTGTTCACCTTCAAACAACTTTGCCGCTTTTTTCATTTCCTCTACATTCAGCTTTTCTGAAACAGCATACACATAGTTCCTTTCAAAAACATTGTGAACTGAACTGTTCCAGATTCTATATACATATGTCTTTCTTTTTGCACACAGTCTTGCGTGAAATCTTTCTTCTGCCTCTGTAAGTTCTGTGATTGCAACATCCTCGGGTAAATACCCATTTAAGTACCCCATAATTTCATCACAGCTTTTTTCTGTGTTAATTTTGAAACTGACTGTCTGTGCTGTGGCATGAACTCCCTTGTCTGTTCTCCCCGAACCATGGACCTCCGCCTTATGTCCCAACATCTTTCCCAAAACAGCCTCAATCTTCCCCTGAATGGTGTTTTGTGTATTCCCTTGCCTTTGCCAGCCATCATATCTTGTTCCGTCATACCTGACGTTCATTTTATAATTCATCATTGTTCAGCCCTATTTATTCAAATATTTTCTCATCACATTACCTGCAATGGGAGCCGCTGCATCTCCGCCGCTTCTGCCATCGTTTTCAAGAATTACTGCAACCGCAATCTTTGGACTATCTGCCGGCGCATATCCAACAAACCATGCATGGTCTTTGTCTGTCTCATTTTCTGCTGTGCCCGTCTTTCCTGCAACCGTAATGCCGTTTATCTTTGCCCGTCTGCCCGTTCCGTTTTCAACCGCATCAATCATAAGTTCATTAAGATATGCAGCCGTTTCCGCAGAAATCGTCTGCCCCTGAACCTTTGTTTTGGCTTCACTCACTATTATATTATTTTTCGTTACGCTTCCCACAACATAAGGTTTCAGCATTTTTCCACCATTTGCAACAGAGGAGCAAATCATTGCCATTTGTAGTGGCGTCACAAGAAGCTGACCTTGTCCAATGCCTACCAATGCACAATCCTCGTCTGTCATTTTTTTATATTCAATTCTGCTTTTTTCTGTTGCTACATCAAAATTAATAGCTGAATTTATCCCAAAACGCTCCGCTATTTCAAGGGTTTTTTCACCTCCCAAATCATAACCGATTGAACAGAACACCTGATTACTCGACACTCTGAATGCATTTTCGAGGCTGATTTCACCATATGCCTTGCCGGCATAATTTTCCACTTCAAAATCGCCTTTTACAAAACTGCCCGTATCCTCAAACACCGAGCCTTTCATCCCATTTTCAAATGCTGCTGCAGCTGTAACAATTTTGTATGTTGAGCCGGGTGGATATAGTCCCTGAACCGCCCTTGAAATAAGAGGCGAATTTTCATTTTCTACAATGCTGTTCCAATTTTCTTCAAGTTTTTCCGCCTGAGGGTCAAAATCCGGCAAGCTCACCATTGCAAGAACTGCTCCCGTTTGAGGATCAACTGCAACCAATGCACCACGCTTTCCGCGAAGCTGTTCATATGCATATTTCTGAACTGAATTGTCTATTGTCAGATTCAAATCAAAGCCATTTTTCTTGTCGCCCTGAAAAAGGTCTATGTCGCCCTTTCCCAACAGCTCGCTGTCATAAGCTCTTTCCAAAAGACTTTTTCCATAAACCTTTGAACAATATCCAATCACGTGACTATACAATCTGCCCTGGGAATATTCACGCTTAACCGAGTCACCATCCTCCACTGTTTCCGCAAGAACAAGTCCGTTGCTGTCATAAATTGTTCCACGGGTTACGTACCTTTCATCATCCCATTGCCGTCGATTATACGGATTTGTAGAAACTGTTTCCGCTTTGAACAAATTAAAATATAACAGATAAGTCAGCAGTGCGAGAAAAAGACCTGATATTACAATAAGCACTCGAATTATTCTTCTATTCACGTTCATTTCTCACCGCTCCTCTTCTGTCTTCTCTTGCAGATATTGCCTGCATTATTCCAAGGGATGCAAAGCTTACCACAATGGATGTTCCTCCATAACTTACAAACGGAACAGTTATTCCCGTCAATGGAATAAACTTGATAACCCCGCCAATTATAATAAAGGTCTGCAGAGCAAACATAAGTGTGAGTCCAAGTCCCACCGCCTTGTTGTATTCATTTTCTGTGTTAAGTGTTATTTTGAAACATCTATATGACAACAAGAAGAATAAAATAATCACTGCTGCACCGCCAAAAACTCCCATTTCCTCGCATATTGCAGAGAATATGAAGTCTGTGTGAACCTCAGGAATATAGTCAGGGGAGCCATTCCCAAGACCTTTCCCAAAATAACCGCCATCTGCAATCGCAAAAAGCGACTGGGCAATCTGATAGCCTTTGTTTGAAACATCCTCCCATGGATTCAGCCAAACCCCAACTCTCACCTGAATATGATACAAAAACTTATATCCCAAAAGGGCAACCACTGTTGCCAACGAAACATTTCCAAACAAAAACCACTTGCTATCTTCATAAACATAAATCATAAAGATGAAGATTGAAAACACAACCAAAATCGTGCCCCAATCTCGTTGAAGAACCAAAAACAATATATATATATAGGTCACCGCCGCCGTCACAAACATCGGCTTGAGCTTCAGAAACGGCTTTGTCCAGCTTTTGGAATAATGACACGCCAGAAACATAACATAAATTATTTTTATTATTTCTGACGGCTGAAATGCAATAATCCCGATATCAATCCAGTTGCGCGACCCGTTCACAGTTTCACCAAACAGCAGAGTTATAACAAAAAATGTAATTCCCAATATCGCATATAAAAACCACATTTTGTGCCATATACGGATGTTATAATATATGCAGTATGCAAGAAAAAACACAACACCGCCAACACCAATCCACACAATCTGACGTGCTCCCATAACAATATCAAGCCGACACAGCATTAAAACGCCTATGGTCATCAACATTGTGGCAATAAGCATCAGAAATTTGTCACCCATTCTGCAAATAACCAGAATTGAATACATGAGAATAAAAAGGCACAAAAGTCCGAGCCCAACATAAAGAACGTTGAGTTGATAGTCGTTTGCAACATACAAAAGCAAAAATCCCAGCACATTCATCAAAACAAGAAGGTATGCAGGCAATCGATAATTCCCCTTGCTCATCACACTTCCTCCTCGAAAATGAACTTGATATCACCAAACGAAATTTCATCACCATCTTCAATTGTCTTGACCTTTTTCAGTTTTGACCCATTGAGATATGTTCCGTTTTTGCTTCCCATATCACCGATATACCATTCTCCCTCATCAAACCAGACCTGAAAATGTTCAAGGGACAGAAACATATTATTTATTGGAATGTCACAATCCTTGCCTCTTCCCACAATGACGCCCTTTCCGTTTATGCGATATGCCGCCTTCATCTTTGCTTCCGCAGCTCTTTTGTTTTTTACAGTTTTTAGCACTGCATAACATTTTTGAGGAGATGAACTTTCTGACTCCTCATTTTTTATGCGTTCCTTTCGGCTGGATTTCTTTATGTCCATATATATAAGTGCAATTACGCTGAATATAAATAAATATATAATTAAAGTAAAGGCATAGCTGAGAAGCGACGAAATCATTGAATAAACAGACATAATTTCCACCATCCTATCCTTTGTATCTTAGTCGAAAGGGGCTGCAGCTTTTGCTACACCCCCTTATTTTTTACTCTTCATGCGGTCCGAAGAAATAGTTCAAATCCAGAGTAACCTTCACATCATTAAAGTTACCCCTCTTGATTCTTACACTCGCATTTTTCTGCAAATAGCTCATATAATCGTCAGCCGTAACATTTCTTTCAATTCTTTTGATAATGTGATAGCCATAAGTTGTTTCAACAAGCTCACTTGTCTCACCAACTTGCAAAGCAAACGATGCCTCCTCAAACTCCGGCACCATCTGTCCGTTAGCAGCAAAGGTATATCCGTTCTCACTTGCTCCGGGGTCATCATTATATTCTTCAACCAGCTTGTCAAAGTCTTCGCCTGCTTTCACCTTGGCAAGAACCTCTTCTGCTGTTCTTTTAGCCTCTGCCTTCTTTTCATCACTCTGGTCACCCATTCCACTTTCATCAAAAGCAATGAGAATATGCTTAACTGTTACCTTTTCCTCATCTTCACTTTTGATGATTTCTTCCTTTGAAGCGTATTTCTCCAAATCTTTAGTTGCATCATCATACACCTTCTGAGCAAGCATCTGAACTCTCTGCATACCCACAAGCGCAGCTTCATTGGGGTATCCGCTTTCCATAAGAACTGTTTCGAACTCATCACCATACTGTGACTTTAATTCGTTAATCCATTCATCCAGTTCCTTTTCATCACTGTCATCAAGACCTATTGAGTGTTTTTCTGCCTCTGCGGCAAGCGCATACATAGGAACAAGCTGTTTTGCAGCCATAGCCTTTGAAAATTCAAGGTAACTCATTCCCGTTGTTGCTTCATTGGAATTCCAGTCAAATTTTGAAACATCCTCAAGCAATCCGGTCTGTATAAGAGAATAAACATTGTTAATTCCAGTTGTGTTTGTGGCAAAAGTGAAAACATCCACATCAACAGGCATGCCATTCACATACATAACTGCATCTTTATCTTTTCCTGCAATCAGATTAATCAACGCCGCAAATGGGTTTTCATATTTTATGTTATCTGTCTGAGCGGACTCTCCGGCTTCCGAAACACCTGGGGCAGAAGCACCTTCAGCCGGTGTCAATGATGTTGTGACAATATTTTTCTCCCAAAATCCCTCAACACTTCCAAACCACAGTGCAACCAACAAAACAACAGCGGCAACAATAGAAGAAATTATAATTAGCTTCTTTTTCTTTGCCTTTTTTGCAGCTGCAATTGCCGCAATCTCCTCTTCGCTCATGGGTTCGGCTTCATAAATCTCCTCCTGGGGAATTTCCTCAAAGTCTTCCTCAGCAAAATCTGCCTCGTCTGCTTGTTCTGTTTCATCACAAGCACATTCTTCAGCGCAATCACAGGATTCTTCCTGTTCAAGTTCTGTATTTTCCATTTCTTCGTTCAAATTTGCATCTTCTCTGATGTTTTCGTTTTCCATCTTAACCGCTCCGTTTCTTCTCAGTAAATTCTAAATATACTATTATATTGATTATACACCAAAACCTTTAAATCGTCTATACCTTTTCAATAAATTCTTTAATAACATTGAGATAATCAAGATTTTTCAGATTTTTGTCAAAGGTATAAATAATCTTAGGTTTCTTTCCATTTTTAATAACAGCTCGACCTTCTCTCAATTCATCACTGCACACCAACCCCGAAAGGTCAGGAGCATTATCCGGTTCGAACTGCAAAATCATGTTACCCTGACCACCTTTCACATCAGTGAACTTTTTATTTGACGCAAGCTTTCTGATAAGTGAAATAAGCAGCAGGCAATTAACCGTTAAAGGCACATCTCCGAACCTGTCAAGAAGTTCATCATAAACATCGGCAAGTTCTTCATCTGTTTCAATTGATGCAATCCTCTTGTATGCAAGGAGTCGTTGGCTGTGTGCTTTTATATAGCTTTCAGGAACAAAAGCACTCACCGGGAAATCCACAGATGTTTCCACCTCGGTTTCCTGAACAATTCCCTGCATTTCACTGACCGCTTCACCCAAAAGCTTGCAATACATATCATAACCTACTGTGTCCATATGTCCACTTTGCTGAACGCCAATCACATTCCCTGTTCCTCGGATTTCAAGGTCACGCATGGCTATTTTAAAACCTGAACCAAACTCGGTGAATTCCCTTATCGCCTTGAGGCGTTTTTGGGCATCTTCATTCAGAACCTTGTCTCTGTGATAGGTAAGATATGCATATGCAAGTCTGTTTGAACGGCCCACACGGCCTCTGAGCTGATAAAGTTGTGCAAGCCCAAGTCGATCTGAGTCCTCCATTATTATGGTATTCACGTTTGCAATATCAAGTCCGGTTTCTATTATAGTGGTGCAGACCAGAACATCAATTTCGCCCTCAGACATTGCCATCATAATTTTCTCAAGTTCTGTCTCTGACATTTTTCCGTGAGCCGTTGCAACCCTTGCATCAGGCACCATTTGAGCAATCATATTTGCGGTTTTTTCAATTCCCTGAACCCGATTGTGAAGATAATAAACCTGACCCCCACGACCAATTTCCTTGACTATGGCTTCTCTTATTATGTCAGCATCATACTCCATAACATATGTTGCAACAGGATATCTTTCACCGGGAGGCTCTGCGATTATACTCATATCGCGAATACCCGACATTGACATATGCAGTGTTCTCGGAATGGGTGTTGCAGAAAGTGTCAGCACGTCAATTTCCTTTTTCATTTCCTTTATCTTCTCTTTGTGCGCAACACCAAATCTCTGCTCCTCATCTATGATAAGAAGTCCAAGTTTTTTAAAGTTCACTGTATTTTGCAATATTTTGTGTGTTCCGATTACAATGTCAATCTCGCCGCTATTCAGCTGCTTTATTACATTTTTCTGCTGCATTGGTGTGCAAAACCTTGAAAGGCTGGCAATATTCACGGGATAGTCCTTCATTCGTTGTCTGAAGTTATTATAGTGCTGATTTGCAAGAATAGTGGTCGGAACCAGATATGCCACCTGATAACCACTCATAACTGCCTTGAATGCTGCACGCATTGCCACTTCTGTCTTTCCGTAGCCCACATCACCGCACAAAAGACGTTCCATAGGCCGTGATTTTTCCATATCACGTTTGACCTCTTCAATGCACCTGAGCTGGTCATCTGTTTCCTCATACGGAAAAGCAGCTTCAAAATCCCGTTGCCATTCGGTGTCGGCTGAAAATCCAATTCCTTTTATGGATTCACGCTGAGCATAAAGTTCCACAAGCTCCTTTGCCATATCCTGACATGAATTCTTCACTCTCTGCTTTGCTCTGTTCCATTCCTGACCGCCAAGGCTGTTAAGTTTGACGTGTCCTCCATCCCGTCCAATGTGCTTGTAAATCAGATTCAGTTGGTCTGCAGGCACATACAAACTGTCCCCGCCCTTGTAAACAAGCTTCAGGTAGTCCTTTTGAGCCCCCTCAACAGTCAACCTCTCAAGCCCCACATATTGACCGATGCCGTGGTTCTGATGCACCACAAAATCACCCACGTGAAGGTCCGTGAAGCTGTCTATTTTGTTTTCCTTTGCAACTCTGAATCTTCCGCGCTTTTTCTTGCTTTCTCCAAAGATTTCTTTGTCACTTATGACAACTGTTCGAATAAGAGGATATTCAAATCCGCCACTCAGTCCGCCATGAGTGACCACAATTTTGCCCTGCTCCGGTATTTCGTCGAGACTACCAGCAAGAGTGCAGGGTATTTCTTCATCGTTTAGCTGACTGAAAAGGTTTTCTGCGCGGCGCTCAGAACCAGCCAGGATAACCGTTTTATACTTATTCTTTCTGTAAAAATCAAGAGCATCATAGAAAAATTCCATTTTCCCGTTGTAACTGTTGAGGTTTTTCGCAGTAAACCCAACAAGCTTCTTTGGTTTTATGTCAGGATTCGAATGTGACAATGCACTCATGCACACAAAGTCACCATCGCACATTCTTTTTAATAGTCCATAATAATCTGCCTTGTATTTCATCGAACTTCTGGGAATTATTCCACGTTCAAGCATATCCTTGAGACTTTCTTCAAATCTTGATTTTTCAACCTTAACCGACTCCGAAATCCCCGACATATCATCCGCAAAAACAACATAATCTTCGGTTATATAATCCAATATGGTGGGAATGTGGTCTTCATAAAAATATGGGATATATTTGTCTCTTGACGGAAAAACAATCCCTTCTTCAATTCTCTCCGCATCTCTTTTGAGGTGTGCAATCAGTTTCAGAGTTTCCTCTGTTTGTTCCTTTTTACTGCAAACACTTGCAGCCTCTTTTCTGAGCATTTCAGCATAAGATTCTCTGAGTTCCTTGTCTGCCACAAGCTCATCAGCAGGGGTAATCCAGGCAACCAGATCAGAATTGTTTCCCGCAGTTCTCTGTGTTTCCACATGAAACTCCCTGACTGAGTCAACCATAGTGTCAAAAAACTCAATTCTGAAAGCCATATCATTCCAGTACGGAAAATAATCGAAAATTCCACCTCTGATGCTGAATTGACCGGGACCCTCAACCATTTCTTCACGTTTATAACCTAAATCGATCATTATTTCACACAAATCATCAAGTTCAATTTCATCACCCACTGACAACAAAATTGCTTTTTTCTCGTATTCACTTTTGTCAGCCGTAGCACTCATAAGTGCCGCCATTGTGGTCACAATGCAATATTCATCCGGTTCACGGCATAATTTATCCAAAACCTCAAGACGCTGTTTTTTGATGTCATTTGCTGCCGCTTCAACATCATAAAAAACCAATTCGCGTTCAGGGAAAAACAAAACCTTCCCTTCAAAGAAAAACTTCAAATCATCAAATACTGCCTTTGCTTTTGCCTGGTTTGCCGCAATAATAAGAGCCTTTTTTCCAAGCTTTTTGCACACACAAAAAGCAAGGTGTGCCCTGACAGAATCGGAAACACCTGTAACACTTACAGGGGACTGATTTCGTTTCAGCCCCCCTGTTATCTCTTCAAAATCAGCTAAGCTCTCCAAAATTTTGAGAAAACCGTTCATAACTCAGCCTTTCATATGTTTTTATCCATTAAATTTCGACATTGTCAACTCTACACCACTTCGTATGATTTCGCCCACTGCCTCAGCCGCTTTGACCGCAACAGGCACCAAAACCTCAACTTCCTTGGTGCTGATTTTCCCTAAGACATAATCTGCCAGATCATAATCCGGATTTTCAGGACTTCCCACACCAATCTTGATTCGGGGGAACACATCTGAACCCGTCTGATAGATTATGTTCTTTATTCCATTGTGACCGCCTGCACTGCCCTTTGGTCTTATACGCATTTTTCCAAGTGGGAGTGACACGTCATCATATATGATTATTATTTGTGAATTGTCCACCTTATACCAATTCTTGAAATCCCTTATGCATTCACCGCTGAGATTCATAAAGGTCTGAGGTTTCACAAGCACAACCTTTTCGCCTTCAATTGTGCCTTCACCGAAAAGCCCATTGAACTTTTGCTTTTTGATGGAAATATTATATTTTGCCGCAACAGCATCAAGTGCCTCAAAGCCCACATTGTGTCTGGTGTTCACATATTTACTTCCCGGATTTCCAAGTCCTGCTATTATATACATTCTCCAATTTCTCCCGCTAGTTTAATTAGCCTTAACCTTTGTCCAAAGCTCTGCACAATACTTCTTTGTTTCAGCATCCTGGTATCTGAAAAATTCATCCTTTTCGTTTCCTTGTCTCGGAACATATGCCGAGATTCCGTCATATACGGTTGTCTGAAGTTCCTCAAAAACCGACTTGACCGGAGATGTGTAACCAACTGCCTCGGAGTTTCTCATTGCGTTCTCAGCTCTCAGCATAAAGTCAATATACTTGTGAGCAAGCTCTGTGTTTTCGGAATCCTTCATAACAACCATTCCGTCAATCCATAAATTGGTGCCCATATCCGGTTCAATATATTTCATATTCTCATTCTCAGACATAATATATGCCGCATCCCCGGAATAAACAATCGCCATAGCCTTGCTGCCTGAAATCATACTGTCAATAACCTCATCCCCAACATAAATAGGATCCATTGTTTCTCTCTGTTCAACCAACCAACCATATGCCGCATCAAGTTCACTCTTTTCCGTAGTGTTAAGTGAATAACCCAATGCTTTGAGTGCAATCATAAATGAATCTCGTTCTGAGTCATACATATAAATGTCACCTTTATATTTTGGGTTTTTAAGAATTTCCCAACCCTCTTCAAAATCTGCTTCCGACACTTTTGTGCTGTCATAGAGAATTCCCACCGAACCCCAGAAATAGGGAACAGAATATTTGTTTTCTTCATCAAAGGGCTGAGAGAGAAGACTTTCCAGTACCTCGCCATAGTTGCTTATTTTTGACTTGTCAACTTCATGCAAAAATCCTTCTTTTGCAAGACGTTCAATCATATAGTCTGACGGAACAATAACATCATATTTTTCACCGCTCATAACCTTTGTGTACATTGTCTCATTTGAATCAAAGGTTTCATAAACAACTTTGCAATTATTTTCCTTTTCGAACTCTGAGAGAAGTGATGTGTCTATATATTCTCCCGCATTGTAAACCTTGAGAACAGGCTTAGCCTCTCCACAGCCAAAAAGCATTGAAGCCATTACCACGCAAAGTACCAAACTAATTAATTTTCTCATTTTTCTTACCAGCCTTTCTTTCCTTTATTTTTGGAACAAAATTCACCACCAAAACCGACAGGATAATCACCAGAATAACAACCGTTGAAAGTGCATTTATGGTCGGATTGGTTCGTTTTGTCATATTATATACTATTGTTGAAATATTCATCACACCATTTCCGCTGACGAAATATGATATAACAAAATCATCAAAGGACATTGTGAACGCAAGAAGCATCCCTGCATAAATACCCGGTTTAATCATCGGAACTATAACCTTTGTAAGTGCCTGGAATGGTGTTGCCCCCAAATCCATTGCCGCATTGGCAATATTCACATCCAGCTCACGGATTTTGGGATAAACACTGGTTATTACATATGGCGTGCAAAAGGATATATGGGCAAGAAGCAGAGTCACATATCCCTTTTCGATTTTCAGCGCCGTGAACAGAATCATAAGTCCGATTGCCGTCACGATTTCAGGATTCATTATGGGAATATTGTTTATATTCAGAATCCATTCCTTCAAAAACTTCCGGCTTTTCGAAAGTCCGATTGCCGTAATGGTCCCCAAAACCGTTGAAACCACTGTTGCGATTATTGCAATGGAAACTGAAACCCACACTGCCGACATAATCTCTGAATTGTTTATCAGTTCCTTATACCACTTAAAGGAAAATCCCGTAAACTTCGCAAGAGACTTTGATGAGTTGAAGGAATAAATCATTGTAACAACAATCGGCACATAAAAGAAACAAAAACAAAGTGCCACATAAACTGCCGAAGATAATCGTATTATTTTTTTCAATTTCTTTCCCCCTCACCAAATCAGTTTTCAGCTGTATCAATCTTTTTCATCCATCGGATTGCAAAAAGAATTATCAGTGCAAGCACCAACGAAATAGCACTTCCGAAATTCCAGTCACCAACAGAAATGAACTGACTTTCAATCAGATTTCCCATCAGAACATATTGTCCTCCACCCAAAATCTTTGGAATAACAAAAGTAGAAATTGACAAAAGGAAAACCATTATTACTCCATTTATAACCCCTGGAATTGACAGTTTGAAAGTCACTCTGAAAAATGCCTGAACGGGGTTTGCTCCCAAGTCATATGCGGCTTCAACAAAAGCTTTGTCCATCTTGCTGAGAGAAGTATGTATGGGAATAATCATAAACGGCAAAAACTCGCAAATCTGTCCTATCATAACTGCAAAATCCGTATACATAAACCCAAGAGGTTCCAGAATACTCTTCCACGCATAAGTTCTGAGAAGCAGATTTATCCACATTGGAATTGTGACAAAAAGAATCAATATACTCTGATGTCTTTCCTTGCACCGGGAAATAATATATGCCAGAGCATAGCCCATCACAAGGCAGATAATAACTGTTATAAGTCCCATTCGTATTGACTTGATAAACACATTCAAATAAACAGGTTCAACAAATCTTGCGAAATTTTTTAGGGTGAACTGAATGTTTATCAAGGAATTTCCACTGTTCGTGACAGCATATAAAAATATCATAAAAATCGGGACAAGTATGATGACAAAAGACCAGACAACATACGGTCTCACAAGATTTTTAAAGTATCTCATTTCATTCTCCTTTCAGAATTTCCAACTCACACCATCTTCCACATAACGTGAATATCTTCAGGGCCAAAGCTGAGCCCCACTTCAAGTCCTACATCGTGATAATCGGTTGTGTGAATCATATACTGTCTGTACTTTGTTTCAACCATAATTTCATAGTGAACACCCTTGAAAACAATGCTTGTGACTGTTCCGCATATTTTTGCATTTTCAGGTTTCACTATGTCTATATCCTCAGGGCGCAGAACAACCTCAATTTCTTCATTATCCTTAAATCCCTTGTCAACACATTCAAACTCAAAATCATCAAAAGCAACCAGGCAATCGCGAATCATTGTTCCCTCGATTATGTTTGATTCACCAATAAACTTTGCAACAAAACGGTTTTCAGGTTCGTTGTAAACATCTGTCGGTGTTCCTATTTGCTGAATATATCCATCATTCATAACCACAACCGTGTCTGACATAGAAAGTGCCTCTTCCTGGTCATGTGTGACATAAATAAACGTAATTCCAACTTCCTTTTGTATCTTTTTCAGTTCAAACTGCATCTCTTTTCTGAGTTTTGCATCAAGTGCACCCAAAGGCTCATCAAGAAGCAAAACCTTTGGTTCATTTATAAGAGCTCTTGCAATCGCAACACGCTGCTGCTGACCACCTGAAAGAGATGTCACATCACGCTTTTCATAGCCTGAAAGTCCCACAAGTGCCAGCATTTTTTCAACCTTTTGTTTGATGACTGTCTTTTCTGTTTTTCTTATATTCAGTCCAAACGCAATATTGTCAAAAACATTCAGATGCGGAAAAAGTGCATACTTCTGGAAAACGGTGTTAACCTCACGTTTATATGGCGGAAGCTTGGAAATTTCAATTCCGTCAAACAGAAGTTCACCGCTGTCTGCATCGTCAAATCCTGCAATAATCCTGAGAGTTGTGGTTTTTCCGCAACCCGAAGGACCAAGAAGAGTCAAAAACTCATTCTCATAAATATTCAGGTTTATTCCTTTCAAAATCTGCTGGTCATCAAAGGTCTTTGTGATACCTTTCAGTTCAATCAAAACATTCATTGTTCATTTCTCCAATCTCATATTAATCAAAAAAACGGCGGGGTTGAAATCCAAATTAGCTCACAATCCCTTTTGCCATTGTTTTTTATATAATAATTCTCATTGCAATAAACATAGAAGGTGTCACCTTTTTTGAGGTGATGTTTTTCTCCTCCGTAAATCAAATCAGCACAGCCACTCAGGACATAACCAAAATCCTCTCCATCATGGGGTTCAATCTCCTGGGTTTTCCCGCCCGGAAAAATCGTGATTCTGATTGGCTCTGAGGAATTTTTCTGTGCATTTGGAACAAGATAACTGATTTTATAATCTTCTTGCTCGTTTTCAAAATAATCCTTTTCAGAAAACACAATGGTTTCTTCTCTGTCCTCAGCAAAAAACTCCTGCAAAGAAGAACCCAAAACCTCAATAATATCCTCAAGCGTAGATATCGAGGGAGAACAGTTATCATTTTCAAGCTGTGACAAAAAGCCCTTTGAAAGTTCACACCGGTTCGCCAATTCTTCAAGTGTCAGCTGTTTCTTGGTGCGCAAGCGTTTCAGCCTTTTTCCTATATCCACAAAATTCACCTCTGAAATTTAGTATTACAAAACTTTTCTTTTATTATTGTAAAACAAATGCTATTATACAGTATAATCTCAATATAATCAAGTATTTTTTCAAATTTTTTTATTTTCTGCAAAAAAAATCGCAAAACTTGAGTTTTGCGATTTTTTAGGTTAAATATCAAGTTTAAAAATTTCAATTAGCTCTGCCTTTTCAAGCATCACCGAACCGCCGTTCAGGGAATCCTCAATTTGTAAGAGGTTTCTTCCTCCGATGACAGGGAAAACCTCAGGAACATCAAAGGAGCTGAATGCGCCACATATCAACGAGGCAATGCTGCAATCATATTTTTTTGCAAGCTTTTTCATAACCTCAAGCCGACGCAGGTTTTCATCACACAAATATCGGTCCCGTGCCTTTTCAGACAAAGCCCCCACTCCCTGCTCTGCCATTTTTGAAAAGAACCCTTTAGCCTGGGAAGAATAAGCAACAACGGGCATATTTTCTTTTTTATAAAACACAAATTCTTTCTCATCCATTCCCACAAGTCCGCCTCTTTCCCCAAGGCAAAAGGCAGGATTAAATCTTATCTGACTTGCTTCAAAACATTGCAGACCTTTTCCCTTTGCATAAGAATTTGCCTCATCAATTCTTTTTGCCTGCCAGTTTGATGCACCGAATTTTTTGATTTTGCCTTCCTTTACAAAACCATTCATCATATCAATTATTTCAGATGCAGGAATACCTTCATCATCACGATGGAGCCAATAGAAATCTATGCAATCCAAACCAAGGGCCTTCAGGCTTTTCTCCAAATCCGAACGAACTTCCTCTTGTGTCAGCCGTGGGTTCTCCCCTGCGTCAAAATCATAATATGCACCCTTTGTGGAAATCAGCATTTCACATGCCCCTCTGTCAAGAACCCACTCTCCTACAATTTCCTCTGCACGCCCGTCAGCATATAGTCGCGCTGTATCAATGTGGGTTCCCCCCATTTCACGGAATTTATCCATCATCAAAAAAGCGTCCTCTTTTGATATTCCGTCACCAAAATAGGCGGTTCCCAACAAAATTCTTGAGCTATTTTTCCCAAAGCATTGTGAATATCTCATTTTTTCTCCTCAAAACTAATTTATTTAATAATTTCAAACTGCTGCTCAGGAGTCAGGTCAACAACAGTGCAATCGTTTGCATAAGTACATTCGGGCAGAATAATCATCGCCGTAAGCTGTTCCTTGTTTGCGGGAAGCGGTGCTAGATGCCAGATTGCTGAATTCATCTTTATCAAAGTGTTTTTCGGGACAATGAACGCCTTGGCAAGGTCGGTCACCGGAGTTCCCGCAGATGCAGGTGCACAATGCAAAATCATATCATCATCAAGGGGAAGAATCATTTCCCAGGTTGTTGTATGATATTCCTGCTGAGTTATAACCATTTTCTCAGGTTTCTTCACAATAATTGGCGAAAAACCTATTCTGTGATTGCTGTCCGCCGTGATGCGGTCAGGGAAAAACTGGTGTATTTCACCGCACAGAGCATATCCGTCGGGCTTTTCCATTGTGTAAAACTGTCCAAAAGGTGCAAACTCCTCATGTGTAATCGGTACTGCTTTAATTGTTTTCATAATATTCTCCAATCCGCCACTGAAATTCTGGCACAAGTTATATATTTTTAGTTTACCACAAATAAAAAAGTAAGTCAATAATACAAAATATGTGTTGCAAAACCCGTATAAAAATGGTAAAATAAAAGTTAGTCAAAAAAAGGAAGTGAATTTTATATGTTATCAATGGACAACCTCAAGCTTTTGTGCGAGCTTTCCAAACTCCATCTTTCGGAGGCTGAGCTCAGCGAATATCAAAAGGAAATGACCGATATAATCAATCTTATGGACAATATCGGTGATTCTGATTTTGAATATAATCCCCTTGATATGTCAAATGCTGTTCCCTTTTCGGAACTTCGCAGCGACACAATCGAAACCTTCAGCAATATGAACGGCATTGTTAAAAACGGACCGGAAGTAATCGAAAATCAGTTCGTTGTGCCAAAAATCGTGGATTAATCAGTCAAGGAGAAAAAATATGATTACAATTTCAGAACTCAGAAAAAAGCTTGACACGAAAGAAATTTCCTCAGTTGAGCTTACAAAAGAATATCTCAAAAAAATAGCCGCAAGCTCTGAGCTTGGTGCTTTCAACACAGTGTGCGAAGAAGAAGCTCTTGCATCAGCAGAAGCTGCGGATAAAAAAATTGCAGAGGGGAACATTCTGCCCCTCACGGGTATTCCCATGGCAATCAAGGACAACATCTGCACCAAAGACATAAAAACCACCTGTTCTTCAAAAATGCTGGCAGATTATGCTCCGCCATATGATGCAACAGTTATGGAAAAGCTCAATTCTCAGGGCATTGTTGTTCTTGGTAAGACTTCAATGGATGAGTTTGCAATGGGTGGTTCTTCCCAGACTTCTGCTCTTGCAAAGCCCAAAAATCCCTTCAACACAAGTTGCGTACCCGGCGGTTCGTCAGGTGGTAGCGCGACAGCGGTTTCAGCCGGACTTTGTGCCGCAGCTCTGGGCAGCGATACGGGTGGTTCAATCCGTCAGCCTGCGGCATTCTGCGGAATAACGGGAATGAAACCTACCTACGGCACAGTTTCACGTTTTGGTCTTGTTGCCTTCGGCAGCTCTCTTGACCAGATTGGTCCTATGACAAACTCCGCAAAGGACTGCGGAATAATCCTCAACGCCATTTCAGGTCAGGATATTCACGACAGAACAACAAGAAAACACAACATTGACTTTAACTCACTTTTGGGTGCCGACATAAAAGGCAAGAAAATTGGTCTTCCAAAAGAATTCTTTGGTGACGGAATTGACTCAGAAATCAAAGATGCCGTTATGAACGTTGCAAAATTCTACGAAAGTATGGGGGCAGAACTTGTTGAGGTTTCAATGCCAACTCTCAAATATGCAGTTTCTGCTTACTATCTTCTGGCTTGTGCCGAAGCAAGCTCAAACCTTTCAAGATATGACGGTGTAAAATACGGCTACCGTACAGACTCACCCGAAAGCTATGATGAGCTTATAAAGAAGACAAGAAGCGAAGGTTTTGGCACAGAAGTAAAGCGTCGCATTCTTTTGGGAACATATGCACTTTCAAGCGGATATTATGATGCTTACTACAAAAAAGCACTGGCTGTTCGTCAGCAATTCCGTGCAGAACACGACGACATATTCAAAAAATGTGATGTGATGCTCACGCCAACTGCTCCAACTGTCGCTTACGGAACCGATGCAAACATCGATGATCCCGTGAAAATGTACCTTGCCGATGTATGCACAGTAACGGCAAACATTGCAGGAATTCCCGCAATTTCCGTTCCTTGTGGAACCAACAAAGACGGAATGCCAATGGGCTTTTCACTTTCAGCAAAGCGTTTTGACGATGCAAAGATTGTTCAGTTCGCAGATATTTACGAAAATCAGTTTGCTCATCCAGAGGCAAATATATAAAGGAGGTCGAAATTTATGTGCAAAAAATATGATACTGTCATCGGTCTTGAAATTCATGCCGAGCTTTCAACAAAAACCAAAGCATTTTGTACTTGCGACGCCTCCTTCGGTGGTGATCCAAATACACACATTTGCCCCGTCTGCACAGGTCAGCCGGGTGCACTCCCCGTCATCAATTATGAAGCCGTTAACTATGCAATCCGCGCAGGACTTGCCTTCGGTTGTGACATAAACAGATATTCAAGATTCGACCGAAAGAACTATTTCTATCCCGACCTTCCCAAGGCATATCAGATTTCTCAGCTTGACCTTCCCCTTTGCATCAATGGTGCTGTTGAGCTTTCAACGGGAACTGTTGTGAGAATACACCAGATTCATCTTGAAGAGGATGCGGGAAAAATGGTTCACGACGACTACCACGGTCAGAGTTGGGCAGACTACAACCGTTGCAGTGTGCCTCTCATAGAAATTGTAACAGAACCCGACATAAAATCTCCCGAAGAGGCAGCTGAGTTTGTTTCAAAAATTGCTCTATATCTCAAATATTTAAATGTTTGTGATGCAAAAATGCAGGAAGGCTCAATCCGTGCCGATGTAAACGTTTCATTGAAACCCTGCGGCTCCACAGTTTTGGGCGATAGAGCAGAAATCAAAAATCTCAATTCTTTTCGTTCAATTCAGCGTGCAATTGAAAGTGAAATCGAAAGACAAACCAAAATCCTTGACGACGGCGGAAAGGTCGTTCAGGAAACAAGACGTTTTGACGATGCAACGGGAACAACTTCATCACTCCGAAGCAAAGAAAATGCAAATGATTATCGTTATTTCCCCGAGCCTGATATTCTTTCAATTATGTTCACTGATGAGGATATTGAAAAGGCTAAATCAGAAATTCCTCTTCTGCCTCATGAAAGAGTGGCAAAATATTTGAATGAATACAAGCTCACCGAGGAAGATGCCAGAGTCATTACTTTGGAAAAATATATCTCTGACTTTTATGATAACACCGTTGCAATTTATCCCGAATACAAAAGTGTTGCAAATATGTTCCTGACCGAGGTTATGCGTCGTGTCAAAGAAACAAATGCAGAAGAAATTTCCGTTTCTGCAAAGGATTTTGCAAAGGTCTGTGAAATGGCTGACAAAAACACGGTAAATCGAAATGATGCAAAAACCATCATTCGCATAATGTTTGAAGAAGGCGGAGAACCAATGGAGATTGCAAAGGCTAACAACTTCATCGTTGAAGAAGACCTTTCAGCAATCAATGATTTCATTGACAAACTTTTCGCAGAAAGAGCCGATTTGGTTGAAGACTACAAAAACGGAAAAACCAATGTGTTCGGTTTCTTTATGGGTCAGGCAAACAGAGGACTTCAAGGAAAAGCAACTCCGAAAACAATCAAGGAAACGCTTGAACAAAAACTCAAAAGTCTGTAACATCAAAAAAGAGAGTAGCATCTGCTACTCTCTTTTTTAAATAAACCCTTTACAAAGGTTTTTATGTTTACTTAAAATCCACATCCACAAAAAGTGGTGCATGGTCAGACAGATAAAGATAATAATCAGGTGTGTATCTGTCAAATCTGCGTATGTTTACATTTTCAAAATCTCTTACAAGAATGTGGTCAATTGCAGTTTCAAACGGTTTGTTGTCCCACTCACCAATCTGAAATACCCCGCAACCATTATATCCGCTTCCCTCATGTGCAAACTCTGTTGCAACATCGTGTGCGTGAGAAAAACCTCTCTCATTCAAGGCATACTGAATCGCCTCAGAATTATATTCTGCGTTCATATCTCCTACTAAGAACACAGGGCATTTTCCATATTTTTCCTGATACTTCTCAATTAAATCAATCAACATTTTCAATTGCAATCTGCGAACCTGGTCTGAACCTTTCCAATATGCTCTGGCATTCGGGTCCGAGCCGTTCATCCACCAAAGATGTGTTGTCGCAAAGATGAATAACTCGCCATCTTCCTTGCATTTGAAAACAGCAAGATCTGCGCCCTTGCTATAGTGATCATGGAATGTTCCTTCAAATCCATCCATTTCTTCAGGATAAAGCAGCCACTCTGTGTCCAGAAGTTCCAATTTGTCCGCACGATATATAATTGGTGTCATATAACCCCACAAAAGAGTATAAGGCAAATTTTGCTTTTTGCAATTAATCATCAGGTCATAATGCATTTGAATATTCACTTCCTGGCCGCCAATGATGTCAGGCATAAGTTCTTTGATAACCCGTGCGTGACCTTTCATTCTCACCTCAGATGAACAATCAAATCCCTGCTCTTCCCACAAAGGAAGGTTGGTTATGAAATTCCACTGGTTCTGACTCATAATTCTTAGTTTACTCATGTTAGCTTCTCCTTTATTGAAATATTTTGTACATTTCCAGGGATTTTCTCTCCCATTTTTCTCCTCTATTCCCTTGTTTTTCATTCTATCATATAATCAAAAAAAGTCAATAGAAATTCCCGACAAAAGTCAATTTTCTCTGCAGTTTTATCTACTCAAACATATTTCTTTCTTCGTTCCACAAAACATCGCCGGTTTCCGAGTTCAGAGTGCACTCATATAATTCTGTCATATCTTCATTGAGGACAAACGATGTAAGCAGAGAACTGTGGTCACCAACAAACCATTTCCATCTGCCAAGGTAGTAGCCCCCCCATTCTGTTTCGGCTATTCCCACAATTTCAAAAATAAAAATATTCCCTGTTTCTTCATCTTTTTCCCCGAACTTTTGCATCAAAATTTCCGTTATTTCTTCAATTTTGGATTCAGGTACTTCCATAAAGTTATCCATCTTAACAGCAAAACCATTCACAGATTCTCCTTCAATATTCCGGGAAAAACGGGACACATCTTCTTCTGTGCTTTCAGGAACTAAACGTGTCATTTGCGGAACATCCTCTTCATCACTCTGTCTTGTGACTTGTTGTTCAATACTCTGTTGCGTTTCGGTAATGTTTATATTTTCGTTATTTAATCTAACTATATCATCGTAAAAGGCAAATGTAAGAACAACAAAAAAAACAGCCGCAATTGCTACCCAGTATCTATATAACGCAATTTTCTTTCCTTTTTGGGGCTTTATCTTCGCCGATTCAAAAATATTGTCTATTAACTGACGATTTGTATTTATGTCGTTGTTTGCATCTTTATAATACTTTTTAAACAAGTCCGTACCCTCCTTTCAGTTTCTCTTTCAGCATTTTTCTGGCACGGCTCAGCTGAGATTTAACAGTGGAGCTGTTTGTTTTCAGCACTTTTGAAATCTCCGCCACGGACATCTCTTCATAATAAAAAAGATGTATGACCGCTCTGTATTTTTGAGGAAGTTCAAGCACAGCATAATAAACATCACCCTTTTCTTTGGTGTCAAAAACAATATCTTCCGAAAGCGGAACTGTTTTTTTCGCCCAGGAATTTGAAAACATATTATGACAACAATTTATCGCAACGCGAATAAGCCACGCCTTGATATGTTCATCACTTTCAAATTTTTTGTCAGAATTAATAAACCTGATAAAAACATCTTGAACAACCTCGTCAGCATAATCCCGCGATTTTGTCTGCGAAAGTGACAGCTTGTAAATCATATCAAAATATTTTTCAACAATTTCCCGTTTGTTGTCCATATTTGTTGTGCTTTCGTACAATTCAAATCCTCCTCTTATTTATAATACCAAAAAGACACCTTAAAGGTTGCATTAATAATTTAATTTTTACTATAAGTATAACATATACAACTAAAAGACGCAAGAAATCTAAACTAAAAACTGATACCTCCAGCTTTCCCATCGGTATCAGTTTTTTCATATTCGTAACAAAATATTTAAAAAGGCATATACTCCTATTACCAGGAGGAATCTTTATGTTAAAAATATTTTTTGTCATTATAACTATAATATTGCTACTCTCTGCCATAACTGTTTTTATGCTTTTTTTCAAATTTTCCAAGCCTCTCCTGAAAAAGGAGTTGTCTCATATATACTCAGTCATAACGGTAAAAAACAGTGCAGAAACTATAGAAGGCATCATTCGTTCTGTTGCCTGGCAAATACAAAACGGAAGTACAGTGAGTAGCGAACTGATTGTTATCGACCTGGGTTCTGATGATGAAACATTTCTCATTCTCAAAAAGCTCGGAGAAGAATACCCGTTCATTCATCCAATGCACAAAACAGACTATATCAGCCACGTGCTGAGTCTTTGAAATTAAATAAGCATTGCCAAAACAAGTGCACCCGTGATGTCTCCATTTTCTACAATTGCTCCCACAACCAAAGTGGAAACCACAAACATAAACTTAAAAAACTTTCTTTTGTTGAATTTTACCTTTTTCATAATTTTTCTCCTTTTCGAAACTTTATATGTATTTTGTTTCGTTTTTTGTAACTTTTTCTACATATTAGCACACATT
Source organism: Clostridia bacterium (assembly GCA_045648205.1). GTDB lineage: Bacteria > Bacillota > Clostridia > Monoglobales > Monoglobaceae > SIG440. Next base: position 50,861 of record JAZRNM010000002.1, read on the forward strand.
TGTTTCGTTGTCAATAACTTTTTTAAAAATTTTTAAAATATTTTTTCTAAATTCGAAACTTTTTGCTTGCAATTTAGTTTTTTATGTGTTATAATATAGAAAACTAATTATGTTTTCAAAAAGGGGATTTTATATATGTATAATTTCGGTGACAAATTAAAAGAATGCAGAAAAGCAAAAAACTTAACTCTTGAGGAGCTTGCCATCAAATACAACCGACGTTTTGATGGGGGAATGAGCAAAGGAACGCTTTCAAAATATGAAAACAACAAACAAGAACCTCTCGTGAGTGTAGTTACCAACTTAACCGAGCTTCTTGATGTTTCGTCTGACTACCTTCTCGGAAGGTCTGACAATCCAAACCTTGACCTTGAGACTCCAATCAATGCAAATGACAACATTTATCAGATTCCCGTTTACAACAGTGTTTCTGCTGGACTTGGACGTCTTGCCGAAACTGTCCCGGATGATTTTGTCCCCACCTTCCTCCCCTATGGTGCGAGTCCCGAAAGCTATATAAGGGTAAATGTTTCAGGAGACAGTATGTCTCCGCTTATTGACAACGGAAGTCAAATTCTTGTCAGGCTTCAATCCACCGTGGATAATGGAGCTATTGCTGTTGTTATGGTTGATGGCGAAGATGCTTTTGTCAAGAAACTTAACTTTGGCAGAAACTGGATTGAGCTTGAATCAATCAACCCATATTACCCTGCCCGCAGATTTGAAGATTCGGACATCTCCAGGGTTTCCATTTTGGGTATTGTTAAAGAAGTCACCAAATATCTTTAAAAGCACAAAAAAATGGCAATCCTTATGGATTGCCATTTTTCAATTTCCCTTTTAATAATCAATGATACTCACATCATATCCCGCAAAGGTTTCATCAACCATATTCCTGAATCTTTCAACACTCACAGCCCCATCATGCTGTGCAACTCCGTGACCGATTGCGATTTCATTTTTATATTCCTTCAGCCTATAAACATCAAATTTACTATACTCTGTATTGTAATGTGTTACTATGGGTACAAACGAATAGTTTGAAATACTTACCGACTCACCATCAAATTTCAGTTCCACATCAGCAAGCCCACCCAGAAGATTGCGGACTTCCTTCTGCCTTGACACAAAATTACCCAGGGAATAATACACCAGCATTCTGTTCCCGTTTTCATTTTCATACCATTCAACCGGTTCAATAACATGGGGATGGGAACCGATTATGAGGTCAACTCCCCACAGACACATTTTTTCTGCAAGACTCTTTTGATATTCGTCAGGGATTGTGGAATACTCTGTTCCCCAATGCATAAATGCAATTGTGAAGTCAGCGTTTTCTTCGGCATATCTTGCATCGGAATGTATTTTTTCTTCATCTATCAGATTAACAAGATATGACTTGTCTGATGGAATTGAAATTCCGTTTGTGCCATATGTATAGTTAAGTAGCGCAAGCTTTGCGCCCTTTACCTCTTTTATACGTACCTTATACATATCAAGTTCTGTTTCGTTGATGCCAAGAACAGTAACTTCTGGATAATCACTCCAGAATTTCAGTGTATTTTCAACACCGACAGAAAGCTTGTCCATCACGTGATTTGATGCATGCAAAACCACATCAAAACCCTCCTCAACAAGTGTTCTGCCCATATCTGCAGGTGAGTTAAAAAGCGGATAACCTGAATATCCAAACTCCTTCCCCGCAAACACCGTTTCCTGACCTATAACAGAAATATCTGCCTCACTTATCTGTGGTTGAAGTTTTTGAAATATGGGCGAATAGTCATATGTCCCATCAGCTTTTTTGCCACTGTTTATCACGGGCATATGCAGCAAATTGTCACCCACTGCAATCAAAGAAATTGTCTCTGAAACTTTTTCTGCGGTCTCACCTGAAACCGGAACGGCTTCACCTTGTTTTCCGCACCCTGATGCAAAAACAGTAACTAACGCTAACCACAAAATCAACGCTTTGTTTTTCGTCTTAAGCATATAGCACCTCAAACTTTAAAAATATCATATGTATTCTATCACAAACCGCCTCACTTGTCTACATAGTTTCAAAAAAATACCTGCAAGCCTTAGCTTGCAGGTAGCTTATATAAATTTATTCTACTTCAATCAATCCATATTGACCATCTTTGCGTTTGTAAACAATGTTCATCATCATTGTATCAGCCTGACGGAAAATGTAAAAATCGTGACCAAGCATATTCATCTGAAGAATTGCCTCTTCTGCTGTCATAGGCTTTGACTCAACCTTCTTTTTCTTTATGATGCTGAATTCCTTTTCTTCAACAATTCCTTCCGGCTCATCAATCACCGTGTCATATTTTTCAATGGCGGGCTGGCGCAAGTGTTTTGCAAGCTTGGTCTTGTTTTTTCTGATTTGTCTGTCAAGCTTTGCCAGGCACAAATCCGTTGCAACGATAAGGTCCTTATTGGATGCTTCTGCCCTGAAAACAAAGCCTTTGTCAACAAAAGTAACTTCAACAACAACATCTGTTTTCTGTTCTGCAATCAGGATTTTGCATTCCAAATCCGAGTCGAAAAATTTGTCAAGCTTTTTAACTTTGCTCAACAACTTTTCTTTTCTGCTGTCTGACAATTCCACTTTTCTGCAAATTACGTTGTACTTCATACATCTTGCCTCCGTTCCTAATCTTCTTACAAGAACAGCATTGCCGTTCCCTTACATAAATTATATACCATTTTTTGTAAAAAATCAAGTATTTTATTGAATTCCAAGCCCATAATTTTCAAATTTAATGATATATAATATCCACATCAATAACAGCGTTAAATCTTGAATCAATTAGAGCCAACTCTTGGGAAACTTTTTCCTTCATAAGCTCCGTGTCACCGAAATCCGCAGGAACTTCAATATCAAAAATAAGGTTTATGTTGTTTGTTCCGTCAACCATTCTGAAATCGTGAATGTTCATTCTTTCATCAATTCCTTTTATGATTTTCTGAACCTCAAGCCTGGTTTTTGCAGTGTATTCGCAATCAACAGAAATCGGGTCCATATGAATTACAATATGCACTCCCATTTCCTGGTTTATTTTATGCTCCAATAAATCAATCAACTCATGGATTTCAACAATATTGCAGTTATCCGGAACCTCTGCATGAACAGATGCCAGAACTCTTCCCGGGCCATAATCGTGAATAATCAAGTCATGAACACCCACAATCCCCTCTGCACCCATAATGGTATTCCGGATTTCATTAACAAGCTCCGGTTTTGGCGTTGTACCAAGCAAAAGACCTATTGTGTCCATTGTTATCCCAAAACCTGAATAAATTATCATAAGTGACACCAAAGTTCCCACAATTCCGTCAAGGGGAGGAAACCCTATTGCCTTGCCGACAATTGCTGTTACAATAACCGCAGTTGTGGCAATAACATCATTTAAGTTATCCTTTGAGGCAGCAAGGACAACCCCGGAATTTATTGCTTTTCCCATAGTGCGATTATATTTATACATCCAGAACTTAACCGGAATTGATATACACAAAATAGCCAGCAAAACAGGCGACATCACTATTGTTTCAGGATTCACCACTTTGTTCACAGAACTTTTGAACAATTCAACGCCCACCAGAATAATAATAAATGAAACAATAAGTGATGATATATATTCAAGTCTTCCATGCCCAAAGGGATGCTCTTTGTCGGGTTTTTTGCTACTGAGTTTTGCACCTATAATCGCAACAACAGATGAACCCGTGTCGGATAGATTGTTAAAAGCATCTGACATAATTGCAATACTTTTCATTGTTGCCCCAATTATCAACTTCAAAGCAAACAACAACAAATTGCAGATAATCCCAAGAATCCCTGCCGCCATACAAACACGGGTTCTCACTTCTGCATTTTCAAAACCCTTGTCAGCCGCAAGTTTTTTCAACAAATACTTTGTCAATTCACGATACCTCCGTTATTTTACAACCTTAACAGAATCCTCGCCCAAAACCTTTTTGAGAGCAGGAATACATTTGTCATCTTTTATCCACATTGTTTTGGGTGCCTGAAGAGTTTCCTTTGTGTCCTCATAATAAATCAGCACAGGCACAACCCCATTGGAATTTCCCAGAATTGTTTTAATCACGCTGAGCTTTTCTTTTTCATCAGAGTTCAGTTTTAGATAAAGCTTTTTGAAATCCGGAGCTGAAGTTTCAAGAACCTCAATGCTTTCCAACCTGATTTTTGTTGGCTTATCTTCCTGAACATCAAGGTTTCCCTCAAGCAAACATATATTTTCTTCCTGCAAAATGCCTTCGAACTTTTTTACCTGAGACGGAAAAACCAAAACTTCAATTTCTCCCGTAAGGTCTTCAAAGGTAATATAAAGCATCAATTCTCCACGCTTTGTAAGCTGTTCCTTTCGCTTTGAAATCATTCCGCCAAGCTTGACCTTTGAATCGGATACAAATTTTTCAGACTCATTTTCGGTTATTTCAAGCACAGTTGCACTTGAAACTGTGTTAATCAAATTCTCAAGTCCGTTGAGTGGATGCCCAGAAACATAAACTCCAAGATACTCTTTTTCAAAGTTCAGGAGTTCACGTGCGGGCAGCTCTGGAATTTCGGGGAAATTATCCATTGCCGATGACTTTTCTTCTTCAAACATATTGAAAAAATCAAGCTGACCTGAAACTGAATTTTTTTGTTCTCTGACTGATGAATCGATCACACTTTCATAAACACTCATCAGAACCGAACGATTGAGCTTGAGGCTGTCAAAAACCCCGCACTTTATCATTGATTCAACCAGGCGTTTATTCAGCTTTTTATCTGCCATACGCTGACAAAAATCTCTGAAAGAAGTAAATTCACCATTCACTTTCCGTTCTTCTGCCATATCATTAATAAATGCCGAACCCACATTTTTTATGGCAGCCAATCCAAAACGAATATCATTTCCGTCAGGAACAAAGTTTGTGAAGCTTTTGTTTATATCAGGCGGCAGAAGCTTTATTCCACGCTTTTTTGCCTCGTTTATATGTTTTGTTATTTTTGTGGAATTTCCAAGAACACTGGTGAGAAGTGCAGCATAGAATTCGGTTGGATAGTGGCATTTCAGCCACGCTGTCTGATAAGACACAAAGGCATAAGCTGCTGCGTGCGATTTGTTAAAGGCATATTTTGCGAAATCCATCATCTCATCAAAAATTGAAACTGCTGTTTTTTCATCAATTCCGCGCGCTATTGCACCTTCAACCTCAACCTCTCCTTTGTCATTTTTTACACCATAAACAAAGTTCTTTCGTTCCTGTTCCATTACTTCGGTCTTTTTCTTTGACATAGCACGTCTGACCAGATCTGCTCTGCCCAAAGAGTATCCACCAAGCTCACGAACAATCTGCATAACCTGTTCCTGATAGACAATGCAGCCATATGTTACATTGAGAATAGGTTCTAATAGCGGATGCTTATAACTTATGTTTCCGCTGTTTTTGTTAGCTATATACTGAGGAATCGAATCCATTGGTCCCGGTCTGTAAAGGGAAATTCCGGCAATAATATCCTCAATGGAACTTGGCTTCAGTTCCTTCATAAACTCCTTCATTCCACCGCTTTCAAGCTGAAAAACTCCGTCGGTGTCTCCTCTTGAAATCAGTTCATAGGTCTCGACATCATTCATATCCACATTATCAATGTCAATATCAACACCATGCGTGAGTTTTATATTGTTTATTGCATCACGAATTACAGTGAGTGTTCTGAGTCCCAGAAAATCCATCTTGAGAAGTCCAAGTCTCTCAATGGTGGTCATTGTGAATTGAGTTGTGATCACATCGTCATTTCTTGAAAGAGGAACATATTTTTGAACAGGCTCACGAGTGATAACCACACCTGCTGCGTGTGTGGATGTGTGACGGGGAAGCCCCTCAAATTCTGATGAAACATCTATAAGTCTCTTGACCTGAGGGTCCGCATCATACATATTCTTCAGTTGATTGTTTTCTTTGAGTGCACGTTCAATGGTTATGTTCAGCTCATTCGGGATTTGCTTTGCAACACTATCAACAAAGCCATATGGCATATCAAGAGCCCTGCCCGTATCACGAATGGCAAGCTTCGCTGCCATGGTTCCGAATGTGACAATTTGTGCCACCTTGTCAGAACCATATTTTTTGTTGACATAATCAATAACCTCGCCCCGTCGCTCATAACAAAAGTCAATATCAATATCAGGCATAGTTACACGTTCAGGGTTGAGAAATCTTTCAAAAATCAATTCGTATTTTATTGGGTCTATATTGGTTATTTCAAGGCAATATGAAACAATACTTCCCGCAGCACTACCTCTTCCGGGACCTACCATTATTCCATTTTCACGTGCAAAACGAATAAAATCCCAAACTATCAGGAAATAGTCAACGTATCCCATTTTTTCAATGGTTTCAAGCTCATACTCAAGTCTTTCTCTCATTTTTTCGTCTGCACCCGGATAACGTCTTTCAAAACCTTTGAGGCAAAGTTCACGCAAGTATTCCGGTGAGGTATAGCCCTCGGGCAAGTCAAATTTGGGAAGATGAAGCTTTCCAAACTCAATATCCACATCGCACATATCAGCAATTTTCTGAGTGTTTTCCAAAGCCTCGGGAATATATGAAAACAGTTCATTCATTTCGTCCTCTGATTTCACATACATTTCCTGAGTGGACATTTTCATTCTGTCTTCAGCATAAACGGTCTTTCCCATCTGAATACACATCAAAATGTCCTGATATTCTGCATCCTTTTGAGTCACATAGTGTATGTCATTTGTTGCAACAATTCCCAAATCAAGTTCCCGGGCAAGCCGAATCAATTCACGGTTCAGCATCTTCTGTTCAAAAATCCCATGGTCCTGTATTTCAATGAAATAATTGTCCTTCCCATAAATATCAATGAACTCAAGCGCAGCAGCCTTTGCCCCTTCATAGTCTCCGTTCAATATCTTTTTTGACAAAACTCCTATCATACAAGCGCTGAGGGCAATAATCCCTTCACTATTTTCCCTGAGAACCTCCATATCAACACGTGGCTTATAATAAAAGCCTTCAACATAGCCTATTGACACAATATTCATCAAATTCTTATAGCCTTCGTTGTTCTTTGCAAGCAAAATAAGATGAGAGCTTGACGAGTCAAGTTCGTGTGTTTTGTCGGTTCTGCCCCTTGCCGCAACGTAAACCTCGCAGCCTAAAATTGGCTTTACTCCGATACTTTTTGCATATTCATAAAAATCAATAACTCCGAACATACAACCATGGTCTGTTATTGCCATTGAGTTCTGACCAAGTTCTTTTGCACGGTCAAGAATTTTCTTCACCGTACCTTCACCATCAAGCAGGCTGAATGCAGTATGCGTATGTAAATGTGTGAATGCCATATATTATCACTTTCCTTTGTTTGGTTAGAGATTGTCTGCAATTTCAAGAAGTTTTTTGAGTCTGTGATTAACTCCCGATTTTGACAAGGGAGGTGTCATCTTTCTCCCCAGCTGTTCAAGACTCAAATCCTTATAATCCCGTCTGAGAACTGCAACCTCACGAAGTTCATCAGGCAAATTATCAATCCCTATTGTTTTTTCAATTTTCTCAACGGCACTCAAATGTCGGCTTGACGCTTCAATCACTCTGTCCATATTTGCCGTTTCTCCATTTGAAACTCTTGTTATGTCGCTCCTGACTTCACGCTCAATCTTCACATTGATAATTTCCATCTGAGAACTGAACGCACCCATATGTGCAAGAGCGTCGCAAATTATATCACTGTTTTTTGTGTAGAGCAGGAACCCGCTTTTCTTGGAGAGGCTCCTGAATCCAAGCCCCAGCTTTTGAAGAAACAAACCGAATTCATCACGGATTTTTTCGCTGTAAGTCAAAAACTCCATATTATAGTTTTTGTTGGGATCCGTCAAACTGCCACCGCCCAGGAAAGCCCCTCTCAAAAATGAATTCATGCAACATTCCCGTTCCTCAAAGTTCTTGAAAAAAGCTTCTTCTGAGGTCTCATATTCAATAATTTTTCTGAGTATTTTTCTGTCGGTTAAAGTGCAAAAATAACTGTTTTTCAGGCTCTTTATTTCAGCATCAACGTCAAAGCATTTCTTTAACAAATCCCTGAATCGCTTAATCGTTTCAAGGCTTTCAAGGGAAACTCTGATTTCTTCACCCTTGAATTTTCCGGCAAACATCAACAAGCCCAACAACTCGGCCTCACAACAGCAGAGCTCTTGAGCTTCAAGCTTGCATATAACTTCTTTTGTTTTTTTTGAAAAAGATTTCAAAAGAGCTCCGCTCCTTTCATCAACCTTGCGTTAAAACTCACCTATCATCTTTATTTCAGGTTCAAGCATAACACCAAACTTTTCATCAACAGTTTTCTTTATATGTTCAATCAATTCAAGAACATCTCTGGCAGTTGCTCCGCCTTTGTTTATAACAAAGCCTGCGTGCTTTTCAGACACCTGAGCCCCGCCGATTGAATATCCTTTCAGACCCGCTTGTTCAATGAGTCCGCCTGCAAAATACCCCGCAGGTCTTTTGAATGTGCTTCCTGCGCTTGGCTTTTCAAGTGGTTGCTTTGAAACCCGACGTTTTGTATAATCATTTATCTGTGACTTTATTTCCTCGCTGTTACCCTTTTCAAGTTTCAGTGTGCAACCAAGAATTATATAATCTTTCTTTGCAAAAACACTTGTTCGGTATCCAAATTCACACTCCTCACAAGATGCTTTCTTCACATTTCCGCAAGAATCAATATAATCAACAGATTCTATAATCTCTTTCATTTCGTGCTCATAGGCCCCTGCATTCATATACACGGCGCCACCTATTGTGCCCGGAATTCCTGATGCAAACTCTGTTCCTTTCAATCCCTCTGTCAAAGCAGTATGAGACACCCTTGACAAAATCACACCACTTTCAGCATATAGTTTTTCGCCTTCAACACGAATGCTGTTCATATTTTTAGACAGGCAAACAACCGCTCCGCGAATTCCCTTGTCGCCAACAAGCAGATTTGAGCCATTTCCCAGTATAAAGCAGGACATTCCTGCATTTCTTATCGCCACAAGGATTCTGAGAAGCTCGTCACGATTTTGCGGTGTCAAAAACCAATCAGCATTTCCGCCTATTTTGAAGGTGGTGTGGTTGCACATCGGTTCATTTTCAAAAACATTTTCTGCACCAAGAATTTCTTCAAATTTTTTTCGCATAAACATTTTGCCTTTCTCTAAACTTCAAAGCTAAACGCTTTATTCTTCTTCTCCGATAAATATTTTATGAATCTTTCAGCATTTAAATTCATAATTAAATCTTCAGGAAAGTCAATCTCCTCCAGCATCTCCACAGCATTTCCCACATCTCCGATTTTGCTCATAAAATGTGCATCTGAATTTACAACAATGGGAGTATTATATTTTTTGCAAGCAAGTGCAATTTCACGACATATTCCAATATTCTGGGGTCTTGATATAAAGGAGTGGTTATTTATTTCTATGCAAACATTCTTATCTTTCGCATATTGCACTACGGTATCTATTTCAAAAGGATATTCCGGAGCGCCACAATGACCAAGTATGTCAACATATGGGTTGTCCATAACCTTCAGCCATGTTTTTGTGTGGTCTTTTCCGCTTTCACCACCATAAACATATCCATGTATTGAAGCAATAACAATATCCATTTTTGAAAGCAACTCTTTTGGCATATCAAGCTCTGCTTCCATATTCACCACATTGACCTCTGCTCCGCAAATAAGCTTCACCCCTTCAATCACACGGGGAATCGCCGCAAAATATAAAAAGTGCCAGAAATGCGGTGAATCAGGCATTGACGGTGAATGATTTGTCATAGCAACCAATTCAAGACCTTTATCTCGAGCTGAACACATATTTTCATATAATGTGCTGTATGCGTGAGCGCTTGCATTTGTGTGAGTATGAACGTCTGTCAGTATTTTCATGTTAATTTTCCTTTTTCAAACTAATCTTCTTCGTTAATTTGTTCTATAAGTCTGTTGTTGAGTTCTTCGGCAGCATTATAACCCATTCTGCGTTGTCTGTTGTTCATCGCAGCAATTTCAAATATAACCGCAAGGTTTCTTCCCGGACGAATAGGAATGGTGAGTGACGGAATATCAATACCGAGAATTTCAGTATAGTTGTCATTGAGTCCCAGCCTGTCATATTGCTTACCTTTTTGCCATGATTCAAGCTGAATAACTAGGTCGATTTTTTCAGTATCTTTTACTGCACCCATACCAAAAATCTTTTTTACATCAATTATCCCAATTCCGCGCATTTCGATGAAATGCCTGATTATCTCAGGAGAGCTTCCAACCAACGTCTTTGAGGAAACACGTCTGATTTCAACAGCGTCATCAGCAACAAGTCGATGGCCTCGTTTCATAAGTTCTACAGCCGCCTCACTTTTTCCAATGCCGCTTTCGCCCAGAATCAAAATACCTTCACCATAAACCTCCACCAAAACACCATGTCTTGTTATTCTTGGTGCAAGCTCAATATTCAAATAAGCAATCAAAGCACTGATAAAGCTCGAGGTTCCCAATTGTGTTCTAAACAAATTGAGACCATGCTTTTTTGCAAGCTCAATCATCTCAGGGAAAATTTCCATTCCTCTTGTTACAACTGCCATGGGAATTTCCCGGCTGAATAATCCATCAATGCTTTTGTATCTTTCCTCCGGGGTTAAAGATGAAAGATATGTATGTTCAACCATTCCCAGGACCTGAATACGTCTTGAATCAAAATAATCAAAAAAGCCCGCCATCTGAAGTCCGGGACGATTGACCTCTGTTGTTTCGACCAAAATATCCCCGTTTTCCAGATGAATCTCCTCAAGCTTGAACTCCTGAATTATTTTGTTTAACTTAACTGTAAACTCTTCCATACTTTCAACTCCCAAAACATTTATTTGTTTAAGTATACCACATTTTATATTTTTTGCAAATACCTATGAAAAATTTTTCGCAAAGAAATATTCATATTTTTTGTTGACTTTTTCACCGTTTTGTGTTATTATGCTTTAGGATGTTATTTGGTCCGGTAGTTCAGTTGGTTAGAATGCCAGCCTGTCACGCTGGAGGTCGTGGGTTCGAGCCCCATCCGGATCGCCATCTGCTGCCTTAGCTCAGTAGGTAGAGCACTTCCTTGGTAAGGAAGAGGTCGACGGTTCAAATCCGTTAGGTAGCTCCACAAAAAGCACCTTGCAAATGCAAGGTGCTTTTTAAATTAACAGCAGGTCAAATTGTGAATTTTGTCATTCATTCTGTTCATCATTCTCTCTGCACGATGATATGCTCTTCGCATTGACCGTTTGTTCATTGGGTGAACTGCCGTAATCATCGCAACTCCCACAACAGTTCCAACCATAACACCAAGTGAAAAGTTTCCCACAGATAAAGCCTCCTTTCATTCTATATAAATATTATTATCTTTTATTCTCATTTTATTTATATCTATTTTATCTGACTTTCCAAAAGCTCCACGTGATATTTCAAAACTGAATATTTCCCCTGTCTCAAAATCAAACTGCATATCTCTTATCTTTTTGAATTTGTAATTTTCTTTTATCAATCCGGAAATCTCTTTTGTGAAAACTCCCTTTGGTTCCGGAATACCTATATCATTTTTTAATATAATTTTCCCACCAGATACTCTATCGAAATCACCGATTGACATGGTTCTGCCCAAAGGAATTAAACTAAGGGTTTCAAGCTGTATCGCTGTTACCTGGTTTTTGTCATCAGACAAACACACATCCCTGATTTTTCCGCAAGGTTCTTTTTTCCCATTTTCATAAACCGCTGAGCCTTTTAATTTTTTCAAATTAACTTTCATATGCTTTCCCTTAAAAACAAAACCCGCAAATCAACCAAAACTTGATTTGCGGATTTTATTAAAAATCAATATTTCACATTACTGACCGTTAGCCAAGTCCTGTTCATATTTCTTGATCATCTTTTTACTAATGTGACCCGAACGACTTTTGAGATTTTGAAGATACCTTTCGCAGACTTCGCCCGTAAAAATCTTGATTTCAAGCCGTAATGTATCGCCGTCAGGGATTACAATAATCTTGTCAATATATTTGTTTGCGAATTCGGGAGTTATAATGCCGTTAGCAATATCACGCTCTGCATCACGCAACACCTTGCGAATAGTCTTAATATGTTCATTCAAGGTCTCCTTGTTGTTCTGTTTTTCATAAAGTCCTAACAGTTCAGCTTGTAATTCTTCAATAAGTTGTTTGCTTTCGGCGTTCATCTGCAAAAACTCTTTGTCGGAAATGTCGCCGTTTACATTATATTCAAGCAACTTTCTTTTCTTCTTTTCTTCAAGTTCTAATCTGCTTTTGATTTCTTCTATTTTCTTTGCGATTTCTTTGTCGTCTTCCAAGGTCTTGTATAACTCTATATAATACTCAATCAAATCTTCTGCTATATGAGAGGTTTCCTTAAAGACATCATATAAAATTGGCTTGATTTCTTCTTCATAAATAGCGAATGAAGGGCACGAATCTGCTCCGTTGTTTATTTTACCGCTACACACCCATTTACTGTTACTGTTGCCTGTTTTGTCCTTGCTGTCTCTTCGATAGTAAGGAGTATTACAACAAGAACAGTACATTTTCTTTGTCAGCAAATTAGGGTGGTTGCACTTATTCTGTCTATTCTTAACATCTTTACTTCTTCGGGATAGGACGACATTTGCTCTTTCCCAAAGTTCTTCATCTACAATAGCAGGAACGATTTCTCCGGTCTCGTCTTTGAACATTACCCATTCTTCAGGCGGTAGGAAGTACTGCTCCTTTGTGAACATATCAACAATTCTAACCTTGTTACCAACATAATACCCCTTGTATTTGGGGTTAGCAATCACGCCACTCATAGTTGAATGTGCAATTTTGTTGCCGTTACGATTGCGATACCCTTTATCCCAGAACAGCTTTTCAAGTTCACTCATACTGTATCTATCGGTAGCGTAGAGTTCAAAGAGTTCTTTAACCATAGGAGCTTCATCAGGGTCAACAATCAACTTGCCGTCTTTCTTCTTGTAACCGAATATTCTGCTATTACCTAACACAACGCCATTTTTGATTGCCTCTTGATGTCCAAACTTGATACGGCTTGACAATTTTCTACTCTCGTCTTGTGCGATACCACTCATAATAGTTAAACGCAACTCAGAATCTTCGTAAATGGTGTTAATATTATCATTTTGAAAGAAAACAGCTACGCCGTCAGTAAGAAGTCGGCGAGTAAACATAATACTATCGAGAGTGTTTCTAGCGAAACGAGTGATTTCTTTTGTTATAATGAGGTCGAATTTCCCTGCGGCAGCATCATCAATCATTTGATTAAAGTTCTCACGCTTTGTCGTCGTAATCGCTGTTAAACCTTCGTCAATATATCCGGAAACATAAGTCCATTTTGAGTTTTTAGTGATAAACTCTTTGTAATATGAAATTTGGTTTTGTAGCGAATTCAACTGTTCTTTTTTCTCCGTTGAAACACGGGCATAAAAAGTTACACGCAGAGGCAAATCATATATAGTTTTAGTTGTTAGTTCTTGTCTAATTTTATGTAAATCCATAAACTTTCCACCTTTCAAAGTTTCGTTGTATCATTACTTTATGTTTATTATATCATAAAAGAAAAGAAAAAGCAACCATTACGACTGCTTTTTCTTATTTTTACTACAATCTCTATGAATTATTGCAATCATCTTATTTTTTTCTTCTTCTGTTATGATACCCTTTGAGAAAAGGTAATCATTATAATAATTTAAAATAATCTGCTTTGCAGAAATTGTTGTCTGTTCCAATAGGAAATCACCTCTTATTAAAGATTAGTATTTCCTTTCATTAGTGGTAATATTCTTCTTTCTTCTTTCTGTTGTTTTACTGAAAAGGGCTGTCCGTTTCTTTGGTAAGCCTTTCAGGGTCAAAATACTGTTCGTTAGTGTAGGTGGTAACGGTGCCGTCATCACCCAGCTGTATGATAGTGTCGAGCTTATCGAAAAGCTCTTGTCTGTCGGAACTGTCGCCGTCAATGTATAAATCTTCGGGAGCGTTGCGACTGCTGATAACCGCTGTCGTATAAGCGGCGTTTTTGTTGTTGTATCTACAACTAAGAGATAGTGGCATTCCGCAAAGATATAGAGAAAGCATATCACCAATAGGAAAGCCGTCTTTGAAGTTGTCAAAACAGATAACGCTCTCATTGTTATAGGCATCAAAACTATTCTTCAAGTAATTTGTGCATCTGTACACATTTTCAATGCCGTATGTATCAAAAATGAGTTCAAGCCTGCTGCTTGATTTTCCACCGAAAACATAAACCACATTGAGGTCACGCACGATTTTACGAGCATTTTCCCTTTCAAGTTCATATTTTACTTTTTCAATATGACCAATGAATCTAATGAAATCAGGGTTTTCTTCTAAAATAGTGCTGATTGGTATTTGAGCCTTTATCATATTTAGTAACAAGAAAAGGTCACTTCTTTTCCCAGGCTGTTCATCAGGACAAGTACCTACTTCTTCGAAAGAGTTTTCTATACTTGTGCCGTGTTTTTCGCTATCCGCCCACTTGCCAGCTTTAAGAATGTAGTCTCTGTTTTCTTGCGAAGTGCCGAGAGCTTTTTCAATGTGAGCTTGCTTGAAGTGAGATTTGATCTGAGAAAATCTCACCGGACTTGAAAAGACTAAATACAAATGTGTATGATATTGTTGAGCCTGTTCATCAGCCATACAGAAGTATATGAGCGACTTGAACGCCGTCAATTTTTCTTTTATGACTGTGTGTGATAGCCCTTTTTCTAAAGGGTTGTTAATGGTAAGCTGATACTTACGCGACTGCTGATTTCCATGTATAAGCGACACCCCCTATTCTCCAATTACTGAGTTGCAGTCAAGACAAACTATGACGCCGTCTTTAATATCCCAATCAGAATAACCTTTCATACAACCACATTTACTGCAATACCTAGAGCGAGGCATCCATTCTTTGATACATGCAGTCGGGAAGTCAAGTTCTTCAACTACATCAAAATAAGGTTTACAAAATATAGTATGACATTTTGTTGACTTCTTTTCCATAGCATAGTCAACGGGACACTCACGCACCTTTGACATACAATAATGACAGCCACTTAAAATTAAACCACTTGTATGTAAGTAATCTATGTATTCAAGTTCACTGTTAAAGTCTGATAATTTCTTTAAAATCTTTTCCATTATAAAACCTACTTTCTAATATTATTTTTGCTACATCTATGTAGCGATTTATTTTTATTGTTTATACAGTAAAGAATTAAATGCTACAAAGGTCAGCTTGTGGGTAATACTAGCCACAAGCCGACGGCACAGCCGCCGTCTGCGACGGCGTGCGTGCCGTATGTTGTTGCATTAACTTTTACTGCTTAACTGTTTAATACGCCTATCAAGAGCTTGTATATCTACCTTTGGAGTGATAATGACTTCCAAATCGGTTGTTGGTGTTGAAATGTACCCACAGTACTCCTGCAGTCGAGCCGACTTATCTATATTACTGTTCGTGAAAAGAGAAGCTGCTGATTGCGTAGAAATCGACGCTCCCATAAAAACCTTTATATGAAATTGTTCTTTCAAATTTCCCTTGATTGTGTCTGTGGCGTCAAATCGCTGTGAGCATAGGATACAAGTGTATAAAAATGAGCGGCCTTGCTGAATAACAGAAGTTATCATTTTCATAAGCTCGTCATACTCTTTTTTACTCTTACTTGCGGTGTACGAACCCCATTCATCGAACAATAACACATGCCTTTTGCCGTCTGTAACTCCGCTTTGCCTTACCTTTTCAAAGTCATCGCAGAACTTTTTGAGCATAGCGTCACAATCATCGCCGACGGCGTAAGAATCACCGCAAAAAGCGCCATAGTCATTGAAATTTTTATAGTCGCATACCGTAATAGAAGCACCTTCAATGAGCAGTTGTTCTAACAGTTTTTTTATGTAAACTGTCTTACCACCGCCGGTCCCACCGGCCACTAAAATATTATTTGCGCGTTTGTCATCCCACATAATAGGAACGACTTGACCAGAACTTTGCCAATTATCAAACTTATAGCCGAGCACCACGCCACGACCTTTGACTTCTAATTGTTCAGGCAGAGGCGGACAAGTACGCTCAACATTTAAGTATGTAGCCTGTCTGCAAGCCATACTATACATAGGATATTCCTCAGGATATTCACAATAAAAGATATTTAGTTCAATCTTATTGTCAATCACATTAGGGATAACTGTGTACTCGAAAGGCAAGCCGTTGCAGTCAATGTACCTTTGATATACAGCAGAGCAATGCCACACCAACTCTTGCGACACTTCCGGCGTTACTTCACTTTTGCAGTATAACCTTATGCCGATATGAGAGGGTTGGTCGTAGTGGTACACTATCTCAGGTACCATTGGAGCATATGTATATTCAGCTACTACCATACGCAGACCGACATCAAGCTCTTCTTTATATATATGCTTTGGTTTAGGTGGCTTACACCAATCAATAAAGGCACATACGCCGTCGTAAAGGACATATGCAACCTTCTTGAACTCAGAACAAAAACCCTTAAAGCCTTTTTTGAAATCACGCTTGAAAGTGCCGAAAAGTCCTTCTACATAAAGCTCTCTGCACGCTTCAAGATATGCTATGCCGAAAGTCTTGGCATAATGTAAAGGGCAAAGAGTGAAAACAAGAACATCGAAAACAATTAAAAATATCAGCAAATATAATTTATACTTTGTCATAAACAAACATCTCCTATACAATAAAATTTATTTAGGGGGTAGGGCGAGCCGAAGCCCACCCACGCCCACAGTTTACAGCCTACTTAAATAATAGAAGCATCAATAGCAACTACTTTACC
>JAZRNM010000003.1:0-8972 GCA_045648205.1 Clostridia bacterium
GGCATACCCGCTTGCATTTCGGACAAGGATACTGTCATTGCCGTTTCGGGAGTTTCAAAGAAGGAACTTATGAACAAAAAAATTTCAGATGACATTGAAAAGGTTATGTCCCAAAAAAGCACATATGTTCTAAAAAACGGCGCTCAAAACATCATGGTTTCCGACGGAAATGATTCCTTCCGGGCGGGAATAGCCGCACCAATAATCTATGATGGTGATGCCATCGGAACTGTAATGTTTTTATCTTCGCCCGAAAAAGAAGACTTTGGCGAAGTGGAACAAAAATTGGCAGAATCCGCTGCATCATTCTTAGGAAAGACAATTGAATAAGAGAAGAAACGAGCTGTCTCGCAAGAAAATGAGACAGCCCGTTTTTTTATTCCAGATAATCGCAAGCCGCCAGCGCTGCAATGCTTCCATCACTTACTGCTGTGGTCAATTGTCTGACAGTTTTGTGTCTGCAATCACCTGCGACAAATATTCCATCAATATTGGTGCGACAACTTTCATCTGCAGAAACATAACCACCATCATCAAGAGAAATAAAATCCTTGAAAATTTCACATTGAGGAATCTGACCAACTGCCACAAAAGCTCCGTCAACCGTAAGTGTCCGCTCCACACCATTCTTCACATTCACAACTTCAACAGCCTTGAGTCCGTTTTCTTCAACAAATCGCTTCACTGTTGAGTCCAGGACAAGCTCAATATTTTCCCTTTTTTCAAGTGCTCTGACCAGTCGGCTTTCCGCTCTGAACTCCTGGCGTCTGTGAACAAGATACACCTTTTCTGCAATATCAGAAAGATAAATTGCATCTTCCACCGCAGTGTTGCCACCGCCAATAACTGCCACAGTTTTGTTCTTGTAAAACGAACCATCACAAACTGCACAGAATGAAATGCCCTTGCCAATGAGGTTTTCTTCTCCGTCTGCTCCAAGTCTGCGGTTTTTCACACCGGTTGCAATGATAACAGACCTTGTCTCATATCGTCCAAAGTCGGTGACAACTGTCTTTGTCGCACCATCTTTGATTTCAAGAACCTCTTCAAATTCAATCTGCCCGCCCAGTTCTTCCACCTGCGCCGCTAATTTGGAAGTGAAATCAAGTCCGCTCATCTTGGGCGTTCCAGGGAAATTTTCCACTTCACTCGTGAGGGCAATTTGTCCGCCAAGACCAAGCTTTTCAATCACAAGCACCGACTTTTCTGCTCTGAGTGCATAAAGTGCCGCAGTAAGTCCCGCAGGTCCGCCGCCGATTATAACAATATCATACATACCCATTGCTCCTTTGTCTTAATTAAGGGTGCAACATCACGCTGCACCCTTAATAATTAGTTTTTCAAACCTTCAATATACTTTCTTATCTCGCCAACTCCGGCAATATTCATTGCCTCTCCATTGTTTACAACCACAAGTGTGGGTGCTTGCCTAACACCGTATTTTTCGGTAGTTGCTGCATTATCTTCAGCGTCAATTATAGTATATCCAATTTCGTTCTTTGTCAAAACAGCCTTTGCCGCATTGCAGTTGGGGCAGGTTTTTGTTGTGAAAAGATAAACCCCGTCTGCCAGACCACAATCTCCGCCACAGTCTGCCTTTTTCTTGAGAACAGAATTCTCTATGTCATAAAGCTTTCTTTCTTTGTATTCCTGAGTTTTTCCGTCATTCCAGTTGCGAACTGGTCTATAATATCCCGTAATTCTGCTGTAAACCTCAGTCTGACCACCACAAATCGGGCACTTATTCTGTTCACCAATAAGGTATCCATGCTCACGGCATACTGAATAGGTTGGTGACAAGGTGTAATAAGGCAGTTTGTAGTTCTCGGCAATCTTTCTCACAAGGTTTGCTGCAGCCTTCCAGTCAGGAAGCTTTTCGCCCAAGAATGCATGGAAAACTGTTCCCGAGGTGTACAGTGTCTGGAGTTCATCCTGAATGTCAAGTGCATCAAAAATATCAGATGTGAAGCTAACCGGAAGATGTGAACTGTTTGTGTAGTAAGGTGTTCCACCTTCTTCTGCTGCAGTTATAATGTCAGGATACTTCTTCACATCGTGCTTTGCAAGACGGTATGTGGTTGACTCTGCAGGTGTTGCTTCAAGGTTATAAAGGTCGCCATATTTTTCCTGATAATCAGAAAGTCTTTCTCTCATATGGTTGAGAACCTTCTTTGAGAATTCCTGAGTTTCGGTGCTTGTCATATCCTTTCCAAGCCATTTTGCATTAAGACCAACTACGTTCAGAGCGATAAGGCCGATTGTTGAGAAGTGGTTGTTGAATGTTCCCAGGTATCTCTTTGTATAAGGATAAAGTCCCTCATCGAGAAGTCTTGTAATTATATCTCTCTTCACCTTCAAAGAACGTGCAGAAATATCCATAAGTTTATTCAGTCTTCTGAAGAAATCATCTTCATCGGTTGCAAGATATGCAATTCTTGGCATGTTGATTGTAACAACACCAACCGAACCGGTGCTTTCACCGCTACCAAAGAAACCGCCTGATTTCTTTCTCAGTTCACGAAGGTCAAGACGAAGGCGACAGCACATACTGCGGACATCGCTTGGCTCCATATCACTGTTGATGTAGTTTGAGAAATATGGAGTTCCATATTTTGAGGTCATTTCAAAGAGGAGCTTGTTGTTTTCTGTTTCTGACCAATCAAAGTTGCTCGTGATTGAATATGTGGGAATGGGGTATTGGAAACCACGGCCGTTTGCGTCACCCTCAATCATTGTTTCAATGAACGCACGATTGACCATATCCATTTCCTTTTTACAATCCTTATACTTGAAGTCCATTTCCTTGCCGCCAACAATTGCAGGAAGTTCTGCAAGGTCAGCAGGAACAGTCCAGTCAAGAGTGATGTTTGAGAATGGCGCCTGAGTTCCCCAACGTGACGGAGTGTTCACACCATAAACAAAGGACTCGATGCACTTCTTAACCTGTTCATAGCTGAGGTTGTCCACCTTAACAAATGGTGCAAGGTAGGTGTCAAATGAGCTGAATGCCTGAGCGCCCGCCCATTCGTTCTGCATAATTCCAAGGAAGTTAACCATCTGGTTGCAAAGAGTCGAAAGATGCTTTGCAGGAGCAGAAGTAATCTTTCCTTCAACACCGCCAAGACCTTCCTGAATAAGCTGCTTAAGTGACCAGCCTGCGCAATAGCCTGTGAGCATTGAAAGGTCATGGATGTGAATGTCAGCACTTCTGTGGGCATTAGCAATTTCCTCATCATAGATTTCACTGAGCCAGTAGTTTGCAGTTATTGCACCCGAGTTTGAAAGGATAAGTCCTCCAACAGAATATGTAACCGTTGAATTTTCCTTATCTCTCCAGTCATTGATTTTTACATAATTGTCAACAACCTCCTTGTAGTCAAGGATGGTTGACTGCATATTACGCATCTTTTCGTGGAGCTTTCTGTAAAGGATATATGCCTTTGCAACATCAGCATATCCCGCCTGAACAAGAACCGATTCAACGCTATCCTGAATGTCTTCAACCGCAATTGCATCTTCCTTGATTTTCGGCTCAAAATCTGCCGTAACCTTGAGTGCTAAAAAATCAATTATGTTCTGATTATACTGTCTGTTCTGTGCCTCAAAAGCCTGAAGCATAGCATCACTTATCTTGGATAAATCAAATTCAACAAGCTTATTATCTCTTTTCTTAACCTTATACATTCTCTTTTCCTCCTTAAAATTACTTTATATATCCGGGGCACAAGGCCCATTATCTACAAATCAATTCCCCTGACCGCAGTCATTGGCGCAAAGACTTTTGCCGATGCCAGCAAAGCCTTTACTTCATCATCTTCAAACCCGTTCAAGGATTTGTCAAAAACATTTTCACTCAGCAGAAATGGCTGAATGAACAATTTTTCATTTTCACCCACCAACCGAGCAATTTCACCCAAATCGCAGGGTTCGTGAAACTCTTTCACAACGGTTGTCCTGAATTCGTGGGGTATTTCTGACTTTTTCAAAAGTTCAATGCTTTCACAAACCAAATCAACATTCACACTTTCAATTCCCGTTGTCAACCCATACTTATCAAAAGAATTTTTTATATCCATTGCCACATAGTCACAAAGTCCAAGCCCAATTATTTTTTCAAGTCTTTTGGGATAACTGCCATTGGTGTCAAGCTTTATGTTGTAGCCCATATCTTTGATTTTTTGAAGAAATGCTATGACATCGTCACTCATAAGTGGCTCTCCGCCCGACACACATACTCCATCCAGAACACCTTTGCGTTTTTCAAGAAATGCAAAAAAATCCTCCTCAGCAATGAAATCTTCGGACCTCGCCTCTGCCAGATGGGAATTATGACAAAAAGGACACCTGAAATTGCATCCCTCCAAAAAAACCGTGCAAGCCACCCTTCCCGGATAGTCCAGAAGTGTGAGCTTCATAAGTCCGCCAATCCTCATTTCAGCCTCCCCGTGCCGTGAGAACGGCATTTCTCTGTCCTCTTTATAAAACACAATATATAGAGGTTTTAAAATTTAATCAAACACTACATATGCTATTATATATTACTATGCAAAAATTGTCAATAGCATTTTTCGATTTCTTTTGACATCTTTTTTCACAAGTCTTCAAGCCCTTGAAACATCAATATTTGCGGAGAAAAAATTTTTTGTTTATTCCTTTTCAATTTGTTGACACCCTCATATTTAGTTGGTATACTGAATTAAACAAACTAATTTGGAGCATATGCAATATGAAGAAAAAAATTACTCTTGGTGTTCTGGCTCACGTTGACTCGGGCAAGACAACACTATCTGAGGCAATGCTGTTTTTGAGTGGTGAGATAAGAACCCTGGGGCGAGTTGACACCAAAGACGCATTTTTGGACACAAACGAAATAGAAAAAAGTCGGGGAATAACCATCTTTTCCAAGCAGGCAACCTTTTCTGTGGATGACACCGACTTCACTTTAGTTGACACTCCCGGTCACGTGGATTTTTCCGCTGAAACCGAGCGTGCTTTGAGTGTGCTCGACTATGCTATTCTTCTCATAAGTGCGTCAGATGGTGTGCAAAGTCATACGCTTTCACTTTGGAAAGCGTTGGAAAAATATAATGTTCCCACCTTCATTTTTGTGAACAAGATGGATATGCCCATTGCCAACAGAGATTTTCTGCTTTCCAATATCAAGGAAACTCTCCATTCTTCTTGTATTGATATGTCAGCATTTGACTCAGAAGAGACTGAATCCTTGGCACTCTGCTCCGAGGAATTAATGAATGAGTTTTTGAGCGATGGCAGTTTTTCCGCAGAATCCATCAGGAGTGCGATTTCAGACCGCAAACTCTTCCCTTGTTATTTTGGTTCTGCACTCAAAACACAAGGCATCACAGAATTTCTTGGTGCACTTTCACTTTATACCCTGCAAAAACTTGGAGGAACTGAGTTTGGCGCAAAGGTATTCAAAATTTCAACCGATGAGCGAGGGCAAAGACTGACTCACCTGAAAGTCACAAGTGGCAAGATTTGTGTCAAAGACAGTTTGGGTGATGAAAAGATAAATGAAATCCGAATTTATTCGGGTGTTAAATACAAAAACGAGCAGGAAGCCACAGTCGGAACTGTCTGTGCTGTCCTTGGTCTTTCAAGCACCTATGTTGGACAAGGTCTGGGCTGTGAAAACGATATTTCTTCATTCACCTTTGAGCCTGTTTTTTCATATAAAGTAAAGCTTGATGATGGCTATGACCTCACAACCGCCCTGCGCAATCTGAAAAAATTCGAAGAAGAGGAGACACAACTTCACTCCTCCTGGAATGAACAGCTTGGTGAAATACACATTCAGCTTATGGGTGAGGTTCAATCTGAGGTTTTGAAATCTGTGCTGAAATCCCGTTTTGATATGAATGTGGAATTTGAAAAGGGAAGCATAATATATAAGGAAACAATCCGCAATTCTGTTCTTGGAGTTGGTCACTTTGAACCCCTCAGGCACTATGCAGAGGTGCAGCTCCTTCTGGAGCCTGCAAAAAGAGGTTCGGGCATTATTTTCGAAAACAAATGCAGTGATGACGAATTGGACAAGAACTGGCAACGTCTGATCCTTACACACCTGGAAGAAAAAACACACCTGGGTGTTCTTATCGGAGTCCCCATAACCGACATAAAAATAACTCTTATGTCCGCCCGTGCTCACAAAAAGCATACCGAGGGTGGCGATTTTCGTCAGGCAACTTATCGGGCGGTCCGACAAGGGCTTATGCAAGCAGACTCAGTTCTTTTGGAGCCATGGTACAGCTTCACCCTGACAGTTCCAACCGCAAATCTCGGCAGAGCAATGACCGACATTCAAAATATGGGTGGCAAATTCACACCACCTGAAAATCGTGATGATGTATCTGTCTTGAAGGGCTATGCACCGGTTGCAGGGCTTTGCAACTATTCCGCCGAGGTTCGTGCATATTCTCATGGTCTTGGCTCACTTGAATGTATGCCTGCAGGCTATGAGCCTTGCAAAAATCAGGATGAAATAATAATAGAAAAACAATATAATCCCGAGCAAGACACAGAAAACACTCCTGACTCTGTTTTCTGCGACCATGGTGCAGGCTTTGTGGTGAAATGGAACGAAGTCCATCAACATATGCATCTTGAGGACCCGCGAAAAAAGAAGGAACAAGAATTAATTTCAGCCCGCAGCACACCAATCCGCAGCTCCAACTATGCAGATGATGATGAGCTTATGCGAATATTTGAGCGAACCTATGGGAAAATTCAACGAAAAAGCCACAGTGCAATGAAGTCACAGAAGCTCCCCGAAACTGTTGCAAAAAAATATCGCACACCCAAACAAAAGGATGGCGAATTTTTGTTGGTTGACGGCTATAACATATTGTTTTCATGGTTTGACCTGAATAGTGCAACAAGCGAGGATCTTGATTTTGCCCGGAACTATCTCATCAACCGTCTTTCCAATTACAAGGTGATGAAAAACTATGAAATCATAATTGTCTTCGATGCTTACAAAGTAAAGAACAATCCGGGAAGTCTGGAAAATATTGGAAACGTCACAGTTGTTTACACCAAAGAGGCTGAAACCGCCGACAGTTATATTGAGCGCACTGCAAAGGAAATCCGCAAAAACTATGATGTGACCGTTGCCACCTCTGACCGCCTTGAACAAATCATCATCTATGGCACAGGTGCAATCCGCATTTCGGCTGAAGAATTTTTGAAGGATGTGGAACAGACCGAGGAGAAAATAAGCGATATACTAGAAAACCTGACAGTTGGCAATCCGCCTCTCAACGAAATAAGAATAACAAAAAAATGAGGAGCCTTTGCTCCTCATTTTTAACTTTAACATAAAGATGTCAGATTGAAATTACTCAATGATTTCAGTAACAACACCTGAACCAACTGTACGTCCACCTTCACGGATAGCGAAACGGAGACCTTCTTCAACAGCGATTGTTGTTGTAAGTTCAACAGTCATTGTTACGTTATCACCAGGCATACACATTTCTGTGCCTTCAGGAAGGTTAACAACACCAGTAACGTCAGTTGTTCTGAAATAGAACTGAGGTCTGTAGTTTGTGAAGAAAGGAGTATGACGTCCGCCTTCTTCCTTTGTCAGAACGTAAACCTCGCCCTTGAACTTTGTGTGAGGATTGATTGTGCCGGGTTTAGCAAGAACCTGACCTCTTTCGATTTCGTCTCTCTGAACACCACGAAGGAGTGCACCGATGTTATCACCAGCTTCAGCCTGATCAAGAAGCTTTCTGAACATTTCGATACCAGTAACAACAACTTTTCTTGATTCTTCTGAAAGACCAACGATTTCAACTTCGTCAGAAAGGTTAAGTGTACCTCTTTCAACTCTACCAGTAGCAACTGTACCACGGCCTGTGATTGAGAATACGTCCTCAACAGGCATAAGGAAAGGAAGGTCGCTCTTTCTTTCAGGTGTAGGAATGTATGCGTCAACTGCATCCATAAGTTCCTTAATGCAAGCATATTCAGGAGCACCAGCATCTGTTGAAGCAGATTCGAGAACCTGAAGACCTGAACCCTTAACGATCGGGATTTCATCACCGGGGAAATCATATTCTGAAAGAAGGTCACGGATTTCCATTTCAACGAGCTCGAGAAGTTCGGGATCGTCAACCTGGTCAACTTTGTTCATGAAAACAACAATCTTCGGAACGCCAACCTGACGTGAAAGAAGAATGTGTTCTCTTGTCTGAGGCATAGGACCATCAGCAGCTGAAACAACGAGGATAGCACCATCCATCTGAGCAGCACCAGTGATCATGTTCTTAACGTAGTCAGCATGTCCGGGGCAGTCAACGTGTGCATAGTGACGTGTTTCTGTTTCGTATTCAACGTGAGCTGTTGAAATTGTGATACCTCTTTCTCTTTCTTCCGGAGCCTTATCGATCATATCATAAGCTTCGTACTGAGCCTTACCGTCCATAGCAAGCACCTTTGTGATTGCAGCAGTAAGAGTTGTTTTACCATGGTCAACGTGGCCGATTGTACCAATGTTAACATGGGGTTTGTTTCTTTCATATTTAGCTTTTGCCATTTTAAATTTCCTCCTAACTTATATAAGTTAATTATTTACTAATTATTTTACTACAATATCGAACAGTTTTCAATAGCTTTTTTTAAAATTTATTGTAAAAAACTGTACAATTATTCGCTCTTTGTTCTGTCACTTATAATCTTTTCCTGAACAGACTTCGGAACTTCGCTGTAGTGTGAAGGTTCCATTGAATACTGTCCACGACCCTGAGTGCCTGAACGAAGAACGGTCGCATAACCAAACATCTCTGAAAGCGGAACATCAGCAGTAACCTGAGTTACACCGCCACTACGAGATTCCTGGCACTTAATCATACCACGTCTTGAGCTAAGGTCACCGATAACAAAACCGAGGTAGTCATCAGGTGTGATAACATTAACGAGCATGATAGGTTCTTTGAGAACCGGGTCTG
>JAZRNM010000004.1:0-24763 GCA_045648205.1 Clostridia bacterium
GTACAGAATAATGTTCATATATGTGGCGGTTTCGAGGCTTGCAGCATTGAATTCAGAGGGCAAAAAACTTGCGGATGTATCAAAGAATTTTGTGACAGAGGTGCGACCAGGGGACACGGGCAATCCTGTTCGTGTTGTTCAGTATTATCTGGCGGTGATTGGAGCATATGACAATTCAATTCCGCCAGTGACAATAGACGGAATATTCGGAACTGCCACTGAAAATGCGGTGAAAAGCTTTCAAAAGGTAAATGGTCTACCCGAAACGGGTGTGGTTGATGAGGCAACCTGGAATGAACTGAGTGATTCGTATTTGGGGATTTTGGAACGCTATCCGCCGCAGTTTCTTGCAGAGGATTATTCTCCATATCCTGGCACACCCATTGTTATTGGAAGTCAGGGTGATGCGGTGAGGGCTCTCCAGACGAGGCTCAAGTTTATTGCGGGAGTTTATGAAAATGTTCCCGACCTTGAAGTTACGGGGACTTTTGATGAGCCAACTCAAAGAGCGGTTGATGCATTTCTGGAAGATCAGGGACTTCCGCCTAAGGGTTTTGTGGGGCCCGGAACATGGCAGCTTATTGAAGATACATATTTTGACCTGAAAAACGGGGACCTAAAAACTCCGGGACAGTACCCCGGATATGTTGTGAGAAATCAGTGAAGGAGGAGAAAATGGATAACAGACTTTATTTTTCACACAGAGATGAAAAGGCGAATATATATGAAATTCAAGCATATCTCAGATACTTGTCAAGATATATTCCTCAAATTCCGTTGGTTGTTCCCGATGGCATATATGGAGAGCAGACAAAAAATTCGGTCAGGGCTTTTCAAAGAAGATACGGACTCCCTGCCAGTGGTGAGATAGATTTTGAAACTTGGACACGGCTGGTAGAGGTATATGACGAAATTGTAAGGGCGGAGAAACATCCAAAACCCGTATATGTTTACCCCGTAGATATTCCCCATTTCAAGGAGGGTGACAGATTTGAAGAGATATATGTCCTTCAGGTGATGCTGAGGCGTCTTGCGAAAATATTCGGGAACATACATATGCCAAAAGTCACGGGAGTTTTTGATTCGGATACCAGAAAAGCGGTGGAGGATTTCGCAAGACTTTATGGCAAGGAAACCTTTGGCAGAGTTGACAGAGAGCTGTGGAATATTATTGCTGAAACTTACAGCGGATTTACTTTTAATGATTAGTTGACTTTTGTTTCGGTATTTGTTAAAATGTTTGGGGCATCCTTTGATGCTCCAAACTGTAGTGGAGGAAAGATAATATGCGAATGAGAAGAAAAAAACATCGCGAGGAGAGACTTGAAAATTGTTCAAATCTCATTATACGTGATATATTGGAATACAAGGAAGATATAAAGGCAGTTTTTGAAGAGGACAAGCCTTTACATATTGAAATCGGTTGTGGCAAGGGTGGCTTCATAAGCGAAACGGCAAGGCGAAATCCTGAAATAAATTATATTGCTTTCGAAAAAAATCTTGATGTTCTGGTGCTTGCTCTGGAGAAGGCACAAAGTCTAAATTTGAGCAATGTTCAGTTTGTTCCGGGGGATGCAACTGTGCTCGAACATATGGAAACAAGGACAAAGGTGGACCGGATTTATATCAACTTTTGCGACCCGTGGCCCAAAAGCGGATATGCAAAAAGAAGACTTACTCATGAGAGATATCTCTCAATATATAAGAGGATGATATCCGATGACGGGGAAATTCATTTCAAAACAGACAATCGGGGTTTGTTCGAATTTTCCCTGAATTCCTTTGCGGGGTTTGGACTGAAATTAAAAAACATTACCCTCGATTTGCACAACAGCAAGTTTGAAGGTAATGTTATGACCGAATATGAAAAGTTGTTTTCTGAAAAGGGACAGCCGATTTACAGGTGTGAGGCTAGTTTTTTTGATCACAGGTCATTGGAACAATGAAAATAACAGCAAGGGTCAGAACCTGTGCTATTATGAAAGATACAAAAGCATATTCTCTATTGAGCATAGGCTCTAAAAATCTTGTGTGCTGGAAAACCCATCTGTAGATGAGACTTGCCTTTGTTATGTAGAAGTATGTTGATGCTCCTGCATAAACAATGAAAGATGTTGCAACCGGGATTATATACTCGATTGCTGCATATGTTCGTGAATAAAAGCCGGACCAGTTCTTGTAGTATAAAAACAAAAATAAGAGAAATGACGCAAGGTTGAGAATGAAACATGCTACATTCTGAATCAAGACGGTATCTCTGTAAATCATAAACGAAAAGATTGCAGAACAAAGGATTGATATGCAAAAAGTCTTTATTGTTTCGATGATTGAGTTCGTGAGGATATACATAAAAATCACATTCCCTTTCTATTAACTAAAGTGCCTTGCTGAATTTTTTATAACAAAGCATTGTTAAACCTGAATTTATTTTAACATATAGATATGAAATATTCAAGTGGAATTTGAAAATTAATGAAAAAAGTGGTTGACAAACGAAAATAAGTGTGATATACTACCACAGTAAAGCAGAAGGTCCGCTTCTCTCCTTAGCTTATGGCGAAAGGGTTTTGAGTTTGTTTTTTGAGTGCGGAGTTTTATGCTTTCCGCACTTTTTTATTTTAATCAGTGCAGATTATTTTGGAGGTGTTTAGGTATAGCTAAGCAAGAGTTGATGATTAACGAAGAAATCAAAGACAAAGAAGTCCGTCTCATTGGCCCTGAAGGCGAACAGCTTGGTGTTTTTTCCGGGAAAGATGCATTGGCAAAGGCTGATGAATTCAATCTTGATTTGGTCAAAATTGCTCCTCAGGCAAAACCGCCTGTGTGCAAGATTATGGACTATGGGAAATACAAGTTTGAGCTTGCCAAGAGGGAGAAGGAACAGAGAAAGAATCAAAAGGTTATTGATATCAAAGAGGTTCGTCTCAGCCCCAACATTGATGAGCATGATTTCCAGACAAAAGTTAATCAGGGAATTAAGTTTTTAAAGTCCGGAGACAAAGTTAAGGTTTCAGTTCGATTCCGTGGCCGTGAAATCACTCACAGTGCCAGCGGAAAAGAGTTGCTTCTCAGAGTGAAAGATGAGATGGCTGAATTTGGCGTTGTTGAAAAGGACATCAAACTTGAGGGAAGAAGCATGGCTATGTTTGTATCACCCAAGAAAGCATAAAACCGAGTTCTGGTTGGACAAAAGCTTTTAAAGTAATTTATGGAAGGAGAATAAAAAATGCCTAAAATTAAGACACACAAAGGCTCTGCAAAACGTTTCGGCGTTACAAAGAACGGAAAAATCAAAAGAGGTAAGGCTTACAGAAGTCACATTCTTAACAAGAAGTCTACCAAGAGAAAAAGAAAGCTCAGAAAGGGCGGCTATCTTGCAACAGCAAATGCTGCTACAATCAAGAGCATGATTCCCTACAAATAAGTCGGGAAAGTTTGATTATGTTGCAAAAAAGCAACAAACCACCGCGATTTGAAATCGCAGAAATTTATCAGTATGAAAGGAGTCTTTAGACATGGCAAGAGTTAAAGGTGCTATGCACACAAGAAAAAGACGTAAAAAAATATTAAAATTAGCTAAAGGTTACAGAGGCGCAAAGAGTAAGCTTTTTAAAACTGCAAATCAGGCTGTTATGAAATCACTTACTTATGCTTATCGTGACAGAAAACAAAAGAAGAGAAACTTCAGACAGCTTTGGATTGCTCGTATAAATGCTGCAGCACGCGCAAACGGCATAAGCTACAGCAAGTTCATGAATGGTCTCAAGAACAACGGAATTGAAATCAACAGAAAGATGCTTGCTGAAATCGCTGTTTCAGATCCTGCTGCTTTCACAAAGCTTGTTGAAAAGGTTAAATAGTTTTGCTCGAAAAGTTATACCGTACGCGCGGTATAACTTTTTCGTACATTATAATGAAGTTCTAATACATTGCTGGAGGAAATACGATGAACGGAGAGCAGATTTATAATCCTGTCGAGGGCGTTAACAGAATGATTGGCGATATAGAAGGTATGTTTAGCGGGCTGGTGTATAAATTACACCCTATTTTCAGAGTGCTGAGCATTATCAATATCTACCTGGTCATTGCTGTCTTTTTGGGGTTGCTTGCCCATATGATTTTTGTGAGAAAACACACCATAAGGAATAAGCTGAACAGACCGGCAAATTATTTTGCTGCATTAATATTGTTGTTGCTCTATGCGTTATTGACGGAAGCACCAATTTCCTTGGGGCCGGAAACCTCGTTTAATTTCGGACTTGTTGTCATGCCTTTGGCGGCAAAACTGTTTGGCCCGATTTTGACTTGTGTTTTTGGAATGCTTCAATACGGTACATCATTCGTTATGCATGCAGAAGAAACATTTAATGTTAGTGCAATTTTGGTTGCGGGAATAAGCGGTATGATTTATGGCTGGATAATATATGCAAACCCAACAAGTTATCTGCGTTGCCTGAGAGCAAAGTTATTGGTGAATGTTTTGTGTAATATTGTGCTTGTGCCTATGGTTCCGGGAAGCCTGATGACAGCCGAGCTTGCTGCTGGCATTACTCATAAAATTGTTGTCAACATTTTGCTGGCTCCAATCCAGGCACTTGCAATTTTTGTTGCATTGTTAATTATGAGAAAGTTGAGATATACCATGAGTGAAGTTTCATGGGATTTTGCAAGAAAATGATACAGAAAATAACAGGAAAAGATAATAAAACGCTGAAACTGATCAAGTCTTTGAGAAAAAAAAGCAACAGAAGTGAACAAAAGAAGTTTGTGGCAGAGGGCAAAAGAATCGTGAGGGAAGCATTTGAATTTGTTCCCCAAAGCATACATTCGGTTGTTGTCAGCGAAGGCTTTTTTGAAAAAGAAGAGGAATTTATAAAATTGGCAGAAACTGTGTGCGACAAGGTTATGGTTGTTTCTGAGCAAATATTTGCTGACATATCTGACACTGACACACCACAGGGAGTTCTGGCGGTTGTGAGAATGCCGCAAGAGGAGTTCTTTGCTGATGAAAAGGCAAAGGACATAGTTATTCTGGATGAAGTTTCTGAGCCCGGAAATTTGGGAACAGTAATAAGAACGGCCGAAGCGTTTGGATTTGACGGAATATATCTGATGAAAGGCTGTGCAGACATTTTCAGCCCGAAGACGGTGAGAGCCACGATGGGTTCTGTTTTCAGGATGAAATTCCGAACCAACTGCACCGGTGAGGACGTTGAATTTCTCAAAAAAGAAGGCTTTTCAATTGTTTCGACAACTCCATCCGGAGAAGACTTGCTTGAAAGTTTCAGGGTACCGAAAAAGACGGCTGTGGTAATCGGCAACGAGGCACGCGGCATTTGTGATGATATTCTGGAAAATTCGGATTTTAGGGTAAAAATATCAATGGATGGTCTTGCTGAGTCCCTTAATGCTGCAGTTGCAGCGGGGATTGCTATGCACTGGATAAAAAATTGCAAGGAAGAATAAATACCTTCTGTGATATCTTTGTATAGGGAATTGGGTTTTATGAACATATTATATGAACTGTGGCTCCACTGTATATGCGGGTTTGAACCCGAGAAGGTTGAAAAGGCAGTGGTATTGTTTGAAAATGATAAAAATAAATTTTCTTCTGTGGAGTCAGAGCTGAAGAGACTTAAAAAAGTGGGTTTGGAAGGGTCGTTGGCAAAACGCATATCTTCACCTGAATTGCTGGAACAAGCCCATGAGATAAATGATTACTGCAAAGAAAATCAAATAAGAATTATCAATCAGGAATCCGAAGAATATCCGCAGTTTTTGAAAAATACCAACACTCCACCGCGAATTTTATTTGCAAAAGGTGAAAGAATGAATTTTAGTGACAAGCTGATGGTTTCGGTGGTGGGATGCAGAAAAGCGACTCCTCAAGGCCTTGGCATCGCAAGACGTATCGGAAGAAATCTTGCCCAGAATGGGATTGTGGTTGTCAGCGGAATGGCGGAAGGTATAGATGCAGAAGCACATCGTGGCGCCATTGAAGCGGGCGGTAAGACAATAGCGGTTTTGGCAGGCAGTGTTGATGCGATTTATCCAAGATGTAATGAAAAGCTTTATTATGAGATATTGAAAAACGGAACAATTCTTTCGGAAAGACCGCCGGGAACGGTTGTGAAAAGGTATTTTTATCAGCAGAGAAACCGCATTGTTGTGGGACTTTCTCATGGGACGGTTGTTGTTGAGGGGAAAGAACCAAGCGGAACCTCAATGACGGCAAGGCTTGCACTTGAGAACAACAGAGATGTTTTTGCGGTTCCGGGAAGTCCTATGGCATGGCAGGCATCACTTCCAAACAAACTGTTGGCTGAAGGGGCAATGGTTGTTGACAAGGTTGAAAGACCTGCGGAGTATTACAGAGAAATAAGACCTGAGTTTTTCAGGGGAAATGAGAAAATAAAACACGAACAAAAAATAGCTAACGGACTTTCTGCGGAAGACGAAGTTATTTTGAAATATATTGAAGACAACGGGGGAATTGCAGACAGTGAGGAGCTTGCTGAAAATTGTGGGATAGCCCCCAATGTTTTGGGCAGCAGACTCACCTTGCTTTGCATAAGAGGTGTTCTCCGTCAGCAAAGCGGAAACAGGTATATGCTTGTTTAGTTGGAAATGAAGTTAAAATCAATCATGAAATTAGCGGAGGGAAAAATGGCAAAAACAGTTGAAAAAGCAACAAATGACAAAAAGAAAAATCTTGTTATTGTTGAGTCACCTGCGAAGGCTAAAACAATAAAAAAATATTTGGGTTCCAGGTATGAAGTCACAGCATCAATGGGACATTTGCGCGATTTGCCCAAAAGTCAGCTGGGAGTTGATTTGGAGAATGAGTTTGAACCCAAATACATTACCATACGTGGGAAGGGCGATTTGATTTCAAAGCTGAAAAAAGACGCAAAAAACTCAGCAAAAGTTTTTCTTGCAACTGACCCTGACCGCGAAGGAGAAGCTATATCATGGCATCTGGCGGCCATCTTGGGGATTGAAACGGACAAAAAATGCCGTATAACCTTTAATGAAATAACAAAAACAGCAGTAAAGGAAGCTGTTTTGCAACCAAGATGCATAGATGCAGATTTGGTTGATGCACAACAAGCAAGACGTGTGCTAGACCGAATTGTTGGTTATCAGCTAAGCCCGTTGCTTTGGAAAAAGGTTAAAAAAGGTCTGAGCGCCGGTCGTGTTCAGTCTGTTGCAACAAAGCTGATTGTTGACCGAGAACGCGAGATTGGTGCTTTTGAAGAAGAAGAATATTGGACAATTGACGTGAAACTTACAGACGAAAAAGGAAAAAAACCTTTGGTTGCGAAGTTTTATGGTAAAACTGCAAAAACAAAAATGAAACTTTCAGATGGCGAGACAGCAGAAAAGGTTGTTGAGAAACTGAAACAGTCATCATACACAGTTGACAAGGTTGTGAAAAGCGAAAAAAAGAGATACACAGCACCTCCTTTCACAACAAGTACTCTTCAGCAGGAGGCTGCCCGCAAACTTAATTTCACCACAAAAAGAACAATGGCAACGGCACAACAGCTTTATGAAGGTGTTGATATAAAGGGCAACGGAAGTGTGGGCCTTATTACCTATATGAGAACGGATTCTCTCCGTATTTCATCAGAGGCACAGTTTGAATGCAGGAAATATATAGGCGAAAAATATGGAGCGGATTATGTCCCCGCAAAACCGAAATTCTATCGTTCAAAAAAATCGGCTCAGGACGCTCATGAAGCCATAAGACCAACATCTATGATCTATTCTCCTGAACAAATTAAGGATTCGTTGAAACCTGACCAATATAAGCTTTACAGACTTATCTGGAACAGATTCCTCGCCAGTCAGATGGAAGATGCGATTATGGACACCATTCAGGCTGATATCAAGAGCAATGAGTATGTGCTTAAGGCGAGCGGTGCAGATGTTAAGTTTGACGGCTTTATGGCTGTCTATATTGAAGGGCAGGACTTTACAGAGGAAAAGGAAGGCAAAATACCCCAGATTGCTGAGGGACAGACCTTGCTTTTGAAGGATGTCAAACCGGAACAGCACTTCACACAGCCTCCTGCAAGATACACAGAAGCTTCACTTGTCAAAAAAATGGAAGAAGATGGCATAGGCAGACCGAGTACGTATGCTCCAACAATAACCACAATAACAAGCCGTGGATATGTTGCAAGAGAGGGGAAATCTCTTTACCCAACAGAACTCGGAAATATTGTTACGGTGCTTATGGAGGAACATTTCCCGGATATTGTGGATGAGGAATTCACAGCCAATATGGAAGAAAAACTGGATAGCGTTGAAGATGGCAACAAAAATTGGAAAGAAATAATCGGAGAATTTTATGAACCATTCTCAAAAACACTTGCCATTGCTGAAGAGGCAATAGGAAAAATTGAAGTCCAGGATGAAGTTTCCGATGAGACCTGCGAAAAGTGCGGAAGGATGATGGTTTACAAACAGGGCAGATTTGGGAAGTTTTTGGCGTGCCCAGGATATCCTGAATGCAAAAATACAAAATCAATTACAGAGGAAATTGATGCTCCCTGTCCAAAGTGCGGTAGCAAGGTTCAGGTTAAAAAGTCCAAGAAGGGTGCAAAATATTATACCTGTGAAAAAGGAACAGATTGTCTTCTTTCATGGGATGAACCCACAACAATGAAATGTCCTGAGTGTGGCGGAACAATTATGAAAAAGCGCCCTTTCCGCGGAAGAGGTCCGATTAAGTATGTTTGCTTTAATGAAGATTGCAAGTATGAGGAAGTTCCTGCCAAGTCAAAAAAGAAATAATAACAAAAGGATGCTGAGCCCAAGAGGTTTTGGCATCTTTTGTTTTTGGCAGAAATGCCGATTTTGGGGTTTAATTGTGAATGTTTTGTAAAAATTGCACAAAAATCTTGCAATTTGCAAAAAAAAGAGTTATAATATTCAGGATAGAATGGGTTAATGTGTTTATATAAATGTAAAAGTGATGTACGGAGGTATTTATATGCAAAACAGAATATTCCAGAGCACATGCAATCAGTTGAAAAAGGATATTCACAGAAAGATTGGAATTATGGATGATAATGGCTACATAATTGCTTGCAGCGATGAGGGAATGGTGGGCCATCAGAATGAGACTGTGATTAGCCGTTTTGAAGCTAACAACGAAGAATATGTTGGCGGAGGATATGTGTTTCGCAAAATTGAAACCTGCAATAAATATGTTTATGTGGTTTTTTGTGAGGGAACAGACGAGCTTGCAAAGGGCTTTGCGGCCTTCCTGGGAACACACTTTCTCACAATAAAACAGCATTATGATGAAAAGTATGACAAGAACAGTTTTATGAAGAATGTAATTTTGGACAATGTTCTTCCTAATGACATTCTTTACAGAACCCGTGAGCTCAAGCTTTCGGTTGATGCAGGAAGAGTGGTTTTGCTTCTCAGAACACACAAAAGCATTGATGTTTCGATTGTTGACATTTTGCAAAGCATTTTCCCTGACAAAAACCGCGACTTTGTAATCCGCATTGATGACCGTGATGTTGCAATTGTTAAAGAAGTCGGTTCAAAGACTTCGATGAAGGAAATTGTAAAAATGGTTCAGGAAATGCATGATACGGTGAATACCGAGGCAATGGTGAAGATTTCTGTGGGAATTTCCACTGTTGTTGAAACCATTCAGGACCTTGCAAGAGCTTATCGTGAAGCAAGAATTGCTCTCGAGGTTGGAAAGGTCTTTGACACTGAAAAGAACATAATCAGTTATGACAATCTGGGAATAGGAAGACTTATTTATCAGCTCCCTACAACACTTTGCGAATTGTTCCTCAATGAGGTTTTCAAAAAAGAATCAATTTCGGTTCTTGACAGTGAAACAATTTACACAATCCAGAAGTTCTTTGAGAACAACCTGAATGTTTCAGAAACTTCCAGAAAGCTGTTTGTTCACAGAAACACGCTGGTTTACAGATTGGACAAAATAAAGAAACTGACAGGACTTGATTTGAGAGAATTTGATGATGCTATTATTTTCAAAGTTGCAATGATGGTAAACAAATATCTCACTTCAGAGCCTACAAGAATATAAGGCTCGTTGTCTGAACTGTGAAATGCAGGGCAGACGGAAAGGCTGAACTACAACTATGATAGAATTTAAGAATGTTTTTAAAACTTATGAAGACACAGGTGTAAGGGCCCTTGATGACGTGTCATTTAAAATTGAAAAAGGTGAATTTGTGTTCCTTGTTGGGCCATCAGGCGCAGGAAAATCCACTTTAACCAAACTGATTATCAAGGAGGAAACTGCAAATTCAGGGGAAATCACAGTGAATGGTCTGAACCTGAGCGAGTTGCCAAAAAACAGAATTCCATATCTCAGACGAAATATCGGAATGGTTTTTCAGGATTTCAGATTGCTCCCCAACAAAACCGTTTATGAAAATGTGGCTTTTGCTATGCAGGTTATTGGTGCATCTCGTTCAGAAATAAGACGCAATGTTCCCAATGTTTTGTCTTTGGTTGGCCTTGCTCATAAGGCGAGAATGAAACCGGGACAGCTCTCAGGTGGTGAACAGCAAAGAGTTTCATTGGCCCGTGCATTGGTCAACAAGCCGCCTGTGATTATTGCAGATGAGCCGACGGGAAATCTTGATCCGGACACGGCTTGTGAAATCATGCAGCTGCTTACTGACATCAACAAACGCGGCACAACGATGATTGTTGCAACACACGCCAAAAATTTTGTAGATGAAATGCATATGCGTGTTCTGGCCATTGAAAACGGCAAGCTTGTAAGAGATGAAGAAGAAGGGGTTTATGGCTATGATATTTAGAAATATGAAGTATTTTCTGACACAGGGCTTCAAAGGATTGATATCAAACAGCCTGATGACTCTTGCATCAATTGGCATAGTCATTGCAAGCCTGGTATTGTTTGGCTTTTTTGTTCTTTTCGGAATGAATCTCAATTCTGTTGGCGAGCAAATCAAGGAACAATGTGAAATTAATGTTTATATGCCAAATGAAATGAATCGTGATGACGTGCGTGCAATAGGAAGCCAGCTTGGTGAAATTGAATATGTGAAGGAAGCTCAGCTCTATACAAAGGAAGAACGTCTTCAGAATTATAAAGAAGGTGTCTACCAGGAACAGGCAGAGGTTATCAACACCCTTGAGGAGGACAACCCCCTGCGTGATGCATATGTTCTTGTGCTTGAGGATGTGAGAATGGCAAAACAGGTTGCAGAGGATGCTGCAAAAATCAAAGGGGTTGAAGAAGTTGTCAATCGCCAGGATTTGATACAGCAAATTCTTTCAATAACCAACACTGTCAAGTATGTGAGTGCGTGGCTGTTGCTTATTCTTGCGGCAATTTCTGTGTTTATAATTTCAAACACCATAAAACTGGGAATGTTCTCGCGAAGAAAAGAAATAAATATAATGAAATTTGTTGGTGCAACCAACTGGTTCATCAGATGGCCTTTTATAATTGAGGGCATGCTGCTTGGTGCGGTTGGTGCGGCTGTTGCAACTTTCATTGTGATGATTGGTTACAACTCAGTGCTCCCTGCGGTTCAGGGCTTTATGGGAAATATAAAGTTGCTTGAGGGAACAGATGTGGTGAACATTGTGATTTTGTCATTTGCAGCAATGGGAATTGGAATTGGTATGGCAGGTAGTGCAATGTCCATAAGAAAACATTTGCACGTTTAAATCTATTTCGGTTAGGAGAAATCTGAGATGAGCAGAAAGATGGTTAAGATTGTTTCAATTATTATCGCTGTTGCCTTGATTTTTGGCATAGTTGCGTCTTTAGCTGTGGAGCTTGTTTATGCAGAGACTGCTCAGCAGAAAATCAATCAGCAGCAAGTCAAAAAGAATGAGGCTCAGGAAAAACTCAACAGCAACAAGCAAAAAAGGGCAAAAACCCTTGCTGAGATGGAGAAATTTGAGAAAGAGGCAGGAGAAATCCAGACTCAGATTGATGCAATTGACAAGAAGATTGCAGAAACAGACAAATCTCTTGCTGAGCAGCAGGCAAAGCTGGATGTTGCAGCAGCTCGTGCTGAAGAAAAGTATGACTTGTTCAAGGAACGGTTCAGAGTTATGTGCGAGCAAGGGGACGTCAGTTACATAGAAATGTTGCTTTCAGCAAAGAGTTTCAGCGATTTTGTGGATAAAACTGAAATAGTGAAAGAAATTTCAGAATATGACAAGAAAATTTTTGATGAGATGGAAGCTGTAAGGCTGGAAATTGAAAAAGCTCGTGATGAAATTGCGAACCTGAAGAAATCGCAAGAAGAATCCAAGAATGATTTAAGCACCCAGAAGCAGGCTCTACAGAAGAAACAACAGGAACAACAGGCATATATGCGTGAGCTTGAGTCGGATGCAGCGGCATATCAAAAAGTTATTGATGCGGCTGATGCGGCAATGGAAAGCCTGAGAAGACAGATTTCCGGTTCACTCAGCAGTTCATCCGGAGGAAAG
Source organism: Clostridia bacterium (assembly GCA_045648205.1). Taxonomy (GTDB): domain Bacteria; phylum Bacillota; class Clostridia; order Monoglobales; family Monoglobaceae; genus SIG440. Next base: position 12,490 of record JAZRNM010000004.1, read on the forward strand.
CAATATGTTGGCGGTGAATTTGCATGGCCAACGCCAAGCTGTCATTACATAACATCGCATTTCTCTCCAAGAAGAAAGAATCCTGTTTCAGGAGTTTGGAAAAGGCACACAGGAACAGACATCGGTGCAGCTTACGGCGCATCAATTGTTGCAGCAAATTCGGGAACAGTCACACTTGCCGGATGGAATTCGGGATATGGAAACTGTGTTATCATTGACCATGGCGGCGGCAGAGCCACACTTTATGCCCATATGAGCTCGTATAGTGTGTCTAGCGGACAATATGTTCAGAGAGGTCAGCAAATTGGTCGTGTTGGCTCAACAGGAAATTCAACAGGACCACACCTTCATTTTGAAGTGTTAATAAACGGAGCGGCTGTTGACCCGATGCAGTATTTTTAGTTATAAATTATCCTTGGTTGCATAGGATATTGTATATGTGTTGCATCTCTTCACATATGAAGGGGTGCAACATTTTTGACAAAACAGGACAGTGAGGTTTGCGGTATGTATATAAAGAAACCTATATTGATAATATCTGCAATTTTGTTGATTTTGGCTACTGCGATTGGTACAGTTATGATCATCAATCCTTTTGGCGCCACAAACTTTTGGGGGTTACTAAAGTTTGGCGCAGGAGTTTCTGCTCTTGAAAACTATTTTTATGAGGATATAGAAAAGGAAGATTTGGTTGATGGGGCATTGCTTGGCATCTCATATAGTGCCGAAGACCCGTACACCGTGTATATGACAAAAAGTGAAGCTGAGACTTTCCTCGAAAGTGTTGAATCAGATGATTACACAGGTGTTGGTCTTTATATAACAAATGGCGAAGATGGAAGAAGTATTGAGGTGATATCTCCTTTGGTTGAATCCCCGGCCGAAAAAGCGGGAATTGCGTCAGGTGACAAAATAATTGAGGTTGATGGAGAAACCGTTGTGGGCAAGACCATAGATCAGGTTGCAGCAGATATGAAAGGCCCTGAAGGCACTGAGGTTAAACTGACCATAGTCAAAAGGGCTTCGGATGAGACGGTTGAAATCACATTGGTGCGTGCAAAAATAAAGAGAGATACGGTCAATTCAAAAATGCTCGACAACAAACATGCATATATCCAGATAAGTCAGTTTGGCGTGAATACCTATGATGAATTTGTCAAACATTACAATGAACTTATAAATCAGGGAATGAAACGGCTGGTTCTGGACCTCAGGAATAATCCGGGTGGATATATGGAAGTTGCAGTTAATATTGCAGATACCTTTATTGATGAGGGCGAAATTGTATACACACTCAACAAAAATGGTGAAAAGCGTGATTATATGGCAACAGAAGGTCTGACAAAGGTTCCGATGGTTGTGCTGACCAATGGTGGAAGTGCAAGTGCAAGCGAAGTTTTGGTGGGTGCTCTTCGCGATTATGGTTTGGCTACCATTGTGGGAGAAAAGACCTTTGGCAAAGGGGTTACGCAAATTCCTTATCAGTTCAGAGACGGAAGCATTTTGAAAATCACCGATTCAAGATATTACACGCCCAAGGGCATTTGCATTGACCACGAGGGAATAAAGCCTGACATTGAAGTGAAAATGAGTGATGAGGAATATTCAAGGATTTCCGATATTGATATTGAGAAAGACAGACAACTGAAAAAGGCTATAGAGATTTTGGAAAATAAATAAGTTGTTGAGGTCGGAGTGAGTAAATCGGTGCTGAAGCTTGGTATAATTGCTGAACGTCAGATAAATGGAAAACGATGGCTTTTTGAAAAACTGAAAAGTGTGGAGTATCTCAGCGAAAGAAATCCATTTGAACTTTATGTTGTAAAAATTCCATACAGACAAAGCAAGTCAATCACAGGTTTGCAACGAAAAATAAAAAAAGCTACAAAAATTCTGGGAGAGCAGCAGGTTGAGACAATTATCTTTTCAAAAACGTTGAAAGAGTATTGTGAGAATTTGGGCTCGGAGAGGTTCCCGGAAGAAAGGAACAGGCTGTTTTTGAAAATTTCTCCCATGTGCATAAAGCAAATAACTTCCATCTGTGGCATGAATCTTTTGGAGAGTGAAATTTGCATAAGGGATAACAATCCGGGCAGAATAATGGAGTATCTTCTGAAGGAACTGTGTTTTGAAACAAAAAGGATTGTCGTTTGCACAAAAGAGAAAGAACTTGCAGCGAAAATCTGTGACGATTTTTATGAAGAAACGGGTTTTTTGATAGATATTTCAAAGGATACCGATGCCATGAATGCTGATGTTGAAATCAATGTGCAAAAGCCTTCGGTCAGAATAGGCAGAGATATACTGATTTATGGAGCCGAACTTGATTTTGATTTGATGGACTGTGACGTGGATTTTCTTGAGGTTGCGGCCTGCCTGGACGGGTTTGATGCAACGAAAAGAATTTTGGCATATCTTTTGGATAAAAAAAAGTTGACTTTATTAGAAGGTTGATATATAATCTAATGTGGCTTATTGTTTCGGACATATTAAATAGTTCTTATATTTAATTCATATAGACGCTAAAGTGCTTTACGGGCTCACGGTAAGGCTGGACAGATTATTATGTGGGCAGGAAGGCAAAGAAGTAAAATGGATAACAAACAGATTATGCTTACTGATGAGGGACTCCTCAAGTTGGAACGCGAACTTGAAGACCTCAAAACAAAAAAACGTCAGGAAGTTGCAGAAAAAATCAAGGTTGCGCGTGGATTTGGGGATTTGTCAGAAAATTCTGAATATGATGCAGCAAAGGAAGAACAGGCTCAGGTTGAGGCAAGAATTGTTCAGCTTGAAAACATGCTGAAAAATGCAAAGGTCATTGACCATGATGACATAGACTTGAACGTTGTGAGCATTGGAACAAAAGTCAAGGTTTATGATGTGGAGTTTGAAGAGGAACTTGAATACAGCATCGTCGGTTCAACTGAGGCAGACCCGGACCTCTACAAAATTTCAGATGAATCACCGGTGGGCAAAGCACTCATTGGCAGAAATGTTGGTGAAACAGTTGATGTGACACTGCCGAACAATGGTGGAGTTATTCAGCTTAAAATATTGAGCATAGACAAATAGATAGGAGAAATGAAAAGTGAGTGAGAACAACAGACAAAATGTTCAGGAACAACAGCAGGATGTAGGTCAGCTTATGAAGGTGAGACGGGAAAAGCTTGCCGAACTTCAGGAAATGGGCGAAAACCCATTTGAAGTCACCACTTATGACAGAAATGCATACACAGCTGACATCATCGAAAAATTTGAAGAATTTGAGGGAAAGACTGTCAGCATCGCAGGAAGACTTATGTCGAAGCGTGTTATGGGAAAGGCATCTTTCTTTGATTTGAGAGACATAAGTGGCAAGGTTCAGCTTTATGTTACCCGTGACGACATGGGCGAAGATACTTATAAGAAGTTTAAAAGACTTGATATTGGAGATATCGTTGGTGTTGAAGGTGAGGTATTCAAAACCCAAAAGGGCGAGATTTCGGTGAGAACAATCGGTTATGTTCTGCTCAGTAAATCTCTTCAGCCACTTCCCGAAAAGTTCCACGGAATGACCAACACAGATTTGAGATACAGACAGCGTTATATTGACCTCATTATGAATGAGGACGTGAAGGACACCTTTATTAAGCGTTCTAAAATAATCTCAACAATCAGAAAATATCTGGACGCACAAGGGTTTATGGAGGTGGAAACACCTATGCTTGTTTCAAATGCCGGCGGTGCTGCGGCACGTCCTTTTGAAACACACTTCAATGCCCTTGATGAAGACTTCAAGCTGAGAATTTCTCTTGAACTTTATCTCAAGAGATTGATTGTCGGCGGACTTGAAAGAGTTTATGAAATCGGGAGAGTATTCAGAAACGAAGGCCTTGACACAAGACACAATCCTGAATTTACTCTTATGGAGCTTTATCAGGCATACACAGATTATTATGGTATGATGGAGCTCACCGAGAATATGTATCGTTATGTTGCTCAGGAAGTTCTGGGAACAACCAAAATTTCATATAACGGCATCGAAATGGATTTGGGCAAGCCCTTTGAAAGAATAACAATGGTTGATGCTGTTAAAAAGTATGCAGGTGTTGACTTTAATGAAATCAAGGATGTTGATGAGGCAAGAAAGGTTGCTGATGAACATCATGTTGAGTATGAAAAGCACCACAAAAAGGGCGACATCTTGAACTTGTTCTTTGAAGAGTATGTTGAAGAACACCTGATTCAGCCGACTTTTGTTATGGACCATCCAATTGAGATTTCACCGCTTACCAAGAAAAAGCCGGGAAATCCGGATTATGTTGAGCGATTTGAGTTCTTTATGAATGGTTGGGAAATGGCAAATGCTTATTCTGAGCTTAATGACCCCATTGACCAGAGAGAACGCTTCAAGGCTCAGGAAGAACTTCTGGCCCTGGGAGACAACGAGGCCAACACAACCGATGAAGACTTTATGAAGGCTCTGGAAATCGGTATGCCCCCAACGGGTGGTATTGGTTTTGGAATTGACAGAATGACCATGCTTCTGACAGATTCTGCCGCAATTCGAGATGTTTTGCTCTTCCCCACAATGAAGCCGTTGGATAAGTAATAATCAAAAAAAGTGCAGTAAAATAGCGGGTTTGACGAATTGACAAAATTAAAAAATACGCCAATTTACGCCAAGCTTACGCCATAATATGCAAAAGGTTATGCACTAAATAGGAATCTTAACTATTAAACTCCTTGCAATGATACTGTTGCAAGGAGTTTCTACATAAGAGAAAGTTTTGGAGGTGATCACATGGCTAATATATATATTTATGAATCTGAGATATACACATATTATGAAAAGCTGATTGAGTTCAATTTGAAATCTAGAGCAAATGAAGACGATATTACTAGAACGGCTTTGAATTTAAATATCATTTTGTGTTCAGCTTGTCTTCTTGAGGGAATATTAGAAGATAAAGGTAAACTACTATTAGGTTTCTTTAGAGAAGTATACAACGCGATAGAAAAACCTGTATTAGAATTAAGAAAGCCCTTAAATTTTTATTACAACCACTTGGAAAAGTTTATAAATAAGAAAATTTCACAGTGCACAGGGTTGGATAATTATAATTCCTTATTTGAACTTTTTACTGGAACTTCTTTAAAACAACACTATAAAGTTTCGCCCTTAATTGAGGGTATTAATGTTTTATTCCAACTAAGAAATGTTATTGCTCATGGAAGACAAGTTCATGCCTGTGAGATTGAAGCATACTACACAGACGGCAAAGAAGAACAATTTTTTGGAGGATATAAAAAAGCCGAGGAGTATTTAATCAAAAACGGATTTTTATCTGATAAATTTATATGTACTGAGAATAGTAAAATCTATTTTACAGACGAAATCGCAGATCACTTTTATTCTCTTACTTTAAAATTTATTGATGCATTAGAAATTTATATTTCGGAAAATATTGAAATAAGTGAACTGCTTTTCACTAGGGCAAATAACTATAATACAAAATATGGAACAGAATATGATGTCATGGGTTATTTGCGAATGAGAGGTATGAAAGAATAAAATAAGTTGTTAAGTCGTATCAGAAATGGTACGGCTTTTTTGTTTGCAGAAAAGGAGGTCATAAAATGCAAAAACTAAAAGGTAAATTTACAACTATACTCAATAAGATTATTACTGATAAAAGTATTAGCGGAAACGAATTTAAGATACTGTGTTATCTCTGTATGCGGTCAGGGAATGACAACTCCTGCTTCCCTTCTCTTGATACCATACATCAGGATACAGGTATTGGTTTAACAACTGTTAAAAATACGATACCCAAATTGGTTGAGTCAGGTTATATAATCAAAGTTAATCGAAAAAAGAGTAACGGATGTTCCACATCTAATCTCTATCGATTAACTAACAAAGTGCTTGAATAAATGGTGGTTGTTTTCTGACTTAGGTGGTGTGAAAAACGGCTGCAAATAATACTAAGTTAATAATAACATAGGGTTATTGGAAAAGAATAATATAAGCAATAAAATAAAACGATCATTTAATTGATTGGCTCCTCTTACAGAAGGTTGCAAATCAATTATTTTTTATTCCAATAACCAAATAAAAATTTGTATAAAAAACATAAAACAAGTCGAGGTAAGAATGGTCTCAATTTAGCCGAAAATCAGTCAAAATAAATTGAAGCAGGAAAAAGCACTGGTGTCGTAGAGCGCCACCAGTGCGGTCAAACCCCGACCGGCAGTGCCGTTCGGGTGGTGTCAAAAAATAGCAATTGGTGCTGTTTTGGTGAAAATGACTTAGTTTATGCGATGGTTAAGCGGTTTGGATGGTGTTTTAGGTGGTGTCTTAGAACTTACAGTTTTTTGAAATGGCAAGAGAAAATTAGGGCATAAAGAAATTTGCAAGTCAGAAAATTGCATATGAAGAAATGGAGGGTTAAAGTTTCAAACTGAGTATGTGAGGCAAGCGGACTTGTTTCACTTCTCTTACCTTAAAAAGATTTGTGCACAACAGAGAAAACAGATTATTTATATTGTGAAAAATAAAGATATGTGTTATAATAATTAAGGTGGTGATACAAATGCTTAGATATGGTATAACTAATTTCGAAATAAAAAAGATTTTTAGCAATCAAGAATTAAAAACTGAGTATATGGTAAATTTGTTAGAAGCAATTGGCAGCAATGACTCTGTGTCAAGAACAAAAGTTGGCATTGACAGACAAATTGAAGCAACTTGGGATTATGAATTGTCCAAGGGAATATTGCGTCGATTATTTCAAGTTTCTGACAAATATTTTTCTTGCCTTAATTGTGGCAACGAAATTGACAATGCAATAAGGCAATGGAATGAATTGGGTTATGGTGAATTATCTTGGCCTTTTGCTGCTATGAATTTTGATGACAGAGTCCACAGAATAAACAATTCCAATCTAACCGAGGAAGAGAAAGATCAATTAATTGCATCAGAAGTTATTAAGTTTCGTAGAATTAAAGATATAAATGCGAAAAGAAATAATTACATTGAATTTCTCATATTCGAAAATAACGATAATGTTATACCAACATTCAAAAACAACAAAGGTGTTGATTTTTACATAAACGGTGAACCATACGACCAAAAAGTCAGCAAAAGCGTGGGAAACGCGTTCATAGAAGAATATGGTCAAAATTATAGGCAGATAGCGATTGAAAGACCAGAATTAGTAGCAAAAAGTCTTTATGAAAACCAGGACGAAGATCGATTTGGGGATGAACCACGCCTTTTTGTAGTTTATTTAGATAATGATGTATCTGCCGAAACAACACGAGATATAATAATAAATACAAATTTTGTTGAGCCAATACACATAGAATTTGATTATCTTCATTCTAAAACAAATTGGATTCATCATTCAACACATTGTTTTATAGTATTATTATATCATTAAGTCTGGACTAAAACTTATTTTTGTGATATAATTACTGTCGAAAAGAGGTGAGGTTGTGAATTACATAGGTTCTAAATATTCACTTATGGATTTTCTTACAGAAACCATAGCAACTGTTGCAGGAACACAAACAAATAAAGTGTTTGCAGATTTGTTTGCGGGAACAGGCGTTGTTGGAAAAACATTTAAGGAAAAAGGTTATAAAGTAATATCTAACGACATTCAATACTATAGCTATGTAATAAATAAGCACTTAATAGAAAACATTCCTCCGCTTGATATAAACAAGTTAAAATATATAAATGAACTTGGAGAAACAGAGGGTTTTATATACAAGAACTATTGTGCAGGTTCAGGAAGCGGAAGAAATTACTTCACAGACAGCAATGGTAAGAAATGTGATTCTATAAGAATTGAACTTGAGCGATTAAAGAATAGTGGTGAAATAGAAGAATCACAATACTATTACTTACTCGCAAGCTTGATAAATTCAATAGATAAATATGCAAACACAGCTTCAGTATATGGAGCATTTCTCAAACAGATAAAAAAATCGGCAGCAAAAGATTTTGAATTAGAGCTACTACCTATAATACCAGGGGACAAAGAAAGCGAAGCTCATAATGAGAATATAAACGATTTAATTAAAAAAATTGAAGGAGATATTCTTTATCTTGACCCACCATACAATGCTCGACAGTACTGTACCAATTATCATGTGCTCGAAACAATAGCAAGATATGATCATCCAGAATTAAAAGGAAAAACGGGGCTTAGAGAATACTCCAAACAAAAAAGTGATTTCTGCTCGCCAAGAACTGTAGTAAATGCATTTGAAGAAGTAATAAGAGAAGCAAACTTCGATTATATCTTCCTCAGCTATAACAACGAAGGGTTAATGCCGTTCGAGGTAATAAAAAGCGTAATGGAAAAGTACGGCAAATATGAAATGTTCACCAAGGATTACAGAAGATTTAAAGCTGATACTGATGAAAACAGAAATCACAAAAGCGACAAAACAATTGAGTATTTACATTGCTTGATAAAAAAATAAATAAGCAAAATAACGAAAAGATAACTTCCGTATTGTGAAGTTGTCTTTTTTGTGTTATAATTATCTTATTCTTAAAAATAAGGTGGGATAGTTTTGAATCCATTTAAAGAAGGTAGCAATCAATATAAAGATTTTGAGACCATGTCAGATTGTGAATGGCATTGTTCTAAATGCGAACTGTTAAGTGGGCAAGCAAAAACCTGGCAAGTTTGGCGTCAGGAAAAAGGAATTCAACTTGACCAAGATGAAGCAGGTAATTGGTATAAAAATATTTTTTGCCCTACTTGCGGCATAAAAACTGTACATAGAAAATTGAAATCGACCGAAATATTATCAACAGATCTAAAAGCACGTTCTGGAATTCCGGCTAAAATTGCGAAAAGGGCAAAAGAATTGTATGGTTGTGTTGATGAATATTCAATGAGAACCGAGCCTGCAAACAAATTAGAAATTGATCATAGAACACCACAAGTTAGATGGACAAGCAATGAAGATGATAATTCTAATTTAACTGACGAACAAATAAACGAAAAATTTATGCTTTTAACAAGTCCAAACAATCTTTTGAAGTCACGTATCTGTGAAGAATGCGCAAAAACCAATAAACGCGGAAAAGGATATAAGGTCATCGAGTTCTGGTATGAAGGTACAGAACAATATGATGAATCCGTAGGATGCAAAGGTTGTTTTTGGCATAATCCATCTGCTTGGAGAGAAGAATTAAATAAAAAGATTAAGGAATAAGGGAAATGGCTAAGTATAACGATATCGATATGTCAAAGTGGAAAGAGTACGAAGATGTTTTAACTGATTCGCTTTGGCTATTTAATAAAAGAGACAATTCTGGTGTGCATACTGCCGGTTATCACGGGAATTTTGTGCCACAAATACCAAATCAATTATTTAAGAGGTACACTAAAAAAGGTGATTGGATATTAGATCCATTTTCCGGCGGTGGCACTTCGCTTATTGAAGCACAAAGATTAGGTAGAAATGCAATTGGAATCGAACTACAAGAATCTGTGGCAAAAGCTTCCGTAGAATTATTGAAGCTAGAAAAGAATCCTGAAACAAAAGGAACTATTATAATTGGAGATAGTAGAAACACAAATATTGCAGATAAACTAGAATCCTATGGAATAAATAAAGTGCAATTTGTTATATATCATCCACCATATTGGGATATTATCAAATTTAGCGATAACGAAAAAGATTTATCCAATTGTGGTACGATTGATGATTTTAATCAATCTTTTGGCGAGGTTATAGATAACACTTCCCAATATCTTGAAAAAAACAGATATTGTGCTTGCATTATTGGTGATAAGTATGCAAATAGCGAAATCGTTCCATTGGGTTTTCTTTGCATGAATTTATTTTTACAAAGAGGATTTAAACTTAAAGCCATTCTTGTCAAGAATTTTGAGGAAACAAAAGGTAAATCAAACCAGAAAGCAATATGGAGATATCGTGCTTTGGCGAGTGATTTCTACTTGTTTAAACATGAGTATATATTTGTTTTTAAGAAAACTTTTTAATTTGGAGGAACCATAATGAATAACGAAACTATAGGAATATCTGCTGAGATAGCGATTGCCGATTATTTTGATGTTGAAATAGACCAAGATTATAGAGGGCGAGGAGATGATGCAGTTATAGACATGATTTATCCGGAAGTTGAGGATATTTTCAAAAAACATAACATTCCATCCCCGATTGAACATATAGCTGAAAAACAAAACCCAGTTGATTTTTTGTTGGAAGATAGTTTAACATTATCTGTAAAAACTAATCAACGCTATCCAGGTAAAGTTGCACCACAGATCATAGGGCAACCGACATCCGAAACTTTTTTTGAAATAATGCTGTCTAAAATGGGATATAATATTGCTTCAGAATTGAGAAATTATGAATTGAGTGATACATATGAAAATAGAAGTAAAATATTTAAACATTTCGTTTTTGAAAATATAGAAAAACTTTTAGAAATATATTGGGAGCATTTGTTTGAGTGCGACTATTTGATATATTTTTACAATATATTAAATCCCGTTGGAAACCTTACCGGCAATCCGCAGTATAAAGTTTTGTTACCCATTGAATATCCTATTTTCGATAGGGAGCACATTACATTCACTCAAACAGAAAAATCTTGGAATGAAAGTTGTACAATTAAATATAAAGGTAAAGCAATAGGTGAATTTCAAGTTCACAATAATCGAAATTGTTTTAAATTTAGATTTAATTTCAAAAATTTGTTTGAATACATTTGATTCCTTCGTTGACTTGCACTCTTTCTTGTGATACTGTTTGTGTCACAGGGAGGTGAAATCAAATGGCAAAATACACATTAGAAGAAATTATGTGTGGTGAGAAGTACAACATTGAGAGTGCCGTGTTTGTAGAAGTATTCAAAATGGTCAATCAAAAAGTTAATGCCAAAATCATACGAGAACAACTGAATATGATTTATGTCAAGCACACACTGCTGACAGCAAAAAGAATGATTGAAGAGGGCGACTCGATTTCGGATATACCGGAACTTGAGTCGCTCTCTTTACGTAAGGAGGGAGAATAATGCAAATACTTGAAGAATTCTGGTACGGAAATATCAATCCGGCGGAGAGACCGTTTCAAAGACAAAGGAGATTTGATAAGGCATTCAGGCTGCTGACCAAGAATGAAGAAAAACTGCTTGAAGCTTTAAATGAGCAAGAAAAGGAATTGCTTGAAAAATACAAAGCTTGCTATGATGAAATGATACAGACCACAGAATGCCAAACATTTATTAAGGGATTCAAACTCGGAGCAAGATTCGTGATAGCATTTTTTGAGAATGATAACGACATATATGATGAAGACTGATAACTAGAATCGATTTTAAGCGCGAGTGTAACGGCTGTAAAAGCCCGTCGTAGCAAAAACTATCGCAGGTAGGGTAATTACCCCACCTGCTCTTTTATTAATAAAAAATGCGATATATAAAGCGGTTACAAGAAGCAAAATATCAACTATAAAAATTTTCAATTATTGCGCGTTCGCTGCACTTTTGTTAAAATTTCGTGGCGCGGGCAAAAAGGCCTTGACAGACCCCTAGGTTCACACGCTATAATGATAGCCCAAGTAGAAAACCCTAGTTGAAATATATAAGCTGAACCTTGAAAATTGAATAACAACATCAAAACACATAAGCAATAATGTGAGCAGTTTTGCAAAGGCGCGAAGACCTTCTCTACTCCGTAGAAAGCGAGCGATAAACTTCATGCAATAAGGCGGATTTGCAAGCCGCTATGCGAAGACCGTTATTGCTGATAATGATACTCCCGTCTTGAACTCGTCACAGAATTGGACGGCAGGCCATCAGAATGGGCTGAGGTGAAACTCCTGTGGGAAGGTGCTGCTTCCGTTTTGATGTAAAACAAACTTAACTTGATAATACTTACACATTCACCGATTATCTTTAATGAACGGCGGTCAAAAATCTAAAAGAAAGGAGAAACTCAAACTTTCGGTGATTTGAGTATTAAATATATGACTTAGTAAATCGAAAGGAGAACTCACATGAGATTTGCAAGAATCGGAAAGGGGGGTGCGTAATATGAAAGAAATTCCTTTTTGGGAAAAGGCGAACTTAACCTTAGAGGAAGCTGCGGCGTATTTTAGTATCGGACAGCAGAAATTACGCGACCTAACCGATAACGAGGATTGCGATTTTGTATTATGGATTGGATCCAAACGACTTATCAAGAAAAATAAATTCCTTAAATACATAGAGGAGCAATACTCGATATGA
>JAZRNM010000005.1:0-37087 GCA_045648205.1 Clostridia bacterium
GTTCATATCTCCAAGAATACTATACATAACAACAGGAGTTCAACCTGTTGCAAGAACTAAAATAGAATTTGGCTTGAGAAACAATTGGCTTGCCATAATCTGTGCAGCTTTTTTTGAAACTTCTTCATAATTTTCACATACGATAACTCTCATTGAAATCACTCCTATACAAAATTTCTTTTTTGATTGTACCACAAAATTTAAAAAAAATATTTACAGAAAAATAACACCAACTTATAATATTATCATTTTTTTTATAATATAAAAGGGTTATTTTTTGATAAAAATATAATTATTTCTTATTTTAAAAATTTTTTCAAAAAACTCTTGCAAAAGTTGAAATATTCTGTTATAATACTTTAAGTTGATTAATTATGATTGCAATTGGAGGTGTATATATAATGGCAAAATGCGAAATTTGCGGAAAAGAAATGAAGTTTGGAATCAAGGTTTCTCACTCACATCGTCGTTCAAACAGAACATGGAAGCCTAATATCAGAAGGGTTAGAGCGGTTGTTGACGGAACTCCCAAGAGAGTTTATGCTTGCTCAAGATGTTTGAGATCAGGCAAAGTTCAGAGAGCTGTTTAAAATTCAGACGCAAAATCAAAAGTCATAGGGATTTCCTATGACTTTTTTTGTTTTTTTAAATCAGTATGTAATTTTTTAATCTGTATCATTTTTTATCTTGAAAATACTTTTCAAAATGCCTCTTAAAAATTTTGGTGCTTTTACTACAACTATTTTCATTTTAAATCTCCTTTCGGTTACTTTTTTGAAATACAACAAACCCCTGCTCCAATCAGCCCCAATCCCAGCAAAGTGATGAGAAGATATCTGGGTATTGCATATGCCAAAAACAGTCCCACACCTATAGCTATAAGGAACAAACCCAGTCCGCTTGGACGATTTCTGCAGCACCTTTGTTTTTTGAACATAATGACCACCCACCCTTTTGTTTTTAGTATATTCGAATGGTTATTTTTTGTTACGGAGCAATAAATAAAAAATGCTCATATGCCAAAACTGGCAAACAAGCATTTTTAGAAGATTATTAAACTATCAAAGTAAATGTGCTATTTTATTCTTGAATTCTCTGTAGTCATCAATTGTTATAAAACCAAAATCAGATTTATATACCGATTCATCGTTTCCGCCAAGTCCGTAATCATCACCTACAAAGATAACTTCATGGTGCATAACGCCTTTTTCTTCGCAGTATTTATCCAGTGCATAATATTTGTTGTAAGGCTTCGGTGCCATATCAAAAGAGGAGGTGCCACCAACAAATACATTGTAGTTGTCGAAAAGCTCCACAACTTCATTATAGAAAGCACGTCTTTTACTTCTGTCGGGGTCAAATGCTAATTTTTCCGATTTGTCGGCTTTTGTGCCAAGAAGGGGAATCGTAACACATCCCGATGGATGGTATTCAACATTATCTCCTGAAAAACTGGTGAATCCATACTTTTCTCTTAAAAAGGTTACTTTTTGCTCACACACTTCCCGGTCGCACGCAACAGAAATATCATACACGGTTTCCAGTGTTTCGGTATCATAATTATACCGGGCATATTGCATACCATAATTTCCGATTATATCTATTGGAAAGCCGTTCATCTGAGTAAAAATTCTTTGTGTCTGGCCGCCTCCCGCCATAACAAGCATATATTTTTCCTTGAGCTTAAAAAGTATCTCTCTGCATTCCGGACTCAAAGGGGTCTTGTGCTGTGTAAGAGTACCATCGAGGTCAAATGCAAGCATTTTTATATTTTTCATTCAGATATCACTCCTTCAAAATATTTGTTATAAAGCCATAAAACAGTATATCTGTCTTTTAAATCTTTTGCATATAGAATTGCATCATTGATTTTTTCCAAGCTATAAAAATCTATAAAATCTTCATATGACAGTCCTATTGCAGAAAGCATTGAAACATTTTCGGCAAAAGTGGGAGCTTCTTTCAAGATGGACATTATTTCATTCCATTTTTGCTTAATAATATCCCAATCATCCACAGCATACCATCCAAGTTTATCCTGAAGCGATATAACTTCATCAGCGGATGTCAGATAAATTCTTTTGATTTCGGATATCCATTTGTCACGATTAAAGTTATATTGTTTTGGATAAGAATTTACAATCTTTTCTCTTAGTTGAGCAGTTATTGCAGATGAATACATAACATCTATTCCGTGAGGATAGTAATCTTTGTTTTCAAGTATTCCTGTAATTTCGAAAAAGTGTGAAAGGTGATGCTCACTTCCAGAGGCGGGACGGGAATTCCCAACATAGCTCATAGCCACGCCGACAGCAACAAGTGCCTCCATAAGTGCTTCCACAGCATCTTCGTTTTTGTTTAGCAGCTCTTTAGCAAGAGGTTTAACTTTTTCCACCTGAGAAAATGTGAGATTATAAACCTCATCACAAAAGTATTCATCATTTATAAGTGCGCTAAGCTTCCAGTCATTAAGGCAGGAATATTTACCTATTATGTCACCATAACCCGCCTGAATCATCTCGCGAGGAGCGTTTTTCAAAACATCCGTGTCACCAATGATAGCTTTTGGCGGTAGTGCGTTGAGGGTTGTTTTCATTCCTTTCAGAATAAGTGCTGCACCCGTCGAGGCATAACCATCCATAGAAGGTGCTGTTGCAACAATGAAATATTTCAGATTGTGTTTGAAACTTACATATTTGCACAAATCATTTATAACACCTGAGCCAACACCGACTATGAGATCGGTTGCATCATCAAGTTTTTGTTCAATTTCTGCGATTTTTTCTTCATTGGGGATAACAACACTGCCATTAGATTCCAACACTATATGATTTGCAATTTTGCCATCAAGAATAGTCTCTGCATTTTTTCCACATACGCGATATGTATTGTTGTCACTCACCAAAAGTATATTATTATACTTTTCGCACAACTTCGGCAATGTATTAATTGTACCTTTGCCGATGATTATATGGTCTATGGGGCAGCTATGTTTTTTGCCGCATTTACAGTTCTTAAGTTTTTCATTCAACAAGTTCGAATCCATATTTTTTCACCTTTCCTTGACAAGTTTTATTTTTAGATATATAATAAAACAATCAAAAACGATTGTCAATGAATGGCTATTATATTGATAAACGCTCAAAAACGTTCATTTCAAAGAGGTAATTATGTTAAAAGATGAAAGATATGAGAAAATTTTAAAAATCTTAGATAATGAGAAATATATTTCCTCCCAGGAACTTGCCAAGCGGCTTTTTGTAAGTCTGCCTACGATTCGTCGGGATCTTGCATATCTTGAAAACAAAAAGAAGATAGTGAGAAATCATGGAGGAGCGAGAAAGATTAATGATGAATACATGGTGGTGCCGCTGAGTTTCAGAGAAACAGTGAATCATATTGAGAAAAAACGACTTTGTGAGGCTGCCTCAAAACTCATAAAGGATGACAGTGTGATTTTTTTAGATGGGTCAACCACCGTTTTGCAACTTGCAGAATTTATATCAGCAATGCAAAATGTTACAGTTATCACGAACGGAATTCCGGTTTCACTGCTATTGATAAAAAAAAATATCAGGGTATATTCAACTTGCGGAGAATTGCTGGAAAACTCCATGGCATATGCCGGAAGTTTTGCTGAAGAGTTTATTCGCAAATTCAACATTGACCTTTGCTTTTTTTCAAGTCATGGTGTGGATGAAAAGGGCATTATTGTTGACACTTCTCTTCCGGAAACACAGCTTCGGAGTGCAGTTATTACGCAGAGTGCCCAATCTGTTTTTTTGTGCGATAAAACAAAATTTGGCGTTATTGCACCATATAATTTAATTTCAATGGATGAGGCTGATTATATCATCACAAATTGCGAGGATTCAAACCCGTTTATTAACCGTCCAGGAGTAATTACTATAACATAACCTAAAAGCAGTCGTAGCGGGGAAAAGTGCTACGACTGCTTTTGTGTTTATTCAGTTTTATCCACTTTTGCAAGCATATTTTCAAT
This sequence comes from Clostridia bacterium, assembly GCA_045648205.1. GTDB lineage: Bacteria > Bacillota > Clostridia > Monoglobales > Monoglobaceae > SIG440. Next base: position 4,004 of record JAZRNM010000005.1, read on the forward strand.
AAATATACCATATCCACGGGTGGGGTCGTTGACGAAAACGTGCGTTACAGCACCTATAAGCTTTCCATCCTGAATGATTGGGCTACCCGACATTCCCTGGACAATGCCACCTGTTTTTTCTATTAACTTTTCGTCTGTGATTTTTATTATCATATTTTTTGAAGAAGTGTTATCAAGAGATAGAATACGCAAAACTTCAATTTCAAATTTTTCAACCAGATTGCCTTCAATATTTGCAAGAATATAGGCATTGCCGGTCTTTATGGCTTCCTTTTCAGCGACGGGTATTGGTGCGTGTGGGAGGCTGAAGTTATCAGATAATATTCCGCGAATTCCAAATTCGTTGTTTTCTTCTATTTTGCCCAGAACCTGGTCGTTTTCGGAAAACACACCATTAAGTTCACCGGGGGTACCTTTTTCACTTTTATCTACGGAAACTATGGTTGAACTGAGTATTTCACCATTGTCAACCGAAATAATTTTTCCTGATTTTGAATCACATATTCCGTGACCAAGGGCTGAAAAATAATTAGTTTCAGGATTATAAAATGTAATGGTTCCAATGCCCGATGCGGCGTCTTTTACCAGTGCACCTATTTTTGCTTGGCTATCGTTCGCAGTTTCTTTTGGTGAAACGGAAACTTGCAGTTTTTTGTTGTTTCGACTCAGAGTCAGGGTGAAATTTTCACCTTTTGTGTCGGAAATAGCCTGGCTTAAATCCGTAACGTCAGCGATTTTGGTGTCATTGAAATTGCGGATTACATCACCGGGTTTTATTCCGGCTTCCTTTGCAGGACAGCATAGATTTCCGTTTTTGTCTTCAAACTCACTTAATTCTACAACCAAAACTCCATCCGTGCTCAAAATAACGCCTATACTTTTCCCACCGGGAACGACCTTAACCGGCTCTGCGGTGGCGACTACAGGGACACTATCAGTTGTTGCGGAAGGAATTGCAATAACAGAAAGGATAAAAGAAAAAATTAATGGGAAAATAAGCTTTTTTCCGGAATTCATTTTGTCACTCCTTTCTTGTTTATTATGTCGCAAGAATAAGGAGTTTATAGTATGAAAAAAATATATGTAAATTAAAAAAAGACCGAGACGGCCTTTTTTTAACATTCGAAGAACTATCTGTTGTTATTGTTATTGTTATTGCTGTTGCTGTTGTTCTTCTTGTTGTCGTTTTTGTTTTCGTTGCGGTTGTTCTGGTTTTCCTTGTTCTGATTTTCTTTGTTGTTTGACATTTTAAAATCACTCCTTTAAATTTAAAACTCTTATTGAGTTTGTTCACAAATAGTATGACTGATTTATAAATTTTTTATTCTTTTGTTTCAAAAAAATTTTTTTTGCATATTATGATAAAAAAACGGAAGGAGCAGTTGTGTTGAGAAAATTCGGAACAAACAAAAAAAATCCAAATCCGGCATGGCCAAATCAAAGTTCAATGGTGGTGCTGCCCCCGGGCTCCAATGCTGCGGCAGTTGGGATGAATCGGGAGAATGTTTATGAAATGACTGCTGAAGAAATGAGACAAACCAATGTTTCATCGGTTAATTCACAGAATTCTGTGAAAAATGAAGAAAGTGAGCGTGAGATACGACAAGACCCTATAATGGGAAATGTGCAATCAAGAGTGGTTCCACGCAGAAATATGTTGCCAAGTCTGCAAAATGGCAATATGTGCGGATACACGGGCGTTGCAGGATACTTATGCGGACAGATTGGAAAGTATGTGAAAATGGAGTTTTTATTTGGAGAAAATACACATATGGAAAAAATGGGCAGACTGAAAGAAGTTGGCAAGGATTTTGTTGCGATAGAGGAAAATGGCAGCGGAAGCATAACGGTTTGTTCAATAAACAAAATAAAATTCATAAATATTTATCAGTATGGTTTTTGATACATCGAAAACAATAGGTTTTTTTTAATACCTATTGTTTTTTTTGCAGAAAATGGTATAATCAATAATATAAAATACAAAGGAGCGACGCAAAATGAGAAAAATTCTGGCAATATGGGCGGCAAAGCTTGCGGCAATTGCAGGCGGACTTTTTGGAAAAGCATCTTCTGCAGGCCCTGGGAAAATTGCTCTTAAAATTTGTCCCGACATAATTGATAGATTAAAAGGAAATGTAAAAAAAGGTGTGATTGTCACTTGCGGCACAAACGGAAAGACAACCACAAATAATATTATTTACAGTGCGCTGACCAAGTGTGGATATAAGGTTCTTTGCAACAGTCGTGGTGCAAATATGCTCAGCGGTGTTGCAACTGCATTTGCACTCCAATGTGATTGGTTGGGAAGATTTCAGGTTGACTATGCTTGCCTTGAGGTTGATGAGGCATCTACAGTTCGTGTGTTCAGGCAGATAAAACCTGATTTTGTTGTTATGACAAATCTGTTCAGAGACCAATTAGACCGTTATGGCGAGATTGAGCAGACTATGGAGTTGATAAAAAAAGCGATAGATATGGCGGACAAGCCAACCCTTGTGCTGAATGGTGATGACCCATTGACTGCAAGCTTTGGCATTGATTATGACAATGCGGTTTATTATGGCATAGGCGAGAAGGTTCTTCCACAGGTTGATGACGTGAAGGAAGGCAGATTTTGTGTTGTTTGCGGAGCGGAGCAGAAGTATAATTATTTTCACTATAGTCAGCTTGGCGACTATTATTGCACAAACTGTGGCAATAAACGTCCAGACATAGATTTTGAGGCAAAGGATGTGGATTTGTCAAGTAAGCTTGCATTCACTGTCAATGCTCAAAGAATAGAGTTGAATCACAGAGGTTTTTATAACATATATAATATTCTTGCGTCTTATGCTGTTTTGGAAACCATGGGCGTCGTCAAAGAACCCTTTCAAAAGCTTATTGAGGACTACAAACCTCAGATTGGAAGAATGGAAGAGATGAATCTGGGCAAACCTGTGATATTGAATCTTGCAAAAAATCCGGCTGGATTCAATCAGGCAATTGCAACCGTTCTTCAGGATCCAAGGAAAAAGGATGTTATTTTTGCGGTCAATGATGCTCCCAGTGATGGACAGGATGTTTCATGGCTTTGGGATGTGGATTTTGACAAGGTTGTGCATAGCGAGTTAAACAGCCTTTCAGTTTCGGGCATAAGAAGATATGACCTGGCATTAAGATTCAAGTATTCTGATATAAAGGTTGATAATATCTGCGAGGATATGAAGAGTTTAATAGAAAAAGTTCTCGATTCGGATTCGGAGGTTTGTTATGCGTTGGTGAATTATACTGCACTATTTGATACGGAAAAAATAATGCTTGATATAAAAAAGGAAAGGGGTGCGTAATATGAGTGACTATAAAATAAATATCGTACATCTTTATCCTGATCTTCTCAACCTTTATGGCGACAAAGGAAATATTGAATGTATGAAAAAACGTCTTGTTTGGAGAAACATAGATGTTGATGTTAAAACTTGCACCGTTGAAAGCCCTGATATTAACTTTGAAGACACAGATATATTCTTTCTTGGCGGAGGAACAAACCGTGAACAAAAAATGGTGTGTGATATCCTGAAAGAAAAGAGAGAGGAGTTTGTAAGCTTCATTGAAAATGGGGGCACCTTTGTTGCAACCTGTGGCGGATTTGAAATGCTTGGGAAATATTATTATGCAGACGATGAAAAGGTTGAAGCTATTGGACTTCTTGACATATGTTCGGAAAGAAATGGCAAAAATGACAGAGTTGCAGGAAATATTGTTGTGAAGTCGGATGCCTATGGCAATATTGTTGGTTTTGAAAATCATAGCGGAAGAATGAACATTGGAAAATATGAACCTCTTGGAAAGGTTCTGGTTGGTTCAGGCAATGACAAGATGAGCGGATTTGAAGGTGTTGTTTATAAAAACCTCGTTGGGACATATCTACATGGACCATTACTACCGAAAAACCCACGTCTTTGTGATGGAATTCTCCATAATGCATTAATCCAAAAATATGATAATTTTGATGGATTTTCTACCCTTGACGACGAACTGGAGACAAAAGCAAGCAATTTTATGCTGGAAAAACTACTGTAAACTTCTTTAATTATACAATAATTCAACTCATACAACATATTGTGACATTTAATGCTATTGACCACAATATCTAATAAAAAAGTTGGAAAAAAATGTAAAAAAGTACTTGACAAACTTGTAGTGCATCGTTATAATATGAATATAATTGGAAAAAATTAGAAAAAAAGGAGTTAATAGTATGGAAAAACCAATTAATGTATTAATAGCGGATGCGGATTTGGAGTTTGCAGAATTGCTGAGCAGAAATCTTATGGGAGACTTTAAAATCAAGGTTTGCGATATAGTTACAAATGGTTATCAGGTAATTGAAAAGGTTGATATTCTGAAGCCGGATGTGCTGGTGATGGACCTTGTGCTGCCTAATATTGATGGTATGGGAATTCTCGAGAGATTGAAGAACAAGAAACGGGAGTTTGAAAATTTCTGTATGCCCAAAATTATTGTTTTGTCAAGCTTTCAACAGGACAAAATTGCTCAGGATTGTATGAATCTTGGCGCAAGCTATTATTTGATCAAGCCAACCGGTGCTGACAGCGTCAGGTCAAGCATAAGACGACTTTTTGACAATGCTGTGGACAAGAAAAGTACGTTAAATTTCTCAAAGAAATATGCAACCGGTGAAAACCTCGACATTGAGACAATGGTTACAGAAACTATACATGAGATAGGTATTCCTGCGCACATAAAGGGTTATCAGTACCTTCGTCACGCGATTATGCTCGTGATTGAAAATCTTGATGTGATTAATTCAATAACAAAAACTCTTTATCCCACAGTGGCGCAGGATTTCCATACTACCCCCAGCCGTGTCGAAAGGGCAATCAGGCACGCAATTGAGGTGGCTTGGGACAGAGGCGACACTGATGTTTTGGATTCAATCTTCGGTTACACAATAGCAACCTCAAAGGGAAAGCCCACAAACTCAGAATTTATTGCAATGATTGCAGACAAACTTAGATTGCATATTAAGAATGCGAGCTGATTTTAATATTTCAAATTCCGGCAGAAAACACTGCCGGAATTTTTTATGCAAAATAAAACGCGGCTTCTGATGAAATAAGCCGCGTTTGTGTTTTTATTTGAAGTATTGATAAATATAGCATTTAAGCATACCATTATATACTTTTCTGCGTTTGTCTGCAAAAGTGCCATAGAGGGGTTCAAACTGTTCGTGGGAGGTGAGTATGAATTTTTTTGCCTGGGAAAATTCTGCAAATTTTCTTCCCATTGTGCGATACAGCCTTTCACATTGCTTTGCGTCAAGCAATCTCTCACCATAAGGCGGATTGCAGATTATAACACCCTTGTCTTTAAATGGCGTGAGCTTTGCCATATCGCATACACTAAACTTGATTTTGTCAGCAACACCTGCGTTTTCAGCATTTTTCTTTGCAATTTCAATAGCTTCGGGGTCAATGTCTGATGCATAAATCATTGTTTTGGTGTCAGGACGAGAATTATCCCGTGCCTCTTCACGGGCATCTGCCCAAAGCTTTTTTGGGAGATGATTTCTCCAGGTTTCTGCAACAAATCGTCTTTTTATGCCGGGAGCTGTGTTGGTTGCGTAGAGTGCCGCCTCTATCGGCAAGGTTCCGCTTCCGCAGAAGGGGTCAAGAAAAATTCTGTCACCACGCCAGAAACTTAAATCAATCATTGAATATGCCAAGGTTTCACGCATGGGAGCAAGCACACTTTTTTCACGATAACCACGCTTGTAAAGATTTTCACCGCTTGTATCAATATAGATTGTTGCAACATCTTTTATAAGTGAAAACTGTATGGGATAAAGTGGACCTGTTTCTTCAAAGTGAGTTACCCCATAGTGGTTTGAAAGTCTTGAAACAATTGCTTTTTTGATGATTTTCTGGCAGTCGGGGACACTGTGAAGAGCTGAACGCAACGAGTGACCTTTTACGGGAAAGGCGGCGTCAGCTTCGATTATGTTTTCCCAGCTTATACGCTTTATCTTTTCGAATAATTCATCAAAGGTGGTTGCTTTGAATTCTGCAATCTTTATCATAATTCGTTCGGCGCTGCGCAGGTTTATATTTCCAAGACAGATGGCTTCTGCATCACCCTCAAAGGTGACACTGCCATCTTTTATTTCGGTTGTTTCATAACCCAAATGACGAACCTCATTTGCCACAATTTGTTCTGTTCCAAGCAATGTTGGAATTGTGAGAAGTAGTTTTTTCATATATCAAAAGTAACCTTTCGGATGTATTTTAACAAAATTATATCATTATGACGGAAAATAGTCAAATAGAAAATACAAAAAGGTGGAAAATGCCATAAAATGAGGGCTTGTCACCCTTGACAGTGAGGGTGTTTTGTGGTATAATTTTTCTGCTATGTTAAATCGGGGTGTTAGCGGTACCTTGTAACCCACAATCCGCTGAAGTGGGGATGAAAACCTGAGCTGAGGGACAATTTTCGTCTTGTCTGCCTTAACATTAATTAGTGTTGACAATTCGGTCCTGCGCAATTGAAACCTGTGAACCACGTCAGGGCAGGAATGCAGCAGCGTTAAGCAGTTCTTTTTGATGTGCCGCAGGGTTGCCGGGTTTGAGCTGATTGGTTAAGTAACGGTGGTGATTTTGCCTCGAACTCAGGAACATAGCTTTATTTTTTGAATTAAAACGATTGAGGTGAAACAAAATGGCAGGGAAGTATCAGGCACTTTACCGAAAGTGGCGACCGCTTGTTTTTGAAGATGTTGTTGGTCAGGACCACGTTTCTGAAACACTCAAAAACAGTGTGAAAACGTCACGCATTGCCCATGCTTATTTGTTTTGCGGAACACGTGGAACGGGGAAGACCTCCTCTGCGAAGATTTTTTCAAGAGCGGTTAACTGCACAAATTCAGTTGACGGAAACCCTTGCAATGAATGTGACACTTGTCGCGGAATTTTGGACGGAAGCATTCTTGATGTTTATGAAATGGATGCTGCAAGCAACAGCGGAATTGACAATATCCGTGAGATTCGTGATGAAGTGATTTACAGTCCTACGGGATGTAGATACAAGGTTTATATTGTTGATGAGGCACATATGCTTACAACAGATGCTTTCAATGCACTGCTTAAAACCTTGGAAGAGCCCCCCGAACACGTTATTTTTATACTGGCAACAACCGAGCCTCACAAAATTCCGGCTACAATTCATTCAAGATGCCAACGGTTTGACTTCAGAAGAATTGGCCTAAATGATATAGAAAAAAGGCTCAAAAAAATTGTTAAAGCTGAAGAAATTGCAATCACACCTGATGCGCTGGAACTTGTTTCGGAGCTTGCTGATGGTTCAATGAGAGATGGTCTTAGCATTCTTGATCAGTGCATTGCTTTTTCAAAAGATGAACTTCGGTATGATGATGTGGTTGACATTGTGGGGATTGCAGACCGGAGAACCCTGTTTTCGGTTGCGGATTGCATATCAGAATTCAATTCCGGTGAGGCTCTCAATATTGCTGATAGTTTCCTCAAAAAGGGAAAAGAGGCTTGTGACTTTATTGAAGAACTGATTTCCCATTTCAGAGCATTGATGATTTGCAAGTCCACAAGCGAGCCTAATGATATACTGGAAAAAACAGAGGAAGTTATTGAAAAATATAAAGCACAGGCAGAAAAGTTTGGTGTAGACAGATTGATTTCAACAATTTCTGTTTTGGGTGAATTTTTGCTTCAGGCAAAAAAACTCTCAACACCCAATGTTGCGGTTGAAATGGCGATTGTGAAGCTATGTGCACCTGAAAATTCAAAAAGCGCAGAAGACCTCGCTTTGCGGGTTGAAAAACTTGAGGCAGAGCTTGATGAAATTAAATCAAAAGGAATAACTGTGAAAAAGTCTCAGACCAAGACACAAATTCCAGTCGCCTCAGACGATGTGCCAAAAGATGCGGCACCTCACGTGGACTTGGCAACAAAATGGCCCAAGTGGCGCGAAGCTTTGATGACCATAAAGCAGGAAAGCAAAAGTCTTTATACATTTTTGTTTAATGCAGAGGCATTGGATTTTGGTGATGAGATTGAGCTTGTTTTAAGTGGCGGACTAGGGTTCGAAAAGATAAACACTCCCGAGGGCAAACAGTATCTTTCAGGGCTGTTCTCGAAAATTCAGGGAACTGCATTGAGGGTTGTTGTTTCTCAAAAGGGAAACTTAAAAAAACGAGATGGACAAACTGCAACTGTTTTGGATATTGCAGCGAAAAAAGATTTGCTGGGTGACAAGATGACAGTTGTTGAAGATTAAAACACATTCAGAAAGGATTTGATAGTTATGGCAAAAGGTGGATTTCCAAGAGGTGGAATGCCCGGCGGTATGGGCGGAGCAAATATGAATCAGATGCTTAAGCAGGCAAAGAAAATGCAGGAGCAGATGCTGAAGATGCAAGAGGAAATGGACGAAAAGGTCTATGAAGCTACATCAGGCGGCGGTGCTGTTTCGGTTAAGATAAACGGAAAACGGGAGGTTCAGGAATTGAAACTCAGCCAGGAGGTTGTGGACCCTGACGATATCGAAATGCTTGAAGATCTTGTTATCGCCGCTGTGAATGAGGCACTTCGCAAGGTTGAAGAAAGTTCAGCAGATGAAATGAGCAAGCTCACGGGTGGACTTAATATACCCGGATTATTTTAATACAAAAATCAGGGCATCCATTCGGAATTTTCGGAATAGGATGCCTGAATTGCATAAAGAAAGTCAAGAAAGGAAAGTCTTACTAATGAAAAATTTTCAACCAATGTTGTTTTCTGACCTTAAAAATTACAAGTCTGCACAGCTTATGAAGGACATTGTTGCAGGTATTATTGTGGCAATAATTGCGTTGCCGCTGTCAATTGCACTTGCAATTGCTTCGGGTGTTGGACCTGAGGCAGGTATTTATACAGCTATTGTAGCCGGATTTGTCACCGCATTGTTTGGCGGCAGCAGTGTGCAGATTTCAGGACCTACTGCTGCATTTGCAACAATTGTCGCAGGTATTGTTGCCAGAAAAGGCCTTGAAGGAATGGCCCTTGCAACGATTGTTGCGGGCATTATGCTTGTGGTTATGGGTGGTTTGAAACTTGGAAATCTGATAAAGTTTATTCCATTTACCATTACGACAGGCTTCACTGCCGGAATTGCGGTGACATTGGTGATTGGTCAACTCAAGGATTTTTTTGGCGTTACATATCAGAATGGAGAAGCACCTATTGAAACAGCTGAGAAACTGTCAGCTTTTTTTACAAATGCGGGAACAATCAACATTCAGGCAATAATTATTGGAGTGGTATGTCTCGCAATTTTAATTATATGGCCCAAAATCTATGAAAAAATTCCGGCATCCCTTATTGCTGTTCTTGCAGGTGTTGCAATGGTAAAGGTCTTTAAAATGGATGTAAACACCATTGGAGATTTATACACAGTAAGCCGCAGTCTTCCGTCGTTTGCATTGCCCCAAATCAGTTTGTCGGGAATTGTTGAAATTTTCCCCGATGCTCTGACAATTGCTTTGCTTGCGGGAATTGAGTCATTGCTTTCCTGCGTGGTAGCTGACGGAATGGTGGGGAAAAAGCATCGTTCAAACACCGAACTGACAGCCCAGGGACTTGGAAATGTTTGTTCGGCTTTGTTTGGCGGAATTCCGGCAACAGGTGCAATTGCGAGAACTGCTGCAAACATAAAGAGCGGAGGAAGGACTCCGGTTTCTGCAATGGTTCATTCTGTGGTTCTTCTTTTGGTTTTGGTGGTTTTGATGCCGTATGCTTCCTGGATTCCAATGCCGGCTATTGCGGCAATTCTGATTTCTGTTGCATATAATATGTGCCAATGGAGACAGTTCGTCTACCTTTCAAAAACATCACCAAAGAGTGATGTTATGGTGCTTGTTGTTACATTTTTGCTGACTGTTGTATTTGACCTTGTGGTTGCAATTGAAGTGGGAATTGTTATGGCGTGTATCCTCTTTATGAAGAGAATGAGCGATGAAACCAAGGTGGAAAGCTGGAAATATGTCAAGGAAGAGAACCAAGGTGACGACACAGGACTCCGTTTTGTTGAAAAGCATATAAGTGTTTATGAGCTTTGTGGTCCGCTTTTCTTTGCTGTAACCAATCAGATTGCAGAAATCCGGACAAAGGAATACACAAAGTGTGTTATTCTCAGAATGAGATCTGTGCCATCAGTTGATGCAGATGCTTTGAGAAGCCTTGAACAGTTTGTAGAAAGATGCAAAGAAAATGGAATAACGGTTGTTTTTTCACACGTCAATGCGCAACCGATGAAGGCAATTAAGAAGGCGGGTCTTTTTGAAATGTTTGGCGAAGAAAACTTCTGCAAAAATATTGACAGTGCAATGGAAAGAGCGGAAGCTCTTGCCTGAGGGTGTTTGGAAATATGTTTGATAATGAAAAATTTGAAGGTAAGTCGGATGTTTTTGCGGAACTGCTTGAGCTCTCAAAAAATTACACGGATATATTGATTACTGTTTCGGGAATAAAACATTATTTTGGAAGTGAACCATTTGTTATTGGCGAAAAGGTTCATCTTGTGAAGGAGCCGGGGAATTCATTTGATACCTTTGCAATTCAGGTGATATGCGAGGGTGTTGGTAAATGCGGATATGTTGCAAACAGTGAAACAACTGTCAAGCAAGGTACACATCGGGCAGAATTAATATACAGAGGAATTGATGAAATGTCCACTGCTGAAGTTTTGTGGGCAGAAGAAAGTTTTGCAATTTGCCAGGTTGAAAATTTGAGTAGCTTTGATTTGGTTTTTAACAGCGGAGTAGAGCTTTGTTCGGAAGGCAATGTTGAAGATGCCCTGAAATTGTTTTTTTCGCTTGAGGAAAACAGAATGGATGAGTTGCTTCTGCAACGAATTGCAGACTGCTTTTTCAGGCTTGACAAAAATGAAGAAGCCCTACAATATATTGAGAAGGCATTGAAACTCAATGGAAACAACCCAAGGAGTCTTTTTATGCAAAAAATAATTTCCAATGAAATATAAGAAAGTATGAGGGATTTATATGAGTATTACAGAGTCATTAAAAAATCGTAAAGCGGACATAAATGTCTATTATAAAAATGATGGTGAATTGTCCTTGCCGCTCCAAGTGTTTTTGCCGGAAGATTTTGACAGAAACAAAAATTATAAAACAGTAATAGCCGTTCATGGAGGAGCCTGGGCATCGCTCAAGGAAACACCCGTTGATTGGGATGGCGGATGGATGGCTTGCAATGCGAAATACTATACTCAAAAAGGTTGCGTTGGAATTGTTTTTTCCTATCGGGATATTGATTTTGATGAAAACACAGATGTTGGCGATATTCTTGAGGACTGTAATGATGCCCTCGATTATATCAAAAATGAGTTTTCATTCGTGGATTTAGATGATGTTATATTCATGGGAGATTCTGCCGGCGGGCACCTGGTTCTTTCGCTTGCATTAGAGTTGGCAGAGAGTGGAGCGTCATCAATACAGCCCAAATATATTGCAGCATACAATCCTGTAACTGATTGCGAGTGCGAAAAATGGAAATATTGTGCAAAGGATGGTGACGGTGCAAAATTTTCACCTATCCACAATGTAAAAAAGATAAATTCAAAAATTTTGGTTATGCACGGAACAAATGATACAGTTGTTGACATTGAAAACAGTCATAAGTTTGTTGAAAAAATGAAGGATGCAGGCAATGACATAACAATGGTTGACTTCCCTGATGCTGCTCATGCATTTATTCTGTTTGGGTATATGTCAGAAGAATCGGACATTCTCAAAGCTGCAGAAATAACTGATAAGTGGCTGGGATTGGTATGATTAATAAAAATGAAATAAGAAAGGCAATTAAAGTACAACGAAAAGCAATGAGCACCGAACAGGTGAGGGAAAAAAGCCGGAGAATTTCAAGATTGTTTTTAGACAGTCCAATTTATCAATCAGCAAAGAAATTGATGATTTATATGCCTCTGGGAAATGAAGTTGATACAAAGTTAATAATGCAATCAGCTTTTGAAGATGGGAAACAGTTGGTGTTTCCGGTGACAAATGCCAAAAGCGGAGAGATAACCCCGTATTATGCAGATGAAAATACTGAGTTCAAAAAAGGTGCGTTTTCTGTGAGTGAACCACAAAGTGAAAGAACGGCTGACATAAAAAAGATAGATGTTGTAGTTGTGCCAGGAATTGCTTTTGACAGAAAAGGCAGTAGAGTTGGCTTCGGAAAAGGCTGTTACGACAAGTTTCTGAGAAAAACCGATGCAGTCAAAGTTGGGATTTGTTATGATTTTCAATTATGTGAAGAAATAGAGACAAATGATAATGACATAAAAATGGATTTTATAATTACGGAAAATGGGTTAATTTGAAAGGAAGATAAAAATGAGTATTTCAAGAAAGAATGAAAGAGAAATTATAAAGAAGGTATCTCCTGAAGGTGGTATTTTGCAATTTGACAAGGTTATTAACAAAAACAATGTATGTGGCAATGTGAGAATGTATGCAAAGGTCGTTTTGGGAATAGGAGCTGAAGTTGATTTTCATACTCATTCCGGTGAAAGTGAGAGTTTTTACATTCTCAATGGAACTGCAGAATATAACGATGACGGAAAAATTACCACACTTCATGCAGGGGATTATACAAACACGACAAGCGGCCATGGTCACAGCATCAAAAACATCGGCTATGATTCACTTGAATTTATGGCTTTGATTATTATGGATTAGTTATTCCAAATTGGTGTACAAACATTCGAAAGAGAAGTGAAAAAATGACAGGAATTAAGCTTTATTTTGCTCCCCTTGAGGGAATTACCACCTATACATACAGAAATGTTCACAATCGAATGTTTGGAATGTGCGATGAATACTATGCACCCTTTATTTCTCCAACCGAGAATGAAAAGCTTAGTACGAAGAATATGAGGGATATTCTTCCTCAAAATAATCTGGTAAATCTCAAGGTGCAATGTCTTGCAAACAATGAAACTGCGTTTGTTGACTTTGCGGAGCGAATCTCAGTTTTAGGATATGATGAGGTTAATCTCAACCTTGGCTGCCCGTCAGGTACTGTTGTGAAAAAGAATAAAGGCTCAGGGATGCTTCGGGACGTGGAGCGGCTTGATGAATTTTTGGGATATATTTTTGAAAACTCTCCGGTAAAAATTTCTGTAAAGACAAGAACGGGTTTTTGCTCACACGATGAGTTTGAAAAAATATTGAGGGTTTATGAAAAATATCCCATAAAAGAACTCATTATCCACCCCAGAGTGAGAGAGGAATACTATAAAACGTCAGTTAACCTCCAAACTTTTGAAAAAGCGTATCTGCTGTCGAATTTATCTCTTTGCTACAACGGAGATGTTTGCGGAAGAGAGGATTATGAAAGAATCATTAAAAAGTTCCCACGGATAAATAGTGTGATGATTGGCAGAGGTGCACTCAAAAATCCTGCAATTTTCAGAGAACTAAGAGGTGGGGCACGGCTTTCAACTGAAGAGTTGGTTAGGTTTTCGAAAGAATTGGAAAGGGCATATCTTCCGGTTCTTGGTTCTGAAATTTATACGCTCCACAAGCTGAAGGAAATATGGATGTATGCTATTGAGAACTATCCAATGGAAAAGAAAATATGCAAAGCTATAAAAAAATCCTCAAAGCTTTCTGACCTTAATTGTGCAATACAAAGTTTGCCCGAAATGGTATAAATCAAAAGGAAGGCGGAGCGAAAATGAAAAGAATAGTTAGTTTCATTTTAAGTTTAACATTAATTTGCGTAAACGGTATGGTTTCTTTTGCTGCTGTTGCTGATGTGCCAAAGAAGCCTGATGGTGAGGCTTTTGAAGTGGTTTATATTCCCTATGTGGAAGAAGGGGAGTATGATTGGCAGAAAGTGGTCAAAGCGAGATATGCAGACACCAAAGAGCCTATTGCACTCTCTCTTACATATTCGGACAGGCTCTATGCAACCGTTCCCAAAGAAAACTCAGGAAGAGAAATTGAAGCATTTGAAACAACAAAAGTTGAGTTTTCTGATTACAGTGAAGAACATTATGAGTTTCACTTAATGCAGGAATTGTCAAGGACCGGAGTTGTTAAGGGAAACAACAACGGCGAGGCTCTGCCATTTGACAATATAACAAGAGCGGAAGCAACTGCGATGCTTATGAGGTTTTTGGGATTGGAAAATGAACCGAAAGCGAGTGGCATTGTTGATTTTTCGGATGTTTCGGAGAATGATTGGTATTATAGTGTCATAATGTCGGCTTATTTTCATGGATTGATTAAGGGTGATTCCGAAAATACTTTTTCTCCCGATAGAGAAGTAACAAGAGAAGAGTTTGCTGTTATGGCAGCACGAGGCATAGAATATGCAGGGCTGGGCTATCCAGGAAACGAAAATTTCAACGTGATTGACAGAGATAAAATATCGGATTGGGCTGAAGAGGCTTTTTTGAAGATAGGCAGTTATGTTGAAGCTGATGTGGATGTAACGGATATGGAAAATCCCAAGAGGGTTTTGAACCCGCAAAAAAGTGCTGCGAGATGGTATGTTGCTGATTTGTTATATGACATAGAGCTTCGTTGTCAAGTCTATCCAACGCAGATGGCGGAAGAATTTGGTTTTGACAAGGGTATGCCCGTTATTGACGGTTCAACATCGACTTATCCCTTTACGGAGGCAGTGTACGGAAATCTGTTTTCAAACGGAGACAATCATCCGTCGAAGCCTCAAAAACATTCAAAAAGCCATGCTACATATCAAAGGCTTATAAATGGTGAAATTGATATGAGTTTTGCATCTGTTTATCCTGCAAGTGATATTTTGAAGCTGGCAGAAGAAAAGGGTATTGAGCTTGAACTTATTCCTATTGCTTATGATGCAATGATATTCTTCACGAATAAAGATAACTCAATTGAAGGGTTGACAAGTGAGCAGATAAGCAATATTTATGTAAACGATGCATATGACAACTGGAATGAAGTTGGTGGGCCGGATGCACTTATGTACCCATATTGCAGAAATAATGACAGCGGAAGCCACGCCCAGATGGAAAAACATTTCCTGAATGGAAATGAAATTCATCCTGAAGTGCAAAAAGAAACATCAATGACCATGTCAAACGTGCTCACTGATGTAATGGGTGCAAAGACAGAAGAACCTTTGGGCTTTGGTCTTGGCTACAGCATTTATTATTATTTCAATAATATGGATTTGTTCTACAACACAAAAACCGAATTGAAGCTTCTTGCGATTGACGGCGTGCATCCCAATGATGAAACAATTGCGGACGGGAAATATCCCCTTTCAAACAACACGTATATTGTTTTGAGAAAAGATACACCCAAAGAAAGTCCAGCACGAAAAATGGCAGAGTTTATGCTTACTAAAGCCGGGCAGATGTGTGTTGAGCAGGCAGGATTTGGAAAGCTCAATATAAATTAATTGACAATTTTTCAGGTTTAGATGACTAGTATGAATACTGCGGAATTTCTCAATCAGAAAAATTCCACAGCTTTTCTTTCAGGAGTAAATAAAAAATTATACAAGAGTTCAGATTTTGCCTTGATTTTTTACAAGAAATATTATATAATGAATTAATTATATTCAATAAAAAGATAGGAGTAGAGAAAATGGCTTATTATTTCAACGAACCTTCACATACTTTTAGTGAATATCTGCTTGTTCCCGGTTATTCATCAGCAGAATGTATGACCAGCAATGTCAGTTTGAGAACCCCATTGGTTAAATTCAAAAAGGGGGAAGAATCTTCAATAATGATGAATATCCCGATGGTTTCTGCTATCATGCAGTCTGTTTCGGGTGAAGAATTGGCAATAGCTCTTGCAAAAGAGGGCGGCGTGTCATTCATATACGGCTCACAAACCATAGAAGACGAGGCGGAAATGGTGAGAAGAGTCAAAAATCACAAGGCAGGTTTTGTTTATAGTGATTCAAACATCAGACCTGACCAGACATTGGAAGATATTTTGAAACTTAGGGAGCTCACAGGACATAATACTGTTGCGGTTACTGAAGACGGAACAGCAAACGGCAAGCTTGTTGGAATTGTTACGGCTCGTGATTATCGCGTAAGCCGTATGGACAAGTCAACTCTTGTTAAGGATTTCATGACACCCTTTGAAAAGCTGATTGTTGCACCAGAGGGAACAAGCCTGAAAATTGCCAATGACATCATATGGGATAATAAACTGAATTCACTTCCTATAATAGATTCTGATCAGCATTTGGTTTCTTTTGTGTTCAGAAAAGACTATGATGCTCACAAGGAAAATCCAACTGAACTTCTTGATGCATCAAAAAGATACGTTGTTGGTGCAGGAATCAACACTCGTGACTATGAAGAAAGAGTGCCGGCACTTGTTGAGGCAGGCGCAGATGTTCTTTGTATTGACTCATCTGAAGGATTTTCAGAGTGGCAGGCAAGGACTTTGAAGTTTATACGCGACAAATATGGCGACACAGTCAAGGTTGGTGCCGGAAATGTTGTTGACAGAGAAGGATTTATGTTCCTTGCAGAAGCAGGAGCAGATTTCATAAAAATTGGTATTGGCGGTGGCTCAATTTGTATTACCCGTGAACAGAAGGGTATTGGCCGTGGTCAGGCTACAGCTGTTCAGGAAGTTGCTGCTGCACGTGATGAATATTTTGAAAAGACAGGAATTTACATTCCGATTTGTTCAGACGGCGGAATCGTTCACGATTATCACATAACTCTTGCTTTGGCAATGGGTTCAGACTTTGTGATGCTTGGAAGATATTTTGCACGCTTTGACGAAAGTCCCACAAATAAGGTTTCTGTTAATGGAAACTATATGAAGGAATATTGGGGCGAAGGTTCAGCAAGAGCAAGAAACTGGCAGAGATATGACATGGGCGGAGCACAGAAACTTTCTTTTGAAGAGGGCGTTGATTCATATGTTCCATATGCCGGCTCACTCAAGGATAATGTTGCACTCACTCTCAATAAGGTTAAGTCAACAATGTGCAACTGTGGTGTTCTTTCAATTCCTGAACTTCAGAAGAACGCAAAAATGACTTTGGTGTCTGCCACAAGTATTATCGAGGGCGGTGCACATGACGTTGTTCTCAAGGATAAAAATGTGGCTCCCGTAAAGTAAAATGGGGGATAAGGAAAAGACTGTCAGAAGAATTAAAGGTGTCCATCTGCTTCAATCAGAAGGAAGCTTGATATTTTGCGATACTTGCGAAAAAATTATTGGAAGCATAAATGCTGAAGGATATAATTATGTAAATCTGACATTTTTATGCACTTGTGATAATTGTGGCAGGATTGAAATAATAAAGGGTGGACGCAAAGAAATTTGTGACACAGATGTTCACAAAATGCCCAGTGAAAAAAGAATTGGGATGTTGTATTGTGAAGACTGCAACACACCATTGCTTTCTATGATTGAAGGCCGAACAAAGAATTATTCTTTTGTCATAGAATGTGTCTGTGGTGAAAAATATGACAGAAAGCCAAAGTTTGAAAAACGATTCGGCGAACTGATAGAATTATACAAAAATAAGCACGGCGAGTAGCCGTGCTTTTGTTTTTACTTACTTTACATCAATAAGTATTTCATCCATAGAACGCTTTGGAACATTTAATGTGCCTGAATCATCCAAAAAGTACTTAACGCTGTCATCCATATCACAGACCTGGCTTTCTTGTGCAGGATAGCCAAGTGCCAGAAGATAGAGGAGGGACAGGTCTTTGTTGTTCAAATCTAAAACATCCAGAATTTCAGGTTTAGAAAGAGCTCCGATCCAACAGCTTGCAAGCCCTTTGTCAACAGCCCCCAACATCATTGAAGTTATTGCGGCACCCGCTTCAACTTCAAATGAATTTTTGATGGAGTTGTCACCCAAAACTGCAATATATGCGGTTGGTCTTTCGTTCTCCTTTGGTGCGCCATCAGGGAGATAACCCGCCCACTTGGTGCATGGGAATAACTGCTCGCAAAGCTCTTTGCTTTGAATTATGACAAATTTAAGTGGCTGCATATTTGCAGGATAAGCTGCAATTCTCGCATATTCAATGAACTCGAGCAAGTCTTCTTGGGGAATAGCTTTTTGCGTAAATTTTCTTATGGTTCGACGTTTTTTCAAAGCTTCTGAAACTTCCATAAAAAATCAACCTTTCAATTTATTTGTTTTTTTTGAACTGCATAGTAATAATATAAGTATTGTTGAGCAATACCGCCGAAATTACCAAAGTTTTTTTCCACAAAAGAGGAAATGTCCTTTTCCTCAACAGAATAAATTTCGTTGAGAATTCTTTTTATCCAGACATCCTGAGGAAAGGTGCGATATCTTCCAAGCGCAAAAAGCAACACACAATCTGCAACCTTGCTTCCGACACCGTTTATTTTCATCAAGGTTTGTTTCGCCTCGGAATCGCTCATTTTTTGCAATTCATCAAGGTTTATTTCACCGTTTGAAACTTTTTTTGCAGCATCAAGAATATATTTATCACGAAATCCAGCTTTGATGTGCATTAAATCCTCAACGCTGAGCTTTGCTAATGTGTCAGCATCGGGAAAGCCATAAAAGGTTTTGCCGTCGAATTCTATTTTTTCACCAAAGCTTTCACACAAAGCAGAGATTATTTTTTTTATTCTTGGAATATTATTGTTTGCCGAAATGATGAAAGAAACAATGGTCTCCCAAAGGTCCTGACGAAGAATTCTTATGCCTCGTCCAGCCTCAATACAAGGACGAAGTTTTTCGTCTTGCTGGAGCTTTTCTTCAATAAAATTATAGTCATTTGAAAAATTGAGATAGTGGCTCCAATAAACTAAATCGGGATTGGAACTTTCCACATAAATAGTTTTTTCATCATGGTAGTACATTTTTACAGCATGATTTGACACAACTCCGTAAAACGTTCCGTCTTCTTGCTTTTCCCATCGAAAACACTGCCCGCAGAGAAAGGTTTCATCAAGATTGAAATGGTCGATGTTATATAGTCTTATCATTTTTGATTCCTTTCTGTTGATTAAGTAAGTGTTTTTATGGATATATTTACACATTTGGTTATAATCGAAGTGCTGTATTCAACCGATTTGCTCAAAAGTTGTTGCACATCGCGTGAAATTTTTGGAATATCGCACGGATACTTCAGGGAAATCTCAACATTGATATCAATGCAACCATTAAAGTCAGGAACACTTTGTATTTTGTGAACCTGAACTATTTCGGGTATTTTGGATAGCTCAAAACGGCAGATATCTGAAAAGACACGCGGTGAAATCTTGAAACTTCCCAAATAGCTGTAAGACGGTCTTATAACAGTTTTTTCTGACAAATGGTTTCTGAGAGAATTAAGAAGATAGCCGGAAAATTGTTTTTTCACCTCAACTACAGGGGCGGGGATGATGTGCTTGCCTTTTTTGTTTCGCATAAAAGACGCCGTTGCGATTTCTTCAGGTGTTGCGATGTCCTCTATATGAAAAATTTCTTCAATTTCAGGTAGATTTAGTCGCTTTGCAATCAACTTGACCATGTTCTCTGATGTGCCGATAATAAGCACCGATTTAAGCTTTTTGCTTTTCAGAGCACTTTTTATTTCTGTGGCATGTTGTTCGTTATCAAAAATTGCACATCTAACAGATGCCATCTTGGTTTTTTCGTGTTTTGCAGACTTTCCTGCGAGTATTTGGTTCTTTGAGATAAGCAACCCGTCATCAATGATGCCTTCAATCTTATGCTCACGAACAAGATCCGTACAATGGAAACTTTTACCTGTACCTGATTTACCAACAAGGGCAAAAACTTTCATAGCTTATTCCTCATTTTCTGGAATACGTCTTTCTGAAATTTTGTAACAAAGACGCATCAGACTGTCGCCCAGATGGATATTTTCTACAACGGTATCATCATTTGCCGGAAGCTCTGCATATGAAAAGTTGAGGAAAGCCTTTATCCCATAAGATGAGAGCTCATTGGCAACTTGTGACGCCACGGTTCTGGGCACAGAAAGAATTGCCATTGTGGGGGTATTTTCGTCAACAAAACTTTTGATATCCTTGTAATCCATAACGATAAGATTGTTGATTTCCATACCGATTTTTTCGGGATCGTTGTCAAAAATACCTATCAATTTAAATCCACGCTTCTCAAAATTTGTGTTTCTCGTAAGGGCATGGCCTATGTTTCCGGCACCAACCAGAATTGCCTTGTAGCGATAATTTAAGCCGAGAATACTCGCTATCTCTCCATAAAGATACTCAACATTATATCCATATCCTTGTTGACCAAAACCACCAAAACAGTTAAGGTCCTGGCGTATTTGTGAGGCTGTGATGCCCATACGCTGACTGAGTTCTTTTGAAGATATTCTTTCAACACCCAAATTCAGCAGTTCACCGAGATATCTGTAATATCGGGGCAATCTGTTTATAACAGAAGCTGAAACGTTTTTTTCCATAGGATTTTTCCTCCGTTTACTGTGTCACCAAAAACAATTGGTGACATAATTCAAAAAATTAAAGCATAGCCTTCAGGGTGTCGTTTACCGCAAGCAAGAAGTCCTCGGTGTTAACCTTCTTTTTGTTTTCGAGATTTGAAAGAAGATAGAGGTCACCTGTCATTATGCCATCCTCAATGGTCTTGATAGTTGCTTTTTCAAGCTTGTCTGCAAAATCACAAAGGTCAGCGAGACCGTCAAGCTCACCTCTCTTGCGAAGGGCGCCTGTCCAGGCAAACAGTGTTGCAACACTGTTTGTGGAGGTTTCTTCACCTTTAAGATGCTTGTAGTAGTGTCTCTGAACTGTACCGTGAGCAGCCTCGTATTCGTATGTTCCGTCAGGTGACACCAGAACTGATGTCATCATAGCCAAACTTCCGTAAGCTGTTGCAACCATATCAGACATAACATCACCGTCATAGTTCTTGCAGGCCCAAATGTATCCGCCGTCAGAGCGAATTACACGTGCAACCGCATCATCGATGAGTGTGTAGAAATATTCAATACCTGCGTTGTCAAACTTTTCCTTGTATTCAGCTTCAAATATTTCATTGAAAATATCTTTGAATCTGTGGTCATATTTTTTTGAGATTGTATCTTTTGTTGCAAACCATATATCTTGTTTTGTGTCAAGAGCATAATTGAAACAGCAACGGGCAAAGCTTGCTATTGACTGGTCAACATTGTGAAGACCTTGAATTATGCCGGCACTTTTGTCAAATTCGTGAATAGTCTGACGGATTTCGTTGCCGTCCTTGTCGGTGCAGACAATCTCACATTTTGAACCCATTGGCACTTGCATTTCTGTGTTTTTGTAAACATCACCGTATGCGTGACGGGCAATTGTTATTGGCTTTGTCCAGGTGGGAATGTATGGTGTAATTCCTTTTACAATAATCGGTGCGCGGAAAACTGTTCCGTCAAGAATTGCACGGATAGTACCATTGGGAGATTTCCACATTTCCTTGAGGTTATATTCCTTAACCCTCTCTGCGTTTGGTGTTATGGTTGCGCATTTAACCGCAACACCATATTTTTTTGTTGCGTTGGCAGAATCAAATGTAACCTGGTCGTTTGTTTCGTTTCTGTATTCAAGACCAAGGTCATAGTATTCTGATTTGAGGTCAACATATGGAAGAATGAGGATATCCTTTATCATTTTCCATATAATTCGTGTCATTTCATCTCCATCCATCTCAACGAGAGGGGTGGTCATTTTTATCTTATTCATAATAACAGTCCTTTCGGTTTTTATTTGCTGTTCTCTCTTGTGTAGTTCAGAAGTCCGCCTGCTTTGAGCATTTCTCTCTGACGGTCTGAAAGGTCAAGCTTAACCTTGAAATCAAATCCCTTGGTGACATTTGTTACAGTGAGCTCCGTATCGTTTGTCATAACGTTTTTGAGATTTGTCATCTTCAGCTCGTCCATCTGGTCAATTCTGTCATAATCTGCTTCGTTTACGAAGGTGAGCGGAATTATGCCTGCATTAATCAGATTTGCCATATGAATTCTTGCGAAAGATTTAACTATAACTGCCTTAACACCGAGATAAAGAGGTGCAAGTGCTGCGTGTTCACGTGATGAACCCTGACCATAGTTTGAACCACCTACAATTATGCTTTTGCCAAGTTCCAATGCTCTGTCGTGGAATTTTTCATCGCATACGGCAAAACAATATTCTGAAATCTTTGGTATATTTGAGCGTAGTGGCAATATTTTTGCACCCGCAGGCATAATGTGGTCTGTTGTGATGTTGTCACCAACCTTGAGACTACATTTTGCATCAATTTCATCTGCCATTGCATCAGAAACCGGGAAGGGCTTGATGTTTGGACCTCTGAGAACCTCAACTGTGTCCATTTCAGCCTCCGAAACGGGAGGAACAACCATATTGTCATTGATTGTGAACACTTCAGGGAGTTCAAAGTTTGGCATTTCGCCTAAAGTTCTCGGGTCTGTCAAAACACCTGAAAGAGCAGATGCTGCAGCGAGTTCAGGAGAAACAAGATAAATTTGTCCGTCTTTTGTGCCGGAACGGCCTTCAAAGTTTCTGTTGAAGGTACGAAGTGAAATACCGCCTGAGTTGGGTGACTGACCCATACCAATGCAAGGTCCGCAAGCACTTTCCAAAATTCTTGCACCTGCATCAATCATATCTGAAAGAGCTCCGCAAGCGGCAAGCATATTAAGAACCTGTTTTGAACCGGGAGCAATTGAAAGTGACACATCAGGATGAACAGTTTTGCCTTTGAGAATATATGCAACTTTCAGCATATCAAGGAGTGAAGAGTTGGTGCAGGAACCAATGCAAACCTGGTCAATCTTCATTTCGCCAATTTCTGCAACTGATTTAACATTATCAGGAGAATGAGGACAAGCAGCCAAAGGAACGAGTTCACTGAGGTTGATGTCAATTCTTTCGTCATATACTGCATCACTATCAGCAGAGAGAGGAGTGAAGTCTTCTTCTCTTGCCTGAGCCTTCAAAAACTCCCTTGTTGTTTCATCAGATGGAAAAATAGAGGTTGTAGCTCCGAGTTCTGCACCCATATTCGTAATTGTTGCACGTTCGGGAACAGAAAGGGTTTTTACACCTTCGCCCGTATATTCAATAATTTTTCCAACGCCACCCTTTACAGAAAGTCTGCGAAGAACCTCTAAGATTACGTCCTTTGCAGCAACCCAGGGTGAAAGCTTTCCGGTGAGGTTAACCTGAACAATTTTAGGACAAGTTATGTAGTATGCGCCACAACCCATAGCAACAGCAACATCCATACCGCCCGCACCTATTGCGAGCATACCAATACCACCGCCTGTAGGGGTGTGACTGTCAGAACCGATTAAAGTTTTGCCAGGTTTTCCAAATCTTTCAAGATGAACCTGATGGCAAATGCCGTTTCCTGGTCTTGAAAAATATATTCCGTGTTTTTTGCACACACTGCCGATGAATCTGTGGTCGTCTGCGTTTTCGAAACCACTCTGAAGAGTGTTGTGGTCAATGTATGCAACTGACTTTTCCGTTTTTACTCTGGGAACACCCATGGCCTCAAATTCAAGATAAGCCATTGTTCCTGTTGCATCCTGAGTCAGTGTCTGGTCAATCTTAATTGAGATTTCCTGACCGGCAATCATTTCGCCTGATACGAGATGCTCTTTTATAATTTTTTGTGCTAATGTAAGTCCCATGTTTTTCGGTCCTCCTAAATTTACTCATTATCTTTAATATTTTATACAAAAACAGACTTTTTGTCAAGTATTACGGGACTATATTGGTAAAATTTTAACAAGAGGAAAAATGAAACAAAATTCACAATTTCCACAGAGTTATCCACAGTCTGAAGTGAGGTACAATAGTGTTTTTTGAAGATTTCAACATTATACAAAAAAAGTTATTCTTTTTACCTGTGGAAAAGAAAGAGGTATATGAGACATTTATTAAAAAAAATACTTGCTAACTGTGCATATTTGTGTTAAAATAAATGGGTGCAAATTGCAAAGTGGAGGGTTGAGATTCGGAAATGATTCTTGGAGTAGATTTTGGCGACAGCCGAACGGGATATGCTGTGTCTGATGCGTTGGGTTTTTCGGCTAACACCTATGAAACCTTTCACGAAAAAAATATGATGAAGGTTGCTGAGCACACCATTGAGCTTGTTCAAAATCTTGGAGCGGAAAAGGTGGTTTTGGGGTTTCCGAAGAATATGAACGGGACAGTTGGTGACCGTGGCAAAAAAACCAAGACGTTAGCAAAAATCCTTAAAGAAAAACTGGATTGCCCCATTATTTTGTGGGATGAACGTCTCACTACGGTTTCAGCACACAATCTTATGAACGAGACAAATGTACGTGGCAAAAAACGGAAGGATTCTGTTGATAAGATTGCTGCGGCGTTTATATTACAGGCATATTTGGATAGCTGCAAAAATGTCTGAAATTTGAGAAGGAGAAAAGAAAATGGCAGAAAATTTTGAAAACGAAAATGAATTTTTGGTTGACCTTTTTGATGACGAGGGCAACAAACAGACAGTTGAACATCTTGACACGGTTCAGATTGACGGCAGTGACTATGTCATTTGCATTCCTTACAAAGAGGAAGAAGATGACGAGGTTGATGAAGTTATCATTCTGAAAATCGTTTCAAGAGAAGACGGCACCTATGAATTGGCTTATGAAGAAGACCTTGAGGTTCTTGATAGAGCTTATGAGGAATTCAAAGCCAGAAATGCTGAACTTTTTGACTTTGAGGACTAATTACAAAAAAGAGAAAAAAGTTATTGGGTGACTCAGGTTGCCCGATAACATTTTTATGTAAAAGAGGGTTTTTGAGATAGTACTTATAATTGCAGAAAAACCGAGCCTTGCCAGAAATATTATAGCGGGGATTGGAAAGCTCAACAGATATGATGGATATTTTGAAGGTGAAGGTTACATTGTTACCTGGGCGTTTGGTCATTTGTTCTCCCTGGCTGATGTAGAGGCTTATGATGGTTATAATTCTTCGGATAAGCGCTGGTCAATGGATAATCTTCCTTGTTTTCCTAAAAAATTCATATTTGAGTTAAAAAAAGATAAGGAAAGACGAGAAGACCCAGGTGTCAGAAAACAGTTTGAGACAATAAGGTTTTTGTGCAACCGTGAAGATGTTGACACAATAATCAATGCAGGAGATGCTGACCGCGAAGGTGAAATAATTGTGAGAACCTGTATTGACAAGGCTCTTGAAAGTACGAAAGCTCTGAAAAGGATATGGCTGCCTGACCAGACTCCTCAGACGGTGAGGGAGGCATTGAATCTCCTGAAAGACGAAAGTGAGTTTGACAACCTTGCTAACGAGGGTTATGCCAGAACTTATATGGATTGGCTTTATGGTGTTAACCTGACCCGTTATGCAACACTCAGGTCAGGAAATCTTTTGCGAGTGGGTAGGGTAATCGTGCCGATTGTCAAAGCAATATATGACCGGGATATGGCAATAAGGAATTTTGTTCCCGACATATACTATGCAATTCAAAGCAAGGCTGAGACAAACGGGACTGAAATTGAACTGACCAGCAAGCAGAAATTCAGCAAAAATGAGTTTGAAAAAGCAAAAGCCTTATGCGTACAATATAATGCTGAGAAAGCGGTTGTTACTCACAAGAAAAAGAAGAAGGAAAGTATTTCACCCGGAAAACTTTATTCACTTACAAAACTGCAAAACTTTCTTGGCAAAAAATACAAAATGTCTATGGCTGAAAGCCTTGAAATTGTTCAGGGACTTTATGAAAAAGGATATGTGACTTATCCGAGAACAAACTCAGAATATCTTGCAACTGCTGAACAAGGCAAGATAAAAACTATTCTGGAGTCAGTGAAGAAGTTAGGTTATCCTGTTGAATTTAAATTCAGAAAGAACATATTTGACGATTCAAAAATTGAGTCTCATTCAGCGTTGACGCCAACTTACAAAATTCCCGATAAAAACAAACTAACAGATGCAGAAATGAAGGTTTACAGTGCAATTATGAGGCGGTTTGTTGCAGTTTTCTGTGCCGAGGAATGCATTGCTGAAAAAACCGAAATAAAAATTTCAGTTGGGGAACTTGAGGAGTTTTCGCTTAAAGGGACTGTCATTGTGTCTCCCGGTTGGACCGCATATGATGACTATACAAAAAAAGATAAGCTTCTGCCCTCGGTTGAAAAGGGCGATGAGGTAAATATAAATTTTCAGCCAAAAGAAAAGGAAACAAGCCCGCCAAAACATTATACGATTGAAACTCTCAATAATTATCTGAAAAATCCTTTTAAAGAGGAAAAGGCAAATGCTTCAGAGCAGGAAATTGAAGAGGAAGAATATCGGGCGATGTTTGAAGGACTTGAGCTTGGTACCGAGGCAACAAGAACGGGTATTATTGATAATGCAAGAAAGAGTCAATATATTCAGCTGAAAAAAGATACCTATACCATATTACCTGCAGGTGAAAACCTGATTAAATCTTTATCAAGAATGAACATCAGTATGGACAAGTTCAAAACCTCCCAGATGGGTATGGCGCTGAAAAAGGTTTTCAAAAACACCGCAACAATAGAAAATGTTGTGAGTCTGGTTCAAAATGAAATCAAATACATATTTGATGAAAATGAAAAAATGACGGAGACATTTGATGGATTTGTTGGAGACATTGCAGGAAATTGTCCAATCTGCGGAAAATTCGTGGTGCGGACAAGGTTTGGATACGGATGTCAGGGCTATGAAGACGGATGCAAATTCTCTGTAGGAAATGTAATCTGTGAAAAAACCATTTCTATTGAGAATATGAAAAAATTATTAAAAGATGGAACAACAAGTCTTATTACAGGATTTGTTTCTAAAAAAAGCGGAAAAGAATTTTCTGCAAAGCTTGCTTTGGAAGATGGCAAGGTTATATTTAAGTTTTGAAGAAAAATGATAGAGGAGATGTTAGAATGTTTCTTATCAAAGAAAAGAAAGAATTAAATCCCACTGTCACCAAAATGGTGGTTGAGGCCCCTATGGTTGCAAAAAAAGCAAAGGCAGGCCAGTTTATAATTCTTCGTGTTGATGAAGAGGGAGAAAGAATTCCGCTCACAATTGCCGATTACAATCGTGAAGAGGGAACAATCACAATTATTTTTCAGATTGTGGGTGCAACAACCTTCAAGCTGAATCAATTGTCGGAGGGCGACTATATTTGCGATTTTGTCGGTCCACTCGGCCAACCCTCAGAGGTGAGTGGTTTCAAAAAGGTTGCGGTTATCGGCGGTGGTGTTGGTTGTGCAATTGCATATCCAACTGCTAAAGCGCTCAAGGAAAACGGTGCAGAGGTTCACTCAATTATAGGTTTCAGAAATCGTGACCTTGTTATTCTCGAAGATGAATTCAGGGCAGTAAGTGACAAGGTTGTCCTTATGTCTGATGATGGTTCTTGTGGTGAAAAGGGACTTGTTACAGATGCACTCAAAGAATTGGTTGACAGCGGAGAAAAATATGATTTGGTAATTGCAATCGGACCGCTTGTGATGATGAAATTTGTTTGTCTTTTGACAAAGGACCTTGGAATAAAAACTGTTGTAAGTATGAACCCCATAATGATTGACGGCACAGGAATGTGTGGCGGATGTCGTCTTACTGTTGGCGGAGAAATGAAGTTTGCCTGCGTTGACGGACCTGATTTTGACGGACACCAGGTTGATTTTGATGAAGCAATCAGGCGTGCGGCAATTTACAAGGATACAGAGAGAAAACATCATGATGATGCTTGTAATTTGTTCAAAAAGGGGGTAGAAAACAATGCCTAATATGTCACTTAAGAAGAATGAAATGCCGGTGCAAAAACCTGAGATAAGATGCAAAAATTTCAGCGAGGTTGCACTTGGATACACAGAAGAAATGGCAATTGATGAAGCAAAACGCTGTCTTGGTTGCAAAAATATGCCTTGCGTTGAAGGCTGTCCCGTAAAGATAAATATCCCCGCTTTTATTGGAAAAGTGGCAGATGGAGATTTTGAAGGGGCATATGAAGAGCTTTATAAGTATAGTTCACTTCCTGCAGTTTGCGGACGAGTTTGCCCTCAGGAAAAACAGTGTGAATCCAAATGTGTCAGAGAAAAAAAAGGAGAGTCGGTGGGAATCGGAAGACTCGAAAGATTTGTTGCCGATTGGCATATGAACCACTCAGAGGTTAAGACCGGAGCGGCAATTAAAAGCAACGGCAAAAAGGTTGCTGTTGTTGGCTCAGGACCAGCTGGGCTCACCTGTGCTGGTGATCTTGCAAAAATGGGCTATTCTGTTACTGTTTTTGAGGCACTTCATATTGCGGGTGGAGTTCTTGTTTATGGAATTCCTGAATTCAGACTTCCAAAGGATATCGTGAGATGTGAAATCGAAAATCTCAAGGCTCTCGGCGTTGAAATTGTTACAAACGCGGTGATAGGAAGAACAGAAACTGTTGACGAACTTCTTGAGAATGGCTATGAAGCGGTGTTCATCGGTTCAGGTGCAGGCCTTCCAAGGTTTATGAATATCCCCGGTGAAAATTTGAATGGTGTGTATTCTGCAAATGAATTCCTGACCAGAACAAATCTTATGAAAGCATATAAGGAAAATTCACCAACACCAATTATTCATGCAAATAAGGTTGCAGTTGTAGGTGGAGGAAATGTGGCAATGGATGCTGCACGTTGTGCAAAGCGTCTTGGTGCAGAAGAAGTTTATATCGTATATCGTCGTTCAATGGAGGAATTGCCTGCTCGTCTGGAAGAAGTTGAGCACGCGGAGGAAGAGGGCATTATATTCAAGACACTTAACAATCCAGTAGAAATCCTCGGCGACGACAACAATTTTGTTTCAGGAATGAAATGTGTCAGAATGGAGCTCGGTGAACCTGATGAATCAGGAAGACGTAGTCCCAAAGTTGTTGAAGGTTCTGAGTTTGTGCTGGATGTTGATGCGGTGATTATGTCAATTGGAACATCACCAAATCCTCTCATCAGGAACACAACCGAAGGTCTTGAAACCGACAGACGTGGTTGCATCATAACCAGGGACGAATCGGGTCAGACAAGCAAAGAAGGTGTTTATGCCGGAGGCGATGCAGTGACCGGTGCCGCAACAGTAATTCTTGCTATGGGTGCAGGAAAATCTGCGGCAAAGGCTATTGACGAATATATAACAAATAAATAACAGATATTAAGGGTCTTTGCATAACCATTGCAAAGACCCTTTTGAAGCTAGTAAAATATAATAAGAAAAAGTCCGGCATTATTGCCGGACTTTTGAATATAGCAGATACTATTAATCCTTCTTTGATGACTTAACAACAATCTTGTAAAGTGCAACAAGTGCGATTGCGTTGGGGATAACCATCAGATAGTTAAAGAAGTCTGTGAGTTCCCAAACCAGATTGTTTGATGCGAGTGTTCCAAGGAAAAGGAAAACAATTGCAATTACTGAATAAACAACAGTAGCAGTCTTGTTGTTTTTAAAAAGATATTGAGTATTAATCTTTCCAAAGAAGTTCCAGCCTATGATTGTTGTAAAAGCAAAGAACAAGAGACAGATTGCAACAAAACCATTACCAAGGCTACTCATAAAGGAGGGGAAACCGTTTGTTATAGCAATCTGCATTGCAGTTGTCTTTGACAAAGCAACACCATTAAAGAGAGTGTTGCCACTGATAACAGCGTTATAAGCATCGGGTGACATATTTCCGAGACCGCCTTCGCCAGTGTAAAGTGTAGTAATAACAACAAGAGCTGTCATTGTGAGAACAACAAATGTGTCAATAAACACACCTATCATAGCAACAACACCCTGATCGTGGGGAGTTTTAACATTTGCCATTGAGTGTGCATGGGGAGTTGAACCCATACCAGCTTCGTTGGAGAAGAGTCCTCTTTTTGCACCTTGACTGATAGCGGTCTTAAGTGCATAACCGATACCGCCACCTATAAGAGCAGAGGGAGTGAATGCATACTTGAATATCATTACAACAGCTTCAACAAGACCGGACAGATTTGTAAGAAGAACAACAAGTCCTCCAATCAAGAAAAGAACCGCCATAATGGGAACGATTTTTTCAGCAACTGATGCAATTCTCTGGATACCACCGATAAAAATAATAGCACATACAACTGCCAGAATTACACCAACAATCCAAGTGGGAATTCCAAAAGCTGTGTTGCAGGATTCAGCGATTGAGTTTGACTGAACCATGCTTCCCATAAAGCCGAGAGCCAGAATAATCGCAATTGCAAAGAAAACAGAAAGGAATGTTCCAAATCCACCAGGGAATGCCTTCTTTATGTAATAAACAGGACCACCGTGAATCTCACCGTTTTCGTCCTTAACTCTTGTCTCCTGAGCAAGTACTGCTTCTGCATAGATGGTAGCCATACCGAGGAATGCGATAATCCACATCCAGAAGATAGCACCGGGACCACCGATAAGAATTGCACCGGATGCACCAACGATGTTACCTGTACCAACCTGAGCTGCAATAGCTGTGACAAGTGCCTGGAATGAGCTGAGACCGCTGTCTTGTTTGCCACCACGAAGACTAATGTTGCCGAATACAGCCTTCATACCTTCGCCAAAGCAGCGAATTTGAACAAAGCGTGTTTTGATTGTGAAGAAAAGTCCAACGCCTACAAGCAAAATAATCAAAATGTAGTCAGAAAGATATGCATTGGCTTTTGCAACGATGTTTAATAATGTTTCTTGCATGGTTTAAAAACCTCCTATAAAATAAAAATAGCCACCAAATATTTGGTAGCTCCGGAATGACATACAGACCGCATTTAAAGAATCTGTCTGCTCCGTCCTTTTGCCTGAGAGATTCAGTCGGTAAAAACCGACCTTGCACCTTCGGCACTCAAAAAGAGATTCTCCGGAGTACCCTCTGCTTTCAGTTTTTAAAGTGAATTCTAAAAGCTTCAATGGGTTACACATATATTATACACACCTTTTTAAAGATGTCAAGGAGTTTTTGAAAAAAAGAGTATTTTTTAGCGTATTTTGCGAATAATAACAAAATTTCACTTACTAAATATAATAATAAAATGGAGGTGGATTATGAATATACATATTGTAAAGCCGGGTGACACGGCAGAGTCGGTGGCAAATCAGTACGGGATTCCCGCATTCGTTGTTGAAATGCTGAATAATCTTGAGAGGATTCCCAATCTTGTTGTTGGGCAGGCACTGCTGATTTTGATTCCAACTCGTTATCACACTGTGCAGCCTAATGAAACATTGATATCAATTGCCAGACAATATGGTATCAGTGTCAACAGACTATACCGCAATAATCCCAATTTGGGAGGAATGAGCCTTGTTTACCCGGGGCAAACGCTGATTATTTCGTATGAAAGTGACAGAACACGAAACATAGATGTGAATGGATATGCTTATCCTTATGTAAACAAGGCACTACTCAGAAGAACCTTGCCGTACATAAATTATATGACCCCTTTTACTTATGGAATCACAAATAATGGTGGTCTTGTTGACCTTGAAGATGAGGAGTTAATTGAACTCGCAGAGGAGTATGGAGTTTTGCCCCTTATGCATCTTTCAACGCTGACAGAAACCGGGGGATTCAGCAACGAACTGGCAAATCTTGTTTTGAACAATGATGAAATTCAATCTACGTTGATAGATTTGATACTTGAAAATATGCAAAACAAGGGGTACCGTGGGCTTGATATTGATTTTGAATTTGTTTATCCTGAAGATGCTGTTTTATACGGTGAATTTGTCGGGAAGCTCGCTGATCGACTTAATCCGTTGGGTTATGAAGTTATAGCAGCACTTGCCCCCAAAACTTCAGACAATCAAAGAGGTCTTTTGTATGAGGGACACAACTACAGAGCAATAGCGGATAATGCTAATGCAGTGCTTCTTATGACCTATGAGTGGGGCTACACCTATGGACCACCTTTAGCTGTGGCACCAATTCGCAATGTGCGTCAGGTTGTGGATTATGCATTGGGAATAATTCCACCTGAAAAAATATTTTTAGGGATTCCCAACTATGGATATGACTGGACGCTTCCATATGTCAAGGGAGAATCAAGAGCCGACTCAATTTCCAATGTTGAGGCAATTGAAATTGCGGCAGCAAATGGGGCAGAAATTCTATATGATGAAACCTCGCAATCTCCCTGGTTCAGATATACCGACCAGGAGGGGCGGGAACACGAGGTGTGGTTTGAGGATGTGCGGAGTATTCAGCAAAAATTCAATTTAATAAATGAAAAAGGATTGAGAGGTGCAGGATATTGGAACCTGATGCGACCATTCCAACAAAACTGGTCACTTCTTGATTATATGTTTGAAGTTGAAAATTAAAAAACAGGGTGGAAAATCCACCCTGTTAATTTTTAATAGATTAGCATTCTTCAGCTGCTTTCTTCTTGTAGATTTCGTATCTTTCCTGAAGATCTTTTTCAGCCTTATCAAAGAGCTGAACTGCAACTTCGGGGAATGCTTTCTTGAGCATGAGATAACGGTTTTCACCCTCAAGGAATTCCTTAACTGTGCCTGTGGGCTCTTTTGAGTCAAGGATGAAGGGGTTCTTGCCCTCTTCTTTGAGTGTGGGGTTGTATCTCCAGAGGTGCCAGTAGCCTGTCTGAACAGCCTTCTTCTCTTCAGCGATGGTGTTAGCCATACCTGTCTTGATACCGTGGTTGATACAAGGAGCGTATGCGATGATGAGTGAAGGACCGGGATAAGCTTCAGCTTCCTTAATAGCTTTAAGAGCCTGGTTCATATCAGCACCAAGAGCGATCTGTGCAACATATACATAGCCGTATGTTGTACCGATCATACCAAGGTCTTTTTTCTTAACCTTCATACCAGATGCTGCGAATTTTGCAACTGCAGCAGTAGGTGTAGCCTTAGATGCCTGACCGCCTGTATTTGAGTAAACTTCTGTGTCAACAACAAAGATGTTGATGTCTTCGCCTGATGCGATAACGTGGTCAAGACCGCCGTAACCGATATCATAAGCCCAACCGTCACCACCGAATACCCACTGTGATCTCTTCACGAGG
>JAZRNM010000006.1:0-25744 GCA_045648205.1 Clostridia bacterium
GTGTAACTGCAGACTTGCGTACACCAATAAAGAGTTTGAATGCAAGAACTGTAAAGAACAATGTTGCCATAATTGAAATTTCAATTGAGGTAAAGAATACCGAGCATCTTGAAAATGCAATAAAGAAATTAAAACAAATTGATGGTATTCAGTCAGTAGTCCGCAGGCGTCAATAACCTGCGGTCTTGAATATATACGGAGGTTTTTAAAAATGAAGTTTCGCAGATTTTCTCTTGGAGATTTGGTTACAAATTCATATATTCTTTTTGACGAGGAAATGGGGCAGGCTGTTCTTTTTGATGCGCCTGCTGATTCAGAGAAAATTTTGAATTTTCTGAATGAGCACAATTTATCTTTGACATATATTTTCTTGACCCATGCTCACTTTGACCATATTGGTGCACTTTATGCTCTTAAGACTGCCACAAAGGCGAAAATTGTTATTCACGAGGCGGAAGAAAAATATCTCAATAATACAGAACTTAATCTTTCGAGCGGACCACTTTCGGAAATGTCTGCTGATATTCGTGTTAAAGATGGAGATATTTTTGAATTCTGCGGTGTTGAGATAAAGGTTATTCACACTCCCGGACACACAGAGGGTGGAGTATGTTATTTGTTTGATAATACTCTTGTCAGCGGTGACACATTGTTTCTTAATTCTATTGGCAGATTTGATTTTCCGCTTGGTAGTTTTGATGATGAAATCAACTCAATAAAGAATAAGCTGATGTGTCTTTCTGACGATATAAAGGTTTATCCCGGTCACGGATTTTCAACAAGCATTGGAAGAGAAAGAAAGGAAAATCCATATCTGCAATGAGTGAAATATTAAGCCCCTGGGGAATTCTCACGGGAATACGACCTGTGAAAATTGCCAGCAAATTAATCAAATTGGGAAAAACTCCCGCAGAAACAATTGAATACTTCATGACCGAATATGGTGCAACTCACGAAAAAGCTGAACTTGCGGTTCGCGTGGCAGGTATTGAGTTGCCCATCATTGACGCAATGAACGAAAAAGGTATCAGCATCTATATAGGAATTCCATTTTGCCCTACGAGATGCCTTTATTGTTCATTTGTCAGCAACAGCGGGGCAAAGAGCGCAAGGCTTATCCCTGAATATCTTGAGTGTTTGAAAAAAGAGATTAAATATACTGCTGATATAATAAAGCAGAACAAAAATATTATCGAAAGTGTGTATATTGGTGGCGGAACACCGACAACTCTCGGTGCAGACCAGCTTTCTTTCTTGTTTGAAACAATTTTCACAGAGTTTGATTTGTCAAAAAATAAGGAATTCACAGTTGAAGCCGGAAGACCCGACACCATAACAAAAGAAAAGCTCAAAACAATCAAGGATTTCGGTATTGACAGAATAAGCATAAATCCGCAGTCTATGAATATGGAAACTCTCAAAACCATTGGCAGAAACCACACTCCCGATGAAATCAGACAGGCAATGTATCTTGCAAGGGAATGTGGAATAAAAAATATCAATATGGACATAATTGCGGGACTTCCAAATGAAACGGTTGATATGTTCAAATATACCGTTGAAGAAGTGGAGAAACTCAACCCCGAGAACACAACAGTGCACACAATGAGCATAAAGCGTTCTTCCAAACTCAACGAAACAATAGATGCGTACAATCTTACTGAAGGTGACAGTGTGGCTCAGATGGTTGATTTTGCGATGAAAACAATTACCGCAAACGGAAAAGAGCCATACTATCTTTACCGACAGAAAAATATGCTTGGAAATCTTGAAAACGTTGGATATGCAAAACCCGGAACAGAAAGTCTTTATAATATTTACATAATGGAAGAGGTGCAGACAATTATTTCTCTGGGTTGCGGTGGTGTGACAAAGACAGTTGACCGCACAACTGACAGAATAGAAAGAATATTCAATGTCAAGGAGCCAAAAGACTATATTGAGCGGATTGACGAGATGCTCCATCGCAAGGATGTTCTTATTGAAAAATAAATTTAAAAACAGTTGACATATTCAAATGTATGTGTTATAATACTAAACGTTGTAAACCTATTGCTTAGTTTAAGGGCTGAAGATTCACCGCCTTATACCAAGCTTTATGGGGTTAGAAAATTTTTCGGAGGTGAAACCAAATGCTTAAAGAGAGAAAAGAAGAGATAATCAAGACTTATGCTGTTCACGAAGGTGACACAGGTTCTCCTGAAGTTCAGATTGCTCTTTTGACAGAAAGAATCAATCATCTTAACGAGCATCTTAAGACTCACAAGAAAGACCACCATTCAAGAAGAGGTCTTCTTAAGATGGTCGGTGTCAGAAGAAGCTTTCTTAACTATCTCATGAAGAACGATATCGAAAGATACCGTGCTATCATTGAGAAGCTTGGCTTGAGACACTAAAATATGTAAAATTAAGTCTTTGTCGTTTGTGGCAAAGACTTAATTTCGTATTTCAGCGAAAAACATTAAAGAAAAATAATTAAAAAAATATAAAATTAATTTTGAGAGAGTTTGCGCATTTAGCAGTTAGAAAAATGCTTTTGAAGAGAGTATGTTTCTAAGTGCTAAAAAGGCAGACCTCTTGAACAAAGGAGGAAATTTTTATGAGTAGAATTTTTGAAACAGAAGTTGCCGGCAGAAAACTCAGCATTGAGGTCGGCAAGGTGGCAGAGCTTGCAAATGGCTCTGTTATCGTGAGATATGGCGACACAGTTGTTATAACTGCTGCAACCGCATCAGAAAAACCCAGAGATGGTATTGATTTCTTCCCTCTCAGCATTGTCTATGAGGAAAGAATGTATGCTGTTGGCAAAATCCCCGGAAGCTTTTTGAAGAGAGAAGGAAGACCTTCAGAAAACGCAATTCTCACAGCCAGAGTAATTGACAGACCAATGCGTCCATTGTTCCCAAAGGATTTGAGAAATGATGTTTCAATCGTTTCAACAGTTATGTCTGTTGACCAGGACAATGCTCCTGAATTCTGTGCTATGATCGGTTCATCTGCTGCAGTGTCAATTTCAGACATTCCTTTCAATGGCCCGATTGCTGCTGTCTATGTTGGTCTTGTTGATGGTGAATTTGTAATCAACCCAACACTTGAACAGAGAGAAAAGAGTGACCTCAACCTCACAGTAGCAGGTAGTCTTCAAAAGGTTGTTATGATTGAAGCAGGTGCAAACGAAGTTCCTGAAGACACAATGTTTGATGCAATTATGTTTGCTCACGAAGAAATCAAAAAGATTTGCACATTCATCAAGGGTATTCAGGATGAAATCGGCAAACCAAAATTTGAATATGAACACATTGTTGTTAACGAAGAAATCTTTGATGCAATTGCAGAATTTGCAACAGATTTAGTGAAAGAAGCTCTTGACACAGATGACAAGTCAATCCGTGACGAGAGATTGAGCGTTGTTTATGGCAAGGTTTTTGAACACTTTGAAGACAAGTACCCTGCTGAAGAATATGCTCAGGATATTGAAGATGCACTTTACAAGCTGCAGAAAACAGTTGTAAGACGTTGGCTCCTTGACGAAGGCAAGCGTGTTGACGGCAGAAAAATTCAGGAACTCAGACCTCTCGCATCAGAAGTCGGACTTCTCCCGAGAACTCATGGAAGTGGCTTGTTCAAACGTGGACAAACTCAGGTTATGACAGTTGCAACTCTCGGTGCTTTGGGTGATGCTCAGATTATTGACGGCCTTGACACCGAGGAATACAGAAGATATATTCATCACTACAATTTCCCATCATACAGTGTTGGTGAAACAAGACCTTCAAGAGGCCCCGGAAGACGCGAAATCGGTCACGGTGCTTTGGCAGAACGTGCTTTGGTTCCTGTTATTCCATCAGAGGAAGAATTCCCCTATGCAATCAGACTTGTTTCTGAAGTACTCAGCTCAAACGGTTCAACCTCACAGGGTAGTATCTGCGGAAGTACACTTGCTCTTATGGATGCCGGTGTTCCCATCAAAGCTCCCGTTGCAGGTATCTCTGTTGGTTTGGTTACTGAAGGGGAAAGATTTATAACAATTCTTGACATTCAGGGTCTTGAAGACTTCTTTGGAGATATGGACTTTAAAGTTGCAGGTACAAAGAAGGGTATCACTGCAATTCAGATGGACCTCAAAATTGATGGACTTACACCTGAAATCATCAAGAATGCACTCACTGAAACAAGAGATGCAAGATACTACATCCTTGACGAAGTTATGCTCAAGGCAATCCCCGAACCACGTGCTGAAGTTTCACAGTATGCTCCAAAGGTTATCCACATTGAAATTCCTGTTGATAAGATTCGTGATGTAATCGGATCAGGCGGTAAGGTTATTCAGAAGATTGTTGCTGATACCGGTGCTAAAATTGACATTGAAGAAGATGGACGCGTATTTATTTCAGCTCCCAATGCCGAAATGGGTGAGATGGCAAAGAAAATTATTGAAGGCATCGTGAAAGAGCCTGAAGTTGGCGAAGTTTATGACGGCAAGGTTGTAAGAATTATGGACTTCGGTGCATTTGTTGAATTCCTTCCTGGAAAAGACGGCTTGGTTCACATTTCAAAGCTTGACAAAGCAAGAGTTGAAAAAGTGGAAGATGTTGTTAAAATTGGTGATGACATCAAGGTTCAGGTTATAGAAATTGATAAGATGGGAAGAATCAATCTTAAGAGAATCGTAACTGAATAATAAGAGACTAAAATATCGCAGAAAAATTTCTGCGGTATTTTTTTATTTTTTTGTAAAAAGGTATTGACTTTATCAATTTAGTGTGCTAAACTAATGAAGTAATTTAAATAATATACATAAAGGAGTAATTTAAAATGAAAAAGTTTACAAAAGTTGTTTCAATTGTTCTGTCAGTTATGATGCTGGTTGTTCTCTTTGCGGGTTGTGGGGCTGAAAAGGCTGCGTCAGACCTTGCGTTTATTGAGGATAACGGTAAAATGGTTATTGGATACACAATTTATGCACCTATGAACTATGAAGAAAATGGTGAGCTCACAGGATTCGATACCGAGTTTGCTGAAGCTGTTTGTGAAAAGCTTGGTGTAGAGCCTGAATTTGTTGTTATTGACTGGGATAACAAGTTCCTTGAACTCGAATCAAAGAGCATTGACTGTATCTGGAACGGTATGACAATCACCGAAGAAGCAAAGCTTAACGCATCAGTGTCAAATGCATATGTTAAAAATGCTCAGGTTGTTGTAATGAACAAGGACAAAGCAAGCGACTATAAGACTGCAGAAGATATGAAGGATCTCAAGTTCGTTGCAGAAGCAGGCTCTGCTGGTGAAGCTGCAATTAACGACAACGGTCTTAATACAAACTACACAGCAGTTACAGCTCAGTCTGATGCACTTCTTGAAGTAATGAGTGGTAGTGCTGATGCTTGCGTTATCGATATTACAATGGCAAATGCTATGACCGGTGAAGGTACAAGTTACGCTGCGCTTACATCTGTTTGCGAACTTACAACCGAAGAATATGGCATTGCTTTCAGAAAAGATTCAGATATTACCGAAAAGGTTAACGGTATAATGGCTGAACTTAAGGCTGATGGTACACTCGACAATCTTGCGAAGAAGTACGAGCTTACACTCGCGTTCTAATTTGAAATTAAAACGAAAGTAAGTAAACTACCGGGATTGCGCTATGTTGCAGTCCCGGTATGTGTGCGTATAAATAATTTTGGATTTAAGATGTTCGGAAAGGTAGCTGCATTATGTTTACAAATGTTACACTAAGCTTATTTGAAGGATTTGGTACAACGCTGGAGATTTTTGCATTAACCCTTTTATTTGCTTTGCCATTGGGACTTATCATAAGCTTTGGTTCAATGAGCAAAATATCACCAATAAAGTGGCTTATTAAGCTGTTTATCTGGATAATCCGTGGCACACCGCTTATGCTGCAGCTAATTGTTATATATTATGGCCCCGGTCTGATTGGTTCGGCAGCCACCTCACGAGTTCTTGCAGGCAGCACCAATCCTGTTGATTTATTTCTTTCAAACTGGGAGTGTTTTGACAGATTTCTGGCAGTTATGATAGCTTTTGTAATTAACTACGCCTGCTATTTTTCAGAAATATATCGTGGCGGAATTGAGAGTATTGCAAAAGGACAGTACGAAGCTGGTCAGGTTTTGGGACTCAACAAGTCGCAGGTATTTTTTAAGATCGTACTTCCTCAGGTAATTAAACGGATTATTCCTCCGATGAGCAATGAAATAATAACACTTGTTAAGGACACGTCTCTTGCAAGGATTATTATGGTTTATGAAATTATCTGGAATGCTCAGAAATTTATTAAATCTGATGGTCTTTTGTGGCCTCTTTTCTATACCGCAGTATTCTATCTGGCTTTCTGTGGTTTGCTTACCATTCTTTTTGGATACATAGAAAAGAAGTTCAACTACTACAAAGGTTAAGGAGGTGCAAAAATGTCTGTTATATCTGCAAAAAATATAGTAAAAAGCTTTGGTAAGCTTGAAGTAATAAAAGATGTAAGTATGGAACTACAGGAAGGCGAGGTTGTGGCAATTATCGGCCCTTCCGGCTCTGGAAAAAGTACATTTTTGCGTTCACTAATAAATCTTGAAACAGTAGATAACGGAACGATAACAATAGATGGACAAACCGTAGTGGAAAACGGTGTTTACAAAAAAGCAGAAGAAAACCGTCCGGTATATCAAAAACTTGGTATGGTTTTTCAAAACTTTAATCTGTTTCCTCACAAATCAGTTCTTGAAAATATAATTATGTCTCCTATGCTTGTGGATGGAAAAAGTCGCGAAAATGCCGTTAAAGAGGCAGAAGAACTATTGGAACAAGTTGGACTTTCCGAAAAATTAAATGCATATCCTTATCAATTATCAGGTGGACAGCAACAACGTGTTGCTATTGCACGTGCGTTGGCAATGAACCCCAGGGTAATGCTTTTTGATGAACCGACATCTGCATTAGATCCCGAACTGACGGGTGAAATTCTAAAAGTAATTCGCGATCTTGCTGCGAAAGATATGACAATGGTGATTGTAACTCACGAAATTGAGTTTGCAAAAAATGTTGCGGATAGAGTTATCTTTATGGCAGACGGTTATGTTGTTGAAGAAGGAACCCCAGAAGAGGTACTGGACAATCCGAAAAACGAGCGAACACAAGCCTTTCTCAAGGGCTTTGCAAGATAGAAGGTGGGAAGATGTTTCAAATTTCAGATAAGAACACAGAATATCTTTATGATATGATTTTGTCACTTGAAACCAAGGAAGAATGTCATGCTTTTTTTGAAGATATCTGTACAATTAAGGAACTTCTTTCTATGTCACAAAGAATGGTTGTTGCAAAACTTCTCGACAGTGGAAAAACCTTTAATGAAATTGTTGAGGAAACAGGTGCATCAAGTGCCACAATTTCAAGGGTTAACAAGGCACTGAATTATGGAACCGGATACAGAACCGTTCTGGACAAAAATCGCTGAAAAGGGGCTGTTTCTTTATGTCTGCAAAAGTGAATACTGTCTCACATGGCTCAATTGCAGAGAAAAATGGGATAAAACCCGGAGATGTGATTGTTAGCATCAACGGAAAAAATATTAACGACTATCTCGACTATATGTTTTCATCTGCAAATGAATTGCTTGAAATTGAACTGAGCGACCGGAAGATTACAGTCAAAAATGAGGATTTTGAGCCTTTGGGAATTGAATTTGAATCTCTTCTGATTGATGAGCCTCGTTCATGTCACAACAAGTGCGTTTTTTGCTTTATTGACCAACTTCCTGAAAATATGCGGACCAGTTGTTACTTTAAGGATGATGATTACAGGCTTTCATTTCTTCAGGGCAACTATGTGACGCTTACAAATATGT
Organism: Clostridia bacterium; assembly: GCA_045648205.1. GTDB lineage: Bacteria > Bacillota > Clostridia > Monoglobales > Monoglobaceae > SIG440. The sequence continues at coordinate 7,862 of JAZRNM010000006.1, forward strand.
CAGATTCTGATCTTGATAGAATTATTGAATATGCAATCCCCAGAATAAATGTTTCTGTCCATACTACCAACCCCGAACTTCGGGTTAAAATGCTTAATAATAAGTTTGCAGGGAAAATCATGGAGCAAATCAAACGATTTGCAGACGGAGGACTCAGAATAAACTGTCAGGTTGTTTTGTGTCGGGGCTATAATGATGAAAAAGAACTTGACCGTACCATATCGGATCTCGCAGAATTTAGCGAATGCATAGAAAGTCTCTCAATTGTTCCAGTTGGAATTTCAGCACACAGATATGGTTTGCCGGAGCTGATTCCTTTTGACAGAGATAGTTCAAAAAAGGTTATTGAGCAAGTTGAAAGATGGCAGAAGAAATTTAAAGAAAAAATAGGGACCAATTTTCTTTATCTCGCAGATGAGTTTTATATCATGGCAGGAGAAGATATACCTTTCGCAGAAGAATATGACGGATTTCCCCAAATAGAAAACGGTGTTGGACTTTGCGCATCTTTGAATGCGGAATTCAGCGATGCACTTAATTCTCACAGAAGAAAAAAGGTCAAAACAGAAAAAACTGTTGTGACGGGATATCTTGCATATGATTTTGTAAAAGGTCTCGTTTCCAAGCTGGATAAGTGTGAAAAAATCAATATAGTAAAGATAAAAAATAAATTTTTCGGGGAAAATATTACGGTCAGCGGGCTTGTCACAGGTGGCGACATAATAGACCATTTAAAAGGCGGGAAGTTGGGTAAATCAATTTTGATTCCAATTTCAATGCTTAAGCACGAAGAACCAGTTTTTCTTGACGATACAACTATTTCAGATGTGGAAAAAGCATTGAATGTGAAAGTAGTTGTGGTAAACAATGACGGATATGATTTTTTTGAAAAATTAATAAAATAAAAAGAGCAAGCGACACGTGTCGCTTGCTCTTTTTTGGTGCGCCTGAAAGGACTTGAACCTTCACGTCATGGACACTAGATCCTAAGTCTAGCACGTCTGCCAATTCCGCCACAGGCGCATATGCCAATTTGACTAACTCAGTATAACAGTAAAAGCAGAAAAAGTCAATAATTTTCAGTAAATATCTTGAAAAACATATGATAAAAAGAAAAATGTTGATTTTTAACAAATTTGATTGACAAAAAGACAGGTTAAATGTATAATGTAATAGATTGTGGGTTACTGCAGTTAAAAAATATATTGTTATAGAATGGAGAAGTATTATGTTAAAAGGAATCCCGAATATTCTTTCACCTGAATTATTAAAAATCATGATGGAGATGGGTCACGGAGATGAAATTGTTCTTGGTGACGGAAATTTTCCCGGAGCTGCAATGAATTCTCGTTGCATCAGATGTGACGGACACGGTGTGCCGGAATTGATGGAAGCAATGCTCAAATTGTTCCCTCTTGATACTTATCAAAAACCAGTGTATCTTATGGAAAAGGTTCCCGGGGATACAGTTGAAACTCCAATTTGGAATGAATATGCAGAAATTATCAAACCTTATACCGATGAAAAACCGGAAAATATAGAACGGTTTGAATTCTATGAACGTGCTAAATCGGCATATGCTGTTGTTATGACAGGTGAATCTGCGCTTTATGCCAATGTTATATTGAAAAAAGGTGTTGTGAAATAAGTAATAATCAATAATGTCCACAAAGGTGTATTTATGAAAAGAATTTTTATACGAAACAGATATTTGGCTTTTACAGATATATTACTTTGTTTTGTGTCTTATTTTTTGGTCTTTCTTGTAATATATTCTTTGAACACTACTTTTGAAAAATTTTCAGGCAGTCTTCCTATTGCGAGTGTCACAGCGGTTTTAAATGTTCTGATTCTGATGGTATTTGATGTATATCACACAGATTGGGTTCACGCAGGAACTAGTGAGTATTTAAAACTTATAATAGCAAGTTCAATTGCGGGTTTAGCGAGCGTTTTTATTGCGTTGGCTACACCATTCCTGAACATTTCATTCAAAATAAATATTACAGCAAATATCTGCACCATGATTTGCGTTTCGTTGTTTAGGTTTGCATTAAGAATATTGTTTAATATACGCCACCAAAAATATGGTTCAGGTGAAAAACGCGCTTTGGTTATCGGTGCGGGGGCTCTTGCAGTTTCACTCTTGAGAGATATACATCAAAACGAGAACCTTAACTACAAAATTGTAGGTCTTATTGATGACAACGAAGATAAAAAGAATATAAATATGTATGGTGCCAAGGTTATAGGAAGCCGAAAGGATATTCCCCGCGTTTGTGACTCTCTGGCTGTTGAAGAAATTATTTTTGCAATATATGATATTCCGCAAAAAGACAAAACCGAAATTTTGAACATCTGCAATCAAACCGGCAGAAAAATAAGAATTCTGCAGGGAATGGCAGCTCATCTCACGGACAAGAGAACCGAGACTATATTCAGAAATATTGATATAGAAGATTTACTTGAACGTGACCCTATTGAACTTGACAACCAGTTAATAAAAAACGACATTATGGATAAAGTTGTTTTGGTCACAGGAGCAGGCGGTTCAATCGGTTCTGAATTGTGCAGGCAGATTATCAATTTCAAACCACAACGGTTGATACTTCTCGACATATATGAAAACACCACATTTGACATTCAAAATGAGTTAAAAGCGAATTATCCCGACCAATGCATTACAACCTTGATTGCATCGGTAAGAGACAAGGAACGACTTAACTTTGTTTTTGAAAAATATAAGCCGGATATAGTTTTCCATGCAGCAGCGCACAAACACGTTCCTTTGATGGAAGACAATCCTTGTGAAGCAATCAAGAATAATGTTTTGGGAACTTATAATGTAGCTCTTTGTGCAAAAGAGTATGATGTAAAGAAATTTATACTTATTTCTACCGATAAGGCGGTTAATCCCACAAATGTTATGGGAGCAAGCAAGAGGGTCTGCGAAATGATAATTCAAACTTTGCAGCAAAACAGCAGAACCGAATTTGTTGCAGTTCGTTTTGGAAATGTTTTGGGTTCAAATGGGTCTGTTATTCCAACATTTAAAAAGCAGATTGAAAATGGTGGCCCCGTGACAGTTACACATCCTGAAATTACCAGATTCTTTATGACCATTCCGGAGGCAACTCAGCTTGTGCTTCAAGCTGCGGCTTACGCAAAAGGTGGAGAAATTTTTGTTCTTGATATGGGACAACCTGTAAAAATTTATGATCTGGCAAAGAAAATGATAAAGCTTTCGGGTGCAGAGCCTGACAAAGATATTAAAATTGTATTTACCGGACTTCGTCAGGGCGAAAAACTGTATGAGGAATTGCTTATGAGCGAAGAAGGTCTTGAAAAAACAGCACACAGCAAGATTTTCATTGGTAAGCCCGGCAACTTGACAATAGAGGAGCTGGAAGACAAAATTGAGAGACTTAAGTCTGCTATTGGAGATGACAATGAAAAAATAAAGGAAATTGTTGCCGAAGTCGTTCCTACATATAGTGTTTATAAAGAAGAAATTATGTAAAAAACTATTGACATTTGTAAAGTGTTGTGATATTATGATGAAAGCTCATAAAAATAAATGCGTTTGAGCAGAAACAAGTAGGGTTTGAGGGAGTCTGGAGAGAGTTGCCGGTTGGTGCGAGGCAATGACAAAATCTTATCTGAATACCTTCTGTTAGCAGTGCACCGAAAGGGAAACTTAGTAGGCTGCAACGGGTGTTCCCGTTATAGAACAAGGGTATTATTTGATACCTGATAAGGCCGAGGCTGTAAAACCTTGGTGAATTGAGGTGGTACCACGGGAATTTCTCGTCCTCTGAAAAAATTTAGAGGGCGAGTTTTTTTGTATCTTGCCCCAAAAAGAAAGGGTGATTTTTATGAGCATTAAGATTTTGATGTTGGTGATTTTCTTTGTTGTTATGCTTGTGGTAGGACTTTTCTGCAGAAAACACTCAACAGACGTAAACGGATTTGTGCTTGGCGGACGAAATGTAGGGCCCTGGCTGACTGCTTTTGCTTATGGCACATCATATTTTTCAGCTGTTATTTTTGTGGGTTATGCCGGTCAGTTTGGTTGGAAGTTTGGTATTGCTTCAACCTGGATCGGAATTGGAAATGCAGTTCTTGGTTCACTTCTCCCTTGGATGATTCTGGGACGAAGAACAAGACTTATGAGTCAGCATCTTGAAAGTGCAACAATGCCTGAATTTTTTGGGAAGAGATATAATAGCAGTGCTTTGAAAATAGCTGCATCAATACTTGTTTTTATATTTTTGATTCCATACACTGCATCTCTTTATAACGGGCTTTCAAGATTGTTTTCAATGGCATTCCCGCAGATTGATTACTCACTTTGTGTTATTGTTATGGCGATTTTGACCGGTATTTATGTTATAGCCGGCGGGTATATGGCAACTGCAATAAACGATTTTATACAAGGTATAATTATGCTGGTTGGAATTGTTCTTGTGATTGCTTCAGTTCTTACGCAAAATGGTGGTTTTACAGAAGCGTTGAACAAGTTGGCCCAGGTGAATGTTGAGGGAAATGCCCCCGGCGCATTCAATTCATTCTTCGGACCGGACCCGATGGGACTTGCATTTGTTGTAATACTTACCTCTTTGGGAACTTGGGGTCTTCCTCAAATGGTACAGAAGTTTTATGCTATAAAAAGCGAAAATGATATAAATAAAGGTACAATAATTTCTAGCATATTTGCTCTGATTGTCGCAGGTGGTTGTTATTTCCTTGGCGGATTCGGAAGACTTATGGATATCGATGTTGCGGTGCTTGGTTTTGATGCAATTATTCCGACGATGCTGCAAAATCTTCCGGATGTTCTAATAGGCATTGTTATTGTTTTGGTTTTGTCTGCATCAATGTCAACACTTTCTTCTTTGGTGTTGACTTCAAGTTCAACACTTACACTCGACCTAATCCGTGGACATATAGCGAAAAACCTTTCGGAGAAAAAGCAAGTTTTAATCATGCGGATTCTTATAGTAGTTTTCATCGCGATATCTGCATTTATTGCACTCAACAAGGATAAGCTTGGTTACATAGCCGATATGATGGGAATTTCCTGGGGTGCACTCGCAGGAGCATTTTTATCACCATTTATATACGGTCTTTACTGGAAAAAAACCACAAAGGCTGCTGTTTGGGCAAGCTTCATATTTGGTGCAGGAATTATGATTTTGAATATGTTATTCCGTGAAAGCTTCCCTGCCCAGTTCCAATCTCCGATAAATTGCGGTGTTGTTGTTATGCTTGCAGGATTTGTGATTGTTCCGCTTGTGAGTCTGTTTACCAAAAAGATTGAGATTGAAAGGGTTAACAAAATATTCTCTTGCTATGAAGACCAGGTTGTTGTGCAGACAAAGGATTTTTTGGGTAACAGATAAAGAATAAATTTCAAGGAGAAAAACTTATGCCAATAACAGAAATTCTACAAAAAAATGCAGATTTTTATCCCAACGATGTAAGCTTGGTGGAAATAAATCCATCGCACGAAAATAAAGCCAGAATGACCTGGCGGGAATATTCATTAATTGAGTCTAATCCCAACGAAGCATACCGTAAAGAAATCACCTGGAGTGAGTTTAACAGACGGGCAAATAGATTTGCAAACTTTCTCTTGTCAAGAGGAATAAAAAAAGGAGACAAGGTTGCAATTCTTCTTATGAATTGCATTGAGTGGCTTCCCATATATTTTGGTGTTTTGAAAACCGGTGCAATGGTTGTACCACTCAATTACCGATATGCCTCAGATGAAATTAAATATTGTCTTGAATTGGCAGATGTTGATGTTCTGGTATTTGGACCTGAATTCACAGGGCGTGTTGAACAAATCTGTTCATCTGTCAGCAGAATAAAGATGTGGCTCTATCACGGTGAGGATTGTCCGACATTCGCAGAAAGTTATGACAATTTTGTGTCATATTGTTCCTCGAGAAGTCCGCAAATAAAGCTTTCTGACGAGGATGATGCAGCAATTTATTTCTCATCAGGAACTACGGGATTTCCAAAAGCAATTATACATAAGCACAGAAGCCTTGTTCACGCATGTCAAACAGAGCAGAATCATCATTCTCAAACAAAAGATGATGTGTTCCTCTGCATTCCGCCGCTTTATCATACCGGTGCTAAAATGCATTGGTTTGGAAGCTTCCTTGTAGGAGGCAAAGCGGTAATATTGAAAGGAATCAAGCCGGAGTGGATTTTGAGAGCAGTGTCTGAAGAAAAATGCTCAATTGTCTGGTTGCTTGTTCCGTGGGCACAAGATATTCTTGATGCAATAGACCGTGGTGACATAAATCTTGACGATTTTGAACTCGAACAATGGAGACTTATGCATATTGGAGCACAGCCCGTTCCCCCAAGTCTCATCAAACGTTGGAAAAAGGTATTTCCAAACCACGCGTATGACACAAATTATGGCCTTTCTGAGTCAATTGGTCCCGGATGTGTCCATCTTGGTGTTGAAAACGAACACAAGGTCGGAGCAATCGGAAAAGCAGGTTTTGGATGGTCGGTTAAAATTGTTGATGAAAACGGAAAAACCGTCAGCCGTGGTGATGTTGGTGAACTGGCAGTTAGTGGTCCTGGTGTTATGACAGCATATTATAAAGACGAAAAGTCAACTGACGAAGTTTTGAAAGACGGATGGTTGTTTACCGGTGATATGGCAACAGAAGATGAAGATGGATTTATTTTCCTTGTTGACAGAAAAAAGGATGTTATCATATCAGGCGGCGAAAATCTTTATCCCGTTCAGATTGAGGACTTCCTCAGGAGAAATGATAAAATAAGTGATGTTGCGGTTATTGGTCTTTCTGATGCAAGACTTGGTGAAATCGCAGCAGCAATTATCCAGATTAAAGACGGAATGGAAGCAACGGAAGAAGAAATAAACAATTTCTGCCTTGAACTTCCACGTTATAAAAGACCACACAAGATTATTTTTGCGGATGTACCACGAAATCCCACAGGTAAAATTGAAAAACCAAAGCTCAGACAAATTTATTGTGGAGACAGTGTTGTTGCACAGCAGAATGAAATAAAATAGTATATTGAAAGGACTGTCGTAATGAAAAAATTATTACTCGGAAATGCTGCGGTTGCTCGTGGTGCATACGAAGCAGGCGTAAACGTTGTTGCTTCATATCCCGGAACTCCCAGCACAGAGATAACCGAAGAAATTGTAAAATTTGAAGAAATTTACGCTGAATGGTCACCCAATGAAAAGGTCGCAGGCGAAGTCGCAATTGGTGCTTCAATTGCAGGTGCCCGCGCAATGAGTTGCATGAAGCATGTAGGACTTAATGTTATGGCAGACCCCGTATTCACCGTCAGCTACACCGGTGTGAACGGAGGCTTGGTTTTCTGCGTTGCTGATGACCCCGGAATGCACTCTTCACAGAACGAGCAAGACTCAAGACACTATGCAAAGGCATCAAAAATAATGATGCTGGAGCCTGCTGATTCTTCAGAGTGCAAAGAATATACCCGTCAGGCATTTGAACTTTCAGAAAAGTTTGATACTCCGGTATTTATCAGACTTTCAACAAGAGTTTCCCATTCTCAAAGTCTTGTTAAACTTGGCGAAAGAGCAGATGTGCCCGTTAAGGACTATGAAAAAAATCCTGCTAAATATGTAATGATGCCGGGAAATGCCATAAAGCGTCACGTTGACGTTGAAAAAAGAATAGCAGACCTTGTTCAGTTTGCAGAAGAAACAGATTTGAATACTGTTGAAAACAATAAATCAAAAATTGGAATTATAACAGCCGGAATCGCTTATGAATACGCAAAAGAAGCACTTGGTGACAAGGCAGATTTTCTGAAACTTGGAATGGTTTATCCGCTCCCTGAAAAGAAAATTATTGACTTTGCAAAGAAGCACAAGAAAGTTTTTGTAATTGAAGAACTTGACCCGGTTATCGAAAATCATTGCAGAGCCTTAGGTGTTAAGGTGATTGGCAAAGAAGTGTTTACTCTCCTTGGGGAATACACTCCTTATATGATAAAAAAGGCAGTTCTTGGAGCTGATGCACCAAAAACAACGGAAATAAAAGATGTAATACCTGTGAGACCACCTGTTATGTGTGCAGGCTGTCCCCACAGAGGAACATTCTATGTTCTCAAGAAATTGGGACTTGTTGTTTCGGGCGATATCGGATGTTACACACTTGGTGCAACACCTCCACTTCAGTCGGTGGACACAACCATTTGTATGGGTGCATCCGTAAGTGCGGCACACGGTATGGCAAAAGCTCAGGGTAGTGAATTTAACAAAAAGCTGGTTTCTGTTATCGGTGATTCAACCTTTATGCATTCAGGAATCACGGGGCTTGTGGATATTGTGTACAACAAGGGAAACAACACCGTTATTATTCTTGATAACTCAATCACCGGTATGACCGGACATCAGGAAAATCCCACAACAGGCAGAACTATAAGAGGTGAAGCAACCAAGCAGGTTGACCTCATTGCTCTTTGCAAAGCTGTGGGAATCGACAGAGTTACAGTTTGTGACCCGTTTGACATCAAAAAGTTCGAAGAAGTTGTGAAGACCGAGGTTGAAGCAGAAGAACCATCAGTTATTATTGCACAAAGACCTTGTGCACTGCTTAAAACTGTTAAATACAGCGGACATTGCAAAATCACAGATGCGTGCAAAAACTGTAAAATGTGTATGAAACTTGGATGTCCTGCAATAACACTCAAAGATGGCAAAGTTGTAATAGATAACACTCAGTGCAATGGTTGCGGGCTTTGCGTAAATGTTTGTCCCTTCGGGGCAATTGAAAAGGAGGAAAACTGATATGACAAAGAATATAATGATAGTCGGTGTTGGCGGTCAGGGAACCCTTCTTGCAAGCAGAATTTTGGGTAATACTGTTATTAACGAGGGATACGATGTTAAGGTATCCGAGGTTCACGGAATGAGTCAGCGCGGTGGAAGTGTTGTTACATATGTAAAATATGGTGACAAGGTTCATTCACCCATCGTTGACAGAGGTGAAGCAGATATAATTCTTGCATTTGAACTTCTTGAGGCATACAGAGCAATTCCTTATCTTAAAGATGGTGGAAAGATCATAATCAATAATCAGCAGATTGACCCGATGCCAGTCATCACGGGCGCTGCCGCTTATCCCGAAAATATTGCTCAAAAAATTGCTAAAAATTGCGACACAACAGTTGTCAATGCTCTTGAATTGGCAGAAAAAGCAGGAAATTTCAAGGCAGTTAATGTTGTTCTCATTGGTGTTATGGCAAAAACAACAGATATAGCATATGAAAAATGGGTTGAAACAATCAAAACAACCGTTCCTGAAAAATTTTTGGATGTGAACCTGAAGGCTTTTGAGTTGGGATATAATTTATAGGGGTGAAAAATATGGCAATATGGCAACCTGAGTTTGAGTTGATGCCTCGCGAAGAACTGAAGAAGCATCAGAGCGAAAAACTGAAATGGCAAGTTGAAAGAATGTACAAAAATGTTGAGCTGTTCAGAAAAAGAATGGATGAAGCAGGGCTCAAACCTGAAGATATCAACGGAGTGGAGGATTTGCACAAGCTTCCGTTTTCGTATAAGCAGGATTTAAGAGACTACTATCCTTATGGTCTTTTTGCTGTTCCCATGACTGACATAAGACGTGTTCACGCATCATCGGGAACAACGGGAAAACAGATTGTTGTAGGTTACACAGACAACGACCTTGAAATGTGGTCAAATTGCTTTGCAAGAATTTTGCTTGCAACCGGCAACGACGCAAATTCAATTGTTCAGGTTTCCTATGGGCTTGGACTTTTCACCGGAGGCTTTGGCGCACATGATGGAACAGTCCGGATTGGTGCAACTGCAATCCCGATTTCATCAGGAAACACACAACGACAGATTCAGACAATGATTGATTTTGGAGCGACAGTTCTTTGTTGCACTCCGTCATATGCGATGTATCTGGGAGAAACAATTGAAGAAATGGGCGTTAAGGATAAGCTGAAATTAAAAACAGGTATCTTTGGCGCGGAACCATGGACAGAAGAAATGCGTGCACAGATTGAGGAAAAACTTGGACTGAAGGCATATGATATTTATGGCCTTTCTGAGATTATGGGTCCTGGTGTTTCTTATGAGTGTGAATGTCAATGTGGCATGCATGTTTGTGAAGACAATTTTATTCCTGAAATAATTGACCCTGACACCGGAGAAGTTCTTCCGGAAGGGGCGCAGGGAGAGCTTGTCTTTACAACTATAACAAAAGAAGGATTCCCTCTTATCAGATATCGTACAAGAGATATTTGTTCGCTTAATTATGAACCATGCAAGTGCGGAAGAACCCATGTGAGAATGAACAAACCCCAGGGAAGAACCGATGATATGCTGATTATCCGTGGTGTAAATGTTTTCCCATCACAAATTGAGGAAGTTCTTTTGACAGTTGGCGGAAATATTACTCCGAATTATCAGATTATTGTTGATAGAGAAAACAACACAGACACATTCCAGGTTAATGTTGAAATGAGCGAAGAATTGTTTGCTGACGGCGTTAAAGGAATTGAAAAGACAACAAAATTGATTTCCGAGAAACTCAGAAGCACTCTTGGAATCGGTCCAAAAGTGAGTCTTGTCAACCCGAAATCAATTGAACGCAGCGAAGGCAAAGCAAAACGTGTCATTGACAACAGAAAGTTAAAATAATTTTATCCGGAAAGGAAGAATGTTATGTTTATAAAGCAACTTTCAATATTTGTGGAAAACAAAGCGGGAAGACTTCAGGCAATAATAGACAAACTTGGCGAGAACGGAATAAATATCAGCGCGTTGTCAATTGCTGATACAACAGATTTCGGCATTTTGCGTATTATCGCTGATGATAACGAGAAAGCAAAAAAGGTTCTTTCTGAAATCGGAGTTGTTTCAAAATCTACTGACGTAATTGCTGTTTATATTGACGACAGAACCGGTGGTCTTGCCGAGGTTTTGAAAATTGTAACTAATGCGGGAATAAGCATTGAATATATGTATGCATTTCTTGGCAGAACAGAGGGAAAAGCTTTGATGGTTCTCAAAGCTGATGATGAAGCTCTTGCTGAAAAGGTTTTGACAGAGAATGGCATAAAGCTTGCATCATATGATGAAATTTAGTTTTTTAAAGTATTATACCCCACGTAATGGTTATTACGTGGGGTATTTTCATTGTGGACTTTTAAACAAAGCAATATCTGGTGGGTATATAGTAAAAATAAAAAATAAAAGTAAAATTGCACACTGTATTGCAAACAAAAGGGTACTGTATTTTTCGGCACCGCAGGACTGCGCTAATTTGAAAGCTGAATAAAAAGCAACTGCGACGCAGATATAGAAAGCAGATATATTCAAAACATCCAGATTAAAACCTAAAACACCCGAATAGGTATAAAAAATAATTGGAATTAGAAAAGTTCCTATAATGGCTCCAAGAGCAAGACCTGATTCAATGCAAGGATATTGTTTCTTTAATTTTGTAGTTACAAATATTGAAAAAACAACCATAGGGAAAAAGAGCAACTTCATATGCTCCCAGGTTGATTCGTTTATCGGTGCAAAAAAGGCAATTACAGGACTGTAATTGGACCATTCATATGCAAAATGTAAAAGTGTTCCTGCTATTGAAACAAATATTGCACCGAAAATCAGATAAGCTTTTAAGGATTTCATATAACTATCACCTTTTGAATAATTATGTTTAGTTTTGTATCAAAATTCCTTGACTTAGGAAGTTTTTAGATGTATAATATCGAAGTATTTTGTCGTAAGGAGAATTAATAGTATGAAAAATATAAAATCCCTTGGGATTTTGCTATTAACAGCTATGATTTGGGGCTTTGCTTTTGTTGCCCAGCGTGTGGGTGCGGACTATGTGGGTGGATTTACTTTCAACGGAATTCGTTTCGCCTTAGGTTCATTGTCCTTGATTCCTGTTATCCTTATCTTTGAGAAAAAAGAGATGGACACAAATATTCATGCATCAAAACTCAGGCTCAGCTTGCTTGTTGGTGTTTTGGCGGGTGTTGTTTTGTTTATTGCAGCAGCACTTCAACAATATGGAATTGAAATCACAAGAAGTGCCGGAAAAGCGGGATTTATAACTGGTCTTTACACGGTTTTAGTGCCGATTTTTGGGATATTTATGAAAAAGAAGACCAATCTCAACATATGGCTCGGTGCGATTTTAGCTGTTGTCGGTTTGTTTTTGCTTTGCGTCACCGAGGAGTGGAAGATAAGCTATGGTGATGGTGTGCTTCTGGTTAGCTCTGTTTTCTGGGCTTTTCATATTTTGATAATTGACCGCTTTGTAGACAGAATCTATTCAATCAGATTTGCATCTATACAATTTGCAATATGCTCTTTCTTTGGAATTATATGCGCATTGCTTTTCGAAACAATATCTTTCGATGCGTTGAAATCAGCGTCTGTTCCCATTCTGTATGGCGGACTTATGTCTGTTGGCATTGCATATACCTGTCAGATTATAGGGCAAAAATCTGCCGACCCGACATATGCATCAATAATACTTTCAACAGAATCGATGTTTGCTGCAATTGGCGGTGTGCTGATTTTGAATGAGACTTTGTCTTTGCGAGGATATGCGGGATGCGCTTTGATGTTTGCAGGAATTATTGTGTCACAAATTGTACCTAAAAAATCAAAGAGCAGTTTTTCACCAAATGACAACAGTGCCAATGATTGTCGGTGAAATAAGAAGATACCTGAGAGATAATACATCAATTCGTGTAAGCCGCTCTCTTAGGGACACAGCATATAAAGCGTTGTCAGCAAAGGAAAGGCTTATCAACAGGAATGCAAAAGAACCATCTATTGATGAAATTGCTGCAGAAATGGGTGTGAAGAGGGAAGAAATTTCAGCGGCACTTGATGCAATTATGGACCCGGTTTCACTTTATGAACCTGTGTATCACGATGGTGGAGATGCAATTTTTGTGATGGATCAGGTAAAGGATGAAAAAAACATTGATGATTCCTGGCTTGAAAAAGTTGCCATAAAAGAAGCTTTGAAGCACTTGAATGCACGGGAACGAAATATTTTGAAATTGAGATTTTTCCTTGGCAAGACACAAGTTGAGATTGCAAATGAAATAGGGATTTCTCAGGCTCAGGTTTCAAGACTTGAAAAAAATGCACTTGGGCATATGAAAAAATATTTATAAAGCAAGGGGGCAATGATTTGCTCCCTGGAAAATTTTTCAGGAAGGAGGGGCATCTTGTGATAAGCAAATTCATAAAGAAAAATGCAGTTGTTTGCATTGCGGTTCTTTTGGCTGCTGCGACAACAATTTTTGTCCCACCGGATATGAAATATTTTGAATATTTTGATTTAAAGACCCTGAGTTGTTTGTTCTGTACCCTGGCAGTTGTTTGTGCTTTAAAAAATATCTATTTTTTCCGGATAATCGCAAGTGAAGTTGTAAGGCTTTTTAAGAGAACCAGAACTGCAGTTATTGCTCTGGTATACATAACCTTTATCGGTTCAATGTTCATTGCAAACGATATGGCATTAATTACTTTTTTGCCCCTTGGCTATTACGTGCTCACATCAACAGAAAACGAAGAATATATGGGTTTTACCTTTATAATGCAAAACATAGCCGCGAATCTTGGTGGTATGTTGACTCCGTTCGGAAACCCGCAAAATCTTTATTTGTACACATATTTTCATATTCCCACCAATGAGTTTGTGAAAATAATGTTTTTGCCATTTGCAGTGTCAATTATTCTGATTACTTTATGTTGTCTGAAAGTTGATAATCGTGAACTAAAAATAGAAAAAGCATATGACAAAAAAATTAATTGGAAAAGAACGCCCATATATCTAATTTTATTTTCACTTTCAATTTTAATTGTGTTCCGAACCATACACTATGTCTGGGGAGTTTTGATAATCACATTATCACTGTTGTTTTTGGACAGAAAAGCGTTGAAAGACGTGGATTACTCGTTGCTGTTGACCTTTTGTGCATTCTTTGTTTTTTCTGGCAATATGGCACGAATTCCCGCAGTAAGTAATTTTTTGGGCTGGCTTATTGAGAAAAACACACTTTTTTATGGTGTGATTTCCTGCCAGCTTATAAGCAATGTGCCGAGTGCAATTTTGCTTTCACAATTTACAGAAAACTATCCGGATCTCCTAGTGGCTGTCAATATAGGAGGAGCAGGAACCTTGATTGCATCACTTGCCAGCCTGATTACCTTCAGGGAATACATTAAAAGAGAACCTGAAAATGCAAGAGATTACATAAAAGAGTTTTCGTTATATAACTTTGGAATACTTGGAATATTGCTTGTGTTTCTTACAATTTTGAAATAAAAAAAACAACTCAGTTTCTGGATTTCCAGGCTGAGTTGTTTTAATTTGTAATCTTTTTGTTTTTATGAAAATATATTATATCATATGTTTGAATTATGTCAAGTATTTTCTCGAAAAGTCTTTGGTCTTAAAGTTTTGTTAAAAGTTTCACAAAAACCTTGATTGTACGGGGTTTTTCGGAAAAAATTGACTAAAAAAAACAAACCCCCGTCTAAAATTTTCAGCAAAAAGCACAAAAACAAGTGGTAAGTTTAGGCACAAAAACGAATATTTTCTTGTTGACATTGGTACTGTTTTTAAGTTATTATTTAGTAGAGAGAACACAACGAAGTACTCGAAATAACTAAATTTGAACAGGAGGTAACTATGGAAAAGGTTATTCTCGAAATGAAAGGGATTGACAAAAGATTTTTCGGTGTTCACGCGTTGAAATCAGTAAATCTGGAGCTTCGTTCAGGCGAAGTTCACGCGCTGATGGGCGAAAATGGTGCAGGAAAGTCTACACTTATGAAAGTCTTGTGCGGAATACATAAGAGGAACGCCGGAGAAATTATATTGTTTGGCAAGCCGGTGGATTTTTCAAACATCAAGGAATCTCAGGATGCAGGAATCAGCATTATTCACCAGGAACTGAATATGATGAATCACCTGACTGTTGCCCAGAATATTTATATTGGCAGAGAACCTATGAAAAACGGCATCTACATTGATGACAAAAAAATGGAGGAAGATGCTAAAAAGTTGTTTGAAAAAATCAATGTGGACATTGACCCATCTGCAAAGGTTGGCTCACTGACAGTAGGCAAGCAACAGATGGTGGAAATTGCGAAGGCAGTTTCGCACGATTCCAAAATTTTGATTTTGGATGAGCCGACAGCTGCTTTGACGCAGACCGAGGTTGAAGAGCTATTTGCTATTATGAATGACCTCAAATCAAAGGGAATAGGTATGATTTATATTTCCCACAGAATGGATGAAATCAACCGTATTTCTGACCGCATAACAGTTATGCGTGACGGTGAATACGTAGGAACTCTTAATACTGCGGAAACAAATAAAGATGAGATTGTTAAGATGATGGTTGGCCGTGTTATATATGGCGACAAAAAAGAACAAAGCACGGTTTCGGATGATGCTCCTGTTGTTCTTGAAGTTAAAAATCTCAACAGAGGAAAAGAAATTAAAAACGTGAGCTTCAAACTGCGCAAGGGTGAAATCCTTGGTTTTTCAGGGCTTATGGGTTCGGGTAGGACCGAGGTTGCCAGAGCAATTTATGGTGCTGATGCAGTTGAATCAGGAGAGGTTTTTGTAAATGGAGAAAAAACAGACATAAAAACTCCTGCTGAAGCGGTTAAAAAAGGAATTTGTTATTTGTCAGAGGACAGAAAACGATATGGCTTGCTTCTTGATAAATCAATTGCTGAAAACTCGGTCCTGAGTTCTCTTGATGATTACATCAGCGCAGGCTGGATAAATGACAAAAAAATAGACGAGGCGGCAACAGCTGCAAACGAAAAACTGAAAACTAAAACCCCGTCCATCAAACAGAAACTCAAAAATCTCTCGGGCGGTAATCAGCAGAAGGTTATCATTGCAAGATGGCTGCTCAGAGATTCTGATATTTTCATTTTCGATGAACCAACAAGAGGTATTGACATTGGTGCCAAAAGTGAAATGTACACACTTATGGAGGATTTGGCAAGCAAGGGTAAATCTATAATAATGATTTCTTCTGAGCTTTCAGAAATCCAGAGATTAAGTGACAGAGTTGTGGTAATGTGCGAAGGAAGAATTACCGGTGAACTTGACATCAAAGATGCGACTCAGGAAAAAATTATGGCACTTGCCACTATGAGAGGAGAATAAAAATGAAGATTAAAAACATTATGAAAGGAAGCTTGGGACAAAACATCATAACAGTTGCAGCCCTTGCGGTTCTGATATTGATTTTTGCAGTTTTGAACCCCAACTTTCTTGGTAAATACAACATTGTAAGTATGGCTCAGTCACTTGCTCCATATGCCATTATGGCCCTTGGTGTAACCTTTGTTATTGCAACAGGCGGAATTGACCTTTCAATTGGTACTGTTTGTATTGCTTCTGCAGTTGTTGCAGGAAAGCTGTTTATGAACGGAATGCCTTTGTGGGCAACAATCCCGGTTATGATTCTGATTGGTACAATGTTCGGTCTTATTAATGGACTTTTGGTTGCTAAACTCAAGATACCTGCATTTATTGCAACATTGGGTACAATGATGTTTTCAAGAGGCCTTAGTGCAATTATTGTTTCAATCCCGAACATTTTCTTCCCCAATGGCACATGGTTTAATAAATGGTTCTCCAATGCAAACGGAATACCAACAGGTCTTATCTGGGTGATTTTCTTTGCTGCAGTTTGTATGTATCTTATGTATAAATGCAAAATAGGAAGATACATTCTTTCAATCGGCAGCAACGAAGAAGCAACAAGACTTTCAGGTATAAACACAGATAATTACAAAATCATTGCTTACACATTCAGTGGTATTGGTGCAGGACTTGCGGCAATTTTCTGGGCAGCTTCATTTGCAACTGTTGCGGCTGCAACTGGAAACGGTATGGAACTTGATGCTATTGCAGGCGTTTATATCGGCGGAACAAGTGCTGCAGGTGGTGTAGCTTCTGTTGCAGGCTCGGTTATTGGTTCTATTATGCTTGTTGTAATCAGAAGTGGTCTTAACTTTGTTCTTGCAAGATTCAATCTCAACCTCAACTCAACATATGTTACCTATGTTCTCACAGGTATAATCGTTGTTGTAGCTGTTTTGATGGATGTTATCAAGAACAAAAACGCAAACAAAGTAAAATAATTAAAAAAATATATATTTAATTAATAAGGAGATGACATTTATGAAAAAAGTAGTAGCATTATTGGTTGTATTGGTTATGGCAATAACTATGCTGGCAGGCTGTGGAGCAGCAAATTCAGGCGAAAAGACTGTTGCTGTTGTAGCAAAGGGTGAATCACACGCATTCTGGCAGTCAGTTAAAGCTGGTGCAGAAGCAGCAGGAGAAAAGTATGGTTATAACATCACATTCAGAGGCCCTGCAAGTGAATCAGCAAAAGACCTTCCTTCACAAAAGGAAATGGTACAAACAGCTCTTTCAAACAATGCATCAGCTATCGTTCTTGGTACAATCGGCGAAGGCTTCGTTGATATGCTCACACAGGCAAAAGACCTTGAAATCCCTGTAGTACAGTTCGACAGCGGTATCTGGGAGAACGACATTAAGGCTCTTGACGCTGCAGGAAAGAACCCAATCGTTTCTTCAGTTGCTACAAGTAACTATCTTGCTGCAAACCTTGTTGCAGAAAACTTCTTTGAAGCAATCAAGGAAGACATCGCAGCTGCTGATAAGTACATCGTTGGTGTAATTCAGCATGACGAAACACAAACAGGTATCGACAGAGCAGACGGCTTTGTTGACAAGTTCAAGGAGCTTGCAGATGCAGACGCAACAACAAAGG
>JAZRNM010000007.1:0-46186 GCA_045648205.1 Clostridia bacterium
TTCCAGGATTTCGTAAAGTCTCTTTGTACCTACACGACAAGGAGTAGACTTTCCGCAGGATTCGTCAACAGTGGATTCAAGGAAGAACTTAGCTATATCAACCATACAGTTGTCTTCGTCCATAACGATAAGACCACCCGAGCCCATCATTGAACCGATTGCCATAAGTGAGTCATAATCGATAGGTGTGTCAATGAGGTGTTCGGGGATACATCCGCCTGAAGGACCACCGGTCTGAGCAGCCTTGAACTTTTTGCCATTGGGGATGCCACCGCCGATTTCTTCAACTATTTCACGGAGGGTTGTACCCATAGGAACTTCAACAAGACCTGTGTTGTTAATCTTGCCGCCAAGAGCAAATACCTTTGTACCTTTGCTCTTTTCTGTGCCGATTGTCTTAAACCAATCAGCACCGTTTAATATAATCTGAGTAATGTTTGCATAAGTCTCAACATTGTTGAGAAGTGTTGGCTTCTGCCAAAGTCCCGCAACTGCAGGGAACGGAGGACGGGGACGGGGTTCACCGCGGTGTCCCTCGATTGATGTGATGAGGGCTGTTTCCTCACCGCAAACGAATGCGCCCGCACCAAGACGGATTTCAAGGTCAAAATCAAAACCTGAATCAAAGATGTTCTTGCCCAAAAGCCCATATTGTCTTGCCTGAGCGATAGCAATGCCAAGACGCTTAACTGCAATTGGGTACTCAGCTCTTATATAGATATAACCCTGATTTGCACCAACCGCATATCCTGCAATTGCCATAGCTTCAATAACAGCATGGGGGTCACCCTCAAGAATACTTCTGTCCATGAATGCACCTGGGTCACCTTCGTCAGCATTACAAGCAACATACTTCTGGTCGTTTTGTGAGTTATAAGTAAACTGCCATTTCATTCCTGTGGGGAATCCACCGCCGCCACGGCCACGAAGTCCTGATTCTTTTATTACATCAATGACCTCCTGAGGAGTCATTTCTGTAAGAACCTTTCCGAGTGCCTGATAACCGTCGATACCGATATATTCTTCGATATCTTCAGGGTTGATTACACCACAGTTACGGAGTGCAATTCTCATCTGCTTTTTGTAGAAATCAACTTCGTTGAGACTCTTGATGCTGTCTTCTTCAACTGTTTCAGCATAAAGGAGTCTCTTTACAATTCTGCCCTTCAAAAGATGTTCTTCAACAATTTCTTTAACATCTTCAGGTGTAACTCTGCTGTAGAAAGCACCCTCAGGATAAACTATCATAATAGGTCCCAAAGCACAAAGGCCAAAGCAACCTGTTTTTATAACTTTAAATTCTTTTTCCAAACCATTTGCGGCAAGCTGTGCTTCCATTTCTTTGATTATTGCATCGCAGCCGGAAGATGTACAACCCGTACCGCCACAGCAAAGAATATGACCTCTAACCATATCCATTTATAAACACCAAACCTTTCTGTTATTTAAAAGTCAGGACAAAACTATTACTCTGCCCCAATTGTATATTTCGCAATAGGATGACCATTCACAATATGCTCATTGACAATCTCTGCAGCCTTATTTGGATCAACCTTCACATAGGTAACCTTTTCTTCTCCCGGAACTATAACCTCAACGATTGGCTCCAAACGGCACATACCGATGCAGCCTGTCTGTGTCACTGCAACGTGTCCAAGACCTCTCTTTGCCACTTCGTCCATAATTGCATTCATAACAGGTCTTGCACCTGCAGCAATACCACAAGTTGCCATACCAACAACCACACGAATTGCATGGTCATCTTTTCTCAAATTAACAGAACCTTTTGCTTTGTTTCTTATTGCTTCAAGTTCAGCCAAACTTTTCATTTTTTTATACCTCCATTTTTCAATTCTTCTTCGCCTTCCCTCAAAAAATCGGAAAGCCACAAATAAACTTCAGGTGCTGAAAAAGGAACTCCTTCAAGCACATTTTTGATTTCAACAGTATCAACAGAAAACTCATTTTTACCAATACTGTGCCGATACAAAAAGTTGACATTTTCATAAGATGTAAAAAGTCCGAGCATGGTTTCCGCCATATCTCCGAGAGGCTGTCGGTCAATGTGACTAAACCCGAACACCGCTGTAACGACCGTGCCTTTTCCAACTTCTGACTGAATATCAAATTCGCCACCAGTGGCTTCAGCAGCAGCCTTAAAAAGTGGTATTCCAAGTCCGACCTTTCGGGTTGTCCTCTTGGTGGTGAATGGATCAATGACTCTTTCAAGAAAATCCTGAGTCATTCCACAACCATCATCTTTCACACTCACCGTCAACTTGTCATTTTCAATATCTTCGCAAATATCAACTTCAATTCTTTCAGCATTGGCCGCAACAGAATTCTGAACTATGTCCAAAATATGAAGTGAAATTTCTCTCATTATGCTTCCTGATACTTTTTGATGATACCGGCAACATCATCAACAACCAATCTTCCGTAAACATCATCATTTACAGTAAGAACAGGTGCCAATCCGCAAGCACCAATACAACGGGTTGCATCGATTGAGAACAATCCGTCAGGTGTGCATTCGCCAACATCTATGCCGAGAATTTCTTTGATTTTCTCGAGGATATCACCTGAACCCTTAACATAGCAAGCCGTACCCAAGCACACACCAATGTGATACTTGCCCTTTGGGTTAAGTGAAAACTGTGTGTAAAATGTAACTATTCCGTAAATCTCTGCCAACGGCACATCAAGACCTTCCGAAATCATCTCCTGAACCTCAATGGGAAGATATCCGTAAATTTCCTGTGCCTTATGCAAAACCGGAATTACTGCACCTTCTTGGTCCTTGTGTTCTGCGATGACAGCCATAAGCTGTTCTTCCTGTTCTTTTGTGCCATTAAATGGAAGCGTCTTCTTTTCCATTTCTCCTTACCTCCTACCTTGATTTATGCCAAAAGAATTGCATTTGCCAATTCTAAAACATACTAAAATTTATTATTCTTG
The DNA here is from genome assembly GCA_045648205.1 of Clostridia bacterium. GTDB lineage: Bacteria > Bacillota > Clostridia > Monoglobales > Monoglobaceae > SIG440. Next base: position 2,959 of record JAZRNM010000007.1, read on the forward strand.
TTTGTTAAAAACTATCAAACAGACATACAACAAAATTATAACAAATATTACTGCAAAAATCCACCGTTTATCGAAAGTTTTTTCTCAAAACTTACACAAAAATTCATAGATTTTTTGTGTATATTTATTATTTTTGTCAAGCCTATTTTCTTTTTCCGAAATATTTTCCAGGTAATGGGCATCAGAATTCAAAATAACTCCATATTGTTCATATTTTTCGCCAAACTCATCAAATCCTCTTGATGATATTTCCACGCCATCAACTATCAGGTCAGGTGGCATAAAGCCAAGATTTGATGTTATGCTATAGCTTGATTTATCTATATGCGCCGGAACAAACAATCCACCACGCCTTTTTGTTTCAACAGCCACATCATAAATATCCAGATCGATGGCATTTACCAACAATTTTTCTTCAAATCCGATTATTTCATCTTCTTCATTCATAATCAGTTGCCTTCCAAATATTTCAGGATCATTTTTGAATCTCGGAAGATGCTGATAAATAAACTCGCCCATATCTTCAGCAGCCTCTATGTCAGGAAAGTAGCACAAGGTATGAACTTCTTCGCTTGTAGTTACTTCCATTCCCGGGACAACTTTTATTTTGCCCCTCCCTGCCTCAACCAGAGCCCGTGCGTTGCGGCAAGAATTGTGATCGGTTATCGCAATAATATCCAGACCTTTGAGATAAGACATATTCACTATATTATTAGGTGTCATATCTTCATCACCGCAGGGTGAGAGTGCAGAGTGTATATGAAGGTCATAAAACAAACTCATATTCCCATCTCCGAAAGCCTGACAGCCGCATCAAATGCAGATATTTCTCCACCAAGAATAACTATCCCCTGCTCCTGTGCACGCTCAACAGTTTTTTCATCGGGGACACAACCATCTGCAAGAATTATGCAGGCAGCATCAGCCAAAGAGGCAACCGCAACAACATTCACATTTGTCTGAATTGTAATCCAAACATTCTCAAACTGCACCTTTGACATAGCAAGGCTCAAAAGGTCACCTATGTAGCAACCCTTGGCATTTTTGTTTTCCATACTTTCACCGGTGTAAAATTTCAGATTCAAGCCATCAGCAATTTCCCGTACTGTCATTTGTCTTACTCCTTTTCCTTTCCGCTCAGCAAAGGATTCTGACTTTCAATTTCCATCATATCCCGGGCAAGAGCACTCACCTTTTCTCTCAGTTTGAATATGCAATCTGTCTCTCTTGCATATCCGCGTACAATATCTTCAGCAAGTGACCGGCACGATGGTGAACCGCACGAGCCACAATCAAGTTTAGGCAATGTTTCATAAAGTTCTTCAATCATATTCATCTTTTGCATTGCAACATTGATGTCCTTGTCCAGATTCATTATAGGACTGTAAACAATAGTCTCATCCCAGAACATATTCATTTCATCACAGAACGGAAGCATCTTGTTGTCAATGCTTTTGCATATTCTCTGAATTTTTGACCTTGCAGAAAAGCTGTTTTCAGTTGTTAACGGACCGCCAACGCAGCCACCCGGACAAGCTAGCGCCTCAACATATTCAATGTCATTAAGCTTGCCGTCTTCAATGTCTTCAAACACCTTTATTACATTATGTATTTCATCAACTGCAATGTATTTTTCCGCTCCCGAATTTTCCGCCTCACCGCCGCTGGTTGCCCAGATTATGCCCGAACTTCCTGCACTTCTGAGTTCCTTAATATCATCATCCGCAATTTTGTTTACACTGCGTGACATTTTTATGCATATATCTTTTATTGGAATAACACCATCAACTTCTGATTTTTTAACAGTATAGTTCCCTTTTACGAAGGTTGCCTTTGCCGCACAAGGACTTATAAAAAATATACCAATTTTTTCCGGAGCAAGTCCGGTTTTTTCCACCGCTTCGTGACGTGCCTGAAGTGCCGACACCTCCATTGGCGATTTCAGAGGCACAATATTTTCAATCAAATTTGGAAACTTGATAGCAATAAGTCTCAAAACAGCGGGACAAGCCGACGAAATTGCAGGCTTTGGAAGTTTCCCTGAAGTCAACAATTCTTGAGTCTTCTGCGTTATAACCTGGGCACCTCTTGCCACTTCAAAAACATCATCAAAACCCAGATCAAGCAAAGCGCTCAAAATTGTGTCCACGCTTTCAGTTTTTGAAAACTGACCATAAAACGCAGGTGCCACCAATGCAATATTATGCTCATATTTTTTAAGCATATCAAGAGAATCCGCAACAGCTTTTTTTGCGTGATACGGACACACTCTTATACATTCACCGCAATCAATGCAGCGTTCTTTCAAAATTTTTGCTTTTCCTTTTTGAATTCTTATTGCCTCTGTCGGACACCGTTTCAAACAATGTGTGCATCCCTTGCACAAATCCCTATCCAACGTAACAGAATGCCAATATGTCTCTATCATAATTTTCACACCTTTCAAAGAGTGAATTCGGATTATTGGGTGTTAATAACAAGAGTAACCGTTGTACCCTTTCCCACTTCTGTGTCAATCGTCATATCATCTGAATATTTTTTCATATTAGGAAGCCCCATTCCGGCGCCAAAACCAAGCTCTCTGACACTGTGGTCAGCAGTTGAAAAGCCCTCCCGCATAGCCATATCAACATCCGGAATTCCGGGGCCAACGTCCTGCATAACTATTATTATTTTTTCAGGTGAAATCTCGACATCAATAACTCCGCCATCAGCATGAATAACCATATTTATTTCACCTTCATACATAGCTATGGCAACTTTCCTGACAACTTCGGGCTTGAATCCCAGTCTGTTGAGGGTTTGTTTTACCTTGCTGGATGTTTCGCCGGCGAGAGTGAAATCATCACCATTAACCTCAAAATGTAACTTCATTACTTCAGCCATCGGTTATTCCTCCTTTGCTCTCCCCGTCAGCCCACTTTCATACAGCTTTCCGCAAGCAACATACAAAGGCTCTTCCGTGGAGAGGATAGCCATATCTTTCGCTCTTGCAAGCTCCAGGACACTGTCTTCAGGCATTTTCCCTCTAACAAAAATAATAGCTGAAATATCCATCATTTCCGCTGTTCTCACCACTTGAGGATTTACCAAGCCCGTCAAAAGAAGTGCTCTGTCCTTGACAAAAGCAAGAACGTCACTCATCAGGTCCGAGCCACATGCAGAATTGTAATCATTGTCCAAAAACTCCTCACCCACAAGAACCCTGGCATCCAAAATTTTCTTAATTTCCGAAAGTTTCATATTTTTCTCCATTCTGTCAAGTGATTGACATTTTATTTCTTTTCTTCAGGGTTTTCCCCTTCAGTATAAATTTTCTGGTGTATTTCAAGCTCTTTCGCCGTCTTCAGAATGCCCCTTCCATACTTTGTGTGCAAATCAAATATGGCATCATCAAGAGCTCTTTCTTTCTCTTTTGCTTTTGTTTTGTTATCTTCAAACTCATCGAAAAGTGAAATTTGCTTAAATTGTGAATCGGGTGAATTTTGAAGATTGGATATCGTAACACCAACAAGCCTCACACTGTTAGTCAATTTCTCTTTTTTAAGGAGCCAATCTGCCCGACTGAAAATATCCTTTGCAGAATTTGTTGCATCGCCGCTTAAGGCTCTTGTTATGCTTTTCATATCACAAAACTTTATCTTCAGTGTCACTGTTCTTCCCCACAACCGCTGTCTTTTGGCCCTTAAACTAACATCTCGCGAAAGCATAACAAGTGCATCTTCAAGAACCTTTATGTCTGCAACATCTTTTTGGAATGTATATTCCCTGCCGATTGATTTGGGCGTTCCATCACTTTCAACCAGACGATTGTCTTCACCGCAGGCACGTCTTTGCAATTCGGTTCCCATCGTTCCCAGCACTGACAAGCTTTCCATGGGAGCATTTATCAAATCCTCAACAGTCACAATCCCCAAGTGTTTGAGCTTTTCAGCAGTTTTTGAGCCAATACCGCCAATTACATTCACAGGTCTTTTTTTTATCAAATCAACAAGTGCCGTTTTGTCAGGAATGACAAAAAAACCATCAGGCTTTTTTTCCTCGCTTGCAAGCTTTGCACCCATCATTGAATAGGATATTCCAACCGAACACGTCACACCCACCGCTTCATATATTTCTTTCTTCAACTGCCTGCCAATCTTTTCCGCACTGTCAAAAATACGTAAAGAATGTGTAACATCCATATACCCTTCGTCAAGAGCAACAAATTCTATTTCATCAGTAAACTTCAACATTATCTGGTGAATTTTCTCAGATGCCTCTGCATACTTTTTCATATTCCCATGCATAAATATGCCATGAGGACATCTTCTGTATGCCTCTTTTATGTTCATAGCTGAATGAATTCCGTACTTCCTTGCCTCGTAGCTGCAAGTTGAAACTACGCCTCTTTCGTTTGGAAGAGCTCCTATGATAAGAGGCTTTCCTTTGAGTGATGGATTATCTCTCACTTCAACCGAAGCAAAAAACGCATCCATATCAATGTGAATTATCGTTCTTTCCACTACTTTGCATCTTCCTTTCGCAAAGCCTCTATCCCTCTGTATATATCAAAATAAGACACAGAAATCTCACCCTTTATGCGGTTATTATGGACTATTATTCTGTTTTCAAAAAACAGACCAACTACGGGATTTAGTTCTTCAAATTTTTCGATAACAGTCCCATAACCTTCTTCTATACCTGAAATACTGTATTTTGTTTTCAGCTTGTTTATTGCGTTAGTCATTTCATCATTTTGAAAACCAAATAAGTTACCCTCACCCAACACAAAGGAAAAATCTACATTGGGCGATATTACATAACTGCCAACAAACAAATCATAATCGCCCTCTGAAATACGGGTTTGATATTCTTCAAAAGGCATACTTTCCAGCGAAATATTGAATCCAAGCTCGCCAAGATTTTCTTTGATAAGTTTTGCAAGTTCCTCTCTGACTAAATTCTCTTCATTATAGATTAATTTGAATTCCGTCCGAAGGATTTCATCATCAACTCTCTTTGTAAGAATTCCATTTTCCGACTCAAAAGCATTTTTCAAAAGTATTTCCTTCGCCAGATCAATATTTTGTTTTGAATCTAATTTCTTTTCTCCGCACATAAACCAATCAGGATGAATGGGCATTGCCGATGCAGTTGCATAACCCGTCATAACCTCATCTATCATCTTTTCACGGTCAAGCACCAAAGACATAGCCTTTCTTATTTCAGGTAATCCAAGAACAGTATTCTGATGATTTATCCCCACAAAATGGAATATGGGCGTTGGAACATAGGTATGTGATGCAGATGCCGGGTCCACAAATCGGCCCCAGTTCATATCATCAGCAATTGTCATATCTATGCTTCCTGAACTGAAAGCGTATAATGCAGTATCATTATCTGGCAACAATTTCACAGTTATAACATCGGTTGCAGCTTCTCCGCCCCACCAATCTTTGTTTTTCACAAGGTAAAGTATATTACCTTCGTTTCTGTCTTCAAGCCTGTAGGCACCTGTGCCGATTGGTTTGAAGTTCTGCGAATCGATTGCCCCCGAGCTTCTTTTTATGATTGGAAAATATAACAAATTCACAAAATTGGCCCAAGGTTCAACCACTTCTATCTCAAGCTCAAAACTTCCGTTTGCTCTTATTTCTTTTATATTTGATACGTTATATGAATATATGCTGTCCTCTGCATTCTTTATGCTCTCGACCGTATACAACACATCTTCTGCGTCAAATTTGCTTCCGTCATGCCATTTTACATCTTTTCTGAGTGCAATTGTCCATGTTTCACCACTATCTGTTACAGACCAACTTTCTGCGAGTCCAGGCTCAGGATATAGCGAATCTGACAAGGAAATCAAGCCATCATACACAATACCAAGCATCTGAATATTAGCCTCATTTTTGCTGAGAATAGGACAGAAAGTGTCCGGCTTGTATGAAAAAATAGAAATCTCATCTCCTGATTTCACTTTTTCATAATTTTTATTTCCTGTATTATTCTTTTGTTTGTTGCCACAACCACCTACAGAAAAAGCAAGCAGTACTGCTAGCATAAAAGCACATATTCTTTTCAAAATTTCATTCCACCTTATATCTTTTTCAATTCAATAAATGCACCCATCCTACCCGTTTTATCCTTGTGAGTGCGATATGAATAAAAAACATCACTGTTGCACATTGTGCATAACTTCAGCACTTCAATATTTTTCTCTTTCAAACCCTTACGCAAAAGAATTTCTTTGTTCGCTGACCACAAATCAACCAGAGCTTTTTCGTCAGAAAGGGATTTCACAAATCTTTTCTCAAACTGTCTCGACACCTCTTCACCCGTTTCAAAGCAACAAGGACCGATTGATGGACCGATTGCCGCTTTAATTTTTTCAGGATAAGCTCCAAATTCTGATTTCATTATATCCACTGCCCGCCCCGCAATTTCAGAAACTGTCCCTCTCCAGCCTGAATGAATCGCCGCAATAACTCCAGCATCCTCCTCAGCAAGCAAAATCGGGACACAATCGGCATAGAAAACAACCAAAGGCACATTCCGAAGATTTGTAACAAGTGCGTCAATCTCATCAAAATCACTCACTTGGCTTACGCCTTTTCCCAAATCATCCTCGGTTACTATCCTTACATTGGATGAATGAGTTTGTTTCCCTGCAGTTATATTTTCATATTGAAAACCCATATCCTCAGCAACCAACCGATAGTTTTCTTCAACATTTTCTCTTTCATCTCCGCACCTGAAACCAAGATTCAAACCGGAAATTTTGCCACAGCTCGTTCCACCATGTTTCGTCGTGAAGCAATGGTTAACCACGGAAACGCCATTTAGCAAATCGCTCTGATAATACAATCTGTCTGAAACAATCTTCTTCAAATCAGCATGCTCCTTTTCGACAAATTAAACTAAATCTGTTGTGCAGAAAAATAAAGACGTTCGATTTGTGTGACTTTTTTAGTTTTGTCGTCAATCTCAAAAACAACCCCGTTAAACCAGACCTCACCTTCGGCTTTTTCAAATCTATATTTTTTTCGGGTATAAAACATATCCATAATTATTTCTTTTTTTACACCCAATATGGAATCCCGCACGCCCGTCATTCCTATATCCGTGATGTATCCCGTGCCATTTGGTAACAGATGTTCATCTGCTGTCTGAACATGGGTATGAGTTCCAAAAACCGCAGTAACTCTGCCATCAAAATAATTGCCAAAAGCCAGTTTTTCGCTTGTGGTTTCGGCATGAAAATCAATAAGAATTATGTCTGCTTCACCCTCAAGTTTTTTGAGTATCTTCTCAGTCTCTCTGAACGGACAATCAAGCGGGTCCATGTGAACCCTTCCCATCACATTGATAACAGCAATTCTGACAAAACCCAGGTCATCAACAAAATAACCTTCGCCTTCTGTTTCATCGGGAAAATTTGCAGGTCTTATAACCTGAGGTATTTCTTCAAGAACTTGCACATATTCCTTATTGGCAAAGGTGTGATTTCCCAAAGTTATCACATCAACACCCGAGCGGATAAGCATATTTGCAATATCAGTTGTAATGCCATTCGTGTTTGCTGTATTTTCGCCATTTGCCACACAATAATCTATTTTAAATTTACTTTTTATTCTTCCTAAGTTGTTGTATATAAATTCACGTCCGTCTGACGCAACGATATCTCCGACTGCAAGAATTCTCATTTTTTCAAGAGTCCTCCTCATAAATATTCAGAAAAAGGCTGCAAACAGCAGCCTTTTTCGTGGAGCTCAGGCTCCTATTTTGCATATTCAACTGTTCTGAGTTCACGAATAACATTGACCTTGATTTGTCCCGGATATTCCATTGAACTCTCAATCTTTTTAACAATATCCTTTGCAAGGAGAATTGTTTCATCATCATTAACGTGGTCAGGTTTAACCATAATTCTGATTTCACGACCTGCCTGAATAGCGAATGAACGTTCAACCCCTGCAAACGAATTTGCAATTTCTTCAAGTGCCTGAAGTCTTTTGATGTATGACTCGATGTTTTCACGTCTTGCACCTGTTCTCGCTGCAGAAATAGTGTCAGCAGCCTGAACAAGACAAGCAACACAAGAATTCGGTTCCACATCACCGTGGTGAGCCATGATTGCATGAACAACCTTGTCATTCTCTTTATATTTCTTGGCAACATCAGCACCAATTGTAACGTGTGAACCCTCAACCTCGTGGTCAATAGCCTTTCCTATATCATGGAGAAGCCCTGCACGCTTTGCAAGAGCCACATCTGTTCCAAGCTCTGCAGCCATGAGCCCTGCCAAATGAGAAACCTCAATTGAGTGTTTGAGAACATTCTGACCATAGCTTGTGCGATATTTGAGACGACCAAGAAGTTTGATAATTTCAGGATGGAGCCCATGGACACCAGTATCAAAGGTTGCCTGTTCACCTTCCTGCTTGATAATTGCCTCAACTTCTTTTCTTGACTTTTCAACAGTTTCTTCAATGCGTCCCGGATGAATTCTTCCGTCAACAATGAGTTTTTCAAGTGAAAGTCTTGCTATTTCACGTCTAACAGGATCAAATCCCGAAAGTATAACCGCCTCAGGAGTGTCATCAATAATCAAATCAACCCCTGTAAGGGTTTCAATTGAACGAATATTTCTTCCTTCACGACCAATGATTCTTCCCTTCATTTCATCATTGGGAAGCTGAACAACAGAAACGGTTGTTTCAGCAACATGGTCTGCAGCACAACGCTGAATTGCACCGGTTATGATGTTGCGAGCCTTTGCCTCAGCCTCTTCCTTGGCTTGATCTTCAATGCTTTTTACCAAAAGTGCCGCATCGTGACGGGCATCAATTTCCACCTGTTTGAGAAGCAAATCTTTTGCCTCTGCAACAGAAAGTTCAGCCACCTTTTCAAGTTGTGACATCTGGAGCTTTTTAACCCTCTCAACTTCCTCTTTCAGTTCATCAACCTCTGAAAGTTTGTTCTGCACCTGCTCCTCTTTCTTTTCAAGAACCTGAGCCTTTTTGTCAATTGCATCTTCCTTTTGCTGAATTCTGCGTTCCTGACGCTGCAGCTCATTTCTTCTTTCTTTTATTTCCTTATCCAATTCATTTCGTTCTTTATGTATTTCTTCTTTTGCCTCTAACAGTTTTTCTTTTTTTGCACTTTCTGCATCTTTAACTGACTTTGCCTTTGCATTCTCAATAATCTTTTTTGCTTCATCTTCAGCACTGTTGATTTTCGACTCTGCAACCTTTCTGCGGTATGAATAACCAAATCTGAATGTCAAAAACATACCGATTACAGCAAGAACAATAATACCAAAGATAATTCCAATTTGTATTCCGTCCATAATATTAACACCTCCTTGAATCAATTTTGACGTTTAAATCATAGATTATATCTGCGTTTTACGCTGGTTTTAACACTTGTGAAAAAACAAGTGTAACTACCTTGCAAGAAATACATTTCAAAGAACTGTATATAAATTTTTTAAAAATATATACAATAACATATTAATAAATTTTCACCAATTTGTCAAGTCTTTTTTATGCAAAAAAACAATACTTTGTATAATCTTTCTTCGATATCACCTACATAATGTATTTAAAGGTGATTTCCCCGAAAGAAAACCACCTCATTTTAAAAATTCAATTTTGTAAAGCCAATTTCTTTGGCTATCTGTTCATATTTTTCAAATTCATAGCAGAGAGTATTTGACGAATGACTGTCACTTGAAAGAATAACTCTTCCGCCCTTTTCTTTTATATGTTTCAGAATAAACAGTTCGGGGTATGCCCAGGACCTGTAACCCCTGGAAATTGCACCCGTATTGATTTCAAATGGTTTGCCAAAAGCAATCAGCTTGTCAACTGTTTTTTCAGCCATTTTTATATACTCAGGATTGTTTGTGTCAAACAGTTTTCCACCCTCATTGAACTTTGTAACCAAATCAAAATGTCCGATTATGTCAGCATTTGTTTTTGAAACTATGTCGCCAACCAACTGGAAATAATCCGCGGAAAAGGAAAAAAAATCACCGTTATAAAACTCCAAAACCGACTTCTTTAGACTTTCCTCATCAAGGTCAACATCAAGGTATTTTTCATCCTTTTTCACATAATGCACAGACCCGATGATATAATCTGTTTCAAATTCAGGCTTTTCCGAAAAATAATCCATTTCAAGTCCGCACAAGATTTCAATTTTTGACCTGTATTTTTCTTTTAGTTCCGAAATCAACTCATAATACTCTACCATATCAGATTTTGACATACAGTAGGACAAATCATGAGAAGTATATGCGTGCCCTGAAAAACCAATTCTTTTCATTTTTAAATCAATAGCAGCACGGACCATTTCCTCTGCTGAATTTTTTCCGTCACAGAGATTGGTATGAACGTGAAAATCCTCCAGAATCATTTTGTCATCTTCTCCTGCTTCACTTTTTTGTCTATAACGTGACGGGATGCAAGTTCTTTGTGAATATCTTCAATTGAAATTCCCATTTCAACCATAAGAACCATAACATGATAACAAAGGTCCGCTATTTCATAAATTGTTTCTTTCTTATCGTCAGCTTTTGCGGCAATAATTACTTCTGTGTTTTCCTCACCGACTTTTTTCAGGATTTTGTCAATTCCCTTTTCAAAAAGATAGGTGGTGTAAGAACCTTCCTTCTTTTCAATCTTTCTGCCTTTCAGAAGTGCCATAAGCCCTTCAAGTGAAAACTCGTGTTTGTCTTCACTTTGCCACAATTCATTCTCGAAGCAGGAATCTGTTCCCAAATGGCAGGCAGGACCGTCCTTTTCGACAACCACAACAAGGGCGTCTTTGTCACAATCCGCCGTTATTGACACAATGTGCTGATAATTTCCGCTGGTTTCACCTTTGAGCCACAGTTCATTTCTTGAACGACTCCAGAAACAGGTCAGACCTTTTTCCATGGAAATTTCAAGACTCTCTCTGTTCATATAGGCAAGAGTCAGCACCTTTTTTGAAACCTCATCCACCACGATTGCAGGGATAAGCCCTTTTTCGTCAAATTTCAATTCGTCTATGTTAATCATAATTCAAATCTCCAATCCTTTATATTCTCACATCAATTCCGTTTTTCTTCAATTCTTTCTTCAGGTCACAGATTTCAACTTCGCCAAAATGGAATATTGAAGCCGCAAGCCCTGCATCAACCAACGGGACTTCCTTAAAAAGCTTGACAAAATCATCAATTCCTCCTGCACCACCCGATGCAATCACCGGCACAGACACTGCGTTGCAAACTGCATCAAGCATTTCAAGGTCAAAGCCGTTTTTCACACCGTCTGTGTCAATTGAATTGAGAACAACTTCACCTGCCCCCATATCAACACACCGCTTTATCCACGAAACAGCTTCCATCCCCGTATTCTCTCTGCCACCCTTTGCAAACACGCGAAAAACTCCGTCAACACGCTTTACATCGGCAGAAATGACCACGCACTGGTCACCATAACGTTTTGCCGCTTCCCCAATCAACTCAGGGTTTCTTATTGCACCGGAATTCACACTAACCTTGTCTGCACCGCATTTTAAAACACGGTCAAAATCATCAAGAGTGTTGATTCCGCCACCAACGGTCAAAGGAATAAATATTGTTTTTGCAACCTCTTTCAATATGTCCGTAAAAAGTGCTCTTCCTTCAACAGATGCGGTTATGTCATAAAAAACAAGCTCGTCCGCCCCGTTATCGCTGTAATGCTTTGCAAGTTCAACAGGTGACGAAACATCCGACACCCCCTGAAAATTCACACCCTTAACCACTCTTCCGTTTCTCACATCAAGACACGGTATTATTCTTTTTGTTATCATTTTGCCACCTCAATTGCCTCTTCAAGAGAAACTGCATTTGTATAATATGCTTTCCCGATTATTGCACCATAGAGTTCCATTTCACGGAGCGCCTTTACATCGTCAATGGTGGAAACCCCACCCGATGCCACAATCTGCATATCAAATTTCTCTGAAAGTTCTTTGTATAACTGACGATTTGTACCCTGCATTGCCCCATCCTTTGAAACATCGGTGCATATGAGGGTTTTAATTCCCAACGCTTGCATTTCTTCGCAAAATTCAAAACAGGAATACTCAGACTTTTCTGTCCAGCCCTTGATTGCCACAAATCCGTCTTTTATGTCCGCTCCCACCGCAATTTTTTCTCCGTATTTGCTGACTGCAGCTTTGAGAAAATCCTTATCCGTAACTGCAGCAGTTCCGAGAATAACACGGTCAATGCCTGCCGAAATATATTTGTCAACAACTTCCATTGTGCGTATTCCGCCGCCAATTTCAACGAACAATCCCGTTTCATCAGCAACCTGACGGACAATTTCAAGGTTTGGAGTTTCTCCCGACTTTGCTCCTTCCAAATCCACCATATGTATGTGCTTTGCTCCAAGTCTCTCAAACTCCCGTGCAATTTCGATGGGATTTTCGCTGTAAACTGTCATTTTGTCATATTCGCCCCTGAGCAAACGAACTGCCTTTCCTTCAAAAAGGTCTATTGCAGGAAAAATATTCATTGTCCTATCCCTCCATTTCACAAAATGCACGAAGAATATTAAGTCCCACATCTCCGCTTTTTTCGGGATGGAACTGACATCCGCAAACATTTTCACTTGCTACTGCAGCAGTAAGTTCTGCACCATACTCAGCCGTTGCAATAACACTTTCTGCGCAATTTGCGCCATAATATGAATGAACAAAATACACAAAGTCACCATCTTTTATGTACTTAAAAAGCTGATGCTGATTTTTTGAAAACTTCAATGCATTCCAACCTATATGGGGAATTTTCAGACTTTCGGGAATAACCTCCGCAATCGATCTGACTTCACCCTTAACAAGTCCCAAACCCTCGTGCTCACCATATTCAAAGCTCTTTTCAAAGAGCATCTGCATACCAAGACAAATTCCCATTATTGGCTTTCCCGACTCAGCCTCAGTTTTGATGACCTCATCGAGTCCTGTTTTTCTGAGCTTTGCAATGGCGTCCTCAAAGGCACCAACACCCGGAAGAATAATTCTCTCGGCATTTTTGAGAACCTCTGCATCGCCTGTCACAATGGTTTCTTCACCAATCATCTCCATTGAGCTTTTGAGTGAAAACAGATTTCCCACTCCATAATCAACTATAGCTGTCATCAAAGTACCCCTTTCGTTGAAGGAATTTCATTTTCAAAGCCTTTTTCCAGAGAAACTGCCTGACGGAATATTCGACCTGCCGCCTTGAAGGCACCTTCAATTATGTGGTGTGAATTGGTTCCCGAAAGCTGGACAAAATGCAGCGTGCAACAAGCCTCTCTCACAAAAGCCAGCCAGAATTCTTCAACAAGCTCGGTGTCAAAATTTCCAACCCTTGGTGTCGGAATTGAGAGTTTATAAGAAAGTCCCGACCGTCCCGAAATGTCAACCGCTCCAACCACAAGTGCCTCATCCATCGGAAGAATTATGTTTCCATAACGGATTATGCCCTTCTTGTCGCCAATTGCTTCAGCAAATGCCTTTCCGAGGCAAATACCCACATCTTCAACAGTGTGATGGAAATCTACCTCTGTATCGCCTTTGCATTTTACATCAAGGTCGAATCTGCCGTGCTTTGCAAAAAGAGTCAGCATATGGTCAAGAAATCCACAACCTGTTTCTATATTTGAACTACCAGTTCCATCAATATTGAGCAACAATTCAATTGAAGTTTCTTTGGTTTCTCTTTTTATTTCACTCTTTCTCATTTATTTCCCCTCCAGTATTTCACATACAGCACAAATAAGCTTATCCATCTGTTCCCTTGTGCCAATGGTTATTCGGTTGTATTCACATATTCTCTCACCATTAAAATGTCTCACAAGAACACCTTTTCTGCGAAGTCCTTCATAAATTTCCGCCCCACTGAGTTTTTTGTGCCTTGCAAATATAAAGTTTGCCGAAGATTTGGTCATTTCAAAACCCAGTTCCCTGAGCTTCCCTTCGGTATACTCACGGTTTTCGCAAATAACTTTGCACTTTCTTTGTGTATATTCCTCGTCCTCCAGAGAGCCTATTCCTGCCGCCATTGTCATTCTGTTTATGTTGTATGGATTGGTGGAATATTTGATTGTATTCAAATCTTGTATAATCTCTTTTGATGCGACACCAAACCCAAGCCTTGCCCCCGCCATTGAACGGGACTTTGAAAAGGTTTGTGTTACCAGAAGATTATCATATTTTTCAATCAGGCTTACCGCACTTTCCGCACCAAAATCAACGTAAGCCTCATCAACTACCACAATGTTTCCGGGGTTGTTTTTAAGAATTTCTTCTATATCACCAAGACTCAAACAAATCCCTGTTGGTGCATTTGGGTTTGCTATGAAAATTGTTCCGTCCTTTTTGAAATAATCCTCAATTTTTATCTCAAAATTTTCGTCAAGAGGAATCTCCTCATAAGGAACTCTGCAAAGCTCGGCAAAAACCTTGTAAAAACCATAGGTTATGTCAGGAAAACTTGCAGGGGTTTTGTCATCGCAATATGCCATAAACGCAAAATTCAAAATTTCATCAGAGCCATTTGTCATAAGCACTTGCTCAGGACTTACCCCAAGCTTTTCTGCCATTTTTTCGGTCAGAATCTGACATGTTGGGTCAGGATATAATTGAAGATTTTTCGCTGATTCCTCTGCATATTTAATCGCCTTTTCCGATGGCGGAAACGGAGATTCATTGGTGTTTAACTTCACCAGATTTGTTATCTTTGGCTGTTCTCCCGGAGTGTATGGCACCAAATCCTTATATTTTTCACTGAAAAATCTGCTCATTTTTTCACTCCTCAATTCTGATTGTCGCACTTTTTGCGTGAGCTGTCAATCCCTCTTTTTCGGCAAAGAAACCAACATCCTCTGCTACTCTCTTGAGTGCGTCATAGGTATAATATGTATACTGTGTCTTCTTCACAAAATCATCAACCGACAACGGGCTTGAAAACTTTGCCGTTCCACTTGTGGGAAGTGTGTGATTTGCTCCTGCAAAGTAATCTCCCAATGCTTCGGGGCAATTTCTTCCCATAAAGATTGAGCCTGCGTGGCGTATTCCATCAAGATAATCAAATGGATTGTCAACACAAAGTTCAAGATGTTCAGGAGCAATCTCATTGGCAATTTCGATTGCAACGTCCAGACTGTCTGCCACAATAATTTTTCCGTTGTCATCAATTGATTTTCTGGCAATTTCGGCTCTTTCAAGTTGCGGAATTTGTCTTTCAAGTTCTTCCTGAACAGCTGTTGCCAGTTCTTCCGATTCAGTAACAAGAACAGCACTTGCAAGAACATCGTGCTCAGCTTGCGACAAAAGGTCTGCCGCAACATGTTTCGGATTGCTTTTTCCGTCAGCCACAATGAGTATCTCACTTGGTCCTGCAATCATATCAATTGAAACATTTCCGAAAACCTGTTTTTTTGCTTCTGCAACAAAAGCATTTCCCGGACCCACAATTTTGTCCACCTTTGGGATTGTTTCTGTCCCGTAAGCAAGTGCCGCAACAGCTTGTGCTCCACCCACCTTGAAAATTCTGTCAACGCCCGCAATCTTTGCAGCCGCTAAAATCACAGGGTTTATCTTTCCCTCTTTATTTGGCGGTGTCACAATGACAACCTCTCCAACTCCTGCAATTTTGGCAGGAATTGAATCCATAAGAACGGTTGACGGATATGCCGCTGTTCCACCGGGTACATAGAGTCCTGCCTTGTCAACGGGAATAACCTTTTGTCCGGTCACTATGCCATTTTCATCATTGATTATGAATCCATTCCGCACCTGCTTCTCGTGGAACTTTCGTATATTTCTTGCCGCCTTTTCAAGTACCTCAAGAAACCTTGGTTCAACTATACTTACTGCCTCA
The DNA here is from genome assembly GCA_045648205.1 of Clostridia bacterium. Lineage (GTDB taxonomy): Bacteria > Bacillota > Clostridia > Monoglobales > Monoglobaceae > SIG440. Next base: position 18,848 of record JAZRNM010000007.1, read on the forward strand.
TCCATTTCTTCCTCTGAAACCTCCAGGGAAGTGAGCGTTGCCTTATCAAATTTCTCACAATATTCAAACAGCGCCTTATCACCCTTATTCTTTACATTTTCAATGATTTCGGCAACAATTCCTTCAACATTGGTTCCCGGCATCACTCTTGCAAAAATGTCCTGGCTTGGCACCTCGCCATATTTCAAAATCCTTATCATTTTCTCACCTGTCCTCCCAAGCTCTTCAGAATTTTTTCAATTTGTTCATTCTTAAACTTGAAGCTTGCCTTATTGGCAATTAATCTTGCACTTATGGGCACAATTGTTTCCAAAACCTCAAGATTGTTCTCTTTCAGGGTTGTTCCCGTTTCAACAATATCCACAATCACATCCGAAAGTCCTAAGATTGGTGCAAGCTCAATTGAACCATTAAGGTGAATTATGTCAATTTCACGACCAATAGATGAATAATAATTCTTTGCAATGTTAGTAAACTTTGTAGCAACTCTCAGGGTTTTCTGTGTGTTATCCCTGAAATCCTTTTTCCCTGCAACTGCCATTCGGCATTTTCCTATATCAAGGTCAAGAAGTTCATAGATATCAGGCTCATATTCAAGCAAAATATCCTTTCCCGCAACACCAATATCTGCCGCACCATGTTCAACATAGATAGCAACATCAGAAGGTTTTACCCAAAAATAGCTTATGCCAAGCTCATCATTTTCAAAGATTAGCTTTCTGTTATTTTCTCTGATTGAAGGACACTCAAAACCCGCTTCTTCAAACATTCCATAAACCTTTTCGCCGAGTCTGCCTTTTGGCAGCGCAACATTAAGCATTTTCTTCAAGTGTCTCCACCTCCGCTCCACTCAGTTTTATAAGTCTCTTGTATCTTATTTTTTCAGGTTTAATCTTTTGTGCCAAAACTTTTTCACCATTTTCTGAAAGTTTTTTAACCGCACCGCTTATTTCAGAAAGCTTAGCGCCGTCTTCATAAAGCAAAACCACATCAACATCAAATGCGCTTTCCTCCTGGAAAAGTCGTTCAAGAACATCAAGATAAACTGCAAATCCAATTGCGCCCGATTTTCTTGACATTTTTTTCATCAGATTGTCATACTGACCTCCTGAAAGGACACCCTCTGACACCCCGTTCACAAAGCCCTTGAAAACAATTCCGCTGTAATAACTCATATCATTCACAACGGAAAAATCAATTCTTATCTTATCCTTGCATCCATTTTGAGCAAGGCTCTCACAAATATCCTCAAGCTGTTTGATTGAACTGTCACCAAAATCCAATTTTTTCAGTTCATTGATAACTTTGTCAGGTTCGCCATAGACCTGAACTAATTTTTTCAGGTTTGCGGCTTCCGCCGGGTCAATTCCCTCGTTTTCATAAATCACGTCAATACCCTGAACATTTTTCTCTCCCAGGCACTTGAGAACCGCTTTCTTGCCTGTGCCCGAAAGGGTAAGCCCATCAATTGCCTCTGACACAATGCCCATATGTGAAATATCAAGAATATAGTCATCTGTTATGGTTTCAAGACTCTTCGCCGCAAGGCTTACAACCTCACTTATGCAATAATCATCAATATCTCCAAGACACTCAAGTCCAACCTGCATAATTTCCTTGAAAGCCCTTGTTTCTGAGGATGCGCGGTATACATTCTCGTTGTAGTACATCTTTTGAACTGCTCTCGAATTGTCACGGCTGTTCTTTATGATTGAAAGTGTTACGTCAGGCTTGAGCGCCATCAGTTTTCCATCAATGTCAGTAAAGGTTATTATGCTTTCAGAAACCAAAAAATCCTTGTTTCTCACATAAAGGTCATATTCCTCAAACTTGCTCATCCTATATTTCATATATCCAAATCTTGAGTATAAATCACGCAGTTTGAATATTATCTTTTCTTCGTTTTCAAGAACAGAATTTAAATTATTCATTTTTATTTTGCCTCCGCCTTTTCATGTTTTTCAAGAGCACATCTGTAACCGCCACTTCCATAATTCAAACACTTGTTGACACGACTTATTGTGGCAGTGCTTGCCCCCGTATCTTTTGAAATTTCAATATAACTTTTATTCTGATTCAAAAGTTCAGCCACCTGAAGCCTTTGTGACATATCCTGAATTTCTTTTATGGTGCAGATATCCTCAAAAAAATTATAACATTCTTCCTCTGTTTCAAGATTCAATATTGCTCTCATCAATCTTTCTACTTCGGGTGTATGCATATTTCCCATCAAAAATCACTTCCTCAAATTTTAATACTTTAGCATTTTATCATAGTAAAGTGATAAAGTCAATAGGTTTTACAAAAAAAAGAACAACATTTTCAGAGAAAAGTTGTTCTTTTGATATAACTAGTTCTTAAGGCTATGGATTGGAGCGGGAATTCTTCCGCCTCTGTTTATGAAGTCAGCGCTTGACTCCTTGTGAACGGGCATAATGGGTGCATATCCCAAAAGACCTCCAAACTCAACATTTTCACCGACTGTTTTTCCAATAACTGGAATTATCCTCACCGCTGTGGTCTTTTGGTTTATCATTCCAATCGCCATTTCATCTGCAATAATAGCCGAAATTGTTTCCGCGGGAGTATCACCGGGAATTGCAATCATATCAAGACCAACCGAGCAAACACAAGTCATCGCCTCAAGTTTGTCGAGTGTGAGTGTTCCGCACTCTGCAGCTGCAATCATTCCTGCATCTTCACTGACGGGAATAAACGCACCGCTGAGGCCGCCAACATAACCCGATGCCATAACTCCGCCTTTTTTAACTGCATCATTAAGAAGAGCAAGAGCTGCTGTTGTTCCGTGTGTTCCGCACTTTTCAAGGCCCATTTCTTCAAGAATATATGCCACACTGTCACCAATTTCAGGGGTGGGCGCAAGCGACAAATCCACAATTCCGAAGGGGACTCCCAGTCTTCTTGAGGCTTCCTGTGCCACAAGCTGTCCCATTCTTGTGATTTTGAATGCAGTTTTCTTTATTACCTCAGCAACAGTTCCAAAATCTGCTCCTTTTACCTTTTCAAGAGCCGCCTTGACAACACCGGGGCCACTGACACCCACATTAATAACACAATCACCCTCGCCAGGGCCATGAAAGGCACCTGCCATAAATGGATTATCCTCAACTGCGTTCGCAAAAACAACAAACTTGGCACAACCGAACGAATCTCTGTCGGCGGTAATCTCAGCCGTTTTCTTAACTGTTTCTCCAACGAGCTTCACCGCATCCATATTTATTCCAGACTTTGTTGTTGCAACTCCAACAGATGAACAAACTCTCTCGGTTGTTGCCAATGCCTCAGGAATTGATTCAATTAAAATTCTGTCACCCTTTGTCATACCCTTGTGAACAAGGGCAGAAAAACCACCGATAAAATTTACACCTGTTGCCTGTGCCGCACGGTCAAGAGTCTTTGCAAACATAACATAATTATCTGCATCACTTGCCCCTGCAATCATCGCAATGGGAGTAACCGAAATTCTCTTGTTTATGATGGGAATACCATACTGACGGCTTATCTCATCACCTATCTTCACAAGGTCCTTTGCCAGACGGGTAATTTTTTCATATATCTTTTCACAAGCCCTTTCTGCACTGCTGTCAATGCAGTCCAGAAGTGAAATTCCCATTGTTATTGTTCTAATATCAAGATGCTGATTATCAACCATCTTGATTGTTTCCATAATTTCTCTAGTGTTAATCATAAGTCCTCCGTCTGAAATTTCTAAATCCGGTGCATTGAGTTGAAAATTTCTTCATTCTGCATTCTTATGTCAACGCCTATTTCTTCACCGATTTTTTCAAGGCTTCCCATAACAACATCAAACGCAGAAGCATTTTCAGTAAACTCAACGAGCATAACCATTGTGAAAATATTCTGCATAATTGTCTGATTTATATCAAGAATGTTTACCCCATTCTCAAAAAGACATCCACTAACCTTTGCTATAATACCCGGGCGGTCAATTCCCATAACCGAAACTGCTGCTCTCACTTGCATTCTCTCCTTTTGTAATTATCATTATCCAAAGGATATTATACAACCCTATTACCATTCCGTCAAGTAAAAATTATGCAAAAAATCAGTTGAAAAAAAATTAGTTTTATGTTAAAATATCATTATATAATTAGTTTTCAGAGAGGAATTTACCATGTTTCTTCCCGTTTCAAAAGAAGATATGAGACGACGTAATATTTCACAACTTGATTTCATATATATAATAGGTGATGCATACGTTGACCATTCAAGCTTTGGTCATGCAATAATCTCCCGCATTCTCGAAAAACACGGGTACACCGTGGGTATAATTTCTCAACCCGATTGGCACAATTGCGAAGAATTCAAGGCATTGGGTAGTCCACGTCTCGGTTTTTTGGTTTCTGCGGGAAATATTGATTCAATGGTCAACCACTACACCGTTTCAAAAAAAGTGCGCTCGCAGGATTTATATTCCCCGGGCGGAGCTTCGGGCAAACGACCTGACAGAGCAACAATTGTTTATTGCAACCGCATTCGCGAGGCATTCGGCAAAAAAGTTCCCATAATAATTGGCGGAATTGAAGCAAGTCTCAGACGTTTTGCGCATTATGATTATTGGTCTGATAAGGTTCGCAGAAGCATTTTGATTGACAGCGGTGCAGACCTTCTCATCTATGGTATGGGAGAACATCAAATCGTTGAAATTGCTGACCTTTTGAACTGCGGAGTTCCGGTCGGTCAAATCAAAAACGTCTCAGGAACTGCATATATCGAAAACACTGATGCTGAGTTCCCCGCTGACTACATTCTTCTGCCATCATTTGAGGAAATTTCACAAAGTAAAAAACTTTATGCGAAAGCAACAAAAATCCAATATGAGGAACAAGACTTTGTCAGAGGGAAAGTTCTTGTTCAACCTGATAATGAAAAAAAATGTATTGTTCAGAATCCACCGTCACCCCCTCTCACAACCGAGGAACTTGATGCGGTATATGAGTTACCCTTCGAAGGAACATATCACCCATCATACAAAGCATTTGGTGGTGTACCCGCTTTGGAGGAAATCGAATTTAGTCTTACATCTTGCCGAGGTTGTTTTGGAAGCTGCAGCTTTTGTGCACTTGCCCTCCATCAGGGCAGAACAGTAATATCGCGGAGCCATTCTTCAATCATTCGTGAAGCAGAAAGGCTTATCAAAAAGCCCAACTTCAAAGGCTATATCCACGACGTAGGCGGACCAACTGCGAATTTCAGTGCACCCTCGTGTCAAAAGCAATTGAAATATGGAGTATGCAAGGAACGTCAATGTCTTTTCCCGACTCCCTGCAAAAATCTTGAGGTTTCGCACAAGGATTACCTTGAGCTTCTCAGAAAGCTCCGAAAGCTTCCAAAAGTCAAGAAAGTCTTTGTCCGTTCAGGAATTCGCTTTGACTACCTCCTTTTCGACAAAGACCATACATTTCTTTATGAACTGTGCAAACACCACATAAGCGGTCAACTGAGAATTGCCCCCGAACACATTTCGGACAATGTGCTGAAATATATGGGAAAACCCTCAAAAGAAATATACGAAAAATTCTTATCGAAATTCGAAAAGATAAACAAAGAATTGGGAATGAATCAATATGCCGTTCCATACCTTATGTCATCACATCCGGGAAGCACTCTCAAAGATGCGGTCAAACTTGCCGAATACCTGAATCGGCATAAGTTGAATCCTGAACAGGTCCAGGATTTTTATCCCACCCCGGGAAGCATCTCAACCTGTATGTATTACACGGGGCTTGACCCAAGAACAATGAATTCGGTTTATGTGGCAACGGATTACAAAGAAAAACAAATGCAACGCGCCCTGCTCCACTTCAGGGACCCAAAAAATTATGATGCAGTACTAAATGCACTAAAACAGACAAACCGCCTCGACCTTGTGGGGTTTGGCCCTGATTGCTTGATAAAACCAACAAAAGGAGAAAGAAAAAATGGCAACAATACTCAGCGGAAAAACAGTTTCAGCAAGAATAAAGGAAAATCTCAAAGCAGAAATCGAGACACTAAAAAAATCGGGAACAAATCCCGGCCTGGCAGTTATAATAGTCGGTGAAGACCCTGCATCAAAGGTTTATGTAGGCAGAAAGGAAGCAATGTGTCAGGAACTTGGAATGCATTCTGAAAAATTTGCCCTTCCTGAAAACACAACTCAGGATGAATTGGTAGCCTTGGTAAACAAACTGAACAATGATGAAAAAATTCACGGAATCCTTGTTCAGCTTCCTCTCCCAAAACACCTTGACGAAAAAGCTGTCATCAACACAATTCTTCCCGAAAAGGATGTTGATGCCTTTCACCCCGTTAATGTGGGAAAAATTATGATTGGGGATTATGACTTTGTTCCCTGCACCCCTGCAGGAATTATGGAACTTATTGCTGAGAGCAATGTTGAAATTGAAGGAAAAAACTGTGTGGTAATCGGCAGAAGCAACATCGTAGGAAAGCCAATGAGTATGCTTCTTCTTCACAAAAATGGAACCGTAACCACTTGTCATTCAAGAACAAAAAACATCAAAGAAGTTACCAAGCATGCGGACATTTTGGTCGCAGCAGTTGGCAAAGCAAATTTTGTGACTGCAGATATGGTCAAACCCGGGGCTGTTGTTATTGATGTTGGAATGAACAGACTTGATGATGGAAAATTGGTGGGAGATGTTGCCTTTGACGAGGTAGAAAAGGTTGCTGGCGCAATCACTCCCGTTCCCGGCGGTGTTGGTCCGATGACAATTGCGATGCTTATGCAAAACACAGTGACTGCCGCAAAGAAATCAAGAAAGTAAGAAAGGCTAAACATTTTGTTATGAAAACCAAAACCATTTATGTTTGCTCCGAATGTGGAGCATCATCACCAAAATGGATGGGCAAATGTTCCTCCTGCAATTCGTGGAACACGATGATTGAAGAGGTCATACGTCAAACCCCTGCAAACACCAAAGTTCCCAACTTGTCTGAAGGTTCCGTATCCGTTCCAAAAACAATTTCAGACATAGACTCAAAAGACGAAATGCGTGCACTCACCGGTATGAGTGAGTTCGATCGTGTTCTCGGCGGTGGTCTTGTTAAGGGTTCATTGGTTTTGGTTGGTGGTGATCCGGGGATAGGAAAATCAACACTCCTCCTTCAGATTTGTGAAAGTCTTGGATCCACAAAGAAAATTCTTTATGTTTCAGGAGAAGAATCCCAAAGACAAATAAAGCTTCGTGCCGACAGACTGAATATAACTACAGAAAACTTAAAAATATATTCAGAAACCAATATGGACTACATTATCGACTGCATTTCCCGTGAAAACCCTGATGTTCTCATTGTGGATTCGGTCCAGACAATGTATAACCCTGAAATTCAGTCAACTCCCGGAAACGCAGCTCAAATCAAGGATGTAACAACCATACTGATGAAGGTTGCAAAGGAAAAATCCATATCGGTTTTTGTTGTAGGTCATGTCACAAAGGAAGGCGCCCTTGCAGGGCCAAAAATTCTTGAACATATGGTGGATTGCGTTCTTTATTTTGAAGGTGAACGCCACCAGTCCTTCCGGATTCTCCGTGCCGTCAAGAACCGTTTTGGCTCAACAAATGAAATCGGCGTTTTTGAAATGACCGGAAACGGACTTGAAGAAGTTCCAAATCCCTCAATGGCTATGCTTTCAGGCAGGCCTGAAAATGTTCCGGGGTCGTGTATAATCTGCACAATGGAGGGTACCCGACCGGTTCTCGCTGAGGTTCAGGCTCTTGTTTCTCCATCTTCTTTCGGAAACCCAAGACGTATGGCAAGCGGTCCTGACATCAGCAGAGCAATAATGCTTATGGCAGTTCTTGAAAAACGTGGCGGACTTAAAATTTCCGCTTATGATGCATATGTAAACATTGTAGGCGGATTGAAAATTGTTGAACCTGCTGCGGATTTAGGTTTGATTCTGGCTCTTGCTTCAAGCTTCCTTGGATGTTCATTAAGCAGTGATACTGTCGCAATTGGCGAGGTCGGATTGACCGGTGAACTCCGTGCCTGCAGTTTCTTAGAATCAAGAATTGCGGAATGTGAAAAGTTGGGATTCAAAAAATGTATTGTTCCTAAAATCAACTTGGAAAAGCTCAAAAAGTTCTCCAATATTGAAATTTGTGCTTTTTCAAATATAAAAGATGTAATCAATTCTGAATTAAAATAATTGATATACTAAAAGTTTTTGAAGGGAAGTCATGACGTGTTTTGTATAGGTGACAAAATTGTTTATCCAATGCATGGAGCCGGTATCATTGTCGACATTGAGGAAAAGAGAATCCTCGGTGAGCTCCATAAGTACTATATCTTGCAGATTTCCATAAGTGACATGAAGGTAATGCTGCCCGTTGACAACACAGAAACCATCGGAATCCGAAAGATTGTATCTGAAGGTGCCGCCAATGAAGCTATCAACCATTTTCTCAACTGTCCCGATGAATTCAATAATAATTGGAATCAACGCTACAGAGAAAACATAGAAAAAATGAGAAACGGTGACATTTTTGATGTTGCGACAGTTGCAAAAACACTTATGCTCAGAGATAACAGAAAATCACTCTCAAATGCAGAAAGAAAAATGCTTTCCAATGCCAAAAACATTTTAATTTCAGAGCTTGTTCTGTCAAAACAGATGTCTGCCGAAAAAATAAAAGAACTTTTGGCAATTTAATTCGGAGGTTTTGTATGACACACAAAAAAAATATCCCATCTGCTACCGCAATAATAGTGGCAGCCGGTTCAGGAAGCCGAATGGGTGAAAACACAAACAAACAGTTTATTCTGATTGATGAAATTCCCGTTCTGGCTCACACTCTTCTGAAATTTAATTCAGCTGAAACCATCGACTCAATTATTGTTGTGACAAAGCCCGAAAACATTCTCGCAGTCAATGACATCATCCGCGAATTTGATATTTCAAAGGCTCGTGAGGTTGTGGCAGGCGGCGAAACAAGGCAGGACTCGGTCTTTTGCGGTCTCAACTATGTTGAAAATGACCGACTTGTGGCTATTCACGATGGTGCAAGGCCCTTTATATCGGTTGAAAAAATCAACGAGTTGGTTTGTGCCGCACACAAATTTGGATGTGCCGCTCCAGGTGTTGTTCCAAAAGATACAGTCAAAGTGATTTCAAAAAATAACTCAATTGACAAAACAATCGACAGACAAACTCTGCGGCTCATACAAACACCGCAAGTTTTCCATGCTGACACAATAAAGCTTGCACACATACAAGCAAAAGAAAACGGGTTTGAATGCACAGACGACTGTTCTGCAGCGGAGCATATGGGCGTTTCTGTACATATTGTAGACGGAGAATATACAAATATAAAGGTAACAACGCCCGAAGATATTCCAATTGCAGAAGCTATCTGCAAATTTTTAAAAGCTTAAAGGAGATTAGTATGCGCATAGGTTTTGGATATGATGTCCATATTCTCACAGAAAACAGAAAATTAATTCTTGGTGGGGTTGAAATTCCTTACGAAAAAGGTCTTCAGGGACATTCTGACGCTGATGTTCTTGTTCACGCCATTATGGATTCTCTTCTTGGCGCCGCAGCCCTGGGTGATATTGGCAAGCATTTTCCTGACACGAGTGGCGAGTTTAAAGACATAAGCAGCCTTGTTTTGCTCAAACGGGTCAATGAAATTATCGAAGAAAATGGTTTTTCAATTAATAATATAGATTCCACCATTGTGGCACAGTCTCCAAAACTTGCCCCTTTCATTGATGATATGCGGGCAAAAATAGGTGAAACTCTCGCACTTGACATATCCAGAATAAGCGTCAAGGCAACCACAACAGAATTTTTAGGTTTTGAGGGCAGAAAAGAAGGCATTTCTGCATATGCCGTGGCATCCCTTTCTCAAAAATAATAGCTTGAAGAAGATTTTAGTATATAATCGTTTATAATTGACTATAATTGGAAATAATTTCATTTAATCAAGGTTGATTTTATTCCTTTATTTATGTAATATAACATCATTAGCACTCATTTAATCGGAGTGCTAACACTATGTTGTTAATTTAAATTTATATATCACAAGGAGGCATTTCAAATGAACATCAAACCATTGGCAGACAGAGTTGTTATTAAGATGGTAGAAGCTGAGGAAACAACAAAGAGCGGAATCATTCTCGCAGGCTCAGCAAAAGAAAAACCCGAGATTGCTGAAATAGTTGCAGTTGGTCCCGGTGGCGTTGTTGACGGCAAGGAAATCAAAATGGAACTCAAGGTTGGCGACAAGGTTTTAATCAGCAAATATGCAGGAACAGAGGTTAAGCTTGACGGTGCAGAATACACAATTCTTCGTCAAAGCGACGTTCTGGCAATTATTGACTAATTTATTCAGGAGGTATTTATCCATATGGCAAAACAAATTTTATTCGGTGAAGAAGCAAGACACGCACTTGAAAAAGGCGTGAATCAGCTTGCAAACACAGTAAAGGTTACACTTGGTCCAAAAGGAAGAAATGTTGTTCTTGACAAAAAATTCGGAGCACCTCTCATCACAAATGATGGTGTAACAATTGCAAAGGAAATTGAGCTTGAATGTCCTTTTGAAAATATGGGCGCACAGCTTGTTAAAGAAGTTGCATCAAAGACAAATGATATTGCAGGTGACGGAACAACAACTGCAACACTTCTTGCTCAGGCTCTTGTTCGTGAGGGTCTCAAGAATGTTACTGCAGGTGCAAACCCCATGATTGTAAGAAAAGGTATTGCAGCAGCAGTTGACACAGCAGTTTCTGAAGTAATCAAAAACAGCAAAAAGGTTAGCGGCAGAGATGACATCGCAAGAGTAGCAGCAGTTTCTGCAGCAGACGATGCAATCGGTGAACTTATTGCCGATGCTATGGAAAAGGTTACAAGCGACGGTGTTATCACTGTTGAAGAATCAAAAACAGCTGAAACATATTCAGAGGTTGTTGAAGGTATGCAGTTTGACAGAGGCTACATCACACCTTATATGGTAACAGACACAGAAAAAATGGAAGCTGTTATTGATGATGCATATATCCTCATCACAGACAAAAAGATTTCTGTAATTCAGGACCTCCTTCCTCTTCTTGAACAAATCGTTCAGCAAGGTAAAAAATTGCTCATCGTTGCAGAAGATATTGAAGGTGAAGCACTTTCAACACTTATCGTAAACAAACTCCGCGGCACATTCACATGTGTTGGTGTCAAGGCTCCCGGCTTTGGTGACAGAAGAAAGGCAATGCTTGAAGATATTGCAATCCTCACAGGCGGAACTGTTATTTCTGACGAACTCGGTCTTGACCTCAAAGAAACAACAGTTGCACAGCTTGGTCGTGCACGTCAGGTTAAGGTTCTCAAGGAGGCTACCATCATTGTTGACGGTGCAGGAAATCCCGATGCAATAAAGACTCGTGTTACTCAAATCAAGAACCAGATTGACACAACTACTTCAGAATTCGACAGGGAAAAACTTCAGGAAAGACTTGCAAAGCTTTCTGGCGGTGTTGCAGTTATCAAAGTTGGTGCTGCAACAGAAGTTGAAATGAGAGAAAAGAAACTCAGAATTGTAGATGCTCTCGCTGCAACTCGTGCTGCTGTTGAAGAAGGTATTGTTGCCGGCGGTGGTACTGCATTCATCAATGCAATGCCCGCAGTTGAAGCACTCATCGACACTCTTGAAGGTGATGAAAAGGTTGGCGCAAAAACAGTTCTTCGCGCTCTTGAAGAACCCGTTCGTCAGATTTCATTTAACGCAGGTGTTGAAGGCAGCGTTGTTGTCAACACAATCAAAGCAAGCGAAGTTGGCATCGGTTATAATGCGCTCACAGAAGAATATATGGATATGCTCAAGAACGGTATTGTTGACCCAACAAAGGTTACACGTTCAGCTCTCCAGAACGCAGCATCTGTTGCATCTATGGTTCTCACAACTGAAAGCCTTGTTGCAAACAAGCCTGACCCACAGGCAGCTGCAGCTGAAGCCGCTGCAATGGCTGGTGCCGGCGGTATGGGTGGAATGTATTAATTCCTTATATAAAACATTCAGAGAGATTGTGACAAAAATCACGGTCTCTCTTTTTTATTGGATTAATCAAAAAAGCCTTGACAAATCCTGGGTTTTAATTTAGAATATTAGTATTGTATTTTATTCTTTAGGAGGAATATAAAAATGAAAAAAATTATCGCTTTATTAGTTGCAGTTATGATGATGGTTTGCTGCCTTGCAGGTTGTGGCGGCGCTAAGAATGACAATGTTCTTACAATGGCAACAAACGCTGAATTCCCACCATATGAATATATGGAAAACAACGAAATTGTTGGTATTGATGCTGAGATTTCAAAAGCGATCGCTGAAAAGCTTGGTTGCGAACTGGTTATTGAAAACGTTGACTTTGACTCACTCATTCCTGGCGTACAGACAGGCAAATATGATTTCGCTGCTGCCGGCATGACAGTTACTGAAGACCGTCTTGAACAGGTAGATTTCACACAGTCTTACGCAACAGGTATTCAGTCAATTATCGTTAAAGAAGATTCTCCTATCACCACAGCAGATGACCTCTTTGCTGACGGTGCATCCACAAAAATCGGTGTTCAGCTTGCTACAACAGGTGACCTCTACTGCACATGGGATATTGAAGACGAAGGTCTTGGAACAGTTGAACGTTACAACAAAGGTGCAGATGCTGTTATGGCACTTACCTCAGGTAAGGTTGACTGTGTTGTTATAGACAACGAGCCTGCTAAGGTTTTTGTTCAGAACAACCCCGGTCTTAAAATTCTTGACACAGAATATGCTGTTGAAGATTATGCTATCGCAATCTCAAAAGATAACCCTGAGCTTCTCGAACTTGTTAATGCTGCTTTAGGCGAATTGATTGCTGACGGTACAGTTAAGAGTATTATCGAAAAGTACATTCCTGCTGAATAATATTTAAGCTGATTACAAGGGCTGTATCATTATGACACAGCCCTCTTTATTTGTTACGAAAGGAGCATACAAAATGCCCGAATGGATTAGTAAACTTATACGCGACTTCAACTCAGCATTCGTGGTTGATAACAGGTGGAAATATCTTCTTGAAGGTGTTGAAAACACCCTCATACTTACTTTCTTCGCTCTTATTTTGGGTGTTGCACTTGGTATTATCATCGCGGCAATACGCGTTACCTACGACAAGCAATATGCATATATGAAAAAAGGTATTGCAAAATTTATGCTTTGCATAGGAAACGCAATCTCCAAGGTTTATCTCACCGTAATCCGCGGTACTCCTGCCATGGTGCAAATCCTGATCATATTCTTCATCATAATGGCAAGCTCCAACAACAAGATGCTTTGCGGTATAATTGCCTTTGGTATAAACTCCGGCGCATATGTTGCAGAGATTATACGTGGTGGCATAATGGGTATTGACGAGGGACAATCAGAAGCCGGTCGTTCACTTGGCTTTAACTATATTCAGACTATGGTCTTTATCATCCTTCCTCAGACTTTCAAAAGCATTCTTCCTGCACTTGCAAATGAATTTATTGTTCTTTTGAAAGAAACCGCAATTGCGGGATATGTTGGTGTTACAGACCTGACACGCGGTGCAAATATAATTCGCGGCATTACATACCAGAGTTTCTGGCCACTTCTTGCCATTGCTGCAGTTTACCTTGTTATGGTAATGTTCTTTACCTGGCTTGTTGGAATTTTGGAAAGGAGACTGCGCAAAAATGAAAGATAATATTATTATAAAAACAACTGATTTGCGTAAATATTACAAAGGTGACAAAATCAAAGCTCTTGATGGTGTAACTGCTGAAATCAAACAAGGTGAAGTTGTGGTTATTATCGGTCCTTCCGGTTCGGGAAAATCAACATATTTGAGGTCTCTCAATCTTCTTGAACATCCCACCTCCGGTCAGATTGTTTTTGAAAACACAGATATAACGGACCCAAAAACAAATATCAATCTTCACAGACAAAAAATGGGAATGGTTTTCCAGCAATTTAACCTCTTTCCTCATATGACTGTCCTCAAAAATCTGACTATTGCTCCAATTAAGCTATTAAAAATGAGCAAGGAAGTTGCCGAAGAAAAGGCTATACAGCTTTTAACACGTGTTGGACTTGCTGACCGTGCAGATTCATATCCGTCACAGCTTTCAGGTGGTCAGAAACAGCGTGTTGCAATTGTGAGAGCTCTTATGATGAGTCCTGACGTTATGTTGTTTGACGAACCTACCTCCGCCCTTGACCCCGAAATGGTTGGCGAAGTTCTTGATGTTATGAAAGAACTTGCAAAAGAGGGTATGACAATGGTGGTTGTAACTCACGAAATGGGCTTTGCCCGTGAGGTTGCCGACCGTGTAATCTTTATGTGCGACGGAAAGATTGTTGAAGAAGGTACTCCTGATGAGATTTTTACAAATCCAAAGGACCCGAGAGCTCAACAGTTCCTCCACAGTATACTGTAATAAACCAAGAAGATATGGATTTTTCATATCTTCTTTTTTTGTGCATATATTGATTTTTATCTGAAAAAGTGTTATAATTTATACATAAAATCTAATTTGCGGAGAGGACTGGACAATTATGATACTTACTATCGATATCGGTAATACAAATATTGTGCTTGGCGGTTTCAAAGACGACAAACTCCAATTTGTTGCACGCATATCAACCAATGCAACCAAAACCGAGGACGAATATGCAACAAAAATCCGAAGTATTCTGGTTCTTCACGATGTTGACAAGTCCGAAATTGAAGGTGCAATCATTTCATCCGTTGTTCCGCCTCTAAACGCAGTTATGAAAAAGGCAATCAATCTTATTTATGACATTGAGCCTTTGATGGTTCAACCCGGAATCAAAACCGGTATAAACATTCATTGCGACAACCCTGCAAGTGTGGGCGCTGACCTTATTTGTGCCTGTGTTGCGGCTCATTATCTTTATGGAAGCCCGTCACTCATCATCGATATGGGAACAGCAACAAAAATTATGGTTATGAACGACTCTGGAACATTTATCGGGGTTTCAATCATCCCCGGTGTAAACATTGCCTTAAAAGCCCTTGCAAGCGGCACAGCTCAACTTCCTCAGATAAGCCTTGAAGCTCCAAAATCTGTTATTGGAAAAAACACTGTTGACTGTATGCAATCCGGCGTTGTTTTTGGAAATGCGTCAATGATTGACGGAATGATTGACCGTTTCAACGAAGAAATGGGAAAAGACCTGAGTGTTTATGCAACCGGCGGACTTGCATCCACCATCATCCCACATTGCAAACACAAAATTACTATGAACGAAAACCTTGTCCTTGAGGGACTCAATATAATTTACAAAAAAAATAAATAGTAGTGTTATATTTCTCCCTGACAGGGAGTTAATATAAAAAATTTTAGCGTTGTATTGCCTTTGGCAAACGACAGCAAGGAGGAAATTTTTATGAAAACACAAAACAACAAAATGTCAACCGAGAAATTGGTTCTTGGCGCCATTCTCACAGCTTTGGTAATTATTCTGCAATACCTGAGTATGGCAATCCGTTTCGGAACATTCTCCATCACACTTTCCCTTACTCCCATTGTAATCGGTGCTGTAACATGTGGCGTCAGTATGGGTGCTTGGCTGGGACTTGTTTTTGGAATAACCGTTCTTTTGACCGGTGATGCTGCACCTTTCTGGGCGGTAACCGCAGCCGGTACATTTGTTACAGTTGTTGCAAAAGGCATTGCCGCAGGCGTTATTCCCGCTCTTGTTTTCAAGCTTTTGAAAAAAGTTAACTCAACTGTTGCATCTGCTGTTGCGGCGATTTTGAGCCCAATCGCAAACACCGGGGTATTCCTTTTAGGTTGTGTGATTTTCTTTATTCCAACTTTGATGGAATGGTATGGCAATATTACAGCCTTTTTGGTTACTATTTTCAGCTTTAACTTTCTTATTGAACTTGTATTAAACATCGTATTGACACCTGTGATTGTCAGGCTGATAAATTTCAAAAACAAAAAATAAATTTCAAGAGGTCTGAAATGTCTGAAATATTTTCTCGGGCTGAAATGCTCATTGGAAAACACAATATAGAAAAACTAAAAACATCACATATTGCAGTTTTTGGTCTTGGTGGTGTTGGCGGACATGTGGTTGAAGCTCTTGTAAGATGCGGAGTTTCACGGTTTACACTCTTTGACAATGACACTGTATGCGAAAGCAATCTGAATCGTCAGATTATTGCAACCATCAATACCATCGGTATGCAAAAAACAGAGGCAATGAAGAACCGCATCTTGTCCATCAATCCGAACGCAGAGGTCACCACTCACAATGTGTTTTATTTGCCCGAGAACGCCGATTCATATCCACTTTCTGATTACGACTATGTTGTGGATGCAATCGACACAATAAGTGCAAAAATTGAGCTCGCAGTTAGAACGGAAAAGTCAGGAATACCGCTTATCAGTTCAATGGGCACGGGCAACAAGCTTGACCCCACAAAGTTCAAAGTTTCTGATGTTTACAAAACCTCTGTTTGTCCTTTGGCACGGGTTATGAGGTATGAACTCAAAAGGCGTGGTGTTAAATCACTCAAGGTTGTTTATTCTGAGGAAATTCCTCAAAAACCATCTGACGCAGATGACAAAGCACGGACTCCAGGAAGTGTTTCATTTGTTCCATCCGTTGCCGGGCTTATAATTGCCGGTGAGGTAATAAAAGATTTAATTTCAAAATAAAAAGAGAGGCTCTGCCTCTCTTTTATATTTCTCTGAGTACCATTTCAAGTGCCATATTTGCCGTACTTTCACGCACAGCATCTCTGTCACCGTCAAAGTGAAAACATTCTGCCCTGTGAACATCAGCACTGCAAATACCAATCCACACAGTCCCAACGGGCTTTTCCGTTGTGCCTCCGGTTGGTCCTGCAATCCCCGTCACAGAAATTCCAAAGTCCGCATTAGCCAGTTTCTTAACACCCTTGCACATTTCAAGTGCAGTCTGCTCTGAAACAGCACCAAAAGTTTTCAAAGTATCCTCAGACACACCCAAAATTTTGTGTTTCTGCTCATTTGAATAAGTAACCACACCGCAATCAAAGCATCCTGATGCTCCTGAAACAGAGGTTATTTTTTGTGCAATCAACCCACCGGTGCAACTTTCCGCCGTGGCGAGCTTCTTTTTATTTTCAAGAAGAGCTTCACATACTATGCTCTCTATTTTTTTCATCATTTTATCACCAAAATCTCTTCCTGCTCAATTGCTTCACAAAGTGCCGATTCAATGTCACCCAATGCCTTTTCTGCCTCAATAATTTCAGCAAGATCAGGCTTGGTTTTGGGGTGCTTGGGAACAAAAATCGTACAACAATCCTCATATGGCAGAATTGATGTTTCATAAGTGCCGATTTTCTTTGAGATAGTCACAATTTCTTCTTTGTCCATACCGATAAGAGGTCTGAACACCGGCTGATTTACTGCATTATCGGTGCACACCAGGCTTTCCATAGTCTGGCTGGCAACCTGACCAATACTTTCTCCGGTGATAAGAGCTGCAGAGCCCTCCCTTGCAGAAATTTTTTCCGCAATTCTCATCATAAGTCTTCTCATTATGACAGTTAAGTAATTCTCCGGACACTTTTCAATTATGTCAAGCTGAATCTTTGTGAACGGAACCACATGCAATTTGATTTTTCCGCAATACTTTGACATTTGCTTTGCCAAATCAATCACCTTTTCCTTGGCTCTGTCACTTGTGTACGGATGGCTGTGGAAGTGAACCGCTTCAAGCTCCACTCCTCTTTTGGCAATCATATACCCCGCAACAGGACTGTCAATCCCACCTGAAAGAAGAATTGTTGCCTTTCCGTTGGTTCCGACCGGCATACCGCCGGCACCTTTTATTTTTTTTGTGTAAACATAAGCCTCTTGTCTGATTTCAACATTAACCATTATGTCAGGATTGTGAACATCAACCGAAATATCACTAACTGCTCCAAGAATTTTCCCGCCAAGCTCCATACAAATCTGTGGAGAATTAAGCGGAAATTTCTTGTCTTCACGTTTTGCCTCAACCTTGAAGGTCTTTTCGTCTGTGCGCATATCATTCACACATTCAATCGCAGTTTTGGCAATAGCCTCCATATTCTTTTCGCATTTTCTCACAGGACAAATATTCACAATACCAAAAACCTGCGAAAGGCATTCGAGCGCCATTTCCATATCCATTCCGTCTTCAAGCGGTTCAACATAAATGGTTGACTGAGCTTTCCGAACACTGAACTTGCCTATCTTTTCAAGTCTGCTCTTGATATTGTTCAAGAGCTTACCTTCAAAAAGGGGCTTGTTCAGCCCCTTTAAAGCTATTTCACCGTATTTTAAAAGTATCAAATCTATCTTTTGCATTGATGTTTTCTCCTTGTCTATCTTTTCAAAAGCTTTCTTATCTTTTTAACATGTTCTGTAACCTTTTCAATTGTATAATCAATTTCTTCAACAGTAGTAAACTCAGACAAACTGAACCTTATGCTTCCGTCAATCATTTTGGGATCCGTACCAATAGCAGTCAGAACATAGCTTGGTCCTTTTTTGTGGCTCGAACAAGCCGAACCCGAAGAAACAAATATTCCATCTGCTTCAAGCGAATGAAGTAAAACCTCGGATTTTACATAACCAAAGGAAATGTTAAGAATGTGAGGTGCCGCAGCATCATTAGGTGTGTTCACTACCACATGGTCAAGATTGCTAAGAATTCCATCACAAAGTCTGTTTTTCAAATAAGACATTTTTTCAGTTTTTTCGGTAATATGGTCATATGACATCTGTGCCGCAAGACCAAACCCTGCAATCCCCGGAACATTCTCTGTCCCAGGTCTGATATTGTCCTGCTGACCTCCCCCAAACAAAATCGGTGCAAGCTTTGTTTTGTTTTTCACATACAACGCTCCCACGCCCTTGGGGCCGTGAATTTTATGGCTGCTTAAAGCTATAAAATCTGCACCTGTCTTCCCTGCAGAAAAGGGGATTTTTCCATATGCCTGAACAGCATCTATATGAAACAGTGTGTTCGGATTTTCCTTTTTTATCACCTTGCCGATTGTTTCTATGGGTTCCACCGTTCCGATTTCATTGTTCACATACATACAAGTGACAAGAGCAGTGTCTTTTCTTATCATTCTGGCAAGCCGTTCAACATCAACCACGCCCTTTTTTGAAACGGGCATCAAATCTACTGAATATCCACGTTTTTCAAGATGCTGAAGAGTGTTAAGAACTGCAGGATGCTCAATGTTTGTGCTGATTATATGCTTGCCTCTGCTTGCTTTGCACGCACCCATTATCGCCAGATTGTCTGATTCTGTCCCTCCCGAAGTAAAATACACTTCGCCTGGTGCTGCCTTTATTGTTTCTGCAATTTGTTCTCTTGCAGTTTTAACTATTTTTTCCGCTTCAATACCTTTACGGTGCAATGAGGATGGATTCCCGAAAGAATTATACATAACATCTGCCACAAGCTCGGCACATTCTTTGTAAGCCCTTGTTGTGGAACTGTTGTCAAGATACACATTCACAGTATTTCTCATCGCCTTTCTTTCCGCACTTTTATTTAAAATAACGCTTATCAGCGGAACGCGATAAGCGTATTTTGAAATGCAAAATACATTTCTCTATATATTATGTAGTTTTTTTACTATTTGTGAGTTTTCATCAGTCTTCAATTGTTTCTATAATATGAATGGGGATATTTCTTTCCCCGTTGTCAAAACTTTCAAGAGCAGAACCTGTCTGGGCATAATTCATTGCTGAATTCACATAAGAACCACTGTTCTCTGTCATTCTCTCAACCTCACGAAGCTGACGTTCAAAATTCTGTATTGCATCAAGAGATGCCTTTCTCATTCGTTCAACCTCACCTTTTATTTGTGCAATCTTTTTATTCTCGTTAGCATAATAATTCTTGATAGCCTTACGCTTTATTTCAATCTCACGGTTTACAATGTCTTTCTTTTCCTTGATTTCATTTTCAGTATCATTTCGCATAGTCTCCGCCTTCTTTTCAGCTTCAGAAACTATCTCTTTTGCCTTCTGGTCAGCAATCTGGAGTACATTAATGACAGCATCGCGGTTTGCTTCAAGTTCCGCAACTCTTTCCTTTAATTTACTTATTTCCTCATCCTTCTCTGCAAGCTTTTGTGCTGTGCTTTCATCCATTTCAGAAATAAAGTTATATACATCAGCCTTTTTAAATCCAAAAAGTCTTCTTCTCAGTCTTTTTACTATCATTATTATATACCTCCAACAGGATAAAAAATACTACTATCAGTATTATATCTTCTTTTTCTTTCATCGTCAACCTTTTTTGACAAATATTATAATTCCCCGAGTATTTCCTCAAGCTTACCCAAATCATCAATTTCATATGTTATCGAAATTTTATGTGTGTTGTCAAGATGTTTGGGGTTGTACCAGCAAGTGTCAATTCCAGCATCAGCCCCACCCTTCATATCACTTGTCAATGAATCACCAATCAAAAGCACCTGACTTTTGTCTGTGATTCCCATTTTTTCAAACACGTACTCAAAATATTCAGGGTTTGGTTTTTCTGCTCCCACATCTTCTGATATAAAAATCCCGTCAAATACATCCTCAAGCCCTGATTGTTTCATCTTTTTTGTCTGGGCAACTTTTGTACCATTGGTAACTGCAACAAGAACAAATCTGCCCTTTTCCTTTTGAAGCATTTCCTTTGCATTTTCCACAAAAACAAGATGGTCGCCCAAGGTCAGCTGATATTCTCTGTTGAACTCTTCTGCGATTGATTTGTCAATCCCCATCAAATCAAAGAACTCCAAAAACCGTCCAATCAACACTTCAGGTTTCGTCAGTTCATTTCGTTCCAGTGCTTCCCAGTATTTCACATTTATCTGCGAATATGTCTGCACCATTGAATCACTGCATTCCCCAAGCTGATACTTTTTGAAAAGTGCTTTGATTGCATAAGCTTCAGACGCCAGAAAATCAAGAACTGTTCCGTCAATATCCCACAATAAATATTTATACATTTCCAAGTTCCTTTTTGATGATATCCGCAATCTTGCGACCATAATAGAAATAACCCAAATCATTAGGATGGCAGCAAACTTCATCCCAATAAAAATCTCTGAAATGAGGAATAATGTCTTTTCCGTCAATAACTGTGATATTCGGATATTGTTCAGCAAAACTCCTTATACGTTTTCTTCCCTCTTCAAGAACAATTCCGTCAATCGGTTTGTCTTCATCTCCGTACCATATGGGAAGAATCACAAAAATTTTCTTATTCTTATACAATGAATAAAGCCTCTCAAAATATACTTTCACTCCGTCTTTCGTCAAATGACTATACACAAAATCATTGACACCATAAGCAACGGTTATGTTATCCGGATCAAAGGGCAATTCCTCATCAAGGTTGTCAGCAAAGAAAATATCTCCGCCAATAGCCTGATTCAAAAGCTCGGCGTCAAGTTCTTTTGCAACCATATTTATGTATGTCTGGCTTGGATAAACCGACCAGATTCCCTGAGTGATTGAATCCCCCAACGCCAAAAGCTTAATGCTTTTCTTTATCGGTTTTCTGTCCTCCGGAAGCATCAGGTTTTTAATCTGCAGTTTTGCCATATTGGGAAAATAAGCAACTACATGAACAGGGTTTTCACTGAACGGAACATCATATTTGATTTTACCTTCTTCAGGCAAACCTTCTTTATATATATGAAAGGCGAGAACACCATCCACAGTAATATCAAATCCAAAAAACTGCCCGGCGCCACATCCTTGCTCGGCTTTATAATCAAATGAAATTTCTCCGCCACAGGTTGTGAATTCAAATTTTATGCTGGAAGTCGCACCCTTATGAAAGTCAAAACCACCCCTGCTCCCCAAAAGAGCGTCCTGCTTTTCTGTGAATCTTGACAGATGAACAAATCCATCCTCTTCCCATATTCTGATAGCGCCTGTTGTGATTTCTCTAATTTTACTTAATTCCATAATATATTTCACTCCTGTCAGTTTTTGCTGAGTAAATCTCACTATTTTATATCTTATCACAAAATTTTCCTAAAATCAACAAAAAGTCTGCACTCTTACAATAAAAGATGCATATGGGATAAAATCCCATATGCTTTAAAATATTTTAATGTTTTAGTTTTCTAATCTTTTAAAAAACTTTTTAAGATAAACATATCCAATCCATACAACAAATGTTGCTGCACAAAATCCAATCAATGTCCAAAGCACAGCAGCCCACCGATAATTGTCCGCTATTATTCCCAGACCATACGCACAGATTGTGCTAAATTCACCCTTTAATTAGTCCGAAAATCTTGACAAGTTTCTACTGCTTTAATCTTCAATAGCGAATGTTCCTGCTATATCTGATAATTCTTTTTGTAAATTTTCATTTGTGTTTTTCGGAAATTCCCAAGAAACAATATAAACCGTTTCCCCTGACACATGGATATTAAACCACAATGTATCTCCGTCAAGTTCTTGTCCGCAAAGAGAATATCCCATCAAGTCTTCAAAGATATAATCTTCATATCCTTTCAAGAATTTACTTCTTGCCGATATTTCGTCAGAGTCATTGTATGTTGTTACTTTGATTTCAACATCATCTTTTTTCGTGTATTCCCATTTTTCTTCTAAGGCACCATCATCATATTCTTTTTCATAACGGTAATCTTTTGTCGGAATAGTAAGGCTATAGCCCACACCTTGATGCGATTTATCTTCACCGCCGATAGCGGTAAATACTTTATCGTTTTTCGCTTCTGGAAGATAAATGTTCTTTTTTCCACTATCTTCGCATCCCGAAAAGATTGCAGTAAAGATTATCAAGCCCATTATTATATACTTTTTCATATTTCCCCTCTTTTCTTCAGGATTCGACATAATTATAAAGACTGTATAATCTGGATGACAAGCTTTTTTGTGATTGTGAGATATACGGTTTAGATGCAGTCATTTTTAAGGAAAGTTTGCGTCAAGTTAGAAAAATCAAATAAACAATCCCCATACAAAAGACAATAACAACGATACAATAACCGGAATAATGCAAGATGTAACACAAATATCCATATATGATTCTTTGTGTTTACAGTTAGATACGGCCAACAAGGTTAGAACTGCACCATTATGAGGCAATGTATCTAATCCACCGGATGCTAATGATGCAATTCTGTGTAATAGCTCAGGATTCATCCCAATGCTCATTGCTTTTTCCAGATACTGAGGAGCTAACGCTTCAAGTGCAATAGACATTCCTCCGGAAGCAGATCCGGTTGCACCTGCCAGCACATTGACAGCAACTGCTTCAGAAAAAAGTATACTGCCCGGCATATTTAACATCGCATTCTTAAGAAGTGTAAAACCCGGAACTATTTTAACAACAGAGCCAAACCCTACAGCACACGCAGTATTCATAATTGCCACTAACGAACCATTAGCACCTTCATTAACCGCAGGCAAAAGAAGTTTAAACTGCTTTATATTCATAAGGCAAGTTACTAATATACCACCTAAAAGCGCAACCACAATGGATTGACTTGTAGACCACTGGGCAATTCCTGCTTTATCCAAAACAGTTGGTAAAACATTTAACATAAGAACAACAACAATTAACGGTAACAATCCGCTCAACCAATGCCATGATGATTGTTCAACATCATCAGCAACATTTTGTTTAAACTTATCATCTTCAATAAAGCCCAGACCCTTTTTACGTGCATTATGACAGCGCCATTCTAAATATAAATATCCCGGCACAGCAATCAAAATCGCCGCTATAATTCCCATTAAAGGTGCTGCCGTTGCTGTTGTACTATAATATGTAGTAGGTATGATATTTTGGATTTGCGGAGTACCTGGAATAGCTGTCATAGTGATTCCAAATGCACCAAATGCAATTGCTCCGGGAAGAAGTGTTCTCGGCAAATTAGCTTCACGATATATCGCATAACCCATTGGATAAATGACAAACACAACCACAAACAAAGATATCCCCCCATATGTCATTAAAAGACAGGGAAGTACAACTGCCGCAACAGCAAATTTAGAACCTATAACTGAAACTAATTTGTTTGCAAGGGAGCGTGCTGAACCGGTCATATCCATCACTTTTCCGTAAACTGCACCCAAGAAAAATGCGGGAAACCAGGAAATAATATAATCTGCCACACCTTTTATGTAATCACCAAGATAGGCATCCAAAACACTAAGCCCTCCCATGACAGCTACTACAACTGCACATAAAGGTGCAACCCAAATAATAGAGTGGCCCTTATAAGCTAAAAAAATCAACAAACATAACCCTATTACTATACCACATAACGAAACAATTGATAACATTCGAAATTCTCTCCTTCTTTATCTTAGTTTTATTAAATACATTATAACATTAATATTGGGTAGATTGCAACAATATCACACCAAATATTTCTTTTTTTTACAAATTCGAACAATTTTTATATGGTTTATATCGTATTGGATTAAAAAAATCAAACTCAACCAAACTTAAAGATTCAGACTTAAACTTCCATTTCTGAAAAATTATGCTTTGAAAGTCCGCAGTATTTTTCCAAAGTATTCAAAGCCGGGCAGGAAAAACGCCAATGAAATATAAAAAAACACTATACTCGTAACACCGATTTTTTACATCATTTTTCAACAAATTACTGTTTACTTTTCAATTTCTTTTTATGTGGTATTGACAAAATGTGTCGATAATAGTACAATTTTATCAGGTAAAATTTGATACGTTTTATCAAAAATAATAACTCGAGAGGGGAACCACTAATGAAACTTATCTATGGCGTAAAAGACAAACCAAAATTTGGTCAGCTGATCATCTTTGCTATTCAGCAATTACTTGCAATTATGACAGCAACACTTGTTGTTCCGGTTATTATCGGCAACGGCATGAGTCCTGCCGCTGCTCTAGTCGGCGCAGGTATAGGTACTTTGTTCTATGTACTTTGCACAAAAGCAAAAAGCCCTGTTTTCCTTGGCTCTTCGTTCGCATTTATCGGCTCTATGTTCGCAGCTTTTGCCGGTGGCGTGTCAATGAGTCTTGGCTACTTGGGTCTCATCATTGGTGCACTTTTTGCAGGCCTTGTTTATGTTATCATCGCAATTATTGTTAAATTTGCAGGTGTTAACTGGATTAACAAATTGATGCCCGCAGCAGTTATCGGACCTACCGTTGCAATTATAGGTCTTTCTCTTGCCGCTAATGCTATCGGGGACCTTACAAAAGGCAGTATTCCTGATGTTCAGGCTTCGCCTTTAATTGCAGTGCTTTGTGGTCTCGTTACACTTATTATCACAATTGTCTGCTCAGTTTACGGCAAAAAGACCGGCAAACTCATCCCATTCATTTTTGGTATTCTTGGCGGATATGCAGTATCTCTCATATTTACATTAATCGGAAACGCAGCAGGCATTGATGCCATCAGAATTCTCAACCTGGAACCCCTTAAGGCACTCTTTGCTGATGGTGTTACAATCAACACATTCTTCTCGATTCCTGACTTCACATTCCTTACAGCTGCCGGAGGATTCGGCGAATTAAGTGGTGCATATATCAGCACAATAGCAGTAGCTTATATTCCCGTTGCATTTGTTGTTTTTGCAGAACATATTGCGGACCACAAAAATATATCTTCAATCATTGAGACAGATCTTTTGGCAGAACCTGGTCTTCACAGAACGCTTCTCGGTGATGGTATTGGTTCTTTCCTCGGTTCTATCTTCGGTGGTTGTCCCAACACAACATATGGTGAATCAGTAGGTTGTGTTGCGATCACAAGAAATGCTTCCATTTACACAATCATCACAGCAGCAGTTTTAGCGATTATTATCGCATTTATTTCGCCCTTTATTGCCTTTGTTAACTCTATTCCCTCTTGTGTAATGGGCGGCGTATGTATGGCTCTTTACGGCTTTATCGCTGTATCCGGTCTCAAAATGGTACAAGGTGTTAACCTGAACCTCAACAAGAATTTGTTCGTTGTTTCCACAATTCTTATCGCAGGTATCGGTGGCCTTACTTTAAACTTCGGACAGATCACAATCACTTCTGTTGCATGCGCGCTTATTCTTGGTATCATCGTTAACCTCATCGTATCAAAAGGTTCTGACCAGGAATAATTATTGATTTAAAAATTACATACAAAAAAGGATGTAAATTATTACATCCTTTTTTTATTTTTCATAATTGCGACACATAAGGTTTAGATGCAAATCTTTTTAATGGCAAGTTTATGTTAAGTCAGGAACAAGAAAATATAAATCTTCAAAAAATCCTACACATGATGTTCCAAATCATACAGAAGTTATTTTTCTAAAATAATTTTTATCACATCTGCTACACTATCACAAATATATTCTGAAACTTTTCTTAATTCATCTACACCGCCTACCATTGCACATCCGTGATACTTTTCAATCATGGGTATATCATTGAAATTATCTCCTGCTGTCCAAACATCTTCATAAGGAATTTCAAGACGGTCAGCAAGTTGTGCTATGCCAGTAGCCTTATCGACTCCCACACAAGCAATATCAATACATCTACCATTTTGCATTGGATTTACATAATGGCCAAACTTTTTCTTCAATATAGCTGTAACTTCAGTAGCTTGTTCAACCGTATCACACAGAGCGTTTGATAAGACAAACTCATCCACATTCTTAAGCACAGAAAACGCAGTATATTGTGTATCTCCTACTTTTGCACCTAAAGGATACTCCGGATGAAAATCATATCTCGTCTTATCAAATGACATCCCACACGGATTAGAGGTCAACTGCAAACATTGGTTGATTAACTCTTGTGCCAATGTTGACTCTCCAAAAGACAGCATGCCATTCACCTTTTGTGCAAAATAAATATTACCATCTTTATCGTAGGCACAGGCTCCGTTACTTGCTATAACAAAATCAAAGGGAAACGTATTATTTCTCTTAAAATATTCAAACCCATTTACATAATCTCGACCGCTAACTATTCCAAACAAATTCCCCTTTCTCCGAAACCTATTGATTGCCTCTATTGTTTCTTCGGTTATTCTCCCATCCTGATTAAGAGTACCATCATAGTCTGAAGCCAGTATATATTTTTTCATTTTAATTCATTCCTTTCATCAAAATTCGACATATCCATATTGCGACACATAAGGTTTAGATGCAGCTAATTTTTAACGGAAGATCGTGTCAAGTTAGAAGCAAAAACTTATTGATTTAAATTGAATTTATCTATAATTCTATACCTAAAGTAATTTGCTTGTCTTTCCGATGTTTTA
>JAZRNM010000008.1:0-21108 GCA_045648205.1 Clostridia bacterium
GCAGGTGTTGATATTACTGCCGGTTACAAGGCTGTTGAGCTGATGAAACAGCACATTGCAAGAACTGTGACAGCTGGAGCTGCTGCAGATATTGGCGGATTTGGCGGCCTTTTTGAAATGGATTTGACAGGTATTCAAAAACCTGTTTTGGTTAGTGGAACAGATGGTGTTGGAACAAAACTTAAGATGGCATTTTTGATGGACAAGCATGACACGGTTGGCATTGACTGTGTGGCTATGTGCGTTAATGACATTATCTGCTGTGGCGCAAAGCCATTGTTCTTCCTTGACTACATCGCAGTTGGAAAGAACTATCCCGAAAAGGTTGCTCAGATTGTTTCTGGTGTTGCTGAGGGTTGCGTTCAGTCGGGATGTGCACTTATCGGCGGTGAAACTGCAGAAATGCCCGGGTTCTATCCTGAGGACGAATATGACCTGGCTGGTTTTTCTGTTGGTGTGGTTGACAAGGAAAAGGTTCTTGACAACACAACAATCACAGAGGGCGATGTTATCATTGCTCTTCCCTCAAGTGGTGTTCACTCCAACGGATTCTCCCTTGTGAGAAAGGTTTTTGATGTTGAAAATGCTGACATAAAGACACCTCTTGCAGAACTTGGTGGCAAATCAATCGGTGAAACACTGCTCACTCCCACACGAATTTATGTGAAGCCAATGCTTGCACTTTTTGAGGCTGTTACGGTTAAAGCAGTTTCGCATATTACCGGTGGCGGATTTTATGAGAATATTCCGAGAAGTATTCCAAAGGGCTTTGGTGCAAAAATCAATAGAGATGCAGTTCGTGTTCTTCCGATTTTTGAGCTTATTGCAAAGACAGGAAACATTCCGGAAAGAGATATGTTCAACACATTTAATATGGGCGTTGGAATGAGCGTTGTTGTGAAGGCAGAAGATGCTGACAAGGCTCTTGAAATTCTCAAGGCAAACGGCGAAGATGCATATGTTATTGGTGAAATCATCAAGAGTGATGAGGGTGTTGTGATATGCTAAAAACAAAAATTGCAGTTCTTGTTTCCGGCGGCGGAACAAATCTTCAGGCACTTATTGATGCTGAAAAGGCAGGAATCATCAAAAGCGGAGAGATTGAACTTGTTATTTCAAACAATGCCGATGCCTATGCTTTGACTCGTGCGGAAAACGCAGGAATTGACACTGCGGTGGTTTCAAAAAAGGAGCTTGGAAGTCAGCAGGCGTTTGAAGAAACTCTCATTGAAGTTCTTCTCAGCAAAGGTATTGAGTTGATTATTTTAGCCGGATTTATGTGTATTCTGAGTGAGAGTTTCACCTCAAAATATCCCAAAAGGATTATCAATGTGCATCCGTCACTTATTCCGTCATTTTGCGGAAAAGGGTTTTATGGACTTCGTGTTCATGAGGCGGCACTTGAATATGGGGTGAAGGTTACAGGTGCAACAGTGCACTTTGTAAATGAGGTTCCCGATGGTGGAGAGATTATTCTCCAAAAGGCGGTTGAAATCAAAGAGGGTGACACTCCCGAGATTTTGCAAAGAAGAGTTATGGAAGAGGCGGAATGGAAAATTCTTCCTCAGGCGGCGGAACTTGTTTCTGCCAATATATTAAAAAACAGATAGGAAAGGAATTGCCGAAATGGATATTTATAAGATAAATGATATGGGTGAACTGATAAACGGAAATCCATATGTTGGAAGAGGTATTGTTCTTGGCAAAAGTGAAGACGGTCAGAATGCTGTTGTTGCATACTTCATTATGGGACGTTCAGAAAACAGCCGCAACCGTGTTTTTGTTGAGGATGGAAGCGAGGTTATTATTTATCCCTTTGATGAGTCAAAGGTTGAGGACCCAAGCCTCATAATTTATTCGCCAATCCGCAAGTTTGAAAACAAACTTGTTGCCACAAACGGCGACCAGACAGATACGGTTATTGAATTTTTGGAGAAGGGCAAGACCTTTGAGGAGGCTCTTGACACCCGTTGCTTTGAGCCTGATGGCCCCAACTGGACACCCAGAATCAGTGGAATGATTACCTTTGAAGAAAAGGATTTTTCATATAAAATGAGTATCCTCAAAAGTGCAGATGCAGAGGGAACAGAGTGTAACAGATTCACATATTCCTATAAGGCTTTGAAGGGCCTTGGCCATTTCATTCACACATACGTTTGCGATGGAAATCCAATCCCAACATTCCAGGGCGAACCTGAGAGAGTTGCAATTCCCAATGATATTGATGAATTTATCGACAAAATATGGAACAATCTTGATGAAAACAACAAGATTTCAATTTATGTGAGATACATAAATCTTGCAGACGGAAGCGAAACAAACAGAATGATAAACAAGAATTGCTGATAGAAAGGGAGAATTTGAAATGAATGAATTTGAACTGAAATATGGTTGCAATCCCAACCAAAAGCCTGCAAAAATATATATGAACAATGGAGAAGAGCTTCCCATTGAAATCTTGAGCGGAAAGCCCGGATACATCAACTTTCTTGATGCGTTCAACAGCTGGCAGCTTGTGAAAGAGTTGAAGGCGGCACTCGGAATGCCCGCGGCAACATCTTTCAAGCACGTCAGCCCAACATCTGCGGCAGTTGGAATTCCAATGAGTGATGACCTCAAAAAGGCTTGCTTTGTTGATGACATTGAGGATTTGGACACATCAGCATTGGCAACGGCTTATGCCCGTGCAAGAGGAACAGACAGAATGTCATCATTTGGTGACTGGATTGCACTCAGCGATGTTTGCGACGTTGTGACTGCAAAACTTATCAAACGTGAAGTTTCAGACGGAGTTATTGCTCCAGGATATGAGCCTGAGGCACTTGAAATTCTGAGGAGCAAGAGAAACGGAAATTATAACATCGTAAAGATTGATGAAAATTATGTTCCTGCACCTCAGGAAACCAAAATGGTTTATGGCATTACTTTTGAACAGGGCAGAAATGAGTTCAAAATTGATGAAGAACTCCTTTCTGAAATTGTGACAGAAAACAAAGAAATGCCAGACAGCGCAAAGAGAGATTTGATTATTGCACTTATCACTCTTAAATATACACAGAGTAACTCAGTGTGCTTTGCAAAAGACGGACAGGCAATCGGCGTTGGTGCAGGTCAGCAGTCAAGAATTCATTGTACCAGACTTGCGGGAAACAAGGCGGACATATGGCATCTTCGCCAGCACGAAAAGGTGCTCAATCTTCCGTTCCTTGACACAATAGGCAGACCTGATCGCGACAACACGATTGATGTTTATATTTCAGATGATGCGGAAGATGTTCTTGCAGACGGAAAGTGGGAGATGCTTTTCACCCACAAGCCAGAGCCTCTCACCAGAGAAGAAAAGAAAGCATATCTTTCAAGCATAAAAGGCGTTGCATTGGGCAGTGATGCGTTCTTCCCATTTGGCGACAATATTGAACGTGCTGCAAAGAGTGGCGTTTCATACATTGCAGAACCCGGCGGTTCAATTCGTGATGATAATGTAATTGAAAGATGCAATGAATATGGAATGGTTATGGCATTCACCAAGATGCGCCTGTTCCACCACTAAAATTCAGAGTGGTTAAATTTGCACAGACCGCACAAAGTTAAACTTTGTGCTACATCCAAACCTTGCCACTTGCTGTGCACATAGCACAGCGGCGGGACTCGGTTTAGGTGTTCTGTATCAAATTTATCACACTCCGATGGCACATTAAGAACAAAATAATTCCGAAAGGATTTGAACATATGAAAATTATGGTAGTAGGTGGCGGCGGACGTGAACACGCCATCATAAAGCAACTTAAGAAAAGCCCCAAAGTGTCAAAAATTTTTGCACTTCCCGGAAACGGCGGAATGGCAAATGACGCAGAGTGTGTTGATATTGGGGCGAAGGATATAGAAAGGATTGCTGAATTTGCAGTTCAGAACAGCATCGATTTTGCAGTGGTTGCTCCTGATGACCCGTTGGTTCTGGGTGCAGTTGATGCTCTGAACGACAAGGGAATTCCATGTTTCGGACCAAAGGCGAATGCGGCAATCATTGAGGGAAGCAAAGTTTTCTCAAAGAACCTGATGAAGAAATATAATATTCCCACTGCGGGGTATGAAGTTTTTGATGACCTTGATGCGGCGTTCGCTTATCTTGAAACTGCGCCGATTCCCACGGTTATCAAGGCTGACGGTCTGGCTTTGGGCAAAGGTGTTATTATTGCTCAAACACGCGATGAGGCAAAAGAGGCAGTTCGGTCGATGATGGAGGATAAAATCTTCGGGGACAGCGGAAACAATGTTGTTGTTGAAGAATTCCTGACAGGTCCTGAGGTTTCTGTACTTGCTTTCACTGACGGAAAGACGGTTGTTCCGATGGTTTCGTCGATGGACCACAAACGTGCAAAGGACAATGACCAGGGTCTGAACACCGGCGGCATGGGAACGATTGCTCCCAACCCCTATTACACGAAGGAAATCGCCGAGGAATGTATGAAAACAATCTTCATTCCCACCATTGAGGCTATGAACAAAGAGGGCAGAACTTTTAAGGGTTGTCTTTATTTCGGACTTATGCTGACCCCCAATGGCCCAAAGGTGATTGAATATAACTGTCGTTTCGGTGACCCTGAAACCCAGGTGGTTCTTCCACTTTTGGAGAGTGATTTGCTTGAGATTATGCTCCATGTTGAAAACGGAACACTGGCAGATGCAGAGGTCAAGTTTTCAGACAAGGCAGCTTGCTGTGTTGTTATGGCATCTGAGGGTTATCCACAGAAGTATGAAACAGGCTTTGAAATAACCCTTCCCGAAAATTCAGACGGAATTTTTGTTGCCGGCGCTAAAATCAAAGACGGAAAGCTGGTTACAGGCGGTGGCAGAGTTCTTGGTGTTACTGAAGTTGGTGCGTGCCTTAATTGTGCAATTAATGCGGCTTACAAGACAGTTGAAACAGTTAAGTTTGAAAATGCATACTACCGAAAAGATATTGGACAAAAGGCGCTTGCTGCCCTTAAATAAAGAAAGGAAGATTGACTTTTATGGTTTACAGAGTTTTTGTTGAAAAGAAAAGTGAACTTGCCTCAGAGGCAAAGTCCCTTAAAAATGATTTGGTTAAGCTTCTGCAGATTAAAGGGCTTGAAAATGTGAGAATAATCAACCGTTATGACGTTGAAAACATTGACAAAGAGCTTTTTGACTATTGCAAAAGCACAGTTTTTTCAGAACCACAGCTTGACATTGTGACAGAAGAAATCACCGACAAGTGCGATGCAATCTTTGCAGTTGAGTTTTTGCCCGGTCAGTTTGACCTTCGTGCAAATTCTGCTGAGGAATGTATTCAGCTTATTTCAAAGGGTGACAGACCAACTGTCAGAGCGGCAAAGGTTTATATGCTCTATGGCAAGCTGACAGACAGTGATGTGGAAGAAATCAAGAAATATGTTATTAACCCCGTTGAAGCAAGAGAGGCAACTCTTGACACTGTTGAAACGCTCAAAATGGCATATGAAATTCCTGAATCTGTTGCAACGCTTGATGGGTTTATTGACCTTGATGAAAAGGGCCTCCAGGCTATGATTGATGAACTTGGTCTTGCAATGGATATTGACGACATCAAGTTCTGCCAGAAATATTTCATTGGTGAAAAGAGAAATCCTACAATCACAGAAATCAGAATGATTGACACATATTGGTCTGACCATTGCCGTCACACCACATTCCTCACAACAATTGACAGTGTCAAGTTTGAAGATGAGCTTCTTCAGTCAGCATATGACAGATATGTTGAAACAAGAAAGGAAATTGGCAGAACAAAGCCGGTTAATCTTATGGATATCGGCACAATTGCTGCGAAATACTTAAAGAGTGTGGGCAAGCTTGACGGACTTGACGAGAGTGAAGAAATCAATGCTTGCACAGTTAAGATTGATGTTGAGATTGACGGAAAGATGGAAAAATGGTTGCTTCTTTTCAAGAATGAGACACACAATCACCCAACAGAAATCGAGCCTTTTGGTGGTGCTGCAACCTGTATTGGCGGTGCCATCCGTGACCCGCTGTCAGGCCGTTCCTATGTTTATGCGGCAATGCGTGTTACCGGTGCGGCAGACCCACTTAAGCCCGTTTCTGAAACAATCGAGGGCAAGCTCCCACAGAGAAAGATTGTTACGGGAGCTGCAAATGGTTACAGTTCATACGGAAACCAGATTGGTCTTGCAACCGGTCAGGTTGACGAGCTTTATCACGATGGTTATGCTGCAAAGAGAATGGAGATTGGTGCAGTTGTTGCGGCAGCTCCTCAGGAAAATGTCAGACGTGAACGCCCAATCGACGGAGACAAGGTCATTCTTCTTGGCGGAAAAACCGGTCGTGACGGTTGCGGCGGTGCGACAGGTTCATCAAAGTCACACACTGTTGAATCACTTGAAAGCTGCGGTGCCGAGGTTCAAAAGGGTAATGCCCCCGAAGAAAGAAAGCTCCAGAGACTTTTCAGAAACAAGGAAGCATCACTTCTCATCAAACGTTGTAACGACTTTGGTGCAGGCGGTGTTTCGGTTGCTATTGGTGAACTTGCAGAAGGACTTGAAATTGATTTGAATGCAGTTCCAAAGAAATATGAAGGACTTGACGGCACAGAGCTTGCAATCAGCGAATCTCAGGAGAGAATGGCTGTTGTTGTTGCGGCTGAGGATGTTGAAAAGTTCAAAGCTCTTGCAAAAAGTGAAAATCTTGAAGCAACAGTTGTTGCGACAGTTAAGGAAAAACCATATCTTGTTATGCATTGGAACGGCAAGGAAATTGTGAATATTTCCCGCGAGTTCCTCAACTCAAACGGTGCAGAAAAACATATTGACATCGCACCTGCAAAGCCTGAAAGCTATGAAAAGGAAAAGGTTTCTGATTTCAAGGGTGCATATATGTCACTTGCTGACGACCTCAATGTTTGTTCAAAACGTGGTCTTTCAGAACGTTTTGACTCCACAATCGGCGCAGGCACAGTTCTCATGCCTTTTGGTGGAAAAAATCAGTCAACTCCCATTCAGGCAATGGTCAACAAGGTTTCTGTTGAAAAGAAACACACAAAAACCTGCTCAGTTATGGCTTGGGGATATAATCCGTTTATTGCGGAAAAGAGCCCATATCACAGTGCTTATCTTGCAGTTGTTGAGTCTGTGGCAAAATTGGTTGCGACAGGTGCTGAGTTCAAGGATGTTTATCTCACATTCCAGGAATATTTCGAAAAACCGAAGAAAGACCCAAAACGCTGGGGCAAACCTCTTGCGGCACTTCTTGGTGCATTTGATGCACAGAAGAACCTTGAAATTGCGGCTATCGGCGGCAAGGACTCAATGAGCGGTACATTTGAAAACATTGATGTTCCTCCAACACTTGTTTCATTTGCTGTGACAGACGAGAATGTTGACAACATCATTTCTCCTGAATTTAAAGAGGCAGGACACAAAGTTGTCTGGGTTAAGCCTGAATATGACGAAAATGGTCTGCCTGTGACAGAAAGTCTTCTTGATTGCTTCAAAAAGGTAACTGAACTTGTTCACAGCGGAAAAGCATTGAGTGCATATACACCGTGCTATGGCGGTGTTGCTGAAGCGGTTATGAAGATGGGCTTTGGTAATGATATTGGCTTTAGATTTGATGATGCAATCACACTTGATGATATATTCGGATATTCTTATGGTTCATTTATTGTTGAACTGAAAGACGATGAAAATGTTGGCGTGACACTTGGTTGCACAACGGCTGAAAAAGAAATCTCATACAAGGGTGAAGCATTGTCACTTGCAGAACTTCTTTCAACATATGATGCAAAACTCGAAAAGATTTATCCCTGCAACATTGAAACTGAGAAAAAGGATATTCCTGCATTCTCATTTGAAAGAAAAACATTTGCTGCTCCAAAGATTGGGGTTGCAAAACCGAAGGTTCTTATCCCGGTGTTCCCCGGAACAAACTGTGAGTTTGATTCGGCAAAAGTAATGCGTGATGCAGGGGCAGAACCAGAGATTTTTGTGATTAACAACCTTTCACCGCAGGCGATTTCAGAGTCGGTTGAGGCTTTTGCGAAATCTCTCAATGAGTCACAGATTGTGTTCATTCCCGGCGGCTTCTCAGGCGGAGATGAACCTGACGGTTCAGCGAAGTTTATTACAGCATTCTTCCGTAACCCTGAAATCAAAGAGGCAACAATGAATCTTCTTGATATGCGTGACGGACTTATGTGCGGAATCTGTAACGGCTTCCAGGCTCTTATCAAGCTTGGACTTGTGCCATATGGAAAAATTATTGACACAGACGAGAATTGTCCCACACTTTCATACAACACAATCGCAAGGCATCAGTCAAAGCTTGTGAGAACAAGAGTTGCATCAAACAAGTCACCCTGGATGTCAAATGCATCAGTTGGCGAAATTTACACCGTTCCGATTTCACACGGTGAGGGTAGATTTATGGCAAGCGATGAACTGGTTCAGAAATTGGCAGAAAATGGTCAGATTCTCACACAGTATGTTGACTTGGAGGGCAACCCCACAAACGACATTCAATATAACCCCAACGGCTCAACCTTTGCAATTGAGGGAATCACATCTCCCGACGGCAGAGTTCTCGGCAAGATGGGACATTCTGAAAGATGGGGATATGGACTTTACAAAAATGTTGATGGCGACTTTGATATGGGAATGTTTAAGTCTGCTGTTGAATACTTCAAACTGTAAAATATAAGGCATTGAAGTCCTGATTCCAGGACTTCATTTGCCACAAAAAAGGAGCGAAAAAACAATGATGACGGATATTGAAATTGCTCAAAGTGTGAAAATGCAGAACATTGCAGAAATTGCAAAGTCTGCCGGAATTGATGAAAATCATATTGAATTTTATGGAAACTATAAGGCAAAAATAGACCTTGCTCCTCTCAAAGAAAAGGAGAGGAAGGCAAAGCTCGTTTTGGTGACAGCAATCACACCAACTCCTGCCGGAGAGGGCAAGACCACAACAACAATCGGTCTTGCTGACGGCTTGAAGAAGCTTGGCAAGAATGTTGTGGTGGCACTCCGCGAACCATCTTTGGGACCAGTGTTTGGTGTCAAGGGCGGAGCGGCAGGCGGCGGATATGCCCAGGTTGTGCCGATGGAAGACATAAACCTTCACTTCACAGGTGACTTCCACGCAATCGGTGCGGCAAACAATCTTCTTGCGGCTATGCTTGATAACCACATTTATCAGGGGAACAAACTGAATATTGACCCAAGACGGATTACCTGGAAAAGATGCGTTGATATGAATGACAGACAGCTGAGATTTGTTACAGACGGTCTTGGGGGCAGAGTGAATGGCGTTCCCCGTGAAGATGGATATGACATTACTGTTGCATCTGAAGTTATGGCAGTTCTCTGCCTTGCATCATCAATAACTGACCTCAAGGAAAGACTTTCAAGGATTGTTGTGGGTTATACATATGATGAAGAACCAGTAACTGCAGGGCAAATCGGTGCGGCAGGGGCAATGACAGCACTGCTCAAGGATGCACTCAAGCCTAACCTTGTTCAGACACTGGAGGGTACACCTGCATTTGTTCACGGTGGACCTTTTGCAAATATTGCACATGGATGCAACTCGGTTATTGCAACCGAGATGGCAATGAGATTTGGAGACTACGTGATTACAGAAGCAGGTTTTGGTGCTGACCTTGGTGCTCAGAAGTTCCTTGACATCAAGTGCCGTTATGCAGGGCTCAAACCCGATGCGGTTGTTATGGTTGCCACAATCCGTGCTCTCAAGATGCATGGCGGCGTTCTGAAAACTGAGCTTGGCAGCGAAAATCTTGAGGCTCTTGAAAAAGGTATCCCGAATCTTTTGAGACACGTTGCAAACATCAAGGAGGTCTATAAGCTTCCGTCGGTTGTTGCAATCAACCGATTCCCCACAGACACAGACAAAGAAGTTGAACTTGTTATTGAAAAGTGCAAAGCTCTTGGTGTCAACGTGGTTCTTTCAAACGTGTGGGCAGAAGGCGGAAACGGCGGAATTGAGATGGCAGAGGAAGTTGTGAGACTTTGTGATATGCCAAACAATTTCTCATTCAGCTATGACCTTGACGATTCAATTGAAAACAAGATTGACACAATCGTGAAAAGAGTTTATCGTGGTAAGGGTGCGGCATTTACACCCAATGCGAAAAAACAGATTGCAAAGCTCAATGAACTCGGCTTTGACAAGCTCCCAATCTGTATGGCAAAAACACAGTATAGTTTTTCTGACGATATGACAAAAATCGGTGCTCCCGAGGACTTTGTGGTGACAGTCAGAAATGTCAAGGTGTCTGCCGGTGCCGGATTTATTGTGGCACTGACAGGAGACATCATGACAATGCCCGGACTTCCCAAGGTCCCCGCGGCAGAAAAGATTGATGTTGATGAAAATGGAGTCATCAGCGGATTGTTCTAAAAATTTAATGAATCAGGACTTCTCTTGCCCGAAAAGGCAGGGGAAGTTTTTATTTGTAAAAAAATGTAAATTTTTTCGATTAGCCTATTGCAATTTGAATGAATATATGTTATACTGCTATATGACCAAACAAGTGAATATTTATAAACGGATGGCGTCAAGCGTTTTTACTTAGGTAAAAACACGAACGCTCATTCTCGTACGCTTTCCGTATGTAAATAGCTTGTTTGGTCACAGCTGGAGCGACGTGTTTTTCGGTGCGTCAGTCTCGGCTGGCGCACTTTTTTATGTTGGGAGGTGTTTGCTGTGACAAACGAAAAGGAGCTTTATAAAAAACTGTATCACAAAATGTTTAACGAGGTTTCAGACGCAATTGAAAGACTTGTTAAGGTACGTCAGGATGCGGAAGAAATGTATCTTCAATATTTTGATGAAGCAGATGAAAAAACCAATAGATAACATTTTGTGAACTTTTGTCGCACCAAAAAGAAATTCCGCAAATTGAAAAGATTTAACTCAAAGAACCAAAGCTTTTGGTTCTTTTTGCATATGGAAAAATTTGTAAAACAGATTCTTTTGTGTTATTATGAAAAAAAGCACAAAAGAAAGGTGATGGAAATGTCGGGAATGTATACAGAAGAAAACAATTCAAAGGCGGTTTATTTGCCCATAGAGAAGGTCAGACCAAATCCCTATCAGCCAAGGAAAGAGATGGACAAGTCTGCACTTGAGGAACTTTGCCAATCCATCAGAGAATATGGACTTATGCAGCCTATAGTTGTCAGACAAATCAATGAAAGTGATTATGAACTTATTGCCGGGGAAAGGCGGCTTCGGGCTTGCCGCATGGCAGGTATGCCACAAATTCCGGCTGTGGTGGTCAGAGCGGGTGGAACTGACAGTGCGGTTATGGCATTGATTGAAAATATTCAAAGAGAGAGCCTTGATTATATGGAAGAGGCGGAAGCTTTTTGCTCTCTTATATCGGAGCACGGGCTGACTCAGGAGGAACTTGCGATGAGGGTTGGGAAAAATCAATCTACAATTGCAAACAAGATAAGAATTCTCAAGCTGTCACCGGAAATAAGAAGATTGCTTGTTGAAAATAACTTGAGTGAAAGACACGCAAGAGCTCTTTTGAGATTGAGTGACGAAAAGAGCAGGCTCAGGGCAATTAATTTGATTGTAAGTCGCGGATTGAATGTGGCAAAGTCGGAAGAATTGGTTGAACAGATGCTTGGCGGATTTTCTGAAAAAGAAACGGAAAAAGGTGTGGACAGTATCAGGGTTTTCAAGGATGTCAGAATTTTTTCAAACACCATAAAGCAGGCAGTTGACCTGATGAACAAATCGGGAATAGAAGCAAAATCCACCAAGGTGGAAAATGATGAGTTCATTGAATACACAATAAAAATTCCAAAAAATCTCAAAAATGCCGTATAAATAAAATAAAATTGTCAACACTTGGATTATGGAGGTGTTGACAAAATGAAGCAGTCAAAGAATAAAAAGACAAAAAGTGGATGGCGAAAGTTTGCAGAAAACAAAGGGGTTTACATAGCCCTGTTTTCGGTGCTGATGATGGTGGGATTTTATGTGTATGCAAGAAACATGCAGACCTCCCTTGAAAATGATGTGGTGTCATTCGATGAACAAGCTTGGCAGGAAGCTGTGACAGAAAGTGGCATAGAGGTCATTGATGTTGACGAAAAAGTTGAGAAAGAAAAAAAGTCAACAACTGAGCCAGTTAAGGAGAAAAAGGCTGAAGAAACTGTTGTTCCGTCTGATGAGGCGGTGCAGACCACGGCTGAAAGTGAGCCTGAGTTTGCAATGATTATGCCGTGTGAAGGTGCGGTTGTTGCAGATTGCTCTCTTGAAGAGCTTGTCTATTGTGCCGCGATGGAGGATTGGAGAACTCACAACGGAGTGGATATTCAGGCTCTTGAAGGGGATTCGGTTAAGGCTGTTGAAAGCGGCGTGATATCAAAGGTTTATGATGATGAACTTTTG
Organism: Clostridia bacterium; assembly: GCA_045648205.1. Taxonomy (GTDB): domain Bacteria; phylum Bacillota; class Clostridia; order Monoglobales; family Monoglobaceae; genus SIG440. The sequence goes on from JAZRNM010000008.1 coordinate 12,445, forward strand.
GGAGTTGTGGTTGAAGTGGAACATCAGAATGGGATTTCAACACTTTATGGAAATCTGCAGAGTGTGGACTTTATTTCAGCCGGGACAAAGGTGAGTCGTGGTGACATCATTGGCGGTGTAGGAAAGGCGGGAGACCTTGAGGCAAACTCGGAGCCGCATCTTCATTTTGAGGTTATGGTCAATGGCGAGTACAAAAATCCCTCGGAGTATATTAAATTCTAATTAGCCCCCTAAAATATTTATATAGATGAAGAAGTCTCAGGCTGAAGTTTTGCCTGAGGCTTCTTCCTTTGGCTAAATTTTCAGCAAAAGACTTGTAACAGAAAAAAATTTATGATACAATATACTGTGATTAAAGTTTTTGTAGTATAATTACATATAGAATGTTTTTTGGAGGATTTTATATGCTTGGCTTTGAAATGATAAAGACGATTATACTCGGGATTGTAGAAGGCTTCACAGAGTGGCTCCCCATCAGTTCCACGGGGCATCTGATTCTCGTTAATGAGTTTTTAAGAAATGAAAATGGATTTACATCTTCTGATTTGTATCTTTATGTGATACAGCTTGGCGCGATTCTGGCAGTTCTTACGTTATATTTCAGAAAACTGAATCCTTTTGCTCTGTCAAAAAACCCGGAGGAAAAAAAGAATACCTGGACAATGTGGTTCAAGGTTATTCTTGCATGTGTTCCGGCGGCGGTAGTGGGGCTGGCTCTTGATAGCTTTATGGAAAGCTTTGAAAACTGGCAGGTTGTGTCGGCGATGCTTGTTTTATATGGTATTGCATTTATATTCGTTGAAAAGCTGAACAAGAAAACAACTACATACAGCATCAATGAAATGTCTTACAAAACTGCTCTTGCTATTGGTGCATTCCAGGTCCTTTCCATTATTCCCGGAACCTCCCGGTCAGGTGCCACAATTCTTGGTGCGATGCTTGTGGGTTGTTCGAGAACTGTGGCGGCAGAGTTCTCGTTCTTTCTGGCAATTCCCGTTATGTTCGGGGTCAGTCTTCTGAAAATTCTGAAATATGGACTTTCGATGAGTGGTCAGGAGGTTTTGATTCTTGTTACGGGAATGCTGGTTGCATATATTGTTTCAATGCTTTCAATAAAGTTCCTGATGAATTTTGTAAAAAAACACGACTTCAAGGCATTTGGTATTTACAGAATAATCCTTGGTATTCTGGTGGTATTATATTTTGGAGTATCGAAGATTATTTATGCGCTGCTGTTATGGTGGCAATTGTAGTGAGAGGATGGTAGTTTAGACTATGGCTGAAAAAAAGAAAACCGGAAATGCAACAAGGTCTGCATCCCGGACATCAGCGGACAGCAGAAGCAGAGCAACGGCATCGCGGAAGAAGACGATGGCTAAAAAGACAAGAGGTGCTGAAATAAAGGGCATTATTCTCATTGCTCTGGGCGCGTTTTTGATTATGTCCTTCTTTACCGAGGCAACGGGAGCAGTCGGACACTATTTCAAGGAAATCCTTACGGGATTGTTTGGAGGTCCCTCTGTGATTTTCTTTGTGTTTGTTATATGGACAGGAATTAATCTGTTTGTCGAAAAGAAAAATGACAAGGCAACCTACAAAATGTGGCTTCTGCCTTTGTTTATGTTGGCAACCTCGGTTTTGTGGTCGGTGATTTGTGAAAACACCAAGTTTCCTGCGGGCGGATTTTTGGCGGGTATTTCCACAATGTATGCAAGAGGAGTGCTTGGCGGCGGAGTTTTTGGTGATCTTCTCTGCGTTGGACTCGTTAAGTGCATAGGAATTGTGGGAACAACCATTCTGTCGGTTGCGTTAATTTTGATTTTGGGTGTGATTCTCACCGAAGTTTCCATTGAAAAGCTGTTTAAGAAAATTGGTTCGGCCATATCAAAAAACCGTAAAAAGATTGCCGAAAATCTTGACGAGGAAATTGATATGGAAGAAGATGTTCCAAAGAAAGAGTCAAGACGGGACAGAAAAAAGAGAGAAAAGGCTGAAAAAATCAGAGAGATAAAGACAGTGGTTCAGGAGGATCATAGTCCTGATAAAAAACCAAACAGTGAGTATTTTGATGTATATTTCAAGGAAGGCGACATAGCAGATTTGGCAAAAGGAACTGACGGACAACCGTTGGTGAAAAGGTTCAAGTTTGAAGAAGATATTCCTGATGAAACTGCTGAAGCAGCAGCGGAAGTGCTTGAAGAACACAAGCAAAGAACGGCAGAGACAAAAAAGGCAGAACCTTTCAGAATTGAAGATGTGCATACCGGAGTGCTCACAGAGCTTCCTGACGAAAACGGAAAGTTCAGAGCAAGTGGTGATGACGAATTTGAACCGCCAAGTCTTGAACAGATGCAAGAAAAGGTGGATCCTCTTACCCAGGCGGCTATTGATGCAGGCGTGCCCCTTGACAGAGCTGTTGAGGCGGGAAAACGTTTGAGCCAGCAGGAGGTTCAGCAGGCAGCAAACAGTGTCAATATTATGGCAAAGGAGAACATTGAGGCAACAAAGATTATAAATTACAAGCTGCCGTCAGTGTCACTTCTTGCAAAACCAAAGCCGAAAACAAAAAGCCGTGCGGAAATAAAACACGAGCTTGAAGAAAAGGCAAACAGACTTCTTGAAACCCTTGCAAGCTTCAAGGTTGATGCCAAGATTATAAACATAACACAAGGCCCGACGGTTACCCGTTTTGAACTTCAGCCGGGTTTTGGAATAAAGGTTTCAAAAATAACCAATCTGGCGGATGACATTGCTCTCAGCCTGGCGGCATCAGGTGTGCGTATTGAGGCACCAATCCCAGGCAAGTCGGCAATAGGAATTGAAATACCAAACACAGAGCCGAGCCCTGTGCCTATCCGTGAGGTTATTGACACAGATAAGTTCCGCGAGTTCAAGTCAAAGACAGCTTTTGCTCTGGGCAAGGACATAAGCGGGAATTCGGTTATTGCAGACATTGCACAGTTCCCTCACGTGCTTATTGCAGGTGCTACGGGCTCAGGTAAGAGTGTGTGCATAAATTCGCTGATTACCAGCATTCTATATAAGGCGAAACCCAATGAAGTTAAAATGATTATGGTGGACCCGAAAATGGTTGAGCTTGGGGTTTACAACGGAATTCCACATTTGCTTATCCCCGTTGTGACCGACCCCAAGCACGCGGCAGGAGCGCTCAACTGGGCGGTTGCTGAAATGAAAAACCGTTATCAGCTTATGAAAGACAACAAGGTCAGAAACATTCAGGGCTATAACGAATTGATGGAAGAAGAGGGAACTCCGGAAAACAAGCTCCCTGAGATTGTTATCATAATCGACGAGCTTGCTGACCTTATGCTTGCAGCGAAAAATGAAGTTGAAGATGCTATAAACAGCTTAGCTGCTCTTGCAAGGGCGGCGGGAATGTATCTTGTCATTGCCACACAAAGACCATCTGTTGACGTTATCACGGGTGTTATCAAAGCCAATGTGCCGTCCAGAATTTCCTTTGCGGTTTCATCTCAGGTGGATAGCCGAACCATTCTTGACAGTATGGGCGCCGAAAAGCTTCTTGGAAAGGGTGATATGCTCTATGCTCCCAGAGGTGCGGTAAAACCAATCAGAATTCAGGGAAATTTCTTGTCTGATGATGAAATAGAGGGAATTATCGCTTTTGTGAAAAAACAATATGAGGCTGAATATGACGAAAGCATACTCGAACATATTGAAAGAGAGCAGGAAGCACGTGATGAGGTGGGAGCAGATGACGACCACACCAGAAGTGGCGACAAAGACGAGCTTTTTGTGAAAGCGGCAGAGTTGGTTTTTGAATCAGGACAAGCATCGGTTGCTATGCTCCAGAGAAAATATAAGATTGGCTATCAAAGAGCGGCAAGGATTATTGACCAGCTTGAGGAAAATCGGATTATCGGTCCCTATGAAGGGACAAAGCCTCGCCAGGTTCTGATAAGTCGTGCAGAACTTAATGAGATGATAATGAATAATTCTGATTAGTATGGGAGATACTCCCCCAGATAGCAGTTTTACTGTGCATTTGGTTCAAAATCACAGGTTTAAATTTGTGAAAATTAACAAAAATACAAAAAAATATAGAAAAGTATAGAAATTTAAAAAAATATGTAGTATTATATTAATAACATTATTAAACATTACATTAAATAATCTATTATTTAAAAAGAAAAGGAGTTTTAGGAATGAATAAAACAGAATTGATTTCAGCAATGGCTGAAAAGGCTAATCTTTCAAAGAAAGATGCAGAAGCTGCATTGAACGCATTTGTTTGCGCAGTTGAAGGCGCACTCGCTAAGGGTGTCAAAGTTCAGCTCGTTGGCTTCGGCGGTTTTGAAGTAAGAGAAAGAGCTGCAAGAACAGGCAGAAACCCCCAGACAGGTGCAGAAATGAAGATTGCTGCAGCTAAGGTTCCCGCTTTCAAGGCAGGCAAAGCTCTTAAAGACCTTATTAACAAATAATAAGATTTAACTCTTAAAAGAACGCCGGTCGGCGTTCTTTTTTGCGTGTAAGGAAATTTATATCTGCGAGGAGAATATTATGCAAAGCTATTCATACAAAACACGGGGCACTTGCTCAAGGGAGATTTATTTCGATATTGATGGCAACATTGTGAAGAATGTCAGATTTGTTATGGGCTGCCAGGGAAACACCATGGGAGTTTCAAGGCTCGTGGAGGGGATGACAGTAGATGAAGCAATCCTGAGACTAAGAGGGATTGATTGCGGTGGAAGAGGAACATCCTGCCCTGACCAACTGGCTCAGGCCCTTGAAAAGGCAAAAAATGAGGGATAATTATTGCATTGGTGGAAATATCTATATAATAAGGAACAAAAATCAATAATTTGTGGATTTTTTCCCGTTGAAATCATATATATAGTACTTGACAAAAGATGTGGAAACTGATACAATAAAGTGTATTTTGTAATATTGGGATAGTGCGGTATTTTGCACAATCCGGTGCACAAAAAGTGCAAAGGTGAACAAAAATGGAAAGAATAAGAACGAGTCATCACGTTGTGGGGCTCAAGCAATCCAAAAAGGCTATTGAGTCGGGAAAGGCAGAGCTGGTTTTTGTTGCCAGAGATGCGGACAGCCATATAGTTTTTCCGATTGAACGGCTTTGTGGAGAAAAGGGCGTCAAGGTAGAGTATGTCAATAACATGAAGGAGCTTGCGAAGGCTTGTCACGTTGAAGTGCCTACTGCGATTGCAACAATACTTCGGTAAAGACGCAAATGCGTTTTTATATTATAAATTCTATATACAGGAGGTGAAAATAGTTGCCAACATTTAACCAGTTAGTAAAGAAAGGCAGACAGACAGCGGAAAAGAAATCAACTGCTCCAGCTCTTCTCAAGGGTTTCAACACAATCCACAAGAAGTACACAGATCAGGATTCTCCGCAGAAGAGAGGTGTTTGTACTTCAGTTAGAACAATGACACCCAAAAAGCCTAACTCAGCACTCAGAAAGGTTGCCAGAGTTCGTCTCACAAACGGAATCGAAGTTTCAGCTTACATTCCCGGAATCGGTCACAACCTTCAGGAGCATAGCGTAGTGCTTATCCGTGGCGGTAGAGTTAAGGACCTCCCTGGTGTTCGTTATCACATTATCCGTGGTACACTTGATACACAGGGCGTTCAGAAACGTAACCAGTCAAGATCAAAGTACGGTGCTAAGAGACCGAAAGATGCTAAGTAAGGCAAAAATCAAGTAAGAAATTTATGTTATAGTGCTTGTTACTATTTTTTTATATATACCCGTCGGGTAATAGTACAAAGCGCTAGCAGTATCCTTATGGGTATTGAGTACCTTGTGGATATGATTAACCACAAAGAAATGGAGGGAAGATAAGTGCCAAGAAAAGGACATATTGCACGTCGTGACGTGTTGCCGGATCCTATGTATAACAGTAAAACTGTTACCCGTCTTATAAACAATATCATGCTTGACGGAAAAAAGGGCGTTGCTCAGGCTATCGTTTATGATGCATTTGACATCATAAAAGAAAAAACAGGAAAGGACCCTGTTGAAGTGTTTGAGGATGCAATGAATGCCGTTATGCCGGTATTGGAGGTTAAAGCGAGACGTGTCGGAGGTGCTAACTATCAGGTTCCGATCGAAGTTAGAGCTGAAAGACGCGAAACATTAGGCCTCAGATGGATTACACTCTATGCAAGACAGAGAAGCGAAAGAACAATGGCTGAAAGACTTGCAAACGAGCTTATGGATGCAATCAACAGCACAGGCGGTGCATTCAAAAAGAAAGAAGACACACACAAAATGGCAGAAGCGAATAAAGCATTCGCTCACTTCCGCTGGTAATTTTGCTTTGAAAATTGTCTCATCTTCGGCGAATGTGCTCAGTATGAAAAAATGCTCATGTGTATCATACACACTCCGCTTTTTTCAACTTCGCATTCACCGAATCTAAAACAATTTTCTTCGCAAAAAAGTTTTGCTTTGAAAGTTGACTTATTTTCGGCAAATGTGTTCAATATCAAAAATGCTCGAGTATATCATATACACTCCGCTTTTTTGCACCTCACATCTGCCAAATCTAAAGCAAATTTCTTCGCAAAATCCCGTACGGATGGAAAGCCGATTTTCTATTAGACTAACACATTTTATGTGTTGAAAGGAGTTACTATGGGTAGAGCGTATTCGCTTGAAAGAACAAGAAATATCGGTATCATGGCCCACATCGATGCCGGAAAAACTACCACAACAGAGCGTATCTTGTATTACACTGGTATTAACCACAAGCTTGGTGAAACCCATGAAGGCGGCGCTACTATGGACTGGATGGCTCAGGAGCAGGAGCGTGGTATCACAATTACCTCTGCTGCAACAACATGTTTCTGGGAACCCAAAGAAGGTCCTTATGCAGGCCAGAAGCACAGAGTAAACATTATTGATACTCCCGGACACGTTGACTTCACTGTTGAAGTTCAGCGTTCACTCAGAGTTCTTGACGGTTCTGTCACAGTAATGTGTGCTAAAGGCGGCGTTGAGCCTCAGTCTGAAACTGTTTGGCGCCAGGCTGATGAATACAAGGTTCCCCGTATGATTTTCGTTAACAAAATGGATATCATGGGCGCTGACTTTTATAATGTTGTGAATATGATTCATGAGCGTTTGAATGCTAACGGTGTTCCCATTCAGCTTCCTATTGGTTCTGAGGACACATTCGTTGGTATCATTGACCTTATGAACATGGAAGCCGAGATTTATGATGATGAACTCGGTAACAGCTATCACAAGGAAGATGTTCCTGCCGATATGATGGACAAGGCTCAGGAATATCGTGACAAGATGATTGAAGCTATCTGTGAAACAGATGAAGACCTTCTCGAAAAGTACTTCGGCGGTGAAGAAATCACAGTTGCAGAACTTAAAGCTGCTCTTCGTCGTGCTACAATCAACAACGAAATCGTGCCTGTTCTTTGCGGAACAGCGTACAGAAACAAGGGCGTTCAGCTGCTTCTTGATGCAGTTATTGAATATATGCCCGCTCCAACAGATGTTGACAACATTCAGGGTGTTAATCCTGACACAGATGAGCCTGACGAAAGACCATCTTCTGATGATGCTCCATTCGCTGCTCTCGCATTCAAGATTGCAACTGACCCATTTGTTGGTAAGATTTGTTTCTTCCGTGTATATTCAGGAACTCTTGAAAAGGGTTCACACGTTCTCAACTCTTGCAAGGGCAAGCGTGAACGTATAGGAAGAATTCTTCAGATGCATGCTAACCACAGAGAAGACCTTGACATTGTGTACTCAGGTGATATTGCAGCGGCAGTTGGCCTTCAGAATACAACAACAGGTGAAACACTTTGTGATGAAAAGCATCCTATCATTCTGGAATCAATGAACTTCCCTGAACCGGTTATCCGTGTTGCTATTGAGCCTAAGACAAAGGCGGGTCAGGAAAAAATGGGTATCGCTCTTGCAAAACTTGCAGAAGAAGATCCCACATTCAAGACCTACACAGATGAAGAAACTGGTCAGACAATCATTGCAGGTATGGGTGAACTTCACCTTGAAATCATTGTTGACCGTCTGCTCCGCGAATTTAAGGTGGAAGCAAATGTTGGTGAACCTCAGGTTTCTTATCGTGAAGCATTCAGAAATCCTGCTGATGTTGACCACAAGTATGCAAGACAGTCAGGTGGTAAAGGTCAGTACGGTCACGTACTTGTTAAGTTTGAGCCCCTTGGCGAAGGTGAAGGCTATGTCTTTGAAAATAAGATTGTCGGCGGTGCTATTCCCAAGGAATATATCCCCGCTGTTGACGCAGGTATTCAAAGTGCAATGCTCAACGGTGTTCTTGCAGGCTACAACGTAGTTGACCTCAAGGCGACACTTTATGATGGTTCATATCATGAAGTTGACTCTTCTGAAATGGCATTTAAGATTGCGGCTTCTATGGCTTTCAAGGAAGCTATGAGAAAGTCAGACCCGGTTCTCAAAGAACCTATCATGCTCGTTAATGTTATCACACCTGATGACTACCTCGGTTTTGTTATCGGTGACCTTAGCTCAAGACGTGGTATGATCAGAAGCCAGGAAGTTCGTAGCGGTGGCGTTACACAGGTTACTGCTGAAGTTCCACTTTCAGAAATGTTCGGTTATGCTACTGTTCTCCGTTCAGGTAC
>JAZRNM010000009.1:0-20124 GCA_045648205.1 Clostridia bacterium
GGGAAAAGTTCCTGAAAAAGCCGGCAAGGAGTTGAAGCTGGCTCAAAAAATAAAGAGTCTGGAAAGCAAGTTGAACATTGCAATCGGCGAACAGAACTTTGAAGACGCCGCGATTATCCGTGACCAAATCAAAGCATTGAAAAACGAAAACAGACAGGAGGGAATTTAGAATGTGGTACACCAAATTCGGACCATCAGGTGATGTTGTGCTCTCATCAAGAGTTCGTCTTGCACGAAACATTGAGAATATCCCCTTTGGCAAAAAAATGAACGAAAAACACGAAGCTGAAGTAATCAACCAATGTCGCGCCGCCCTCCCGTCAATGAGATTCATTGATTTTTCTGTTCTTTCAAAGCTTGAACGGCAAGCTCTATCCGAGTCACACCTTACAAGCACCGACCTGATTGAAAGCAGCCGAAACTGTGGGATTCTGACAAATGATGACTGCACTCTTTGCATAATGTTAAATGAGGAAGACCACATAAGAATCCAGGCAATGGAACCGGGTTTAGCCCTGGACTTGTGTCTTGAAAATGCCAACAAGGCAGATGACTCGCTTGAAAAATCTGTGAATTATGGTTTTCACAAGGATTTTGGCTATCTCACCTGTTGTCCCACCAATGTGGGAACAGGTATGCGTGCATCGGTGATGATGCATCTTCCCGCTCTCACCGAAAGCGGCAGAATTGACGGAATAATACGTTCCCTTTCAAAGCTCGGAATGACCGTGAGAGGTCTTTATGGAGAGGGAAGTCATTCATATGGAAATATCTATCAGATTTCAAACCAGATAACCCTCGGCATATCCGAAGAGGAAACCATCGAAAAGCTTAATCATGTGGTGTATGACATAATCGAAAAGGAACGTACCCTCAGCCAGAATATGTATTCCCACGATAAGTTCAGATTTGAAGACAAGATTATGCGTTCATACGGAATCCTGACAAATGCACGGATTCTTTCCTCAAGTGAGTCAACAAAACTCATTTCGGATGTCAGATGGGGCATAAATCTGGGCATAATCAAAAACATAGACCTTGAAACGCTTAGCAAGGTATTTTATGACACCTTGCCTGCCACAATTGTCAAAAACCACAATCTCTCCACCGTGCTTGAGCGCGACCTCAAACGGGCGGAGTTGATTGGAGAGATATTAAACAGAAAGGGTTGATAATATGTTTGAACAAAAACTTACAGAGCGTGCAAAAAACGCAATTAACATAGCAGGACAGTCCGCACTGGAGCTTGGCCACAATTATGTTGGTACCGAGCATCTTCTGCTTGGTCTTGTAAAAGAAGGCAGCGGTGTTGCCGCAAAGGTCCTTGCAGACAACGGCATAACCGACAGCAAAATCATCAGCAAAATCGAATTTTTCGTGGGAAGCGATTTGCCGCTAAGCACAGGAACAGCGCTTGGCTTCACTCCAAGGACAAAGGGCGTTCTTGAACACAGTTACTCCGAGGCAAGACGACTTCACCACAACTATATAGGCACAGAACATATTCTGATTTCACTCCTTCGTGAGGGTGAAAGCCTTGCGATGCGCATCTTAACCGACCTGGATGTAAATCCACAAAAACTCTACAATGACCTTCTGAGTTTGATGAACGAAAATAACTTTGGTGAAATATATGACGAAGGACCATCACCCGATTCCGTAAACCCAGCTCAGAAAAAACAACGGGCAGAAAAAACCCCAACCCTCGACAAATTCGGCAGAGACCTGACACAAATGGCACGCGAACTCAAGCTTGACCCAATCATTGGCAGAGACAAGGTGATTGAACGTGTTGTTCAGATTCTGAGCCGAAGAACCAAAAACAACCCCTGTCTCATAGGTGAGCCGGGTGTGGGAAAAACAGCCGTCGCCGAAGGACTTGCCCAAAAGATTATTCAGGGACTTGTTCCTGAAATCCTCAAGGACAAAAAGGTAATTACTCTTGACCTTTCCTCAATGGTAGCAGGGGCTAAGTATCGTGGTGAATTTGAGGAACGACTCAAAAGTGTTATGAGCGAAATCCAAAAGGCAGGGAACATTATTCTGTTTATTGATGAAATTCACACCATAATTGGTGCAGGTGCAGCAGAAGGTGCAATTGATGCAGCGAACATACTGAAACCCGCACTTTCCCGTGGAGAAATTCAGATTATCGGCGCAACCACTTTGGAGGAATATCGCAAGCATATTGAAAAAGATTCCGCCCTTGAAAGAAGATTTCAATCCATTGTTCTTGACGAGCCCAGCATTGAGGAAAGTATTGAAATTCTCACGGGAATTCGTGACAAATATGAAGCTCACCACAAGGTGAAGATAACCGACAAGGCGATTGAAGCGGCTGTGAAATTGTCAATCCGATATATCCCCGATAGATTCCTTCCCGACAAGGCAATAGACCTGATTGATGAAGCGGCATCAAGAATAAGAATAAAAACACTCACCGCTCCTCCTGACATAAAGGAGATTGAGGATAAAATCGAAAACCTCCGCAAAGAAAAAGAGGCGGCAATAACAGCTCAGGAATTTGAGAAAGCCGCAAAGCTTCGTGATGAAGAAAAAGCAATGAGCGAAAGCCTCAAGGCTCAGAAAAACAATTGGGAAAGCGAAAGCCGCACAGAGGCAATCCAGGTTACACCCAACGAAATTGCAGAAATTGTTTCATCCTGGACAGGTGTTCCCGTGAAATCAGTTGAAGAAGGTGAAAGTGAACGTCTTCTCCATCTTGAAGAGGAACTTCACAAAAGAGTTATCGGTCAAAACGAAGCCGTAACCTCTGTTTCAAAAGCAATTCGTCGTGGCAGAGTGGGCCTCAAAGACCCCAAACGGCCAATCGGTTCATTTATATTCTTAGGACCCACCGGCGTGGGAAAAACTGAACTTTCAAAAGCACTTTCAGAGGCAATGTTCGGCGACGAAGATGCACTCATACGCATTGATATGTCAGAATATATGGAAAAGCATGCGGTTTCACGTCTGGTCGGTTCTCCTCCCGGATATGTGGGCTATGACGAGGGTGGTCAACTCACCGAAAAAGTCCGCAGAAAGCCATATTCGGTTATTCTTTTTGACGAAATTGAAAAAGCTCATCCCGACGTTTTCAACATTCTTCTGCAAATCCTTGAAGACGGAATTCTCACCGATTCACAAGGCAGACGGGTCGATTTTCGAAACACAGTAATCATTATGACATCAAATCTTGGTGCAAGAATGATAACCGAAAACAAAAGTCTCGGTTTTGCCGCATCTGAGAAGGATTCGGAGCGCGACTATTCAAAAATAAAATCAGATGTTATGTCTGAACTGAAGCGTGCGTTCAGACCGGAATTTCTCAACAGAATTGACGACATAATCGTGTTCCGTCAGTTAACTGAAGGTGACATCAAAGAGATTTCAGCAAAGATGCTTGGCACATTAAAAGCTCGAATGGAAGCAAATGATATCATTGCAGAATTTACCGACAATGTTGTTTCACGGATTGCAGAGGTCGGCTTTGACCCGATTTATGGAGCAAGACCGCTCCGCCGTGCAATCCAATCCGATATTGAAGATATGATTGCAGAAAAAATGCTATCAGGTGAAATCAAAACAGGCAGCAACATAAAAATTGATTTTCAGAACGGTGAATTTATTATTTCTTAAACAAAAAAATGGACTGCATATGCAGTCCATTTTTTATTTCATAAGTCTGAAAACCTGTTCTGTTGTTGCCGCAAGATTTTCTGCGGCATATTCTTTTTCCATTGCCTTTTCCAGAGTGCATATTTCACGCAAAATCGGGAAAAATGCATCAATTCCGTTCTGATTGCACTCGGTTGCATCCTTTGTCACACAGCCTGCAAAAGCAACAACTTTCTTCCCGTATTTCTTTGCAAGTCTTGCAACTCCAATCGGGGCTTTCCCCATGGCAGTTTGGAAGTCGAGTCTGCCTTCTCCCGTCACCACAACATCTGCATTCTTTATGTAACTTTCAAGGCCTGTTTTTTCAAGAATCAAATCAATTCCGGCTTCCAGCTTTCCGTTCAAAAAGGTGTGAAAAGCAAAACCAAGACCACCTGCCGCACCTGCTCCGGGATACTGTTCATCGGCTGTTCCAAAAAGCTTCTTTGCAAGCTCTGCATAATTTTTCAGCCAACTGTCCATAACCCTGACAATTTCAGGTGTTGCTCCTTTTTGCGGGCCATAAACCGCACTGCAACCATTTTCTCCGCACAACGGATTGGTGACGTCGCAGGCGATGCTGAACGAACATTCACCAAGCTGCGGAATTTTGTTTTTGTCGGAAATTGTGGCAATCTTTTCAAGCCCTCGGCCAAAAATCTCAACAGCTTTCCCGTCTTCATCCAAAAATTCAAAGCCCAATGCGGACAACATTCCCATTCCACCATCATTTGTGGCACTTCCGCCGATTCCCACAATAAAATCACGACAACCCTTTTTGATGGCATCTGCAATCATTTCACCCACACCGAATGTAGTGGTATTGAGTGGGTTTCTCTGCTCGGCCTTCACAAGTGTTATTCCCGCCGCCGCAGACATCTCGATTATTGCAGTTCTTGAGCTTTCTATTATTCCATATTCGGCAAAAATCCTCTCACCCTGAGGGCCTGTCACCTCAATCTTTTCAAGTCTTCCGCCAAGCCCTGACGCCAGTGCTTCAACCGTGCCCTCTCCGCCGTCCGCCAAAGGTCTTACCAAAACCTCTGCATCGGCTATTGCACGATTAACTCCCACCTTTATGGCATTGCCTGCCTCTATCGATGACAAACTGCCCTTTAGTGAATCTATTGCAACTACAACCTTCATTTTTTTATCCTCACTTTTCTTTGGGTTCAAATTCTCCATTCAAAAGCTTGCCCGTTGTCAGCAAGATATCTTTGGGCACATCGTTTTTCTTTCCGGCATTTCTGTAATCAAAACTTTCTTCGAATTTCTGTATGTATTTATGATGATTTTCCATCCTGTTTTTCTGAAGTACGATTATTGGCTTAAAATACTTTTCAAAATCTGATGCTGTCATATTTTTCTGTGCAGTCTCAGCAAGTCTCGCAAAATGTTCCAGACAGAACCCTTCCGAGCTCAAAACCTTGTCCAAAAACCCTTCTTCTCTTTTCAACATAAAAATAAATGTGTCAACATACTGTGAAAAAGTATTCTCGACCCTTGAACAAATGGCACAAGTGTGTGAAACCTGCTTTAGTCTTGAGATGAAATCATCTCCTTTTTCTTTTTTCTTTTTGAAAACGGACTTCTTTTCAGATTTCAGTTCCGACTCAAACAAATTCATCAAAGAAGCAATATGCGTCTCCATCACAAGAGCCAGGGACAGTGCGTTTCGCTCTCCGTTCAATTCACGCATATGCGTTTTGCAAAAGCCCTTTTCATTTGTAATTATTCTGAAATCCGGCTCCATCATGGCAGGTCCCAGTGTATATTTCACCGACTCTTCTTCAAGTCTTTTATGTAAATAGCAAAAGGGACAAAAACGGTTTTGTTCAAATGCCTCACTGATGGGTATGGTATAAATCTTTTCTTTCATATGTTGTCAAAACACCTCTTAATCACTTGTCAATATTAATCTTAAACACATCGGCTACCTCAGTAATGGTAATAAATGCGCTCTCATCAATGGAATGAACTATATCTCTCATTTTTGAAATCTGAAAGCGGTCAAGAATGAAATAAATCATCGTCTTGTCTGTGTCAGAATATCCGCCCTTGACACTCATTTTGGTCAAACCGCTTTCGAATGTCTCCATAAGACTTTGGCAAATTTCATCAGGCTTTGCAGTAACTATCATCGCCGCCTTTGAACGGTCAACACCTTCAACAATGAAGTCAATGGTCTTAAGCCCTGCGGCATAGGTCACAATTGAATAAAGCGGCAAAATCCAGCTATCCAGTATAACCCCGCAGACAACATATAAAACCACATTATATATCATCACAAATGTTCCAACCGTTATTCCAAATCTTTTTGCAAAAACAACCGACATAACCTCAATTCCATCAATTGCCCCACCAAATCTGATGGTCATACCACTCCCGATTCCCGAAATTATTCCGCCAAAGAGTGCACAAAGCAAAAGGTCGTTTCCCGCAAGTGGCGATGCAAACGAAACATCTATCGGCAGAACATCTGTGATGAGCCATGCACCGAGAGAATACATAATCACCGTATATAATGAATATATGGTGAATGTCTTGCCTTGTTTTTTGTATCCGAAAACGAACAATGGAATGTTAAGAATCAAAAGGAAGAACGAAAGCGAAAAGCTACTTGGTGTCAATTGGTCAAAAAGCATTGATGTTCCCGAAATTCCGCTGTCATACAGATTTACGGGATTCAGGAAAACTGTAACACCAAATGCGTTGATGAAGCCCGCAACTGTAAGAAGAACTATTTTGCAAAACTTTATTTCGCTGAAAAAATCTCTTATTTTCGTCATCACACCACTCCCTTTTTTATAGTATATCATACAAGAGTTTTTTTTACAACTCTCTTTGGGATAAAAAAATAAGGGGTGCATCAGGCACCCCCAATATTTAATTATTCATAATCTACAACATCAACCCAGGACAGCAGGAATTCGCGTTCCTTTTCATTTCCCTTGACAGACTGGGATGCAGCCACAATGGGCATCCACTTCTGAACATATTGCTTTGCAGTGTTGCTTTTTGCGCAGAACAAATCAAGATACTTCTTTGCACCTTCCATATCACCATTCAGGCAGAACAAAAGATATGTTCTTGCCACGTCAGCTGAAGCATTTCCCTGAGTGGCGTGTGACCAGTCAATGACATATGGTGTGCCGTCATTTGAAATTATAACGTTTGAAGGATTGAAATCTCCGTGGCAAACCTTGTTGTGCTTTGGCATCCCCTCAAGACGAGTGTGCAAGTCATAACGAGTTGTTGCATCAAGCTCTGTGAGACTGATTTTTCTGTTCATTTTATCCTTAATCTTGTTGAGAAGAGGATGTGTTTTTCTGTGAATTGAAAGCTGGATATTCACAAACAAATCAAGATATTCGTCCTTTTTGTCAGGATTTTCTTCCATCAATTGAGCAAGAGTCTTGCCATCAATGAATTCCGAAATAATCGCCCACTTGCCTTCAATAACCGAAACCTCCAGGACCTTTGGAATGTTTAAGCCTGTTTCTTCAATGCGGGCCTGATTGAGTGCTTCATTGAGAATGTCTGCTTTTGAATAGTCCTCATCGAAAACTTTAATACACTTATCTCCGTCACGGTATACCGTTTTGTTATTTCTTACAGCTATTATCTTATCAAGTTTCATTGTTTTCTTCCCTCCCGAGTGTATCTCTATTTTGCAGCAGGCATTTTAGGTTCTTCAAAATGCTTGCCATAGTATGCGTTCAAGTACATCTGCTTAATTTCGCTCATCAGCGGATAACGTGGGTTTGCACCCGTGCACTGGTCGTCAAATGCCTGTTCAACCATTTCATCAAGATTGTCAAGGAAGACTTTCTCATCTATGCCATAATCCTTGATTGTCTTTTTGATTCCAACCTTTTCCTTGAGTTCATTGATTGCTGCAATAAGCTTTTCAAGCTTATCCTTGTCGTTCTTTCCGCCAAGTCCAAGATAATCTGCAACTTCAGCATAACGGCTGAGTGTGTGCGGATGGTCATACTGTGAGAATGTACCCATCTTAACGGGAACTTCTGATGCATTGAAACGAAGAACCTCTTCAATCATAAGTGCATTTGCAACGCCGTGGGGAAGGTGATGGAATGCACCAAGCTTATGTGCCATAGAGTGACAAATGCCCAGGAATGCATTTGCGAATGCCATACCTGCCATTGTAGCAGCATTAGCCATTTTTTCTCTTGCTTCGATGTCTGTCTGTCCGTTTTCATATGCTCTCGGCAAGTATTCAAAAACTGTCTTGAGTGACTTAAGTGCAAGACCATCTGTGTAGTCTGTTGCAAGCATTGCAGCATATGCTTCAATTGCGTGAGTTACAGCATCAATACCAGAAGCCGCAGTCAAGCCCTTGGGTGCTGACATATGGAAATCTGTGTCAACAATTGCCATATTGGGAAGAAGCTCATAATCTGCAAGAGGATACTTGACACCTGTCTGCTCGTCTGTGATAACTGCAAAAGGTGTAACTTCAGAACCCGTACCTGCTGATGTAGGAATTGCAATGAAGTATGCTTTTTCACCCATCTTGGGGAATGTGTAAACTCTCTTTCTGATGTCGATAAATCTCATTGCCATATCCATAAAGTCTGCTTCCGGATGTTCGTAGAGAACCCACATAATTTTTGCTGCGTCCATTGCACTTCCGCCGCCAAGTGCGATGATTGTGTCAGGC
The DNA here is from genome assembly GCA_045648205.1 of Clostridia bacterium. Classification (GTDB taxonomy): domain Bacteria; phylum Bacillota; class Clostridia; order Monoglobales; family Monoglobaceae; genus SIG440. The sequence goes on from JAZRNM010000009.1 coordinate 8,342, forward strand.
TTGAATACTGCCATCTGTGCCGCACCATTTTTGGCGTTCAAAAGTGTGGGGTCGGGTTGTACATCAAAGAATGTTGTGTGAGCGATACCCATTTCATCGAGCTTGTCGGTGATTGGCTTGGTGTATCCATTCTCATAAAGGAAGGTATCTGTTACGATGAATGCTCTCTTTTTGCCCATAACAGTTTTAAGCTCATCAAGGGCAACTGGCAGGCATCCTTTCTTGATATATATTTTTTCAGGAGCTCTGAACCAAAGCATATTTTCCCTTCTTTCCGCAACTGTTTTGATATTCAAAAGGTGCTTTACACCAACGTTTTCTGATACTGAGTTTCCGCCCCATGAACCACAGCCAAGTGTGAGTGACGGTGCAAGCTTGAAGTTGTAAAGGTCACCTATGCCGCCGTGAGATGATGGTGTGTTGACCAAAATACGGCAGGTTTTCATTCTTGCTTCAAATTCAGCAAGCTTTTCAGTTTCTGTTATTTCATTGATATATATTGAGGATGTGTGACCATAACCGCCATCTGCAATCAACTGTTCAGCCTTGCTGAGCGCATCCTCAAAATCCTTTGCCTTGTACATTGCAAGAACAGGTGAAAGCTTTTCGTGAGCAAATTCTTCAGAAAGCTCAACTGATTCAACTTCACCAATAAGAATCTTTGTTCCTATTGGCACCTTAACGCCTGAAAGCTCTGCAATTTTTGCTGCTGGCTGACCAACGATTTTAGCATTTAATGCACCGTTTATTATAATTGTTTTTCTTACCTTTTCAGTTTCATCAGCATTGAGGAAATAACAGCCACGGGTTGAAAATTCTTTCTTCACTGCTGCGTAAATGCTTTCGTGAACAATCACAGACTGCTCAGATGCACAAATCATACCGTTATCAAATGTCTTTGAGTGGATGATTGAGTTAACTGCCAAAAGTATGTCAGCACTCTCATCAATTATTGCAGGAGTGTTTCCCGCACCAACACCAACAGCCGGCTTGCCGCTTGAATATGCAGCCTTAACCATTCCGGGACCACCTGTAGCCAGAATAATGTCAGATTCCTTCATAACCATATTGGTCATCTCAAGGCTCGGAACATCAATCCAGTCAATTATACCCTCAGGAGCACCTGCGCTGACTGCAGCTTCTAAAACAAGCTTAGCTGCTGCAATTGTGCAGTTTTTTGCTCTTGGGTGAGGAGAAATGATGATTGCATTTCTAGTCTTTAATGCAAGCAAGCACTTGAAAATTGCAGTTGATGTGGGGTTTGTTGTCGGGATAACCGCTGCAACAACACCAATCGGCTCTGCAATCTTTCTGATGCCAAACGCCTTATCTTCTTCAATCACACCACAAGTCTTTGTGTTTTTGTATGCATTGTAAATATATTCAGAAGCATAGTTGTTTTTGATAACCTTGTCTTCAACTATACCCATACCTGTTTCCTCTACTGCCATTTTTGCAAGAGGAATTCTTGCTTTGTTTGCCGCCGATGCTGCAGCCAGGAAAATCTTGTCAACCTGTTCCTGAGAAAACTTTGCAAATTCTGCCTGAACTTTTCTCAAGTTCTGAAGTGCAACTTCAAGCTTTTCTACTCCATCGATGATTTCATAAACTTTGTTTTTCATTTTTTCCTACCTTCTTTTAGTTTGTTAATTTTTTAACACTCTTACCTCTGTATCTCCATCAATGTTACTTTCTCATTCTAACACATTGTTAAATTTTTGTCAATACCTTTTTGTTAAAAATTTAACATTTTTTGAACTGCATAGAAGCACAAAAAGATTTGTAAAGGTTTAAATAATAAAAAACCCGCCTCAAGGGCGGGTTTTTTGCGTTTATATAATATTATTCTGCAGGCGCATCTTCTTTCACGGGAAGACTGTTGAAAATTTTAACGGATTCGTCAACACAAACCTTGTCAAGACAATATTTGCCTTCAACAACGGGTTCACGGTCAATCCACTTTCCTCTTGTGAAGTCAGGGAATTCCATGGGCGCACCGCTTTTTGCAATTGACATTTCGGAAATTGTGCCTATTGCCATCCATGTTACAGTGTCGTAAGCATCAATGGGAGTGTTTGTTCCTGCTTTTACGCTTTCAACAAAGGCACGGATAAGAAGCCAGTCCATACCTCCATGACCGCCTTTTTCCCCAAGTGCAACATATTCCTTGTGGAGAGGATGGTCATAGGTTTCAAACATTTCCTGTTCGTTGTCTTCACAGCCGCGTTCCAGATTGCCATGGTCCATACCTTCAAAGAAAAGAACTCGGCGTTCTTCGGTGTACATAGCTTGTGTTCCTCTGACTGTGAAGTTTCTGGTGTAAAAAGCTCTTGGAAGGGTGGTGTCAAGACAGAGGTGAACGGTTTCACCATTTGCACAAGTGATGATTGTGTCTACAATGTCACCCTGATTATAGTCAATCTGTGCAAAACGGCTTTCTTCGCCAAGGTGTCTCTTTGCATAATCCTTCAAAGCTCTGCTCTTTGATGCAACAGAGTTAAGTGAAACAATTCTGTTTCCACGATTGATTTTCAGCACCTTTGAAATGGGACCAAAATCATGTGTGGGATAGTTGTGGAGATTTCTTGCAATATATTGATGAATTCTGTAATGTTCAATCTCGTCGTTTTCAACCTCTTTGAAAAGGTCACAATCAGGAAGATAGTGCCCATATGCACCTTTACAGTGAACGATTTCGCCAAATTTACCTTGCTCGGCAACGTTGAGAGCCATCATTTCACGTCTGCCGTAGCAGCAGTTTTCAAGCATCATAAGAGGTGAGCCTGTTCTTTCATATGTATCAATAAGGTCATAGCATTCTTTCAGATCAAAGGCACAGCCAACTTCGATTCCGGTATACTTTCCTGCTTCCATAGACTTGATTGCCATTTCGGGTCTGCCTGTCCAACTGTTGAAAAACAGAATAGCATCAATTTCGGGGTTGTTTACCAAATCCATATAATCATATGTAACAATGGGCTTTGGAACATTCTTTTCTTCAAAAGTTTCCAGTGTCTTGTCGATTGCCTTTTGTCTTTTATCGCAGATTGCAGTGATTTCAATATCGCCGTTTTCGTAAACCATATCAAGGATAACGCCGTTAAGCATTCCCCATCCACGTCTGCCAAGACCGACAATTCCCAGTTTAACTTTGTCTTTTTTTTCTCTTTTAATTATCATGATTTTCCCTCCGTGGAGTTTCTTGACATATATTATTTTTTATGATATTATATATCAATAAAATTCACAATAAAATACAAAAAAAGATATAAAAAGTAAGGTTTTGGACACAAAATGGCAGAACGAACAAGAAAAATAAATCGGGTATTTGAAATTGAACAGATAATGTTTCCTTTGGACAGACAATTTCAACGAGATTTCAGTTTTTCGGGCGAGAACCATGATTTCTGGGAAATTGTCTTTGTTAAGGACGGCAAGCTGGAAGTTACGGAGGATGAGAATGTTTACTGGCTTTCGGGAGGGGATATTGTGTTCCATGCTCCAGGAAAGTTTCATCGTTTGAAAAGCGGCGGAAACACCAGTCCCAAGGTTATCAATCTTTCCTTTGTTGCAAGGGGGAGTGTTCCAGTGGAACTGACAAAGGGCGTATTTGAACTTGATGTGGTTGAGCAAAAGGAGTTTGTTCATTTGTTTCAGCTTGCAAAAGATTTTGTTGAAAGCGGTGAGATTGAGGGCTTTGAAGGTCAGGAGGTTGCGGACAGCCTTGGGGCTTTTTTGCTCAGACTTTGTCGCAACAATGAGTCAAAGCAGCAGCTTTCGTCATCAAACAGGGCAGAGGCGTACCGAAAAATTGTCGAAACCATGCACCGTGAGATTTATTCAAATTTGTCCCTTGCAGAGATGGCCAAAGAAAATTTTATGAGTGTCAGTTACGTCAAGGTGCTCTTTGACCGATATGCAGGGGTCAGCCCCAAAAGCTACTATATTAATCTCAGAATGAATGAAATTATCAGAATGCTTTCAGAGGGCGTAGGGGTGAGAGAAATTTCGGAAAAAATGAATTTCTCGTCACCAAATTACTTTTCGGCATTTTTTAAAACACATATGAAAATGACACCAATGCAATTTAAAAACAGAAACAAATAATGGCAAAACAGAGCAGTGAAATTCACTGCTCTGTTTTTAATCTGATTATTATTCAGCAATCTGCAAAAGAGCATCTGCATCCTCTTCGTAAATTGCACCTATTACCTCTGTGTAGCCATTGGAATTTATCATGCATACATAATGTGAATATTCCTTTTCTGGAACAAACCTGATTCCTCTGCTTGTGATAAAATCCGCAATTTGGAGCTTTGTTTCAGAATTGGTGATTTTCTCTGCGCCAGATATTTCCTCAAAGTTGTTGATACGTCTCTTATAGCTTTCTGCATCCTGAATCCTTATGTCCTCAACATATTTTTCTTCCACGTACAGTTGTTCAGGCGTCAGTATGCACATATCATTGTTTTCAACATTAATCACTGACCACCAATAGCCATTTTCTTTCAACCAATTAAGGGTATTCTTATAATTTGCATTGATTTCCCTATTAATGTTGTTTATGCTTCGTCCACCTTGACCGTTATCCTTGTCACGCTTGTCAGCATACTCAAGATTGAGGTTTATCCCCCAGGACTCATGGTTATACATCTGGCTGTAATCCAAATCAAGAACATCCCGTTTTATGCATGCATAAAGTTCATCAATTTTTGACTTTTCGGTTATTCTCACATCACCATAGTTCAGCCCTATGCTATAAATTTCATCAATATTGCTTCCAAACAAATCAGCATTTTTTAGCTTATAGTTCTTTGACTTGTAAAGTTCTTCCATAATTTCACAAGCTTCTTTTTCAGAAACAGGATAACGTCTTGAAATTGTTTTTCCATTTTCCAGCTCGTACTTGATGTGAATTCCCGTCTGACGCGCTGCTTCAAATTTATTGACAATGTGTATTCTGTCCTCCTGAATCAGCTTTTTATGTACATCTCTCGCATAATCTATAATAACGTCGTCAGAAAGATATGGCTCATCGTCCTGATAATAGAATTCATATATTTCCACTGACTTCACTCTGTCTTCTTCAGGAATCCTTGTTTCATATCCGAAAAATGTAGTGAGAGCAAACACGCAAACCATAGCAGAAAATGCAACTCCAAATGCCAGGTATCCCTTATATGAGTGCCAAACTTTGAGAGTCTTTTTGAGAATCATTTCTGCCCCGAAATAGATAACCAGACTCACAATCACAATGATGAATGTCAAAAGCAATGGCTCTTTTGATGCATAAGAGTTAAAAATTCCGAAGGTTCCCAAAGAAGCAATAAATGTCACGAAGTATTTATAAATCGGATTGAGGCATCTGAACGCAGCCACATCCTCTGCGGTTTCCATTCTGCGTTTTTTATAAAGCACCCAACCAATCACATATAACACCAGCGAATATCCGACCATCAGTGCAAGTTTTACAAAATCAAACTCGAAATTCACTCTCTGTAATGTGCTTTGCGTGCCGAAAATATAATTAATGAAATTCCAGTCAAGAACGGCATTCAACAGTTCATTGTTATTGTTATAGCCATAAACAAAGCATTCCGCAAGAATTGAAAAACTTCCTGTAATTATGAGTGCAAAACAATGAAGAAGTCCGTTGAGTCCAACCATAGCAAAACTGTTTCCCGTAATCATTGCACTCATTGTCGCCACCGAAAACATCATAAAAACTGTCAGAAGGTTCATCCCCATCCAGACAAAGCATGATGTCGTGTCAAAAAGCCCACCATATCCCGACCAGCTTATGACCATCAGAATAAGCCCGTTGATTACAATTGGAGCACCCATCAGTGATAGTCCCGCAAGGCATGACGAAACATAATTTGCATTTCTTGAAACGGGAAGACTGTGGACAAAAACCGAGGTTTTCTTCGAATGAACAAATCTGAATGTGAGAAGTGCCACAACAGTTGATGCAAACATTCCAATCAGGATTGGGAAAATGATGTAAATATCTTCCAGAATCAAAGCTGTTCTGTTGTTTGACATATATCTCCAAACATTGTTTTTGTCAACACCAAGAAGGATCATAAGTCCCGTTGTCATAAAAAGCAAAATGAAATAAAGCACCGAACCCCAGATATAGCGTCTGAATGTTGACCTGAAAATACCCTTGTTAAATAATGATGTTTTTGAAATCATAACCCAAACCTCCCAACTCATAAATGAATACTTCTTCCAATGTAAGACTGATTCTCTCGCAAAGCACGGGCATCAGCTCCTTCATCTGTTTGTCGGTTTCCTTTGCATCGCCCCTGATGATGATGTTATACACCGAACCAACCTTTGAAGTGTGAAGAATATTATCCATCTTTTCAATACGGCTTTCCGCACCCTCTGAAAAGACAAGCTGATATTTGTGGACATTCCCCTTCAGGTCATCAAGAGGCTTTTCAATAATCATTTTTCCATTATGTATTATTCCAACCCAATCGCAAATATCCTCAAGTTCTCTGAGATTGTGAGAAGAAACCAGAACAGTCATTTCACGGTCCGCAACATCTGCAATCACAAGATTCAGAACCTGCTTTCTCATAACGGGATCAAGTCCGTCAAGGGGCTCATCAAGGATGAGAACATCAGGCATTGCCGAAAGTGACAGCCAAAATGCAACCTGCTTTTTCATTCCCTTTGAAAGTTTGCGAATCTGCCTTTTTTCGTCAATCTTGAAAATCCTGCTTATGCTTTCATATCTTCCAATATTGAAATTGGGATACATATCGCGATAGAACTTTGCCATTTCCTTTATGGTGAAGGTGCTGTAATAGAACCAATCGTCTGATATATTCAGAACCGTCTGCTTTACCTTCTCGTTTTCAAAAATCTTTTCACCGCCTATGGTTATCTCTCCCACGTTTGGCTTGAGAACACCATTTATGTGATTGATAATCGTCGTTTTTCCTGCCCCGTTGGGACCGATAAGGCCATAAATCGTGCCCTTTCTGACTTCCATATATATATCGTCAAGAACCTTGAAATCATCAAAGTATTTTGTAACTCCGCTTACTTTTATCACAAAGATTCCTCCTTTTCTGCATATACACCGTTTATAATATTCAAAATCTTTTCTTTGTCCTCCCCAAGGAAAGCAAGTTCCTTCGCTGCAAGAATAAGCTCTTCATAGAGTTCTTCAATCCTTCTGTCATTCTTTGTTCCCGCAACCGGAGCAACAAAACTGCCTTTCCCTTTGACGCTGTATATAAACCCGTTTTGTTCCAACTGCTTGTATGCTCGTTGCACCGTGTTCGGATTGACCGTCAGACTGATTGAAAGCTCTCTGACCGATGGGAGGGCCTCATCCGCTTTGAGGACTCCCCCAATAATCAAATCCTTAAATCCTGCCTCAATCTGCTCATGCAAAGTTTTTCCGTTTTTATAGTCAAGATTTATCATTCCCTCACCCCTCTTTGACTGTATTACTTGTATTAATACAGTTAATATAGCATACCTTTCCTTTGTTGTCAATGTTTTTTATAAAAAAAGCAGACAGTTTGTGAAAACAAACTGTCTGCAGGTAGTTTTGTTTAAAGTACTAATGACGGTGCAGTGTAGATTCTTGCGGCATATTCCGCATCCAGAGAATAAAGTCCTTTTGAGTCACCACCGAAGAGTTCCATCTTTTTAATCATATCATCTGCATTCTTTTCTTCTTCAAGCTGTTCCTTGACAAACCAGTCCAGAAACTGCATTGTCCGAAAGTCCTTAACCTCATGTGCTACGGCATAAATATCATTTATCAGTGAAGTCACATACTGTTCGTGTTCAAGACCTGCCTTGAGAGGGTCCATAAGACCAGCAAGCTTTTTATCAGGCTTGTCAATTGCACCAAGGTCTACCTTTTCACCGCACAACTGCAAGTATTTCAAAAACAGCATTGCGTGGTCACGTTCTTCCTGAGCCTGAACCATATACCAGTTTGCAAACCCGTCAAGCCCCTGCGCTTCATAAAAAACAGAAAAGTCAAGATACAGGTACGCCGAATAAAGTTCCTTTGTAATCTGTTCATTAAGTAATTTTGAAACCTTTACATCCAACATAAAATCACCTCATCATATATAATTTTGGTAAAACATTTTCTACTAATCTAAATATATCAAATCCCCTAAGTATTGTCAAGTATTTTGGTCTTCCAAATACCGCCAGAAGTGCGTACCTGCCATTTTTTCAACTATTTTCGCAAAACCTCTTGACTTTGACATTATGTTATGATTTATAATATATTTATTCAATAACACAGGGAGATTTTTATGGAACGCACAACAGACATGACAAAAGGCTCAATATTAAAGCATCTTCTGACTTTTGCCTTTCCTCTGATTTTAGCCAATTTAGGTCAGCAGCTATATATGATTGTGGATGCTGCCATTGTGGGCCGTGGTGTCGGAGTTAAGGCTCTGGCCGCTGTTGGTGCCACCGATTGGATTTACTGTCTCATTTTTTGGACAATTATGGGTATTACGCAAGCCTTTTCGACCTTTGTTTCCAGATATTTCGGTGACAAAAATTATCATGATATGAACAAAACCATTGCAATGTCAAGTATTATTTGCTTAGTAGTGGGAATTATTCTGACAGTCCTCGGGATTTTTTTCGCAAGACCGCTTCTTATGGTTCTGGATACTCCGGGGGATATTATAGACAGTGCTGTAATTTATCTCTCTACGATGATTGCAGGCACTTTGGTTGTAACTGCATACAATATGGCATCCTCTGTTCTCAGAGCTTTCGGCGATGGCAAGTCCCCTCTGATTGCAATGATAACTGCGGCACTCCTCAATATTGGTCTTGACCTTTTATTCGTAATGGTATTTCGCTGGGGCGTTTTCGGTGCAGCACTTGCGTCTGTTCTGTCTCAGCTTGTGTCCTTTGTTTACTGTTTGTATCAGGTTAAAAAAATAAACTGCGTTAAGCTTGACAAAAAAATGTGGAAAATGGACTATAAGATGATAAAAAATCTTCTTGCTTTTGGCATTCCAATTTCTCTCCAATACATAGTAATTTCAGTCGGTGGAATGATTTTGCAATCCACAATAAATCTTCAGGGAAGCACCTTTATAGCGGGATTTGCTGCAACAAACAAGCTTTATGGTCTATTAGAATGCACAGCCATTTCTTTTGGCATCGCATTTTCTACATTCTTTGCCCAGAACTATGGGGCAGGGCTAAAAGCCAGAGTGCGAAAAAGCATAAGAACCGGAGAAAAACTTTGTATTGTTTCCGCACTTATTGTCTCTGCTTTTGTGTTCCTCACAGGCAAATATCTTCTTCAGTTGTTCCTTGATGTATCAAAGGAAGGCGGCCCCGAAGCCCTTGCAATCGGTACAAAATATCTGTTTTATATGGCTGCATCTTTATCTGTACTTTACCTTATCTATGTTTACAGAAATGCACTTCAGGCAGTTGGCATATCATTCTGGTCAATGATGTCCGGTTTTGCAGAATTTGCCGTAAGAGTTTTTATGGGAAAAGCAGTTATTGTGTGGTTTGGTTCAGAAACATTATTCTTTACTGAACCTGCTGCCTGGCTTGGAGCTATGCTTACTGTAATGATTCCTTATTATGTTCTAAAAAATAAATTACTCAAGGAAAAAGGCAATGTCTGAGCTATATCATCTAAAAATCGCATAAAACAAGAGGGTTGAGCATTGCTCAACCCTTTAATTATTTATTATCCAAAATATCTCTTTAAAAGTCCTTCGAAAGCCTTGCCATGTCGAGCTTCGTCATAGTTACTATCAAATTGAATTTATCAGTTTTCCTTTGTATTTCAAGGGTTTGTGGCATTTTGTAATTTGGCAAATGCGGTAATTTTGCCGGTTTCGTTGCCAGTTTGATAAACTCAAATTGAATTTATCAGTTTTAGGTTGAAATCTCAACAAAAACTCAATTTTCAACTTGTTCACGATACGTATCATGACATAATCGGTGAACGAAACTGTTTATGATGATATTATAACACAACCTTAAATATTTTGCAATAACCACAGAAAAATTTCATAAAAAAACTGACTCTCAAGAAAAATACCGTGAACTCTATCGAACACGGTATTTTCTAAACTGTTAATTTATACTTAATCAAAATCCACACCTAATCCCCAATTTTCAAGGTAGTCTTCAAGGTTATTCTTAAATTGCTTCATATCGTCGTATGCCATTTCTTTTAAATAAGAATACTCGTGTGTGTCCGGTGTTACTTCAAACTGAACATCTAAACGATAGGGTGAATTAGGTATTTGACTGAAAAGGTCTATTACAAAACTATATGTATTATAAACCTCTGCAATATCAAACATCAATTGTAATACTTTTGATTTATCATAAACTTCTTTTCGGAATGATGCATGTATCTCTCTAAATGTGGCTTCATCAATCTTGCGACGGTAACAATAAACCTTTTTTGAAGTTGTCTTATCGTCTATTTGAGCAGGCATCTTTTGAGAGTATAACCACTTTCTAATGTTATCTTCGTCAGCTTTGAAAATTTGCGCGAATTCATATGTTCTTATTGCGTCAAATTCATGATTTCTGTTTGAGCAAAAAGCTTTTGCTGCCCTTACCTTTAATTCATATAAATCTGTAGAACGATAATCTGCATAACCATAACGTTCTAATGACTTTTGTTCTTTCACATTGAAAAGCACATTGGATTTTGCAGTCAAATCTAAAAACTCATCTGATTTTGATGCTAATTCGGATGCTATCTTTTTGGTTATTTCAATGAGTTCTTCATCATTCATATCTTTTATCATATTCTGGAAATTTTCTAATTCTTCTAATCTTTTAAGTTCTATCATATATTTTAACTCCTATATCATAATAATTTTAATGCTTCTTTTAGTTTCTCATCAGCAATCTCATTTTCGCCAAAATAATACTGCGACGTAGTTGAAATTTTCAAATGTCCTAATCTTTTCTGTAATTTTGGCATAGGAACATTGACTGCAGCCAAAAATGATGCATGTGTATGTCGGAGATTGTGGTACTTGAAATGTATTCCCAATTCCTTTTCAATTTTTACGCCCCATGACTTCATACTATCACTTGTCAGAAGTTGTCCGTTCCTTTGTCTGTTTATAAAATCTCCGCCCACCTCATCATCACCGTAATCAACACCCATTAATACCTTAACAGTTTCAGTTGCTCTGTATGATGTACCGTAGTATTTTCGTTGCTGTTCTTGTTCTTCTTTTAACTTTTTCAAATGTTCGTACAGCTTGTCTGGAATTTCAATTTCACGTTTGGAAGCAGTAGTCTTACAAGGTGCAAGAACTCTATGGGGAGAATCCATCAACAATTGTTTTTCAATAGTGATTTTATGCGTATCCCAATTGATATCTCTCCAACGTAACGCAAAACATTCACTTATTCTGACTCCTAAATAATATCCGAGTAAAAAAGCGGTATATAAATTTGTAGGTGCTAATCTTTCTGCCATTTTCTGAATCTCTGCTTGTGTATATGTTTCTATTGTAAGATCGTCCTTGTCTTCATCTGTCATTTCAGGCATTGTCAATCTAATATTTTTATCCTCACACATAGTACAATATGTATTTCTGCTTATCCAATACATACTGCGGGCATACCCCCATATCAAGTAAAAGAATTTCAGAAAGCCCTCAACATATTTGTAAGCATATCCACCTGAAAAATTGTTGTATGCCGAACCTTTGTAATAAAGTTCCACCAAGTAGTTATATAGTTCACCTACACCTATTGAAATCAATGGT
>JAZRNM010000010.1:0-29282 GCA_045648205.1 Clostridia bacterium
ATGTTTGATGCTTTGCGCATCGACCATTTCCGTGGAATTGAATCCTACTGGGCAGTGCCGAAAGGGGCTGAAACCGCAAGGTCAGGTGAATGGCGAAAAGGCCCCGGGATGGAGCTGATTGATGCCATAAAAGAGGCGGCGGGTGACGCTCTTATAATTGCTGAGGACTTAGGCGACATCACTCCCGAAGTTTGTGAACTTGTAAAGAAAAGCGGATTTCCCGGAATGCGTGTGGTTCAGTTTGGGTTTTTATCTGATGGGGACAGCATTCACAGACCTCATAACTATCCGGAAAACTGCGTAGCATATACGGGAACACACGACAACAACACACTTCTCGGATATTTGTGGGAGCTTGACGACGGTGCAAGAGATAATATGCTCCGTTATTGCGGATATTCGGGGGACTGGAAAAACGGATGCGAGAGCATAATCCAAGCAATGATGGCAAGCCATGCAGGGCTTGTTATAATCCCTGTTCAGGATTTGCTGGGCTTTGGTTCTGACACAAGAATGAACACCCCGGGAAAGACGGCAAACAACTGGCAGTTTCGCATTACCCGTGACCAGCTTGAAAGTATTGACAAAAACAGATTCAGAGAGTTAAATAGATTATATTCAAGAATGTAGAATTTTGTTAAATGGAGTGACATTTATGAAAAAGAAAAAAATAATAATCGCTTTAATTATACTCATTTGTTTTGCAGCCGTGTGTCTTGCGGCAGTTTTTGGTGTAAATACCTATGTAAAACATATAGGCGGAAGGAATATAATTACACCTGAAAAGGCATTGGAACTAGATGATGTTGATTGTATTGTGGTTCTTGGGTGTCAGGTCAAAGCCAATGGCGAGCCAAGTAGTATGCTTTCTGACAGGATTAAAAGGGGAATTGAATTATATAAGCAGCACTCTGCACCTAAAATTGTTATGAGTGGCGACCACGGCACAAGAGGATATGATGAAGTCAATACGATGAAGCAAGTTGCTATTGATTCCGGTGTTCCGTCAAAAGATATATTTATGGATCATGCCGGATTTTCTACTTACGAAAGTATATATCGCATAAAAGAAATATTTGAAGCGGAGAAGATTGTGGTTGTGACTCAGGAATACCATTTGTATCGAGCATTATATATTGCAGACAGACTCGGAGTTGAAGCCTATGGTGTCAATTCTGACTACCGCACATACTGGGGACAATCAAATCGTGAAGTGCGTGAAATACTTGCAAGATGCAAAGACTTTGTAAAAACAATATTCAAGCCGGAACCAACTTTTCTTGGTGAAGCGTTGCCGGTGAGCGGTGATGGGGATATGACGAACGATTGAAAAAAGAGCCTGGAATTTGCAAAAAGAAAAAGGAGTGGAAAAGATGCTTTGGGAGAATTTGAGAGAAGAAGAATTTAAAGATGCGATAAAACGATCAAAGGGCGTCTGTATTGTTCCCGTTGGCTGTCTTGAAAAGCACGGACAGCATTTGCCTGTGGGAACCGATGTTATTCACATTACCGAAATCGCTAAGCGCGCTGCGGAGATTGAGGAGGCATGTGTCTTCCCCACAATGTATTTCGGCGAGAAAACGGGTTCGGGAGAGTTTTTGGGAACGGTTATTTTCAGTCCAGAATTACGTCTTCAAATTCTCAAGGAGACCTGCCGTGAAATCTATCGGAACGGGTTTAACAAGATTTTGCTCTATAACGGACATGGCGGAAATCAGGCGATGATTTCATATTTTCTGAGAAGCGTTCTTTATGAAAAGAATGATTATTCGGTTTTTGATTATTCGCTTGGCTCTGATTTTGCGACTCCAAAGAAAATCCTCAATGAGGGTTATAAATATCTCACAACAGAGGACAGAAAGGTTTTGCAAAGCTACAACGATGAGAAAAAGCGGTTCGGACACGCAGATTTTATTGAGACGGGTTGGGTTTATGGAGTGCGCCCCGAAACGGTTAGACTTGATAAGATTAATCAGGAAAGTTGTGAGTCCACACACAGATTTGATGAATTTTCCAATATGCGAATAAACACACCTTTCTCCTGGATGGGGAATTTCCCCAATTCGGTTGAGGGAGATATGCACGATGGAATGAACGAGCGGATTGCCCGTGCTATGGTGGAATTCTCGGTGGACAAGCTTGCAAAGGTCATCAAATTCCTGAAAAATGAAGAAATCTCGGCACAATATAAAGCCGAATGGCTCAGAAAACAAAAACCGCATTGCATAGAAGAATAAATTTTTGAACATTATTCAAAAAAGATTGCATTTTCAAAAAATATATGATAGAATGAAAATATATTGGAGGTGTTGATTATGGCACGTAAGGCTGTTGAGGTTGGCGGAAAGAGAGATGAAATCATCAACGAGGCAAGAAAGATGTTTTTCGAAAAGGGCTTTGATGGAATGACCATCAGAGAACTTCAGAGAGCAGTTGGCTGTGAGGTCGGTCTTTTCTATTATTACTTCAAATCGAAAGACGAAGTTTTTGAGGTTGTGGTTGAAAATCTTGCAAAGGAATGGGCTGAGACGTTTTCAGAATGTGTGGAGAATGGCGGAGAGTCGTCCAGAGAGAATGTTGAAAAACTGTTTGGACTCATGTGTGAGCTTGGCACAGAATATGCCAAGAAAAATCTTCACTGGTCGGTGAAATCTGCACTTTGTGACCGTATGGCAGTGGAGGCTTTGCCTTTTGTTGAGGAAGGGCTTGAAAGCTCCACTTTGGCAATGGCGGTTACATATGCGGTGGCAAAGCTTGCTTTTGGTGATGACAATTCAAGAAAGAAAAATGAAAAGGTAAAAGAGCTTCTGGATGCATTTGTTCCTGAAGAGGAGAAAAAAGGCAGAGAGGAAACAAACCGCAGAGATATTTCGGTGGTTCTGCTTTAATATTTGAGCATCGTTCGGTTTTGTGCAGATGCAAGGGGTGAAACAGTTGAAGGTGAATTACAAAAGGGTGTTTGATGAAGAAATCGGGAAGATAAGGGAATCGGGCAAAAAGCCGACACTTCTGCTTCATTCTTGTTGTGCGCCTTGCTCCAGTGCGGTTTTGGAACAATTGAGTGAAATTTTTGATGTTACTTTGTTTTTCTATAACCCAAACATCTACCCTGAGTCGGAATTTGTTTTTCGGCTTGAGGAGCTTGAAAGACTGCTTAAGGAAATGAACCTTGAACACGTTGGGATTGATGCTTTGCCTTATGACAATTCAGAGTTTGAGACAATTGCAAAGGGCTTTGAAGATTTGCCTGAGGGCGGTGAAAGGTGCAAGGGTTGTTATCGGCTCAGACTTGAAAAGTCCATAGAGTATGCCAGGGGAAAGGGCTTTGACTATGTCACGACCACTCTTTCCATAAGTCCCCACAAAAACGCCCAGTGGCTCAATGAAATCGGCTTGGAACTTGGTGAGAAGTATGGCGTCACATACCTTTGCTCGGATTTCAAAAAGGGTGACGGCTACAAGAGGTCCTGTGCGCTTTCCGCAGAATATAACTTGTATCGGCAGAATTACTGCGGCTGTGTTTATTCAAAAAGGATAGCAGAAAAAAACGTTCTGACCGAAGAAAAATAGATGCAAATCAAAAGGCTGTTTGAAAACCTTCGTTTTCAAACAGCCTCTTTTTGGCTTTTATATGTATTTTATTATTTCTGTGCGCCGCCTACGCTTGCGATTTCGCTGAGAACAAGCTCAACTGACTTAACACCTTCAGCCAAAGGTGCGATTGTGAGTTCTTCGCCTGCATTGAGCTTTTCAACAAAATATTTGAGCTCGTTGTAATAACCGCCAAGGCTTGAAATGTTTCCGCCGATGTTGTTGTCGCCTTCGAATGAGGGCTTGAGTTCGGGAACAATCTTTCCGCCATCGATGGGGTAAACTGCCAAGCCGTTTACGTCAAGAACAACTGTTGCCTTTTCAAACTTAACACGGAAGCCAGCTTCAAAGGGGAAGTCTGCGGGATAGTCCCAGCAACCTTCAACTGTCACAGCTGCGTCACCATATGTAAATGTTGTGAAAATCTGTTCAATGATGCCCTTTTCGTTTCTCACCGCATTTGAGTGAAGTCCGTCGGGCTCGCCCATGAGGTATCTCATGAAGTCAACATCGTGGATGTGAAGGTCAAGTGCCATTGAACCGCTTCTCTTTGCATCGTGGAGCCAGTTTTCCCAACCCCAGGTGGGCTTTGAGCTCAGACGCTTGAACACAGCTGACTGGATTTCACCATATACCTTTTTGTCTGCTGTTTCCTTGAGCCAAACATATTCGTCCCAAAGTCTGATAACCTGACCAACCTGAACCTTTGCGCCGGTTTCCTTTTCTGTTGCAAGGAGAAGTGCGCCTTCTTCGGGTGACATGCAAACGGGTTTTTCGATGAATACGTTTTTGCCAGCCTTCATTGCCTTCACTGCGTGTTCTGTGTGAAGGAATGTGGGGAGACAGATGTCAACAACGTCAACATCAGCGTTTTCAATCAATTCGTTTCCTGTTGAGTAGATTTTTGCATCGTGCAATTTTGCAATTTCTTCTGCCTTTTCTGCTCTGATATCTGCAACTGCAACAACCTCAACGCCGTCAATAGCTTTGTAGCAAGCGGAGTGCATTCCGCCCATAAAACCGCAACCAATAAGTCCTACTTTTAACATTTTTATTTCCTCCTTAAAATCTTATCCATAGAGTTGGATGTGTTGTAGATGATTGTTTCGGGATAATGTGTGTAGGGTGGGAGCATTTCTGCTGTTACCCAGCCATCATAACCGATTTTTGAGAACTGTTCCATAACTGCAGGCCAGTTTACATCGCCTGAAAGAAGGTCAACAAAGCCGCAAAGGCTTCCTGCTTCACGTCTGTAATCCTTGAAGTGAACCTTCTTTATTCTGCTTCCCAAAGCCTTTATCCAATGTTCAGGATAGCCAATGAAGAGAACGTTTCCAACATCGAAGTATGAACCAACATAGTCGCTTCCAACCTTGTCGATGAAGTCTGCCATTTCAACGGGTGAAAGGAGGAATCTGTTCCACACGTTTTCAACACCGATTGAAACCTTCAGTTCTTCAGCGTAAGGTGCAAGCTCTTTGAGAGCTGAAAGTGCCCTTTCATAAGCTGTGTCATATTCAACAACTTCGCCCGGGTCAAAAGCAACCTCAACTGCACCGGGAACAACCAAAATGGTGTCACAGCCCAGCCATGATGCAACCTCAAGCTGTTTCTTTGTGATTTCTTTTGCCTTTGTTCTGTTTGCTTCCACACCTGATGTGTAGTTGTAAGTCCAATAAAGACCGCTTGCAACACTGTAAAGCTCAAGACCGATTTCGTCAGCCATTGCCTTCACCTTCAAAATGTCTTCCTTGGTGGACTCAAGTGAAACAGGGCCTGTTTCATCAAGTGCCAATTCAATTCCGTCAAAGCCTGCGTCCTTTGCAATCTCCATACATTTTCTCAGGTCGGGTTCTGCAAAAGACCAAATACTGATACCTTTTTTCATTTTACACACTCCGTTCATATATATATTTTTTCTTGCTTTTTTTCTAATTATATGATAAAGTAAACATATCAAAATTTGAATATATTTTTTTATTCAAAAAGTATATTTTTGTAGACAGGTGAGAGAAACGTGAAATTAAATTATATAAAACATAAGATTGCAAATTTAATAAGCATAAACAAAATTGTTACCATACATTATTATGAGTTGGATAAGAATTTTTCTTTTGAGGGTGAAAGCCATAATTTTTGGGAAATGGTTTATGTGGATTCAGGTAGGGTGGAGATTGAAGCTGCCAACCAGAGCCACACCCTGAATGCTGGAGAGGTTATCTTTCACAGACCCAACGAATTTCACACGCTCAGGGCTGACAAAAAAACCGTAGCCAATGTTTTCGTCATTTCCTTTGTGTGCTCATCGGAATCAATGGACTTTTTCAAGGGGAAGGTGGCTGTTGTTCCGCCAAAACTTAAAAAATATATTTCCACAATAATTGAGGAAAGCAGTCAAACCTTCAAAATGATGGGTCCTGATGATGTGAAGCTGGAAATGAATAATGATGCACCTATCGGTGGTCAGCAGATGATCAGAATTCACCTTGAACAGCTTTTGATTATGTTCATCAGAAATGAGCAGGGCAGTGAAGGTTTGCGCATTTTCCCAACCAAAGAAAATATGGAAAATCATCTGGTGTCACAGATAATAAATATGATTGATGAAAAGGTTTATGGCAAGCTTTCGGTTGAGGAAATATGCCAGGAGCTTACTTATTCAAGGTCATACCTTTCAAAAATTTTCAAGGCTTTCTCGGGATATACCATTCTCGAATTTATTATACTTCGCAAAATTAAGGAAGCAAAAAAGCTTATTCGTGAAGAGAATTACAACTTCACACAGATTTCTGACATGCTGGCGTTTGATAACCCTCATTATTTTTCAAGAGTTTTTAAGAGAGTTACCAATATGACACCCAGCGAATACAAGAATTCTGCAAGAAAAATGTGAGCATTACTTGAAAAATCTACTTGGGAACCGTTTCAGAGCGAGCATAAGTGCATAACCCAAAAGTCCGCAGGAGATGATTTCGCCTATTCCGACTGTAATCATAAAATACCAGACAGAGCCTTCAAAATTATATGCATATGCGAGGATGAAGGGGATTATGATGGTGTTTGAAATGATTGGTGGAATTGGTGCCAGCAGTTTGTGTTTTCTGAAAAGATGCGTGAAAACCGCACCGATAAGAGTCGCAAGGCTTCCGAAAATTATGTCGAGAGCGATACCTCCTGCCAAAAGATTTGAAATGAGGCAGCCAATAAAAAGTCCGGGGACTGCTGATGGCAAAAATGCCGGAAGAATGGTCAGCGCCTCTGAAAAACGGACCTGAATTACTCCGCTTGCCAACCCGAAAAGGTTGGTGATGAGCGTCAGAACCACATAGATTGCGGCGATGGTTGCACTTTGGATAATAAACCTTATTTTGTTTGTTGTTTGCATGATAAAAATCTCCTTAGTTTTGTTTTATGTGAGGATGGTTTCGAACTCACAGTTTATATAAATTTATTTTTTGCATTTTTGCAATCGGTATGAAATTCTCAGCAACAGCTTTGTGGGAACAAGGCGCTGGAGGAATATTCCCGCTTTGATTAAAATGCCGGGGGCTATAATCAGTTTGTTTTTGAACATTTTCTTTATGGCATAATCGGCAACAAATTTGCTTGTGTGACCGCTTATGATGAAGTTGACCCCTGCACGGCTGTTGAATTCGGTGTCAACCGGTCCCGGACAGAGAACAGATATGTGAACATTACTTTTTTTGCGGCGCAGTTCTTCGAATATTGCTGTGCTCAGCCGCATAACATAATTTTTAGTGGCATAGTATGTGGACATAAGCGGCCCTGAAAGAAATGCGGCAACAGATGCAACGTTCATCACATACCCGCTGCCTCGCTTTTCAAAGTCGGCAAGGTACAGCTTTGTGAGAATGTGCAGAGCCTTTATGTTGAGGTCAATCATATTAAGCTCAGTTTCAAGGGGAACCTGAGATGATTCGCCATATGAACCAAATCCTGCGTTGTTTATCAGAATATCGATGTTTTCTGACTTGGTCATTTCATAAAGCTTGCGGCAGTTCTCTTCGCAGGATAAGTCAAGAGGGATTATAGAGGGTTTGTTTTCAAGTTCTGTTTTTAATTCGTTCAAAAGTTTTTCGTTTCGTGCCACCAGAACCAGGTCAATTCCACGTTTATGCAGATTTCGTGCCATATCACGGCCTATGCCTGTGCTGGCACCTGTTATCAGCGCTTTCATAACATTTCCCCTCCTTGATTGTGGAAAAATTATAACATATAACCAAGGGGTTGTCAAATAATTAGTTAATTTTTGGGGTTGCAAAAAAAGTGAAAATATAATATAATAAAATGAAATTAGGAAACAAAAATAACAAAGGGAGTGTGTGTCTTGAAAAATTTATTGGTAATTCAGTCGGGCGGACCGACAGCTGTAATAAATGCATCTTTGGCAGGTGTCATCAAAAGTGGCTTTGACCATTCTGACAAAATCGGCAAGGTTTACGGCGGACTTCACGGAATTGAGGGCGTTGAGGAGGAGAAGATTGTTCCTCTTGAAAGGTTCAAGGATGCTGAACTGCTTGATTTGCTGAAGCAGACCCCGTCAGCTTATCTTGGCTCTTGCAGAAAGAAGCTTCCGTCTGTTGAGGAAGGTGCGGAGTTCTTTGACCGTATTTTTGAGATTTTCCGCAAATATAATATAGGATACTTTTTCTGCATTGGCGGAAACGATTCAATGGACACGGTTGACAAAATGAGTAGTTATGCGGAACAGATTGGCTCTGATGTGAGAGTAATCGGAATTCCCAAAACAATTGACAATGACCTGGCGCTCACCGATCACACTCCGGGTTATGGTTCTTCGGCAAAGTTTATTGCCAATTCCATGCGTCAGCTGAAAAAGGATGCAGAGACATACAGACTTCCGTCTGTAATTGTGCTTGAGGCTATGGGTAGAAATGCAGGCTGGCTCACAGCTGCAGCAGCTCTTGCAAATGACAGCTCCACCAGAGCTGCGGACATAATTTGTTTACCTGAGGTTAATTTTGAGCTTGATACCTTCCTTGCCAAGGTTGAAAAGGTGAGTCGTGAACAGGAAACCGTTATGATTGCGGTGTCTGAAGGAATTCACGACAAGAAGGGCAATTACATAAAGGAAAATGAAGTCACTCTCAAAAAGGAGCACGACAAGTTTGGCCATGCTGCTCTTGGCGGTGTTGGACATATTGTGAGAAACAGCATTGCAAAGGACTTGGGACTCAAGGTTCGTTCCATTGAGCTGAGCACTCTCCAGAGATGCTGGGCAAGTGGTGCGTCACTTTGTGATGTGAACGAGGCGTTTGATGCAGGTTACACTGGCGTTGGCTATGCTTGTGCAGGCTTCACGGGCGTTGTTCCTTGTTTCAAGAGAGTTTCTGACAATCCGTATAAAATTGAAATTATTCCATACAACGTGAAAAGCATTGCAAATGTTGAAAAGAAAATTCCACGCAGCATGATTTCCTATGACGGATTTGGTGTTACTGATGAATTTATCAAATATGCAATGCCTCTCATTGAGGGAGAACCTCAGATTAAATATGTTGACGGACAGATGCAGTTTGCACCGAAAATGTGGTAAGGTAAATTCAAAGAGCCGCGGCAAAGCTGTGGCTCTTTTTGTGTGCCCACAGATTGACAAAAGATGGATTAAGTGTTAAAATGAAACTACCACACATTTTGAATAAATTCCGACACAAGGGGTACGCTATGCAAAAAGCGTACACCTGGCTTGCTTTCCCTTGTATGCGGATAAAATGTGTGGTAACATTAAAGCCAGAGCGGTGCGTTTTTTGGTGTGTCGCTTCGGCGGCACACTTTTTTGTTAGGGGGAAAACCGATGGCAAACAGAGAGGAGCTATATAAAAAGCTATACCACAAGCTGTTCAGGGAAATTAACGAAACCACAGAAAAGCTCATCAAAATTCAGCAGGAGGCTGAGGAAATGTATCTGCAATATTTTGATGATGAAGACGAAAAGAAAAAAGCAAAGAAGAAATAGAACTGCTTTTGCGGTTCTTTTTTTGTCCGAAAAATTTTGGCAGAAACTATTGACAAACGGGGATTTTGGTGTTATATTAAATAAGCAATTAGCACTCTGCTTGGTTGAGTGCTAACAAAAGAATTGCGGAGGTGTGGCATATGAGCTTGGATGACAGAAAGAAAATGATACTTCAGGCTATTGTTGAGGATTATATCAACACGGCAGAACCTGTGGGTTCAAGAAGCATTTCAAAGCGCCCGGAGCTTAATTTGAGCGCTGCAACAATCCGCAACGAGATGGGCGACCTTGAGGAAATGGGACTTCTTGTTCAGCCTCACACGTCAGCCGGCAGAGTTCCATCAACCGGAGGTTACAGACTTTATGTTGACTCGCTGATGGAAAAGTATGAGATGACGGCGGCTGAAATTGAGAAAATGAGTCAGGCAACATCAATGAAAAAACGGGAGCTTGACAAGATTGTCCGAGATGTTGCAAGTGCGTTTTCGAGCATTACGGGACTTCCTGTTCTTGGTATGCTTCCTGCATCAGAGGCGGGGGTTGTGAAAAACATCAAGGTTGTCAAGGTTGACGATTTTGCCGCAATGCTGATTGTGTCAGATAAGTCGGGCATAATCAAAAACCGGCTTCTCAAGCTTGAACAGGACATTTCGGAGGAGTTTGCCGACGAGCTCAGTTTGATACTTAATCAGAATTTGTCGGGACTTACCATTTCGGAAATCAACATTTCAAATATGATGGAAATCCGCTCGGCAATCGGTCATAACTTTGAAATTCTCACTTCGGTGATTGAACTTGTACACGAGGCGGTTTCTGAAATAGACAGCAAACAAATTTTTGTTGACGGGCTTTCGAACATATTGAATTTCCCCGAATACAGCAATGTTGACAAGGTGAAAGAGCTGTTTGATGTGCTTGAGGACAAAGAAAACCTTACAAAGATAATTATGGGGGCAAACCCAACAAACACCACAAAGGTTATGATTGGCGATGAAATCCCCATTGATGAACTGAAAAACAACAGTGTTGTGCTTGCACCATACAGAGCGTCCGACAAGCTCATTGGAATTCTGGGGGTTATCGGACCCAAAAGAATGGATTATTCAAAGGTTATCTCGGCTCTGGAGTTCTTCACCACTCAGCTCAGCGGAACACTCACAAAGGATTTCGGGGCAAGACAGATACTTCTTGGAATGGGAAAGGGAGATGAATAGGAATGGAAAACACAGAAGCAAAAGATAATGTGCAGGAAGAAATAACAGAAGAGACTGCGGCTGAAACAGAGGAAGTGACAGAGGAGAAATCTCCCGAGGAGCTGCTTCGTGAGGAGGTCGAATCTCTCAAGGATAAAATGATGCGTCACGCAGCAGAGTTTGACAACTTCAAAAAACGAACCGCAAAGGAACGCGAGGAGCTTTTCAGCTTGGCGGTTTGTGACACCGTAGAAAAGTTGCTTCCCGTCAAGGATAACCTTGAAAGAGCAGCTCAGGCTGCACAAGAAGCCGAGGGCACTTTGGCTGAGGGCGTTGGAATGATTGTCAAACAGCTTGATGAGGTTTTTGCCGCAATCGGTGTTGAGCCAATCAAGGCAGTCGGTGAGGTGTTCAATCCGGAACTTCACAATGCGGTTATGCACGAAGAAAACGAGGAGTTTGGCGAAAACATCATCTCTGAGGAGCTTATGCGGGGTTACACCTGCAAAGGCAAGGTTGTCAGATATGCAATGGTTAAGGTTGCTAACTAAAAAAGTTTATTATTAAAATTCTTAATAGATATAAAAAAGAAAGGTGATTTTATTATGGCGAAAATTATTGGTATTGACTTGGGTACAACAAATTCATGTGTTGCAGTTATGGAAGGCGGAGAGCCGACTGTTATTACTAACCCTGAGGGTGCGAGAACAACTCCTTCTGTTGTGGCTTTCACAAAGGCAGGCGAAAGACTCGTTGGTCAGGTTGCAAAAAGACAGGCAATCACAAACCCCAACACAATCAGCTCAATCAAGCGTGAAATGGGTACAGATTACAAGGTTGCGGTTGAGGACAAAAAATACACTCCTCAGGAAATTTCAGCAATGATTCTTCAGAAGCTTAAGGCTGATGCTGAAAGCTACCTTGGTGAAAAGGTTAGTCAGGCAGTTATCACAGTTCCTGCATATTTCAGTGACGCACAGCGTCAGGCAACAAAGGACGCAGGCAAAATCGCAGGTCTTGAGGTTCTCAGAATTATCAACGAGCCAACTGCTGCGGCACTTGCTTATGGACTTGACAAGGACAATGACCAGAAGATTATGGTTTATGACCTTGGCGGTGGTACATTCGACGTTTCAATCCTTGAAATCGGTGACGGCGTGTTCGAGGTTCTCGCAACAAGCGGTAACAACAAGCTTGGCGGTGACGACTTTGACCAGAAAATTATTGATTTTATGGTTGAAGAATTCAAAAAGGAAAACGGCATTGATTTGAGTGCTGACAAAATGGCGCTTCAGAGACTTAAAGAGGCTGCTGAAAAGGCAAAGATTGAACTTTCAGGCGTTATGTCATCAAACATCAATCTTCCATTCATCACAGCAGACGCAACAGGTCCTAAGCATCTTGACATAACACTCACACGTCAGAAGTTCAATGAACTGACAGCAGACCTTGTTGAAAAGACAATGATTCCCACAAAGAATGCTCTTTCTGATGCAGGCATCAATCCATCAGAAATTGACAAGGTTCTTCTGGTTGGTGGTTCTTCAAGAATCCCCGCAGTTCAGGAAGCGGTTCAGAGACTTATCGGCAAAGAACCACACAAGGGCATCAACCCTGACGAATGTGTTGCACTTGGTGCCTGCATTCAGGCGGGTGTTCTCTCAGGTGATGTTGAAGACCTGGTTCTCCTTGACGTAACTCCTCTTTCACTTGGTATTGAAACAATGGGCGGCGTGTTCACAAAGATTATTGAAAGAAACACAACAATTCCCACAAAGAAGAGCCAGGTGTTCTCAACTGCGGCAGACAGCCAGACAAGTGTTGAGGTTCACGTGCTCCAGGGTGAACGCGAAATGGCGGCATACAACAAGACTCTTGGCAGATTCAGTCTCACCAACATTCCTCCCGCACCTCGTGGTGTTCCTCAGATTGAGGTTTCATTTGATATTGACGCAAACGGCATCGTTCACGTAACTGCAAAGGATATGGGAACAGGCAACAGCCAGGATATCACAATTACATCAAGCACAAACCTTTCAGATGAGGATATTGAAAAGGCAGTTAAAGAAGCTGAACAGTTTGCTGCAGAGGACAAGAAGAAGAAAGAAGCTGTTGACGCAAGAAATGCTGCTGATAACATTGTTTACCAGACAGAAAAGACTCTTGCTGATCTTGGTGACAAGATTTCTGAAGATGAAAAGACTGGAATCCAGGCTGAGGTTGACAAGCTCAAGGAAATGCTGAAGGCAGAAGAAATTGATGTTGCGGCTGTTAATGCACAGACAGAGGCAGTTTCAAAGAAGTTCTATGACGTTTCATCAAAGCTTTATGCTGAAGCGGCTCAGGCTCAGCAGGCAGCACAAGGTCAGGCAGATGCAGGGGCTGAAAATGCTGCGGATGATAATGTTGTTGATGCGGATTATAAGGTTGTTGACGATAACGAATAAACAGTGCTGAGGAGGGCCTTTGTGCCCTCCCATTTAAAAGATAGGTGACTTATTGTGGCAGAAAAGAGAGATTACTATGAGGTGCTTGGTGTTGACAAAAGTGCCTCGGCAGATGAGATAAAAAAAGCATATCGAAAGCTTGCCAAGAAGTATCATCCCGACCTCAACCCGGGCGACAAGGCTAAGGTTGCGGAGGAAAAGTTCAAAGAGGCATCGGAGGCCTATGAAGTTCTCAGTGATGCTGAGAAAAAGCAGAGATATGACCAGTTTGGCCATGCCGGAGTTGACCCCCAGGCAGGCGGTGGTTATGGCGGATATGGTGACTTCGGCGGTTTCGGTGGCTTTGAGGATATTTTTGGTTCATTCTTCGGCGGTGGCTTTGGCGGTCAGTCAAGACGAAACCCCAACGCTCCTCAAAAGGGTAGGGACCTTCGCTATAACATTGATTTGACCTTTGAGCAGGCGTGCTTCGGCTGTGAAATTGAGCTCAATGTGAACAGAACCGAAAAATGTGATACCTGCGGAGGAAGCGGTGCAGAACCGGGAACTTCGGCGGCAACCTGCAGTGTGTGTCGCGGAACCGGTCAGGTGACAACAGTTCAGAGAACCGCATTCGGAAGTTTTCAGAGTTCAAGACCTTGTTCAACTTGTGGTGGAACGGGAAAGGTCATCACCAATCCTTGTAAGGCTTGCCGTGGCGATGGAACGGTCAGAAAAAGCCGCAAGGTTAAGGTGAAAATCCCTGCAGGAATTGACAATGACCAGATTATTTCGGTTTCAGGTCAGGCTGATGCAGGAAAGAATGGCGGACCAAACGGAGATTTGCTTGTTGTTACAAGAGTGAAAAAACACAAGCTTTTCACACGTCAGGGCTATGACATTATGTGTGATTTCCCCATCACATTTGTGGAGGCGGCTCTCGGTGCAGAGGTTCAGGTCCCCACCATTGACGGAAAGGTTACTTACAATATTCCTGAGGGAACCCAGACGGGAACAGTGTTTAGACTTCGGGGCAAGGGTGTTCCCAAGCTTCATGGAAATGGCACACGGGGTGACCAATATGTGAAGATTAATGTGGAAATCCCCAAGAATTTGTCTGACAAGCAGAAGGATATCCTGAGACAGTTCGGTGAAACAGTTGAACCTGCAAAGTATCATGACAGAAAGAGCTTCTTTGACAAAATGAAAGAGTTTTTGAAGTAAATATCACGGACACAGTTTGATTTTTCAGGCTGTGTCTTTTTTTGTTGATTATTTGGGGGGAATGTGGTATAATAAAAAAAATTCAGTGGAGGTTTTTTCTATGCCATATATAAAAATTAAATGTTATCCCAAAGATGCTGAGACAAAGGCAAAGGTGGTTGAAAAAATCAACGAAACCTTTCTTGAACTCTGGGGCTGCCCTCAGGAGGCAATCTCCGTTTCAATTGAGGAGGTTGAACCATCTGATTGGGGAACTGTTGAGAAGAATGAAATTGAACCCAATGCGGACAAGATGTTCATTATGTCAGGAGAAAAGAAATATTTGAAATAGGTTTCGGGAGAATATAATATGAATTGGATTGAACTGAAAATAACAACAACAGCAGAGGGAATTGACCCCATATGCGGTGAGCTTTATGACCTTGGAATTACGGGGATTGAAATCAGCGACAAGGACGATTTCAAGGAGTTCCTTGAGAATAACCGAAAATATTGGGATTATGTTGACGAGGAACTTGAAAAGCTGAAAACTGCTGACAGCTGCATCACCCTTTATTTCAGCGATGATGACGAGGGCAGGGCTCAGATTGAAGAGGTCAAAAAAACTTTGGAAAATGCCGGAGCGGAAATCATTGGTTTTCACTCAAAATCTGTGAAGGATGAGGATTGGTCTGAAAACTGGAAACAGTTTTTCAAGCCTTTGGAAATCGGTGAAAGGGTGCTTGTTGTTCCTGAGTGGGAAAGTGTCCCTGAAACGGACAGAATCAAATTTCTGATAAATCCCGGTTGCAGCTTCGGAACAGGTTCGCACGAAAGCACAAAAATGTGCATTGAAGAAATTGAAAAGCACATAAAGTCAGGGGACAATGTTCTTGACCTTGGCTGCGGCTCGGGAATTCTTTCGGTTATTGCTCTTCTTCTTGGCGCGAAAGAGGCAACGGCGGTTGACATTGACCCTATGGCAGTTGAGGTTGCTTATTCTAACTTGAAGCTCAACGGACTAGGTGAAGAAGTTTATCACGGCTTTGACGGCGACATAACAACAGATGTTGCCCTTCGTGAAAAGCTTGGCACGAATAAGTTTGACATTGTTCTTGCAAACATTGTTGCAGATGTTATCATTGCTCTTTCCGCATTTGTCAAAGGCTTTATGAAGCCTGACGGAACATTCATTTGCTCGGGGATTATAATCGAGAGAAAAGATGAGGTTGTTGCAGCATTGGAAAAGGCAGGACTCAAAATCAAAGAAGTCAGAGAAATGGGAGAATGGGCAGCGATTGTTTGTTCAATTTAAAAAGGGGGTGCTTAGCACCCCCTTTGTGTTAAAATAGTTTCGCAACTCTGTCGAGAAACACGGCTGTTTCGGCACGGGTTGCCATTCCTTGGGGCTTGAATTCGCCCGTTTCATAGCCCGAAAGCAACTTCATATTGCACATTGCCTTGATTGGAGTTTCGGCATAGGCTGAAATTAAATGAGCATCAGAAAAACTTTCTGACAAACTAAACTTTTCATCAAAGTTCAGTTTGTTTTCTTTTTCCAGAAGGCGATATACCATTGTTGCCATATCCTGTCGGGCTATGTTTCCTGTGGGGTCAAACAGATTTTGGTCTCTGCCTTGAATGATATTCAAGGCTTTTGCAATTCCCACTTCTTTGTAGTAATATTTGTCGGCGGTTACATCGTCAAATTGGTCGGTTATCTCGGCTTCTTTTCCATAAATGCGGACAAGCATCACGGCAAAATCTGCACGGGAGACATTCCTTTCGCACCCGAAAGTGCCGTCACCCATGCCGTTCACGATTCCTTTTTCGTGAAGTGAAAGGATTGCATCCTCCGCCCATGGGAACTTGTGAAGGTCTGCAAAGATTGGTATTTTGCCCGTGTTGACAGAGCTTGCAAAGGCGTTGGCGAAAGAATTGTTTTTTACATTTCCCAGCCGATAGTGAGCATAGCCCTTGCAGCCCTCAAGCTGCCTGATGAGCTGTGCCTGACGATTCAGCTCCTCTACTCCGTTTTGGGAATACCAGACAGAGGCAGGGCTTTTTTCTTCCTCAATGCGATAAACTCCCTGACCGATGCAAAGGGCGACATTGGTGTCTTTGACCACATCTGACCACCAATTTGAAAGGATTCTGAAGTCTGCGGCAGCATTGCCGATGTTCCAGTAAATCTGAGGGACTATCCAATCAATGAGATTTTCTTTTACCCACAGCCTTGTGTCGGCATAATAGTCAAAATATGATTGAATTCCGCTTGTGTCACTTCCGTCAGGGTGTGACTTTTTGTTTGCCCAGATTCCGCATGGACTGACGGAAAAAACGGTGTCCGGGCTCAATCTGTCGATTGCGGCTTTGATTTGCCGTATGAGGTCGGTGGTGTTTGAACGGCGCCAATCACCTATGTCTGCATAGTTGCTTCCGTATTTGGTGAAGGTTTCACCATCGGGGAAGGAACTGTCGGGATAGAAATAGTCATCGATATGTATTCCGTCGACATCATATTTTTTGAGAATTTCCACGATGCCGTCAACTACCAACTTGTTTGCTTCGGGCTCGCCCGGGTTCAGATAGAGCTTGCCGTCGGTGTGCTTCACAACCAGATGCGGATATTTTTTGGCAATGGAATTTTCGGAAATATTTTCGTTGTCACCGGCGGTGGCTGTGATGCGATATGGGTTTAGCCACACGTGAAGGGAGATGTCATTTTTGTGGGCAGCTTTTATGAGATAACTGAGGGGGTCAAAGTCCTTATCGGGAGCGGTGCCCTGAACTCCCGTCAGGTATTTCGACCAGGGGAAAAGCTCAGATTCATAAAAGGCATCGCCTGCGGGACGAGCCTGAAAAAACAGAGTGTTGTAGCCCGCCGATTTTGCCATGGAAATAAGATTGTCAGCGTCTTTTTTGAGAGATTCAGCGGAGGTGGTGGGCTTTGATGGATAGTCAAGGGAGAATACTGTTGCTGACCACACACCGCGAATTTCTTCTTCCTTTGCAGATACATATGTCTTTGATTTTGTGGGCAAAAGGGAGTTGAGGGTGCAGAAAAGCCCCATAAGAACACACAGTGCTTTGAAGGTTCGTGTCATTAGAATTACCACCTTTCTTTTCACGGGTTTGGAGTTTTTACATAATATATATGACATAAATAAATTGTGTTTGGAAGGAGTCTGACATTATGCTTGAAGCTTTTGATGCGATTGCGAATATTCACGGAAGCGACCTTGCCCCCGAAGTGCACGGAACGGTTAAGTTCCTCGGTATTGCTGACGGTTGCTGGGTTGAGGCGGAAATTTTCGGACTGCCTGAGTTCAGCGAGGCAATGAACAACTCGCCTCAGGTGGGGCCCTTTGGATTTCATATTCATGAACGTGACACCTGCGGAAGCTCTCACACCGACCAGCCCTTTGAAGCAGCGGGCGGTCACTGGAACCCTGACGGTGAGCCTCACGGAAATCACGCAGGGGATTTCCCCGTTCTGTTCTCAAATGGCGGAACAGCAAAGATGCTGTTCTTCACAAACCGATTTTTTCCTGAGGATGTGGTGGGCAGATCGGTTGGTATTCATCAATCACCTGATGATTATGTAACCCAACCCTCGGGAAGCGGGGGAAGAAGAATTG
Organism: Clostridia bacterium; assembly: GCA_045648205.1. Classification (GTDB taxonomy): domain Bacteria; phylum Bacillota; class Clostridia; order Monoglobales; family Monoglobaceae; genus SIG440. Next base: position 18,053 of record JAZRNM010000010.1, read on the forward strand.
CCTGCGGTCAGATTGTGGGTGTTTAGGGAATTCCAGACCAATCCTTTTTTAAAAAGAGCCATAGTGATTCTACTATGACTCTTTGATTTTATATGATATATAGTTTGATTGCAAGCGGAAGATGTCGAAAACTTATTTTTCCAGAAGCTCTGCCACGTACATTTCCACAGCCACCCACTTGTCAAGCAGACCCGAACGGACAGAGTAGGCATATTCGGTGCCCTTTAGTGTCATTTTTTTGAGGTAAGGAAGACTAAATCTGCGGCATTGTTCGGATAGCTTTTTGATTACATAGGGGTGACGTCTTGGCTCGAAATATTCGTTGATTTTTTCGGCTGAGAGTTTGTCCTCGAGAAGCTGTTTTACCATAAGCAATTCGCTCATCCGTGTGGAAATCAACGAAAGCACGGTGGAGGAATTCTCTCCCGAAAAACGCAGAGCGCCAAGCTCTTCAAAAACTGTTTTGGTTCTGCCCTCGGCAATGTCATCTATTATGTCAAAGATTCGTGCGTCAACAGTTTTTGAAACCACCGATGAAATATCTTCAGCTGTAATTTTGCTTCGGTCACCTACAAAGTTCACAAGCTTGCAAAATTCAGCATAGACGGTTGACATTGATTGCCCGCAGAGAGCCACCATTTTCGAAAGGTCACTTGAAAGTGCGGTTTTCCCCTTTTCCTCCAACAATTTTTCAAGCCACAGTTCAAGCTGTTTTGGTGACAAGGGCTCAAATTTCACGATTTCACCACGCTTTTTGAAAATATCAAGATTCTTTTCCTTCTTCTTGTCAAATTCACGCTCGGTGAAAATAAGAGTGATATATTCGGGCAGGTCTGAAATCAGCTCACAAAGAGCAGAAAAATCTTTGGTTTTTGCGTTGCCGAATATTCCGCAATTTGACACAACCACTAATTTCTTTTCAGACATTACGGGCACGGACAGAATGTGATTTTCAATGTCTGCAGCTGTAATCTTTTTATCGTTTAGCTTGATATAGTTAAATTCCTCAAAATCACTGTCTATAAGGTGACTCTTTATGGATTTGATTTTGTTTTCAAGGAGAAACTGTTCTTCTCCAAAGAAGAAATAAAGTTGTCCGATTTTGTTTGACGAAATTTGCTTGTCAAGGTCTTTGGGTTCCATAAATTCACACCTCTTTTACAAAGAAAATTTTATATCTGATATTCCGTTTTTGTTTACCTCAAAGGTGACATCTCCGTCCTTGTCGGTGCGATAGACCTGGATATCTTCATCTTCCAGGCGGTCAAGAACCTCAATGTGAGGGTGCCCGTAAGAATTGTCGCGGCCAACAGAGATTATGGCATAGGTCGGGTCGGTTTCTTTCAAAAAGCCTTTTGTGGACGAAGTTGAAGAGCCGTGGTGGGGAACTTTCAATACTTCACATTCCAGATTTGCATTCCGTATTAGATTCTTTTCGGCATCGTCCTCAATGTCGCCTGTGATGAGAAAGCTTGTGCCGTAATATGTTATTTTTACAACCAGAGAGCTGTTGTTGTGAAAACTGTTTCCCCGATTTCCGCCTTTTGGTGGATTGAGTATTTCTATGGTCAAATCCTCACACTCGGTTTCGATGATGTCGCCTTCGGAAATGCTGTATGTTGCGGTGTGAGTGATTCCAGCCATATTTGTCAGGCTGCTTTTTGTTTTGTCGGTATCCTTGTAGTCGGGCAGGAAAAGTGATTTCACGGCATTGTGTGTCAAAAGCTCATAAATCCCGTCTGCGTGGTCGCTGTGATAATGTGTTACGATTGCAGCATCAATTTCCTGAATCTGTTCCTTTTTGAGATAGGGCAAAAGGTGGGTTTCAAATGAATCTTTTTCGCCCCCGTCAATGAGAATGGTTTCGTTTTTGGGGGTTCTTATCAGTGTGGCATCACCCTGACCTACGTTTATGAAGGTGACAGAAAGGCTTCTGTCTGCAACCGAGGCGGAACTTTTGTCGGGGAAGGTGAGACTTGCAAACATAGAAAGACAGACTGCAAGAATAGTCAGCACATAAAATTGAAACTTTTTTCTGCCTATTATTTTCATAATCTCCCTCCATTAATTCAAAAAATGGGCTGTCTGTCCGACAGCCCGATTTTTATTAGCTCTTTTTAGAAAATGCGTCTGCCGCAAGTGATGCGACGTGAATAGTTTCCTGTGACAATGCTTTCATATTTCACAACATCACCTGTTTGCGGTGAGTGAATCATCATTCCGTTTCCGGCATAGATGCCAACGTGATTTATGTAGCCGCTGTTGTTTGCAAAGCCCACAATGTCACCCGGCTGAAGTGCGTTCTTTGGAACCCATTTGCCATTTGTCATCTGGTCGGCTGCAACTCGGTTGAGAGTCACACCCATTGATTTGTAAATGTAATAAACAAAACCGCTGCAGTCAAAACCGCTGGGGCTTGAGCCGCCATAAACATAGGGTGTTCCGAGATACTTTTTTGCAAGCTCTACAACGGCTTGTCCTTTGGTTGAAACTGTTTCGCTTCTGTTGGGCATTTCACCTTGCATAATCTTCAGATAAGCGGTTGAAACATAGCCTGATGTGCCCCAATATGTAACATTTGCCCAGCCTGAGCTGATTCCTTTTACCTCAACGGCAGTGCCGTTGGGAATCTGTGCAAGAATTGCAGATGATGTGCTTGCATCCTTGCGAAGATTGAGAAGTGATGCAGTAACAATTCCGTATTTTGTTGTCTCCGCAGCACTAACTGTTGCTGTTATGGTTGATAATGCTATAACAATAGCGATTGTAATCGCCAAAAATCTTTTTAATTTTAACAAAACTTTTACCTCCAAATTTTAAAAACAAACACGCCTTATTCCCCAAATTCATTCCTTTCGCTACGCATTTGAAATTCTTTTTTTGCAAATAAAACTTATAAAAAATTTTTGCAAATAAAAAAACATACATTAGCAGTATACACGAATTTTGGTTTTTTGTCAACCTCTTTGACAAAATTGTTGCACTAATGTTACAAAATGATTACAAAATCTTGGAAACTTTCGGGAAAATGTATTTTGGTATTGACAAAAAGGAGATTTTGTGATAACGTAAATGTCAAATCGAATAAAAATGCGTTGAAGGAGAGTGCTTCAGGGGAAATCTCTGAGAGAAGTGGCGGTTGGTGCGAGCCACAGAGTCGGAATCTGAAAGCTGTAGCTCCTGAGCAGAGGGGAAGAAAACCGGACTTTTGGTGATTAGAACCCTTCCGTGTTTGCTACGTCAGTGCATAGAGCCTAAAATGTTCAGGGCTTGAAGGGGTGTTGTCAAAAGACAACGCAATTTGAGTGGTACCGCGGGTGAATGCTCGTCTCAAAGAATTCTGAATCTTTGGGGCGTGTTTTGTTTTCTCAAAGATAAATTCGAAAGGAGAAAAATCATGAACGAAGAAACAATGACCGGCTTAGATTTGAAAATAAGCGAGGTTGCTGCCAGAATCAAGGAGCTCAGACACATCAGTGGACTTTCCATGGAGACAATGGCAAAGCTTACAGGTGTCAGCCGTGAAGAATATGCTGCTTGTGAAGAAGGAACTCACGATTTGAGCTTCGCTTTTATTTATCGTTGCGCACTTGCTTTCAAGGTTGGCGTTACTGATATTATTGAAGGTGTCAGCTCAACGCTCAGGTCTTATATCGTGACAAGAAAGGGCGAGGGAAAGAAAATTGAAGAGGCGAATGGCCTGGTTTATTACAACCTGGCATCAGCTTTCAAAAACAGAGTTTCAGAGCCTTTGTTTGTTCAATGTGCTTATGATGCGGAAGCGGAACAGAGGGACATTGAGCTCACAACTCATGTGGGTCAGGAGCTTGATATTGTGGTTTCGGGTGCTCTCAAGGTTCAGATGGGCTCACACTTTGAGGTTCTTCATGCAGGGGACACCATATACTTCGACAGTTCAACTCCTCACGGAATGATTGCGGTTGAAGGTCAGGATGCCACATTTTATGCAATAGTGCTTAATGGTACGGAGACAGAGCAGGCTGAAAAGGCGGTTATGAAGTCAAACTACAAGCCCCATCGGGAATACAAGAGAGTTTATCACGACTTCATTGACACGGTTGAGGATGAAAACGGCTCACTTGTTTCTATTGATTTTAAGAATGAGGACAAGTTTAATTTTGCATTTGATGTAATTGATGAGATTGCAAGACGCAAGCCGGACAAGCTGGCAATGCTTCATATTTCGAAAGACCATCAGGAAAGAAGATTCACCTTCACAGACTTTATGAAGGAGTCGGCACGCTGCGCCAATTACTTTGAGTCCCTGGGCATCAAAAAGGGCAGCAAGGTTATGCTGGTTCTGAAAAGACATTATCAGTTCTGGATTGCAATACTGGCTCTCCACAAGATTGGTGCTGTGGCAATTCCTGCCACCAACCTTTTGCAGGAGCACGACTATGAATATCGCTATAATGCAGCGGGCATAGATGCTGTTTTGTGCAGTGCTGATGGGGATATTGCTCATCAGGCTGAAAACGGTGCAAAAAATGCAGTGCAGCTCAAGGAAAAGATTATTGTTGGCGGAAAAAGAGACGGTTGGAGATGCTTTGATGAGGAATATATCAAGTTCCCCGATGTTTATGAGAGAAAGGCTGATTCACCTTGCGGTGAAGATGATATGTTGATGTATTTCACTTCGGGAACAACGGGAAATCCCAAAATGGCACTGCACAGCTACAAATATCCCCTCGGTCACTTCCACACGGCGAATTATTGGCATTGCGTGGACCCCGAAGGATTGCATCTCACTATTTCGGATACGGGCTGGGCAAAAGCTGCCTGGGGAAAGATTTACGGACAATGGCTCTGTGAAGCGGCTCTCTTTGTTTATGACTTTGACAAGTTTGATGCGGCGGATATCTTGCCTATGTTTGAGAAATACAAAATCACCACCTTCTGTGCACCGCCCACGATGTACAGAATGATGATGAAAGAGGATATTTCAAAGTATGATATGTCTTCGGTTCAGCATGCAAACACAGCAGGTGAGGCACTTAATCCTGAAGTATTCAAACAGATTGAAAAGCTGACAGGGCTTAAGATTATGGAGGGCTTTGGTCAGACAGAAACCACTTGCCTTATCGGAAATCTTTATGGCAAAGAATACAAACTGGGGGCGATGGGTAAACCTGTTCCGCTTTATGATGTTGACATTGTTGACCCTGACGGAAACAGCGTTGGCGTTGGTGAAAACGGTGAAATCGTAATCAGAACTTCTGGACGTGTTCCCTGCGGTTTGTTCAAGGGATATTACCGTGACGAGGAAAAAACTGCGGAGGTTTGGCACGACGGTCTTTATCACACAGGTGATGTTGCATACAAGGACGAAGATGGATTCTATTTCTATGTGAGCCGAATTGATGATGTTATCAAGTCTTCTGGATACAGAATCGGACCATTTGAAATTGAAAGTGTTATTATGGAGCTTCCCTATGTTCTTGAATGCGGAGTTTCGGCAGAGCCTGATGACGTGAGAGGACAGGTGGTTAAAGCCAGCATTGTTCTCACAAAGGACACGGCTCCCAGCGAAGAACTGAAAAAGGAAATCCAGAACTATGTCAAGGAGCACACTGCTCCCTATAAATACCCGAGAATTGTGGTGTTCCGTGATGAGCTTCCAAAGACAACAAGCGGAAAGATTATAAGAGCAAAACTGTAAATTGCAAAACAAAAAGTCGCTGTAAAAATACAGCGACTTTTTATGTGTAAATTTTTAGTCCTTCCAAAGTTTGATTTTGCCGTTTTTGTGGAGACCGATTAATATGGTGGTCAGGATGGGAAGTAAAATCATTCCGAAAAGTCCCATCCAAAGGTAACCAAGGTAAATTGCAAGGAGTGAAACCACGGGCCTTAGACCAAGCTGGTCGCCGACAATTTTGGGTTCACTGAAGTTCCTTACCGTAAGAATAACAAGGTAGAGAACAATCAGACCGATGCCCAGGAAGTAGTTTTGTGATATAAGTGAGAATACGGCCCAGGGGAGCAAGATTCCGCCTGTACCAAGAATGGGGAAAATATCGGCGAAGGCAATTATTGCCGCAAGGCCGATAGCATTTTTAACCTTCAGAATGGAAAGTCCCACAGAAAGCTCGGTGAAGGTCAAAACCCAGATTATCAGATATGCTCTGAGATAACGGACAACTGTTTTTCCGAGGTGTTCCTTTGCATCATCCGCAAAAACCGCAATTTTTGGTGGCAATTGCTTTTTTATAAAGCTTGAAATACTTGCGTAGTCAATGCTGATGAAGACAGATGCCAAAATGGTGAAAACAAAAGAAATAAAGAAGAATGGCAATTTTGCTGTGGTGTTTGCAAGGGCTTTTCCCGTTGTGGCAGATATGTTGATGATGAAGTCTCTCAGGTTGTCAACCACGCTTTCAAGCATTGTGTATATTTGATTGAGAGCTTCGGGAGATATGCTTGATGTCAACCAGTTTACGGTTTCGTTCAGGTTTGTGAGGAGCGGTGCGATGCTTTCGTCATAATATGCGGGAAGGTTTGAAACCAAATCACGGATTGAATTGAAAATCTTTGCACCAACGCTCCAGATAATCAAAACCAGAATTGCATATTCAATCAGCAGAAACACCACTGCACAGAATTTTTGGTTTATCTTTATTTTTTTGCAGATTGCCTTGACAGGGGCGTTAACAGAAACTGCAATAACAAAGCCGACAATAAATGGAATCAGCCATTTCGCAACATATTTGAAGCACAGAAAAACAAGCACTGCAATCAACGCTATGTAGAGTGTGTTGATGATGAATTCCTTGCGCCTTTCCAATCTTTCGTTTTGCATTTTTTCCGCATCCTTTCGGCAATGTGAATATATACGAATTATCTCACAAAAAGCTATCTTTGTCAAGGATGTGAGAAATATCATTTTTTCGCCATTAAAATTTGATTTTAGTACTTGAATAGTTAGGAGAACTATGGTATAATTTTATACAAATAAACTGCGAAAAGGAGTTTTTGCTATGAGCAGCAAAACGCATATATCAAACAGGACAAAGAAGATACTTATTGGAACGGGTATCACCTTTGGAACAATTCTTGCTTTTCTGATTTCGTTTTTTCTGGCATTTTCTCTGATTGTCAATCCCATAGCTTTCGGCTCTTTCGGCAATGATGAGGTTATGGAAGAGAATGAGGAACTGAAGGAACAAGTCAAAACTCTGGAGGATGAGGTGGAACTTCTTAACACCACGGTGGATAAGTATAAGTATTCTGCAAGTGCTCCTGCGCCCGTTTCTTCAACACCTGAGGCGACCGCTCCTGCACAGACAACAAGTCCTTCTCAGCCACAGAAAACCGAGACAGAGCAGCCTGAAACAAACCAGACTCCTGAAACTGACAGCGGTGCTATGGAAGAGAATGATTTCGCTCCGGAGACTGTTACAACTCCCGAAGGCGGAATTGAGCCTGAGGTGGAACCGGATATTACGGTTATAGATATTACGGAATAAAATTTGGCTTTAATAAATATTTTGGAGGTATATACCAATGTCAATAAAGTACAAAAGAGTAATGCTCAAAGTAAGCGGTGAAGCACTTGCCGGAGAAAAGGGATTCGGTCTTGACAGCGCCACTGTGACCACTATTGCCGAAAAAGTTAAAGAATGCTCCGAAATGGGTTGCGAAATTGCCATTGTTGTTGGTGGCGGAAACTTCTGGCGCGGCAGAACAGGTGAGGGCATGGACAGAAGCCGTGCTGACCATATGGGAATGCTTGCAACTGTTATCAATTCACTGGCACTTCTTGACGCCCTTGAACAGCAAGGTGTTCAGGCAAGGGTTCAGACCGCAATTGAGATGAGACAGATTGCAGAACCATATATAAGACTCAAGGCAATGCGCCATCTTGACAAGGGCAGAGTTGTTATCTTTGCCTGCGGAACAGGAAACCCATTCTTCTCAACAGATACAACTGCGGCACTTCGTGCGGCAGAAATTGATGCGGAAATAATTCTTCTTGCAAAGAAGGTTGATGCGGTTTATGACAGTGACCCCAACCTCAACCCCAATGCCCAGAAGTTTGAAGAGCTCAGCTACATTGATGTTCTCAACCGTGGACTTGGTGTTATGGATTCCACTGCTACTTCACTTTGTATGGACAATAACATTCCCATTCTGGTGTTTGGTCTTGATGACCCTGAAAACATCAAGAGAGCAATCAAAGGTGAGAAAATCGGAACTATCGTGAAATAAAAAAATAAATTCGAAAGGTTGTTGAAATCTATGAAAAATGCAGAAAGCAAAATGGATAAAGCCATAAATGTACTTAAAACAGACCTTGCTGCAATCAGAGCAGGTCGTGCAAACCCCGCAATTCTTGACAAGGTTACTGTTGAATATTATGGAGTGCCCACTCCCATCCAGCAGGTGGGAACAGTTGCTGTTCCTGAACCGAGAACCATCACAATTCAGCCCTGGGATGCTTCAATCCTTGGCGAAATTGAAAAGGCAATCCTCAAGTCTGATGTGGGAATAACACCAAGCAATGACGGAAAGACAATCCGTCTCAACTTCCCCCCTCTCACAGAGGAAAGAAGAAAAGAGCTTGTGAAGGGAATTTCAAAACGTGGCGAAGACTGCAAGGTTGCAGTACGCAATGTTCGTCGTGATGCTCTTGAAGGTTTCAAGAAGCAGAAGAAAGACGGGGAAATCACAGAAGACGACCTCAAGAATCTTGAAACACAGATTCAGAAGCTCACCGACAAGTTTGTGGGAATTATTGATTCTGTTATAAGCGACAAAGAAAAGGAAATATTAGAGGTATAGGGCTTTATGTTTTTCAGAAAAGCACATAAAAAAGAGGAGCTCGACCTTCAGAATATCCCAAAGCATATCGGCATCATTATGGACGGCAATGGCAGATGGGCTACAAAACGCGGACTTCCCAGAAGTGCGGGACATCGTGCAGGGGCTGAAACCCTCAAAAAGATTGTTGTTTATTGTGACAAAATTGGCGTGAAGTGCGTTACTGCATATGCCTTTTCAACCGAGAACTGGAACCGCCCCAAGGCGGAGGTTGACGCGCTTATGGATTTGCTCTACAAATACCTTCAGCAGGTTGAAGAACAGTTCGGCGGAACAAATGTTATCTTGCGTGTTATCGGTGACAGAACAGCATTGTCTGACAAGATAAATGCGGCGATTGATTATGCCGAAGCCTACACCTCAAAGAATACAGGACTCGTTCTCAATGTGGCGCTTAACTATGGCGGAAGAGCAGAGATAACCGATGCCGCAAAGGCGCTTGCTGAGAAAATTGCCCAGGGCAAGAGAACGCTGAGAGATGTTTCTGAAAAGGATTTGAATGAGCTTATGTATACCCGGGGCCTTCCCGAGGTTGATTTGATTATCAGACCAAGCGGTGAATGCCGGCTTTCAAACTTCCTTTTGTGGCAGGCGGCATATGCTGAATTCTGGTTCAGCAACATCAACTGGCCGGATTTTTCGGAAAATGATATGCGTCAGGCTATTTTGGATTATCAGAAGAGAAACAGACGTTTCGGTAAAATATAAAAATTTATTCAGACGGATTTCATATCCGTCTGATTTTGCAAAGGATGAATTTAAATGAAAACAAGAATACTTACGGCACTTGTGCTGATACCGCTTTTGGTTGCGGTTCTGCTTTCCAATGTTTATGTGATTTCGGCAGCGGTTACTGTGGTTTCTGTTATGGGACTTTTTGAGTTCTATAAGGCAACGGGGCTGAAAAAGCATAAGGCACTTTGTGTGGTTGGGTATATTGCGGCAGTGTTGCTTTGCCTCAGGACATACATCCCTGTGCAGCTGTATATGCTGCTTTTCTATATTGGGTTGGTTTTAGTCTTTGGAATAATGCTCAAATGTCACAAAAGTGTCAGCGTAACAGATTCAGGGCTTTTGTGTTTTAGCCTTGCTTACATTCCGTTTTTGCTGTCCACATTAATTGACATTAAAGGCTTGCAAAATGGAACAATTCTTTTGTGGATTGTGTTTATTGGAGCTTTTGCCACCGACACTTTTGCATATTTCACAGGTGTCTTTTTCGGAAAACACAAGCTTTGTCCCGAAATAAGCCCCAAAAAGACAATCGAGGGGTCTGTGGGCGGAACTGTTGGTTGCATTGTGCTTATGCTCCTTTATGGACTTTTGATTGAAAAGGTATTTGATATGGATATTAATTATATCAAGCTTGGAATTTTGGGTATTATTATATCACCCATTTCTCAGATTGGTGACCTGACAGCATCAATTATCAAGAGAAAGTTTGGCGTTAAGGATTACGGAAGTCTGTTCCCCGGTCACGGCGGAATTCTGGACCGTCTTGACAGCGTTATTATGGTTGCTCCACTGGTTTATATTTATCTTAATATGGTAGGTATCGGGTAATATGCCCTCCTTGTGTAAAGGAGGGAGGGCCGCCGAAGGTGGCGGGAGGATTGTGAAATAATAATTTCCGTACCGGCACATTTGATTTTGATTAAAACGGTGATGACAATGATTTATGATATATACAGCAAATTGGCAAAGAGGAATGTCCGTAACTATCTTGTTTTGGCGTTGTGGGGCTTGGTGCTTAGTATCTTTATACTTAAAAAGGTGTTAGGCTGGCATCTTAGTACATTAGGGTATGTATATCCAACTTATTTGCTTTTTATGATAATTGAATTAATGGCAGCGGTGTTGGAGTACTTTGTTTTGCTGCGGTTGCTGAGGGTTAGGGTGACATTTGCGCAAGTACATAATTGGACGGCTGTAATTATGATTGCGGAAACAATATTGAGCGGACTCATATCAATGCTCTTTTATCATTATGAATTTGTATGGCGTGCTATTGGGACAATTATTGGGGTAATAGCAGTTTTTTGTATTGTATATGTACTTGACAAAATATATGCTATGACTCGTAAACAAAAAATTACCTTTGTAGCTCTAAGTTTAATCCTGGACATTACAGGCAGGATTTTGGCTGCAGTATTCAGATAAAAGGATAGCCGAAAGGAAAAATATATGAATATTTCAATACTTGGCTCAACGGGTTCAATCGGCACTCAGGCTTTGGAGGTCGTTGAGGATTTAAAGGGAATAAAGGATATATCGGTTTGTGCAATCACAGGCAATTCAAACACAAAACTCCTTGAAGAACAGGCAAGACGCATTTTGCCAAAACTCGTGGTTGTTGCAGATGAGAAAAAATATAAAGACCTGAAAGAGC
>JAZRNM010000011.1:0-4164 GCA_045648205.1 Clostridia bacterium
GGACCAGAAGACAGAAGATATTGTCGGTCCTTATGAAATCCATGATTTTATTCTTTATAATTATATCAGATTTGGATTTGACAAGAGAAAGATTCAAAGACTGGCAGAAGCGGCATTTGAGGGTGTATATGACAAAGCGACCATTGAAAAGTGGCATAATTTGTTTTACAAACGATTTTTCAATAATCAATTCAAGCGTTCGGCGGTTCCTGACGGACCAAAGGTGGGGACGGTTTCTCTTTCGCCAAGAGCAGACTGGAAGATGCCGTCAGATGCAATTTTCGAAGATTAATAATTCAGGGCTGCAGCGATTTGCTTCGGCCCTTTTTAAAAACGTATTGGAGTGAATAAATATGCTTCACATAAAAGAAACCATTGTGGTTGAGGGAAAGTTTGACAAAAAGAGATTGAGAGCGATTACCGATGCTGCCATAATATGCACGGGTGGGTTCAGCATCTACACTGACAAAAATTTGATGAAATCAATCAAGGCAATGGCAAAGAAGACGGGAATAATTATTTTGACAGACTCAGACAGTGCAGGATTTCGCATAAGAAATTACATCAAGCAGTGTGTGGGAAAAGAAGGCACAGTCAAGCATGCATATATTCCCAACATTGAGGGAAAAGAACGTCGCAAGGACGTGGCGGGGAAAGAAGGCTTGCTTGGGGTTGAGGGAATGACAGAAGAACTGCTTTCCGAAATTCTTAAAACCGTGACCGAGGTGACGGATGTTAAAAAGCGACCAAAAGAGCAGACGATAACAAAATCAACTCTTTTCGAAGATGGTCTGAGCGGGAAAGCGGACAGCAACGAAAAAAGACGCAAACTCACAAAATATCTTGGACTTCCGGCAAAAATTTCATCAAATGCTTTGCTTGAAGTTTTGAACACAGCCTTTACGTATGAAGAGTATAAAGATGCAGTAAAATATGTAAATATAGGCTGATTTGACAATAAAAGTACTGCTGCGGATTTCAGTGATTTTATTGATTTTTGGCGCAAAATATGATATAATCGTTACATATTTATTAAGAAAAAGATTGGAGAAAAAATGGAAAATAATAATAATTTCAAACCATATGTTCCGGCAGGGAAAGTCATGTCGGAAATAACTGTTACATCAATTATTATGGGTGTTCTTCTCGCTGTTATATTTGGTGCAGCAAATGCATATCTGGGACTCAGAGTTGGAATGACAGTTTCGGCATCAATTCCGTCAGCTGTTATTGCTATGGGTGTCATTCGTGTTATAATGAAGAAAAACTCCATTTTGGAGAGTAATATTGTTCAGACAACGGGTTCTGCCGGTGAATCACTGGCAGCAGGTGCGATTTTCACTTTGCCGGCTCTGTTTTTGTGGGCTGCTGAAGGTGTAATGGAAAAACCAAGTATTATTGAAATAACGCTTATAGCACTTCTGGGTGGACTTCTTGGTGTGTTCTTTATGGTGCCCCTTCGGAATGCCTTGATTGTCAGAGAACATGGTGTGTTGCCTTATCCTGAAGGAACTGCTTGTGCAGAGGTTCTGCTTGCTGGAGAAAAAGGCGGTTCAAGTGCATCAACTGTGTTTGCAGGTATGGGCTTTGCGGCACTGTTCAAGTTCATTATTGACGGTCTTCGTGCAGTTCCGGGAGAAATTGCACTCAAATTTAAGGGCTATGCGGGTGAAATTGGAACTCAGATTTACCCTGCGGTTATGAGTGTGGGATATATCTGCGGACCGAGAATTTCTTCTTATATGTTTGCAGGCGGCATTATCAGTTGGCTTGTTCTCATTCCAATGATTGTGCTCTTTGGCAAGGATATTGTGTTGTATCCCGGCACAGAAACAATAGGCACAATTTATGCTGCAAGCGGAGCAAGCGGAATCTGGAGTTCATATATCAGATATATTGGCGCAGGTGCTTTGGCGGCAGGCGGAATAATCAGCCTCGTGAAGTCACTCCCTCTGATTGTCCGCACTTTTGTTGATGCGGTGAAGGGAATGAAAGGTTCAGGCGTTCAGAACGTTGATAGAACAACAAAAGATATAAATATGAAAATAGTATTTGTTGCAATTGCTATTTTGACACTTCTTGTGTGGTTGGTTCCTGCAATTCCGGTGAGCCTTGTTGGAGCCATAGTTGTGGTTGTGTTTGGGTTTTTCTTTGCAACAGTTTCATCGAGAATGGTGGGACTTGTGGGCAGCAGCAACAACCCCGTTTCAGGCATGGCGATTGCGACCTTGCTCTTTGCCACGGTAATCCTCAAAATGACGGGTGAAAGTGGTGCATCAGGTATGCATGCAGCGATTGCAATTGGTTCAATAATCTGTATTGTTTCTGCAATTGCAGGCGATACCTCTCAGGACCTAAAAACGGGATATCTGCTTGGCGCAACACCCAAAAAGCAACAGATTGGTGAGGTTATCGGTGTTGTGGCAGCGGCATTTGCAATTGGCGGAACACTTTATCTCCTTGACAGTGCATGGGGCTTTGGCTCAGATGAATTGGCAGCTCCTCAGGCAACGCTCATGAAAATGATAATTGAGGGTGTTATGGACGCAAACCTCCCATGGGGATTGGTTATTGTTGGTGTGTTTATCGCAATTGCAGTTGAAATTGTGGGAATTCCGGTTCTTCCTTTTGCAATCGGAATTTATCTCCCCGTTCATCTCAATGCCTGCATAATGGTTGGCGGACTTGTGCGTCTTGTGCTTGACAAAATCAAGCGTAGAGAGAACGAAAAGAAAACAATCATCAATGATGGAATTCTGTTCTGCTCAGGTATGATTGCAGGAGAAGGTCTTGTGGGAATTTGCCTGGCACTTCTGGCTGTTGCGGGAGTTGACAAGGTGCTGAACATTTCAGGGCTTTTGAATCTTCCCGTCTGGGCGTCAAACCTCGGCAGCGTCATTGTGTTTGCTTTGGTGATAATTTCAGTTCTGAAGTTCTCTTTGTGGAGAAAGCGTGATATAAAATAATGAAGAAAAAAGGCACAGAAAACTATCTTGAATTTGTTCCAATGCGAAAGTCGGGGCTTTCATGGACCGCAGATGAAAAAGGCATTGTGACACTGAATGTTGAGAACAAGGGTTTCTTCAACAAATTGGCACAAAGATTTTTCAAAAAACCACCGATTTCATATGTTCATCTTGATGAATTTGGCAGTTTTGTCTGGCGGATTGCAGATGGAAAAAAGAATATAGTGGAGCTTGGAGAAGATGTAAAAACAGAATTTGGAGAAAAAGCAGAACCTCTTTATCCGAGGCTTGCTAAGTTTTTTCAAATATTAGATAGTTATGGTTTTATAGAACTAAAAAAGAATAGCTAATCTAAAAAAGGACGCCAAAGGCGTCCTTTTTTAGTTCTGTTTTCTCACAATTGCATATTCGTCACCGTTTTGCCAATAGGGGCAATCAAAGGTGCTGCCACTCAAAAATTTTTGCATATCGTCCTCGTCCAAGTTGACAGCACATACATAACATTCAAAATATTCGTCGTATTCGTAGTTTGCACAGGTTTCACAAGATGTTGCCATTTAATCACCGCCTTCAGCTTATTCTTTATTTTATATTAAGGCGATAATTCTGTCAAGAAAAACATTATTTTTCGTTTGAAATTTCAAGAATATAATCTGTAGAAACGTTGAAAAATGTTGACAGTTTTACAAGGACCTCAATAGGGAGTTGCCGCTGACCGTTTTCGTATTGTGAATAAGTGTTCTGTTTTATATGAAGATACTCAGCAATCACTCTTTGTGGAATATCTAAATCTTCTCTCAATTCTTTTAATCTCATAAAAACACCTCTCCAATATTATAAACAATCACAAAATGAGATATTGACTTTTATCTCATTTTGTGATAAAACAAAAGTGGAGTGATGGAAATGTGGGTAAGAGATAGCCTGATAGCGGGTTTATGTATAGTAATTTTGGTGATACCTTTTTATATTACGGAATATATAAAAGGCACAATGGAGAAAGATGATATAGGTTATATAAAGCTGGAGGAGAAAGTTACATCAAATGAAGAAAGTGATAGTGAGCTTAAGGTTTATATAGCGCCAACGGGGGAGTGTTATCACTTTGAAAAAAGTTGTGCAGATAAAAATGCGACAGAAACAACATTGGGAAAAAGAAAAAAAGAAAAAAGAGCATGCAGGAAGTGCGTGCAATAAA
>JAZRNM010000012.1:0-13887 GCA_045648205.1 Clostridia bacterium
TTATGCAGGCATAATAGGACCTACTATTTTCCGCCCTTGTTTTTCACTGATTTTCCTTAACCACTTTCCCTTAGAACCCGCGAGAATACTGGATTTTCTCGCATCCGATAGTATATGTAAATATTATAAATCGGCAAACTAATCTTTTAAATTGTATGGACTTGACACAAACTTCAAATCCTCTCCTTTATTGACTACCATCCACACTCTCCTTTTAAGAACTCACCAAAGGAAGTGTTAATAGAATCTAAATCAAAGTTATAATAGTAAACATATGCTATTTCTTGTTTTTTGTCAGAAAATCCAACAAACACTAATTTCTTAGGATACATTAAATCGTATTCGTTTACATCTAATACATTAAATTCAAAACCATCGTATTGAAAATGAGGTTCTTTTTCATTCTCGATATATTTCAAAGTATCTGTCTGATAAATAAATTTCTGAGATAAAAGTTCTTTCTCTTTATTGTAGTTTTGATTATCATATGAAACTTTTAGTGTATATGCATCCGACAGCCAGAACAGCATCCTATCATGAAAATGTTTAAAATATAAATCATCGTAATTTCCAAGTTCATCTAATTCGGGAAGAACATCAACGCTTTCCACAATATCATTGTATTTCTCTATATTGTAACTAACGCTGTTGCCGAATAAAATCCATAGTATCACAAGAGGACATATAACAAACATCAAAAGAAAAACCGAGATAATATTTCTTTTTGCTTTTCGTACTTCTTTCCTTGTTTTTTCATCATTATCAACATAATTATCCATTATACCACCTCGTTTTAGATAATATTCCCCATCATCCAACATAATTATTACTCGTGTCAAGACTGGAGAACAGTGAATAATAGGACCTACTATTTTTCACTGTTTTTTGTATCACTTTCCATCAGAACCCGCAGGAATATTAGATTTTCCTGCCCGATATGTAAATATTTATTATCGGCAAACTATTATATACAAAAATTATTGTTTATTTATTTTCCAATATGTGTCTGTATTCTTCCCAGCACGATAAATAGCTCCATTTTCAATCAGCATATCCACCGCTACTTTTAATTGAATATCAGTTTTTAAAATATCAATATATGAAATTTTGGGGTTCTTTTTTATCACATCAATAATTCTATCATTTTTTGTTAAAAAATCACTTGATAATCCCTTGCCAAAACGCTGCATTTGCTTATAAACAACATAGCTAAAATGTTTATGATATATCAATTTTGAAAACAGAGATAATCTTTTAAGATTGATATGATACACTGTTTCTGGATCGGGATATGGTATTTCAAAATCAGGTTCTGGAATCTCGTTTGAAAAACTTTGCTCATATTCCTTCAAAGATACTAAAACATCTTCTCTCATACATAGCAACTCATTGTATGGTTTATATAAATATGATTCTTCCCTTTTACCTTGAATATTTTCTATAAGAGATTTTAACTCCTTAATATATAAATCACTCAAAGAATCATCTCTAAACAATGTATACCCTCCTTCACTCTATTTTTCAACACCAATCGACATAATTCGACTTTTGTCAAGTCAGGACCAAAAAATCTATAATTCCAACTCCGTACACAAAGTATCATCAATATCGAAATTATATCATGAATTGCCAAAATAGTCAATTTCAACATTTCTTAGTACTTTGAAGTTTTTACAGAAAAAAGCACATAGTCCCAAAGGAACTATGTGCCCAAATTTTCTTTACATAAGCTTAAGATAAAGTTCTTTGATTTCTTCAACGCTTGTTTCCCTGGGATTTCCGGGGCGGCAAGCATCGTCAAAGGCTGACTGTGCAAGGAAGTCAATATCTTCAGGTTTTACGATTTCTTTGAGGTCAGCAGGAATGCCAACATCGCTCGACAATTTCTTAACTGCTTCAATTGCAGCTTTTCTTGCATCTTCAAGGCTCATTTCATCCACTTTTTCAACGCCCATTGCCTTTGCAATATCTCTGTACTTTTCTCCGGTTGCCGGAGCATTGTATTCCATAACCGTTGGAAGAATAATAGCATTTGCCACACCGTGAGGTGTATCATAGAGAGCACCCAAAGGATGTGCCATTGAGTGAACAATACCAAGGCCAACGTTTGAGAAGCCCATACCTGCAATGTACTGGCCAAGAGCCATACCTTCTCTTCCTTTGTCTGTGTTGTCCACTGCACCACGGAGACTCTTTGCGATGATTTCAATAGCCTTGATGTGGAACATATCACTCAATTCCCAGGCTCCGCCTGTGGTGTAACCTTCAATAGCGTGGGTAAGAGCATCCATACCTGTTGCAGCAGTTAAACCTTTCGGCATTGTTGCCATCATATCGGGATCCACAACTGCAACAACGGGAATATCGTGCACGTCAACACAAACCATCTTGCGGTTCTTTTCGCTATCCGTGATAACATAGTTGATTGTTACCTCTGCTGCTGTGCCTGCAGTTGTTGGCACTGCAATGATGGGTGTGCACTTGTTTTTTGTGGGAGCAACACCCTCAAGCGAGCGAACATCTGCGAATTCCGGGTTTTCTATTATAATACCGATTGCCTTTGCTGTATCCATTGAAGATCCACCGCCGATTGCAACGATGCAATCCGCTCCGCTTGCCTTAAAGCTTTCTACACCAGCCTGAACATTTTCAATTGTAGGATTAGCCTTGATTTCGCTGAAAATTTCATAAGCAATACTTGCATTATCAAGGATATCTGTAACCTTCTTTGTAACACCGAACTTAATAAGGTCAGGGTCAGAACATACAAAAGCTTTCTTAAATCCTCTTGCCTTAATTTCGGTTGCAATTTCTGCTATTGCACCTTTGCCGTGATAACTTGTTTCATTGAGTACAAATCTGTTTGCCATTTTACACATCTCCTTTTTTTATATTATATAATTTTACGTTATTTTAATACCGAGACAGCATCTGAGATTGTTTTTTCAAAAGCTTCTCTGCCATATTTATCAACTTCGGCTTTGTTCTTTTCACCGTGTGTAAGGCATCCTGCACCACCGATGCAACCACCGATGCAAGCCATACCTTCAATGAAGTTGGCATCCAAAACATTCTTGCTCTTTTTGAGGAGTGCCATTTTGCATTCTTCAATGCCATCACACGGAATTGCTTTCAAATCAAAATCAATATTCTGTTCCTTTAACCCTTGTGCAACTGCATCAGAAAGACCTCCTGAGCGGGCAAATATTCTTCCAAAATAAGATGCATTGTCCAGAACATCTTCGTCAAGGGTTGTAATATCAACATCCTTACTGTCGAAAAGAGCCTGAAGCTCCTCAAAGGTCATAACCGCATCCACATAAGGCTTAACCTCTTCAAGCTGCGCCTCTGCTTTTTTTGCAGTACAGGGTCCGATAAACACAACCTTTGCACCCGAATCTGTATCCTTGATATATTTTGCAAGTGTCGCCATTGGCGAAAGGTTGTGGGAAATATATTGCACCAAATCAGGGAATGCAGATTTTACATATGTCACAAAGGCAGGACAACATGAGCTTGTCAAAAATCCTTTTTCGCTGAGTTCCCTTGATTCACTTTGTGCCACCATATCAGCTCCAAGTGCCGCCTCAACAACCGTGAAGAAACCAAGCTCTTTCAAGCCCTTAATCACCTGACCAAGCTTTGCATAAGTGAACTGGCTCGAAATTGAAGGCGCCACCATAGCATAAACCTTATATTTTTTGTTATTGTCGCTTTTCTTGATGAGGTCAACTACATCGAGTATATAAGATTTATCCATAATAGCACCGAATGGGCACTGATAAACACAAGCACCGCAAGCAGTACATTTGCTGTTGTCAATTGAAGCAGCGTTATCCTCATTAATAGAAATAGCCTTGATTTTGCAGGCATTCTGACAAGGGCGTTTGCGGTTTACAATAGCTGAATAAGGACAAACCTTTGCACACTGACCGCATTCAACACATTTTGATTTGTCAATATGTGCCACATGGTTGCGGTCAAAAGAAATTGCACCACGCTTGCACACATCCTCACATCTGTGAGCAAGACAACCTCTGCAGGAATCGGTTACTTCATAGCCGGCTGCCGGACACTCATCACAAGCAATATCAATAACTTCAATCACATTGGGATTTTCCTTGTCACCACCCATTGCAATTTTGACACGTTCTGAAAGAATTGCACGTTCCTTATAAACACAGCAACGCATTGTTGAAGTCTTTCCCGGAACGATTGTTGTTGGTATTTCCAACACCTTTTCAAGAAGTGTATCTTTCCAGGCCTCTCTTGCGACCTCTCGCAGCACTTTATATTTCAAATACTGAACTTTGGTATCAAATTTTCTCATTGTTAAAACTCCTTAAAAATAACTCACTTTAATTCTTTTTCCCATCATTTTGGGACACTTTGAAAGCTCCTCAACCAAATTCATTTTAATGCTGAAATTTATGGGCAAATCAGGGTTCTGATGTGCGGGATTTATAGCACGACCAACATAGAAATTTATATCAGTTGCTTCTTCAAACAAAAGCTGACAGATAAGCGATGCACCGTCTCTGCTATAGTTCCAATGCTCATACATTCCGTTTTCACCCAAATAATCATTGGCATATTCCAAAACCCGGTTCACTGTGATGACACCTTCTGTTACCAAATCAACACCTTCAAGCTGTGCAATCGGAGGAATATCTGACTTTTCAAAGTTAAGTGTTGCCTGAAGCGGTTTTCTCAAATATTTCGCCGCAATTGAAGATGTTGTTCCACCACAGATGATATGTTTTCCTTCTTTCGAGAAGAAAAGGGACATCATTCTGTCGCAATCATCACGATTGGAAGGCGGTCCGAAAAGAATATTCATGGGTTCTCTCTTTCTGATTTTGACTATGCAGGCAGTTGCATCATCACCGGGTTTTTGGCCATAGAGCTTGTAAACCTCATCTACAAGGAGCGTAGAAAGGTTTTTCGCAGTAAGCCCGCTCACTGACATAGTTTCCATAAATTCAATTATCTCTTCACGCTTCCAACCAAAGTTGTATGCCATACCAATTCCGGCATGAGGACAACCATCACTCATCGCTATGAAAATATCACCCTCCTCCAAACGAATAGTTGACTTGTATATTTTCTTTCCGTCAATATTCATTTCGGTTTTGGGATAATCATAGTTTTTGTTATCACGAAGAACAATGGCATGCGGATTATCATACTGAATGATTTCGGCAGTTTCGTTGTTGATAAGATGCATAATTGTAAATGTCGAATATGCAACTCCACGAACTGAGCAAACGGGAAGTGTTGCCGCAATGGTTGACACACATTCCTCAATGGGAAGCCCTGCCGCCATCATGGTTGAAATGATTTTTGAAGTAAGGGTGGATAATATACTAGCCTTAACACCGCTCCCAAGTCCGTCTGCAAGAACTATAACTGTTGAATTTTCATTTTGCTCTACAATCTCAACATGGTCTCCGCAAAGCTGTTCACCGTAATGGTTGATGCTTTTCCAGCCAATATCTGCACATAAATCATTCATCTTGTATTGACTCCTTTAATTTTGCAAGAGCAATTTTGGTTTCTGCGGCTGTTTCACCGAGAAGTGATGCAATTTCCTGAACAATACGCATCTGCTTGTCAACAACCTTGTCCGCAACCTCAACAGTCTGACGGCTTATGCTTTCTTTCTTTTCACGCGCGTTTTGCTCATCGGTAATATCACGCATAATACCGATGAGAAGATGTGAATCTTTGTCATACACAACAGATTGCTCTACATAGCGCTTGTATTCAGCAAGATATACTTTTTTGTTTCTTATATCTCTGCCTGTGTTCTTCGCCTCTATGAAATCTCTCGGATCCATAATGCGAACAACCAAATCACCAAGCACATCTGCACTTGAACGGATATTCATTATATTTCTTGCCGCTTCGTTTATCTGCTGCACTTCCAGTTCTTCATTGAGAACAATAAGGCCGTTGGGTGTATTCTTAACTATGGTATCAGAAAAGCTTTCTGCCTTATCCTTGAGGAATGGCAAACACATTGAAATTTCTGCTTTGCCCTGACAAATAGCAATGGCTTTTTCGCGACAGGTATTGTATCCGCAGGAACCGCAGTTGAGTTCATCAGAAGGTTTAAACTTGCCCATCTGGCGGAGAACATTGTAAATCTCGGTTTCGGACGGAGTCTGCAGTCTGTGTTCGATATAAGAA
Organism: Clostridia bacterium; assembly: GCA_045648205.1. Lineage (GTDB taxonomy): Bacteria > Bacillota > Clostridia > Monoglobales > Monoglobaceae > SIG440. The sequence goes on from JAZRNM010000012.1 coordinate 6,193, forward strand.
AACTGCTTTTTCAGTTCCATAATTTCAGGCTGAGCCACATCAAAGTCTTTATTTCCTGCGTAATTTGCTATGGTAATGAAATCTTTTATGGGTGCTGTGCGGTGATATTTTTCCATAACAGGTCCACCGATACAGCTTCCGCTGCATGCCGACATTTCAATAAAGCACTTGTGAATTTTTCCGCTTTCTATATCTTTTAATGCATCAATGCAGTTTTCAATCCCGTCAAGTGCCATATATGTATATCCTGAAATGCTTGGCTCCATTGTTTTCAGAATTCCGCCCGTTGTGGGGAAGAATCTTGCACGGCTTTCCTCATTGAAATCCATATCTGCTTTCAGTTCAATATTTTCCTCTTTTAACCAATTTGTGAGTTCCTCAAATGTCAGAACTGCATCAACAATGCCTTCGTAATGTTCGGCTTCGTCTTTTTTTGCCACACAAGGTCCAATGAACACAGTCTTTGCCTGGGGAAATCTCTTTTTTATGTCGAGGCAATGTGCTTGCATAGGAGAAACAACATCTGCCAAATATTCAAGCTCTGCCGGGAAGTATTTCTGTATAAGCAAATTGACAGAATGACAACAGGAAGAAATAACAATGTCACGTTCGTCCTCGCGAAGCATTCTCTCATATTCTTTTTTCACGATTGTTGCACCAATCGCTGTTTCTTCAACCTCATAAAAACCAAGTTTTTGAAGGGCATCACGCATTGCATTTATTCCCACACCTTCATAGTTTGCAACAAAAGATGGTGCCAGACTTACAACAACGGGTTCGCCGCTTTGCAACAATACCTTTGCCTTTTCGGTTTCGTCAACAATCTGTTTTGCATTCTGAGGACAAACAACAAAACACTGTCCGCACAAAATACATTCATTTCCGATAATATGTGCCTGGTTGCCGGAAAAACGAATTGCTTTGACGGGGCAGTGACGAATGCACTTATAACAGTTTTTGCAATTTGACTTTTTTAATGTTAAACAGTTTGGCATTACGCTCTCCTCCCTTCGTTTTCCAATGCTGAAAGCACTTTGCTCTCAAAAAATTCCTTAAAATTCTCGCGAGTTATTCCAACATGAATTTCATCGTCCACCTGAACAGTTACACCGAATCTGTTACACTTGCCAATGCAAAAGCTGCCTGCAAGTGTAATTTCATCTTCAAGATTATGTTCCTGGATTGCCTTTGTAAGTAATTCAACGATTTCAGGTGAACCCTTCAAATGGCAAGAACTGCCAACACAAATTTGAATAATCATATCACTCTCACACCTTTGCTAAAACTTCATTTTCGAAAAATTCGTCAACTGTTTCGGGAGTAACCGAGTGGACGCAATCATCCACAGCTACGCAAACGCCCATCTGGCATTTACCCATGCAAAATGTGCCGCCAAGCTCCACCTTGTCGCCAATGCTATTTGCACTGATTAAATCCTGTAGTTTCTGAACAACCTGGCGAGAACCCTTGATATGACAGGAACTACCAATACATACTGTAATTTTCATTTCAAAACACCCTTTCACCATTTATACCATTTTCGTTTGTTTTTAGTATTCGTAATTTTCAAAAGTGAAGTTTAGATTGCCACGCTGCCAACAGTAAAAAATTCACTTGTGAATTCATTATATCATAATTTTGTTTTAAGTTCAATCCATAAAGAGACAAAATGCAGATATTTTTAGCTTGTTAAAGAGCCCTCTATGCACCAAATTTTTAAAAAGCTGATAATATATTTTTCGCAGTATATTCATCAGTAATCAAAGTATCAATCATTTGCGTCCGCAAAGCACCAATAATTGCTTCTGTTTTATCATTTCCGGATGCAACAGCGATTGTTTGTCTGGCATTTTTCAGACTTTCTTTTTCTGCACACAATGTGTTTTCATACAGTTCCAAAATATTACCATTTTCATCGAAAAAATGAGTAGAAACATCGCCAATTGCAGAAGCACATTTTTCATTATAACCAAAAACTTTTCCAAAAGTTTGAATAATTTCTGTGTTTCCTATTCCAACTATTGCAATATCAATATTTTTCCACAAGTCGTTCAACTTTTTATAGTAAGAGGTTTTTTTAAACAACTGACAATCATCAACGCTGTCAGGTCGATAAGGAAACCATGCATACTTTGCCCTGGCACCTATTTTGTCGGCGAAACTTCTCGCAAGTTCGTTTGACATAAAACAAGCCTGTTCCTGATCTGTTGCTCCAAATAGCGGAAATACAATATTTCCATTGGCATTGATGCTGGGAAATTCAGAAATCAGCTTTTGAACAGTGCGTCCCCATGAAATAGCAATTTTTTGATTGCCTTGTTTTATAAGAGAATAGATATAATCAGCTGCTTTCTTCACAGTCATCAATAAGCGAAGTGATTCATCTGCGGAACTCACACCGCATACAATCATATTTTTAATATTAAACTTATTGCAAATTTCATTTTCCAGCTCTTTGCAGGTAACTTCCGGATTGTGAATCTTTATTTCAACAATATTTTCTTTTATTGCATCATTTAATATCTTGGAAACAGTCTGGCGGGATAAATTCATAATGTTTGCAATATCGCTTTGGGTATATTTTTTCTCATAATACAAAATTGCCGCTTCACGCATTTGCTTTTTTTCAATATTCATACTCTATCACCTTCTGCTTTTAGTTTACCGATTCATTATATTAAATTTTTCCTCCGTTGTCAATTCCTTAACATTTGTCATTGACAAATGTTAATAGATGTGTTATAATTGACACGATTTTGACAAAGGAGATGTTAATATGTTAGTTACAATGAAAGAAATGCTTGCAGATGCAAAGAAAAATCATTATGCAATTCCAGCATTCGATGTAAGCAATTATGAAATGATGAAAGCGATTTTGGAAACCTGTGAAGAAGAGAAATCCCCCGCTCTTCTTATGACACTTGGTGTTGATACTGAAGGAAGAAATCTTCAACTTATTTCCTCTATGATCAACGGCGCTTCCAAATATTTTAAAATCCCTATTTGCCTTCACATGGACCATGCGACCGATATTGATTTTATAAAGTACGGTTGCGACAATGGTTACAGTTCTGTTATGTATGATGGTTCGGTGCTCTCATTTGAAGAAAACGCAAGAAATACCGCTATCGTTACTGAATATGCCCACAAAAAAGGTATTACAGTTGAAGCAGAACTCGGACATGTCGGCAATGCAAGCGTAGGCAGCATAAGCGAAACAGGAACTGATGTTGACCCGGGAGAGAGTCTTACCGTTCCGGAAGAAGTAGCAAAATTTGTAGAAATTACTGATGTTGATGCACTTGCTGTTGCCATTGGAACATCTCATGGCGTATATCAAAAAACACCGGAGCTCAGAATTGACCGACTTGATGAAATAACTGCTGTATGTGACAGACCGCTTGTCCTTCATGGTGGAAGTGGAACTCCCGATGACCAGATGCAAAACGCAATCCATCACGGAATTACAAAAATAAATATTTATTCAGACGTTCTGTATGCTCTTAATCAGGGACTTAAGAATACTTTGAATAACATAACAAACCCCTCAACATGGCCTTTCTTGGTATATGAAGATGCTATGAAAATGATGAAGGAAGTTGTGCGCGAAAAGCTCAGAACTTTTGGCAGCGCAGGAAGGATATAAGGTGATAATATGAAAACAAGAGCAGCTCGTCTTTACGGAGCAAACGATGCAAGACTGGAAGAGTTTGAACTTCGCCCAATTACCTCAGGTGAACTTCTGATAAAAATTATTTCAGACAGCGTGTGTATGTCAACACACAAAACAATTATGCAGGGTAAAAATCATTTAAGAGTTCCCGATAATGTAGCAGAACACCCCATTATGCTCGGACACGAATTCTGTGCAGAGGTCGTTGAAGTAGGCGACAAATGGAAAAATGAATTTTCTGTTGGCGACAAGGTTGTTATGCCGCCCGTTCTTGCATATCTTGGCGGGCCTGAAACAGTAGGCTATTCCTTTGAGGACATTGGCGGTGTTTCTACATACTCCATTGTTTATGAACATATTCTTGACAATAATTTTCTGATTAAGCTGAATAGCGACTCTTATTTCAATGGTTCTCTCATCGAACCTGCATCTTGCGTTATAAGAGGTTATAAGGCAAGCCTTCACCTTGATGAAAACTACAACCCTGTCACCGGCATAAAGCCCGGCGGAAAGGTTGCTATTCTTGCAGGTTGTGGCCCCATGGGACTTGTTGCAATTGATATTGCTCTCCATGGAGATGTTAAACCTTCCATGGTTGTAGTAACCGACCTGGATCAGGCACGACTTGACCGTGCCGCATCCATCTTTTCTGTTGAAAAGGCAAAAGAGGACGGTATTGAGCTTGTTTTTGCTGCTACATCTGACAAGGACGAGCTTATGAACATTTCCGGTGGCACCGGCTTTGATGATGTGTTTGTATATGCACCTGTTCCTGCTGTGGTTGAGCTCGGCGATGCTATTTTAGGTTTTGATGGCTCTCTTAATTTCTTTGCAGGACCGCTTGATAAAAAATTCAGTGCCAACTTTAATTTTTACAATGTTCACTACGCTCAGCACCATGTGTCCGGCACAAGCGGAAGCACACCTGAAGATATGAGAGATATTGTAAAACTTATCGGCGAAAACCGCCTCGACCCATCTGTGATGATAACACATATCGGCGGTATTGATGCCGCAATTGACACAACAATAAATCTTCCGAATATCCCCGGCGGCAAGAAACTGATTTACACACATATTGAGCTGCCTCTCACAGCACTTACCGATTTTGAAAAACTTGGACAAACTGATGAAAGATTCAAAGTTCTCGACGGCCTGGTGAAATCAAACAACGGATTGTGGAGCACTGAAGCTGAGAAATATTTGTTGCAAAATTTCTAAATTAATACATACAAAAACCTCGGAAAATTCCGAGGTTTTTACTTTTTAATTAATCAATGTTCAGTTTGAAATCCGTCCGATATTCTGTTTTTCAACGCAAAAATCAGTATATGTAACAATTATACTATAAATTTATACAGAAAACAATATATTTTGTGAAAACAATTCTTGCAAAATTTGTTTTTTTATGTTATACTGTTTATATCTATAATGAAAGGAAGCGGTTTGAAAGTGAATTATTTTGACATTAAAACGCAAATATATTTCGGGGAGAAGTCTCTTGACCGTCTCTCTGAACTTCCATATAAAAAAGTGCTCATCATTTCTGACCCTTATGTTGTAAAAAGTGGCATGGTGCATCTCATCACTTCACGTCTGCAACAGGCAAAGATTGAATGGCAGATTTTTGATGATGTAATTCCGGATCCACCCATAGAAAAAATTTCTGTAGGTGTTTCTGCCGTTCTTGCTTCTCAGGCAGATGCTTTGGTTGCAATTGGCGGAGGTTCTGCAATTGATTCTGCAAAAGCAATCCGTGAGGTTGCATCTCAGGCAGACCCATCGTATCCTCGTCCTGCCCTTATTGCAATTCCCACCACAAGTGGTACGGGTAGCGAAGTTACATCTTTCTCGGTTATCAGTGACCCACAAAATCACAGAAAAATCCCTCTTGCAAACGACTCATTGCTTCCTGACGAAGCAATTCTTGATGCAGAGCTTGTCAAGAGTGTGCCTCCCGCAATCACGGCGGACACAGGCATGGACGTGTTCACACACGCACTTGAGTCATATGTCAGCACAAACAACAACGAATTTTCTGCCGCACTTGCAGAAAAAGCAATAGAAATCACAGGTTCATTCCTGCTTCGTTCTTACCTTGACAACAACGACACGCACGCACGTCAGAAAATGCATATTGCATCTTGCCTGGCAGGCCTTGCATTCAACACCGCATCTTTGGGAATCAATCACAGTATGGCTCACCAGCTTGGTGCAGAATTTCATATTCCACATGGCCGCGCAAATGCAATGCTTCTGCCGCACATTATCGAATATAACAGTGATATTGACAAATATTCAAGGCTCAAGACCGATTATCCAAAACATGTTCGCAAATATGCTACTGTTGCCAGAACCCTCGGTCTGCAGAACTTCAACATTGTAACCACAGTAAGAGCCCTTTCAAACTGGTGCCAGTTTATGATGAAAGAGATGGATATGCCTCTCTCTATTTCAGAAACGGGCGTTTGCACTGAAGCTGAGTATTTTGCCAAGATTCCCGCAATGGCACAAGCTGCTATGGTTGATGCCTGCACAAAAACAAACCCCAAAGTACCATCTGTAAAGGACATTGAGATGATCTATGCACAGCTTTGGTAAAATTTACATATGATGCGAAAAAAGCACGCTTTGGGCGTGCTTTTTGTTTTTTATTATTTTCCGGGCAATACCCTAAATCAGCTTTCCTTCACTTAAAACAAGTTCCATTCCTATTGCAAATCCGGGTTTTAACGATTCCTTCAGTAGCCATTCTTCAGTTGTGTGTGCACTGCCCCCGCTATATACACCTACACATATTGCAGGTATCCCAAGAGAATGGGGAATATTTGCATCGGTTGAACCACTGCCTCTTTTCACTTCGCAGTTGCCATATTTCCCCTGAACAGAACTTACGAAATCAGAAAGTGCCTTTAATTCATCCATATCCATGTTGTTCATACAAGGACGATTACCTACAAGCTCAACCTTTAATTCCCGGCAATTTTCCTTTGCATTTTCAAAAATCTCGGCATACTTCTTTTCCATAATGGCAAGGCATTCTGCATTGTCCGAGCGATATTCGCAAAGCATTGTGGCATTTTGTGCTATTGTGTTCACACTTGTGCCTCCACTTATGATGCCTACATTGTATGTAGTTTTGCTGTTACCCCTCTGAGGCACTTCGATTTTGTATATTTCCGAAATGATGTCTGCAAGCACATTTATAGCATTGCGATTGCCAAAAGCATTGAAGGAATGGCCTCCCTCTGTTATGGCAGTTACCTCATAGCGGTTTGATCCAACACTAGCATCAACAATATTGTGATAATCACCGTCAAAGGTAAACATCCGTTTTATTCGGTGACCATAATCTTTGAAAATCTGACGGCAACCTTTAAGATTGCCAAGACCTTCTTCACATGCATTGGCTACAAACATAATGGTTCTGTTTAATTTGATATCGCTTTTAACAATATGTTTTATGCACATAAGCATAATAACAAGACAAGCAACATCGTCTATTACGCCGGGACAATAAATTTTTTCACCGTCGTCAACATAGTTAAGAGGCACATCAGCAGAAAACACAATATCGGTGTGAGCCATAAAAACCGATATGTCATCACTTGGTTCACCAAGAGTGCAAACCACATTTTTCGCGCCATCAATGTGGGCATTGTCAATTCCTAAGCCCTTAAGATACTTAAGCACAAATTCTGCTCTTTTCTCCTCAAATCCCGAAGGTGCCGGAATAATGCATATATCGTGAAGCAATTCAAGCATTTCATCGTAATAGTTTTCTGAAAGTTTAAGCAAATCCATTTTTATTCCCCACATCAACAAATTTTACACTTGCTTTTTTGAAAAGGTTTTTCATGTTCTTCTTTTTTCTCAAAATACGGTCATTATAATAATTATCGATGAAACATTTTAATGTTTCAGTTTGATAAATTTATCAAACTATTGTGAAAACATAGTTTTCACAATCCTACTTTATTGCAATCAAGCGCAACTTTCAAACTTTTGGTTTGAAAGTTGCG
>JAZRNM010000013.1:0-11240 GCA_045648205.1 Clostridia bacterium
CTTGAAATTTTCAACAACCGTTGAACCATCAACTTCAATTCTGACATACTGCGCACCACCGCTTGCGCCATAGCCCACTGTCTCATTCCCGATTGTGTTGGTCCAGTAAATTGTGTATGTTCCTGCTTCCTCCACTTCAAAATCAAAGTTGAGAGTTGACGGGCCTTTGTTCAGGTATGCATAATTGCTGTCAACAGAAGCTGAGTCTGAAGCCGTTGCGGTGCTACCTGCAATTCGTATCATTGCCGCCGCAGAACCAATGTTTTCAGCCTCAACAACGATTTCCTCTGAGGCTGGAGCCGTTTTTTCCCAGCTGATTTGGCTGACATTTGTGTTGAAACCATATGTGCATGTGTTAAGCAACTTCACAGTGTGGGTGCCCTTTGTAAGAACAACATCTGTCAAAAGAGCTTCCTTCACATAATCATCAGAACCTGTCGCACCTAATACAGTATCATTTACGGCAAACTTTTCCACAAGATTTTTGCCATCGATATCGATTCTCAAAATCTGTGCGCCATTGGAAGCCGCGCCAGTTTGTTTTCTTGTCCAATAAATGGCATACACACCATCCTCCGCCACATTAATGGTAAAGGTCAGAGTGGACGGGTTTGTCGCAAGGTTCTCGCTTGGTGTTCCTGCCATAACCGCCCCGCTGCTGCTGACAGATGAATTACCACCTGCCACCGTGTTCGCACTATTTACTTCAAGAGTGTTTCCTGATACCGCGCCGACAGGAGTCGTCGGCACAATGAGGCTGAGAAAAATACCTATGACCAAAGCCAAAGATAAAATCCTTTTCATTTTTCCACCTCTCTTTTTTTTAATTGGTTGTGTGCGGAGGAGAGTCTCCTCCGCCACAATTTTGTTATTTGAATAAGATTACAGAGCTTTCGCATACAAACGCTGAACAACAGTTGCTGCTTCTGCACGTGTCAGGGTTGATTTTGGATTGAACTTTCCGCCGTCGCTGCCTGTCATAAAGCCCATATGCTTTGCACCCATTACTGAGTTCATATATTCAGCAGAAATGCTTGCACTGTCAGGGAACATATTGTCACCAAATGTTGCTGAGTAGCTTCCCTTCTTTTCAGCATATGCCTTGATTACAACATCAGCAAAGCGTTCACGTGAAATGGGTTTGTCTGCTTCATTCGCATTTTTCAACAGGCCCATATCTGTCGCAAGCTTCTTCCAGTTTGCGTCGGTGTATTCAATACCTGCCGCTCTCAATGCGAGCCAGATTGCCTGGTGAAGAGTTACTTTTGATTCAGGTTCAAATCTGGTTTCGCTTACGCCCTTGATTATGCCTATCTTCGCCATTTTCTGAATGTTATCTACTGCCCAATGGCCTTCTATGTCATCAAAAGCATATTCAACTTCTCTCCTTATATGCTCGTCATGTCCTGACAATCTTGCATAATCCTCCGCCTTACGTTCAATCGGTTTGCCGGGCTTTCTTTCAATAACTATTCCTTCTTCATAGTTATAGTCGTTGCCAGTTTTCTCTGTTCCGTCATCAAGCATAATCGGACCAACCATGAAGTTGTTCAAATGCTGTTCAACTCTGAATCTGTGAACACCCTTTGTCAGAGTAGCCTTGCCAACCTCAAACTCACCTGTGATGTAGTTGTTAGTCGCTATTCTCGGAGCAATTGCTTCTGCAATCACCTTGCCGTCACACCAGATTCTTGCACGACCTGCCGTTTCGTCAGTTCTTTCGGCAGGCTGACCTCCAAGCATTCTTATGGTGTATTCGCCATCTGCATAAACCTCAATGTCATATTCCTGCCACTCGGTTCTTGATGTGTCGCCGATGTAGTTCATATATTCACCAAGAGTAAATCCATAAACGCCAGGTGACAAAGCATCCGGGTCATAGAAATCAACGTACATTGTGGTGTCAGACCATGAGTTTGAACCAACAAATCTGTGCAGTGGCTCCCATTCCCAAACGATTGGCATCCATTCAGGAAGCGCATAGTCAAATTCGAGATGCTTGTATTCATCGGTGAGGCCTGCGTTTTCCTTGATTGCCTGAGCCTTTGGATAGTTTGTCAGGTCGTCACTTGGCATATATGTGTTCTCGAGGAAAATGGTACCGTTTGTTACGTGGTATGCATCTTCACTTGCATTTGGCAAGTCGTTGGTGAAGTTTCCGCCAACATAACATTCCTGACCGGGAGTGTTCTTTCTGTACCAACGTGGAACATTGAGAACAACATTGTCATAAGCACTCGCAAAGGATGTACCATTGTCGAAATAGATACCGCCGTTGCCGTAGTTTGCTCCATTGATGTAGTTGTTTGTCACAGTTGTGTTGAACATATTACCCAAGCAGTACCAAGAACCACCATCAGATGTTACCTGCATAACTCTTTCAAAGCGGTTGTAGCTTGCATCAACATTGTAGCAACCAATATCTGTGCCGAAGTTTACGTCCCAGCCCCAGCCTGCTGTTATAGCTGAGTATGGAATGTCAAGGAAGGTGTTGTATGTTATTGAAAGGTTATCAGCAAAGTATATAGCAATTCCGGTTGTGTCTGTCATTTCTGCTGAGCAGCGTCTGAAGAGGTTGTTCTTTATTGTGAAGTTTGTAGGCTTCACAGAAGAACCCACACTCGTACGAATGTCCCAATGACCGACAACGAGACCGGTACCTGACAAATCGTGGAATGCATTTCCTATGAAATTCACGTTTGAAACGCCGTCGATCATGCTTACGGCATTTGAACCCATATTTGTGAATTCACAATCGGTGAAGTCAATGCCATCTGCGAAATTGAACTGAATCTGGGCAGGAATCATTGCCATTCCGGAAGGGGTACTGAGCTGGTTCTTGCCGTTTACGTACTTATCCGCCTGACATGTTCTCTTTCCGGTTTTGCTGAGCTCGTTCCATGAGCCGTGACGGAAAGAGAGGTTTTCAAACTTGAGGTTTGTCATTCTTGAGTCTACATTCTCGCCATTGAAGGTCATCAAAATTTCTGTTGTCGGAGCATAGATTTCGGCTGTTTCCATATCTTCTTCATAGAATGGATAGTAATAAATCTCTTTTGTTGCTTTGTCAAAGTAGAATTCGCCGGGCTGGTCAAGGAGTGAAATGTCGTTTTCAATAGAGAAGAGACGTTTTGCTGTCTGTCCCGCTCTGGCACCTGTAGCAGCATAATTTACATATACATTGGTGTGTGCGGTCGATGTGTGAGCCCATTCCCAGTAGGGCTGATCCATAATGAAAGTCCATGTATCACCACTGTCTATTATTTCTTTGACAGGTGTTCTCTGGAGAGTCCACAGCATACGCCATCTCAGTTCAACATCCTCGGGGTTTTTGAGTTCGGGGAAGTTGTGCTTTGAAATGGTGAAGCCGTCAGTTGAATAGTCGCTTCCTTCAAGAGCAAATTCTTCAATACCTTGATAGAGATATTTACTCTGTGCACGTCTTGCCATATAGCCATTTACATAAAGCGCTCTTGTGTCTTCAATGTTTGTTGCAGCTTTATAAATTTCCGGTGTGTCTGTCTGTTCCCAGCCTGTGATTTGTGTTCCGCCGCCGATGATTGCCTTGTTTTCGCCATCACCGAGGCCACGGAAGATTACATCAAAACCATTTTTACCTTCGTGCTCTTTTGTGAATGCCATTGTTTCGGCAATGTGATAATATCCGGGAGCAAAGTTCACAATGATGTCGCCTTCCATATCATCATTGATTTTTGCAATTTCTTCCTTAGCACGAGCCAATGTTTTGAAGGGGCTAGTCTCTTCACCTGAATTTGCATCGTTGCCATCGGGTGAAAGATAGAGTTCCTTATAAATCGGGTGAGGTGCGTTTGCAATCTCTTCCTGGATCTTTACCAGTTCGTCAAGGTTGTCAAGTGTCACATAGCCAGACTTTTTAGATGTTACAAACTGCAAACAGTTGAATTCAAGTGCAGAAACTGCCTCAATCGTCACGGTGTGTTCACCTTTTTCAATGTAAAGGTTTGCAAGCTCAGTTTCATTGAAATCTGCACCGCCCTTTACACTGACCGGCAATGCTGTGGGATTGTCGTCAAAGTAAATCTTTGCATTACCTGCTGTCTTTGATGCAATGTTGAGGATATATGCATCGCTCTGCTGTGCTGTGAAGGTGTAGGTTGTTCTTTCACCCTCCTCAAGCTTGATGTAATATTCCTTTGAAGCCGCATCCTGATAAATGTTCACAGGTTCTTCTTCTCTGTATTTTTTACCGTTGTTTATTCCGTCGATGCTGTAGTAACCTGCCGCACCGCGGTCAAAATCTTCAGCTTCGATTTTTGTTGGGATGAAATGCTTTTTGTAAGCGCCTTCGGTCTTTGAAAAATCAACATCAGTACCTGAGCCCAGATACTTGATAGAAATGCTCTTGATGCCAAGTGCAGGATTAGCTGAAGTGTTTTTAAACTTTAACTTATGTATCCCTGCTTCAGCCTTAAAGGGCATATTAATGTCAATAGTATGATTTATGGCACCTGTTGGGACAGCTCCTTCGCACTTAAACGAACATGCATCAGCCCCATCAATTGTAATCTTTCCTGCAGGGCCATTTGATGATGATGCAGCATATCCTAGCGTTATCTCCTTTATTTTGTAGCTACCTGTTTCCGGGAAAACAACCTCCCAGACTGCACTGCTTTCTCCCTGAACTATAAGTCCTTCTGCTGTTCCCACTCTGGCACCATTCTGCAAATCTTTAGCTTTGTCAGGTGTCAGGATAATTTCAGACGCAGCAAATGACACGGTCGGCATAATGCCGAGAAGCATCACAACTGCCAAAATTAATGCAATTAGTTTCTTCATATAATATTTTAGCTCCTTTTTGTAAGAGTTTTTAAAGTCCAACATAGACGGACCACAAAAAGTGGTTCGTCTATGTTTTTTTTGCTTAGGGAAGCATTGTTTTTGCTATTTCTGTCATTTTGTCTTCCATAACTTTGACGTCACAAATATCGTTCACGGTGTTAAGCATATCCTTCCAGCGTTCTTCGAATTCTGCATCGTCGTCTGCTGCAATTGCAAGAGTTATCTTGTTCTCCCATGTTCCGCGTTCTGCCCAGAAGTCAACAACCTCTTGAATTCCCGCATACTGTGCTGCCCAAATCTGGCATGGAGGATAGGTTGCTATGTTCTGTGCGTGTTTGCTTTCGGTTGTGAACTTGAAGCCATAGCCATAAAGCGGAAGCTTGGTGTTGTTGTTCACTCTGTACATAATGTCAGGTGTCCATTTGCTGCAATGCGATGCTGTAACCTGCATCAGTCCGCCCTTGCCGCCAAGACCCATCTTTTCTTCGTCACTTGCAAGCGCTGTTTTGTCGCCTTCAATGAAGAACTTGTTCAGCTTTTCGTCCTTGAACTTTCTCTTGCCATCTTCTGTTTCAACATAAAGACCTGCTTCTTCAGGACCCCAGTTTCTAACCTGTTCATATTCATCTGAGAACTGAACATTTATCCAGTTGAGAACCTGATGCATTTCGTCCTCTGAAAGTGTTTTTGTCAAGCAAAGTGCTTCTGACCAAAGCGTACCTTCCTCGTATGGGCCATATCCCTTCTGTGCGGGAACCTGTGTGATGAACGGTCTGTAGTTGTAGGACTTGCCTGCTGCGTCAAGTGCATCATTAACTGCCTGTGCTCCGCCTGATACCATTGAAAGAGGAACGATTGCATACTGTCCGTTCATTACCTTCTCTGTGAAGTTTGTTGCTGTGTGCGCCAAGCTTTCCTGCTCAATTACGCCGTCACGAATCATCTGGCTTTGTGTCTTTGCTGCGTTTTTGATGATGTCACGTGTGAGAGGAATTTCTATTCTCTGGGTTTCACTGTTCCAGGTTGATGAATATGCGTGACCCTTGTAGCCATACATATCAGAACCGAGCCATGTGAGAGGTCCCCAGTTGTCGCCGCCGTTGTAGCCATATGTATAAACTGACTTGCCGTCTTCCTTCAGGTTGAGGTCTTTTATGTCATACATAAACTTGATAAATTCTTCTGTTGAGTCGATGGGGATGTCAAGCATCTCTTCACCAACAGGCTCGCCTGTTTCTTCTACGATTGCCCAAAGCTCATCATAGGTCTTTGCCTCAGGGAAGAATTTCTTCAGAATGTCATCACGCACCCAAAGACAGTTTGTTGATGAATAAGTTACATCTGCCACAACCGCTCTTGTGTTGCGGAAAAATTCTATTTCCTCTTCATTCATATTCATTGCCTGATCCCATGTTGATGCATAAGGAATTCCGAGAATCTTGCCATCCACTGTCATTGCATCCCAGAATTCCTGAGGTGTTCTTTCCCAAACATTGGGAGCATATTCCTTGAGAAGCTCAGGTGTCATTTCCCAAAGTTCACCAAGCTGTTCAATTTTTGAGAAGTGTGCAGGGCCCTGGAAAGCTCCGCAGTGGATAATGTCGGGAAGGTTGCCGCCGGCAACAAGCTTTGAAAGCTTTGAATCCCACTGTCCGCCATCGTTTCCGTACATATTCTCAATGGTTACATTTGTTTTTTCTTCCAACCATTTTGCCACAATGTCATTGTCATATACTGCAGTTGGTGTGTAATCCGTTCCCTGTGTTTCCCAAACTGTCAGTTCCAATTTCTTGGAATACAATCCGTCTGCGTTTTCATCCTTTTTGCATGATACTGCGCATGCAGCAAGCATTGTCAATGCCATTAACATTGCTATTGCTCTTTTAAAGTTTTTCATTTTCTGTTCCTCCTTTAAATTTTTTATATGTGGTCTTTCATAATTTTCTTTTTTCTATTCCTTAACCGCACCAAGTGTTACGCCCTTGATGAAGTATTTCTGAAGGAAGGGGTAAACCGCTATAATCGGAATGGTTGTCACCATAAGCGATGCTGACTTAACCGCCTCTGAGGTTACCTTCGCTGCCTCTTCTGCTGCCTGACCGCTCATTGACATCTCAAGTGCCATTGACTGTGCCATTTCACTTTCCTTGATGATTCTCATCATCAGATACTGAAGAGAGAACAATTTCTTGTCTGTTATGTACATCAATGTATCTGTCCAGCTGTTCCATGCACTTACCGCTGTCCAAAGGGCTACTGTTGCCAACACCGGCATTGAAAGGGGAACCATTATCTTGATCATTATCTTGATGTCTGTGGCTCCGTCTATCTTTGCACTTTCCTCCAAACTGGCAGGTATTTCCTGAAGGAATGATCTCATTATTATCATATTATAGAATGAGAACATCGTCGGAAGGAAATATATCCAGAATGTGTTGATTATGTGCAGGTATCTGTAAAGCATATACACAGGGATTACTCCGGCTGAGACATATGCCGGTATCATCAGAAACAATGTTATCGGCTTTTTGTAGGGAAGTCCCTTTCTTGTGAGACCATATGCTGCCATATAAGTTACCGACACACCGCCGAAGGTGTGGAGGATTGTCTTTAACACCGAAATTACTGCTGCTCTCAAAAAGTCTGAGTTGCTGAGTATCATTTTGTAGTTCTGCCAGGTGAATATTCTCGGCCAAAGGGTTATTCCGCCTCGGGCACTGTCTGCTCCTTCATTCAGCGATATTGCCAGCTGATTCCAATACGGATAGAGCATTATTATTGATATCAATATCATAAAGATTATGTTACATACGTTGAATAGTTTTTCCGAAAACGTTCTTTTCACGTCTTATTTCCTCCATTTCTTATTGTCTTTTCCTTACTTTACCAAATACTTGCGTTTGCTATCTTCTTACTGAGTGCATTTGATAACAGGATCAAGGTTATGCTGACTAAGCCCTGTGAAAGTCCGAACGCTGTCGCTAGTGAATATCTTCCGTCCTGAATGCCTCGTCTGTATATTACCGTATTAATAGTTTCTGTGTATGGCTGAGTGTATACGTTCTGGAATCCGTATATCTGGTCAAAGTTTGAAGTGATTAGTCCGCTCATGCTCATTACCAGAACCACAACGATTGTCTGTCTGATTCCCGGCAAGGTTATGTGCCAAGTCTGTTTCAGTTTGCCGCAGCCGTCTATTGATGCTGCTTCATAAAGCGATGGGTCTATTCCCGTGATTGCAGCTAGGAACAAGATTGAATTCCAGCCTATGCTCTTCCAAAGGTGTGACAAGAAGATGATTGGAAGGAAGTATTTTTCATCAAGCAATATGTTCTTTGCTTCATAGCCTTCTCCAGCTATCTTTGCCATTATTGTGTTAAACACACCCTCTGTTCCAAACAAGGTGTAGAACAAGCCTACTACCGATATCCATGAAAGGAAGTACGGCATATATGTAATAGTCTGAACCGTTTTCTTGAATCTCATGTTGCGAAGCTCATTGAAAAGCAACGCCAATATGATAGGAAACGGAAATGAACCAAACACTATAACCAAACCATATATCAATGTGTTGTATATCGCGCCGAGAAGCTCTTTCTGGGTGAACACATTAATGAAATTGTCAAATCCAACCCAGGGGCTTCCTGAAATTCCTTTTATGATGTCAAAGTCCTTGAATGCTATCACTATGCCTCCAAAGGGTAAATAGTTGAAAACAAACATAAACAGCACCGCAGGCAATATGAGAAGATAAACACTCTTATACCGTTTTATGTTCTCTATAAAGCCCGGGCCCTTTATGCTTCCTTTCTTCGTTTCTGTTTTTGTCACATTCATAATGTTCCCACCTATCTTGTAATAATCTATAACAATAATAACACATTTTTCTACATAAGGAAAGGTCTCAATCAAACTCTTAGGGTGCTCTATTGTACTTTTTTTGTATAAAAAGCACACCCTTCGCTCTGTTTGTTGTCAATATTTTACAAATACTTTGCCTTTTTAAAGAGTTTTGCCCAAGTCAACAAACGGGTTAAGTTCGCCAAAAAGCCTTATTGCATTATTTCGGAGAATATTTTCCTTGTCCTTGTCTGTAATAAGTGCATATTCAATTCTTCCACGTTGAAATCCTGCAGCATATGTATCTGTCCCAAAAAGAATTCTTTCCGAGCCGACACGCTCTACCGCATACTCAACCATATTATTTTTTGAGCTTGCGATGCCAGATGTATCAGTATATACATTTCCATGCCTTGCCCATTCAATCGCATTGACATAGTTGACATCACCAAGGTGTGCCATAATAAACTTAACATCAGGATATTTGTCCGCAATAGGCACAATGTAATCCGCAGGTTTTTCGGGATGAATCTGAACGATTGCCCCAAATTCTGACGCAAAAGAAAATAACTTGTCTGCATATTCTTCAAGGGAATATTTGTGACAAAGCGGATGTAATTTTATTCCCACACATTTCCCATGTTTCAGCATCTTTCGTGCCTGTTCAAAGGTTTTCTCTATTCTCGGGTCAATCACCACCCATTGCCAAAGCCAATCTATACTTTGTGCATATTCGAACAAATAATCATTCTCTTGGGCAATCCTGTTGGTAATCAATACAGATGAAAAGGTTGAGCAAAATGCCATTTCTATATTTGCTGCTTTCTGCACCTTCTCAAGGTGTTCAATATCAACCCTTCTTGTTTCATCCGTTGTGGTGTCACCCACCACTCCGTGATTAAAATGTGAATGAATGTCTATTGCTTTTATGTCCATTTTTCTTTCTCCTTATAAAGATGTAGCTCACGAATGGAGACTATCATTAGTTTTTGCCTTTTTCACAAAAAAGAGGGCAATACCAAAAGGTATTGCCCATCACTTACTTTCTATTTATCGAGTGGCTTCATTGTTGGGATTTCAAGTTCTACATTTACATAACTTATTATAAGTCTTCATAACCCTTTTGTCAAGCCGTTGCTTTCTCTTTGTTCTTTGCGCAAGTCTTCATAACTCTCCACAACTTGTGCTCCACTTGGCGTAAGTTATGGCGTAAATGGCGTAAGGTTGCATTTTATGTCCATGCAAATCTAGTTTCTAATGCATTGACTTCCTGACGCTTTTTCGCTTCAGTTACATGGGTATAAATCTCTAATGTTGTCTTGATTTCCTTATGTCCCATGACATTTTGTATCACCGATAGATTTATATCTGCTTCACACAGTCTCGTGGCGAATGTGTGCCGAAGGTTATGACAACTGAAGTTGGGTATTAAAACAGGATTTTCTTCTTTCAACAAAGCTTCATCGTTGTAGTCACGGACAATCCTGCGGATTGCTTTGTTGACAGTTCCATAATGTTGAACACTGCCAAAGCGGTTGACAAATATGAAATCTGTGTAGCAATCAATGGTTACCTGACAATTAACACCTGTTTCGTCCTGATTAGCTTTTTCAAGGAGGAATGCTTCCTTTACAAAGTCCATCATCGGAATTTTGCGGTATCCCTTTTTCGTCTTTGGTGTGTTGATTGCAAACTTACATTTCTTGCCTTTACCTGTGCTGTAGTAAACGAGAGTGTGGTTGACATCAATAATGCCTTCTTCCAAGTCAATGTCGCACCATCTGAGGCCTGACACTTCGCCAATTCGCATACCACTACCGAACATTACAGCAAATAGCGGATACCAATGATTATACCGTGGTGTTCTTTTCAGGAAGTCCAGAAATAATCTTTGTTCATCTGCCGTTAATGCTTTTCGCTCCTTGATTTCAAAATCGTGAGCTTGTTTCAGTTCTTTGAGCATCTTGTCAGTGGGATTTGTGCGTATGCAGTTATCATCTACCGCCAAGTCAAATAGCTGATGCAATACATTGTGAACAGTATCAATGGTAGATATGGATAACATTCTTTCGTCAGCTAAGGTGTTATAAAACCTTTTCACATCCGATTTCTTTACATCCGCAATCCTATTCTTGCCGAAACTGTCTCTGACATAGTTGTTATACATATATAGATAGTTTTTTAATGTGTTATCTTTCAGACCTCTTTTTAAGTCGCACCATGTATCAAACACATTGTTAACCGTCAGTTTCTTTGTTTCGGTTTTAATTCCATCGTGTTCGTCAATCACAATTTCTTTTTCAAGTTCTCTGAGTTCTTCCAGAGTGGGTGCATATACAGCATGCCTTACTCCGTCAGGGCCAACCCATCTGTAATCGTATGTTCCGTTCTTTCTTTGCGATTCACCCTTGCGAAGCACTCTTCTGTTACTGTCGAAACGTTTGTTCTTTTTACCTTTCTCTATATTCATAATTAACTCCTTCCTAATGGCTTGCACCGGAAGGAACCTTAACTATCGATATTCATTATACTATATTTTAGCTGTGTAGTCCAGGAATTTCAGTACAAGCCATTGTAAA
>JAZRNM010000014.1:0-46140 GCA_045648205.1 Clostridia bacterium
TGAAGTCCACCCTAAGATAAGATTTCCCATAGCGTAAGCTAGTAAGACCCCACGTAGACTATGTGGTTGATAGGTCGGAGGTGTAAGTGCGGTAACGTATTTAGCTGACCGATACTAATAGGTCGAGGGCTTGACCTAAACAATTATGGAGTAAGCCATAGATAAAGAACAGAACACTGAAACTTCTTCGTTCAGTTTTTCATGACACACACATATGAGTCAATGCACCGCAAGGTGTATGACATATATTCGGTGGCAATAGCAAAGAGGTCACACCTGTTCCCATCCCGAACACAGTAGTTAAGCTCTTTAGCGCTGATGATACTTGGTGGGCAACCGCCTGGGAAAGTAGGACGTGGCCGGAATTTGCAAAACGGGTATCCAATGGATATCCGTTTTTTCTTTGCAAATTCCGTGCTACGCTTGTGTTGAAATTCCAAAGGAATTTCTTTTATTGCCGATGCTGTCGCATCTCAATCCCGCCTAAAAACAATTCACAGGATTGTTTTTTACGGCGTGACGCCGGAACACAAGAGATATCCATTAGGGTATCTCTTTTTTTTGTGCATATGCGGTTGCCCACTAATAAATTGTATCATCAGCGCTAAATGTTAAAGAAAAAACTCCTTGCGGAGTTTTCTTGATAAGCGCTTGATACTTGAGGGGTTCTTTTTTATGTATAGAAAATCAAAGATTTTCTTTTTTATTCCAAAAACCTCTCGGTTTTTGCAAACTTGCACTTCGTCGCAGTTCGCTTCTTGACTCTGTTTGCTTTGCAAACATTCGTTCTTTTCAGCGACTGCTCCTCTTCCCAAAAAGTCTCGGCATAGCCTTATTTTTTGGGAGCCCTAAGTTCCACCGAACTGTTGGCTTAACGTTCCAGCGCCCGGGAAAGTGTGAAAAATCAATCGGGAGAACCGTCCCCTCAATCGAGGGGACGGTTTTCTTGCACTATCCCCTTGCGTTCCCATAATACAAAAAATTATACTTTGATGATTTAATATCCTATACTCCCAACAATTACATTTGAATTATGTAAACTAATATGTTATGATTATAATGATGTGTCAAGAAGACGCAAAATAAAAATTAGGAGGAAAGATATGAAGAAGTTTATTTCAAAGTCAGTTATTGTAGCAATGTCAGTAGCTATGCTCCAGACAGTTGCTTCGGCTTTTACAGTTGATAAGGTTACCGTGGGTAATGGTATATGTGCAGTTGTTGTTAAGGGTGAGGCAGGAGTCGGCAATCTCCCATGTGATGATTTGCTAAACAGTATTATTCAGGGTGTTACTTGCCCTGAACAGGATAATGACACTCCATCAGGAGATACAGGCGTTACACCTCCCGCAGAGGATAATGATACTCCATCAGGGGATGTAGGTGTTACACCTCCCGCAGAGGACAATGATACTCCGTCAGGAGATGTAGGTGTTACACCTCCCGCAGAGGACAATGATACTCCGTCAACAGATTCAAATATGAATGAATATGAGAAAGAAGTTATAAGACTTGTAAATGAAATACGAGTTTCAAACGGCCTTGGCGAACTTGTAGCGGACGAAGAATTGAGCCGTGTTGCAAGAATCAAGTCCCAGGATATGAAAGATAATAACTATTTTTCTCACACAAGTCCTGTTTATGGCTCGCCTTTTGATATGATGAAGAGTTTTGGCATATCATACAAAACTGCCGGCGAGAATATTGCCAGAGGGCAGGCAACTCCTCAGGCTGTTGTTAACGGCTGGATGAATTCGGCAGGACACAGAGCAAACATTTTAAATGCATCATACAACACAATCGGCGTTGGATATGTTGCAGACGGAAACTACTGGACTCAGATGTTTGTTGGAAGATAGGCAAGACAAAGACACGGTTCTTATGCCTTAATCATAGAAAAGCAAAACGGCTGTGACAACTTCGTCACAGCCTTATTTTTTAGTAACTCTTCTTTTTTTACGCATAATAAAACGCGAAGTTCGGAAAGAACTTCGCGTTTGGTTTTTCTATATATTATTCAAATGAAAGGTCAGCTCCCTTGACGATAAACACATCAACGGGGCGGTCTTCATACAGTCTTACATATACATGGTCGGCATATTTTTGTGCGGTTGAGGTTTCAAGGTCTTCAAATACAATACGACCATCGCTGTCATAAACATCAACGGTGTTTGCACCAGAGTAAAGCATCTGATTATACCCAAAATCACCAGTTGAGCCGTAGTCAATTGAAATCCTTTGTCTGCTGGTGTCTACAACATAGATATTTTTGGCGCTTGAAAGTTTAAATTCTTTGCCACCAACAACCATTATTTTTGAAGCTTTGTAAAAATCTGTTACATAACCGCCATAGTACGCTTCGCCTCCAATGCTATTTGCGGCAATAAGCTCTGCATTTGCAACGGGGAGTGCATAATCTTTTTCTGTTCCATCAAAGTTGGTAACATTTGTAACTCTGATACCTTCGGCAAAATCCCAGACGGTTACTATTTTGGTTATTATACCACTAACATCTGTTTCAGTCTTTACCAAATCACCTATTGTTGGCATTGTGCCTTTAGCAACCTCGGGTGTTGTAGAAGCCGGAACCACTTCGCCGTTTATCATATAGGAAACAGCCCAGATGTTTTCCCCGTTTTCATTGGACGTATTGCCAATTTCTGTAATAACTGCAAGGTTTGAGGGTGCAATTTCTTCGGGTAAAGGTTCTTCTTCGTTTGGTATTTCTACAGAAGCATAGAGGACAATAATCGTATTATCCATTGCTGAACCGTTAATGTATGATGACATTATCTGATACGAATAGCCGTTTTTTAAATCGTCAACCGTGCCTGATTTGCATTCTGACTGATCGTTACTTACGAAAAGAATAAGAGCTTCAGGATCAATATATCCGTATTCCTGGAACAATAGGTTGTTTGCATCATATTTGTATGTTTCAGCAAGGGGAAGACGGGATGTTTCTCTAAATCTAGAATTGTAATCAGCACAAGTTATATTATATATACATCCTATAGAATTTTTGCTGAATTGGATAACCTTTCCTAAAACTTCGTCAGATATTGCTTTGAAATTTGTTCCTGAATTATCGTTTGTCCATTCATTGGAATAGAGGTAAGTGGTTGAGCCGTCAGAAAGATTGATTGTTGTGTTAGCTTTCAAATCTACAGCTTCAATGCCATTCTGTGTTAAAAGCTGAAGTTGAACGATGTGGCCAGACTCCCCGAAATCAGCAGGTCTTGAATTGCTGCTGAGAACATATCCATACAGTGTTCCGTCTTCGTTGGGCACAATTGTTTGGCTCAAAACAACATTAAGGGGTTTAAGGCTTTGAAAACTATCCCAGAAGAAAAGCTTTGCAGTGTAACCAATGTAGTCCTGGTCATTTGAAAAGCCATAAAGATTTATGGAAAAATCAGTATCCGTTGTTGAGGCTGACTTCCATGTAGCATTTATCAGCTTGTCGTTGGCATCATATACTGCCATCAATACAACACAATCAGTTTGAATATAATTAAAATGTAAATCCGCAGTTATGTATTTGTTAATATAAGACACTTTTTTCAGGGTTGCATTTACTTTGCGATCCTCTGGAAAAACGGAGGAATAGTTAATACTTACGATTTCTTCGTCTTCGTTCAATACAAAGTCTGCGTATGCGTTTTTTGACAAAGCCATGAGAACCAATTCCGTTCCCGTGTATGTGATATTGTTAATTTTTATGGTTGGAGCACAGTTGTATATAAGTTCAGTTCCATTACTGTCAAACATCTGAACCGCAACAACGGTTTGAGAGGATGAACCAAATTCGGCTTCCTGCTCTTGAAAATCATTGATGTATCCATAGTTTGTACTGACGGTGTCCGCTGCAAAGACCGTAAGCGAGAATACAGAAAAAAGAGTTGATAAGATAAGTATTGCAATTAAAGTTTTTTTCATCGTTTTTCCTCCTCAATGTATTTTACAGTATTATAACATATTTTGGAAAATATGTCTACTGTACGTTAATAACATTATAGGACAATATGTCCATAAAGTCAAGAAAAATATTCAGAATGCTATATAATTTTATTGGTGATAATATGGTTATGAATTTGAGAATACGAGATTTGAGAGAAGATAATGATTTGACTCAGAAAACGGTTGCAAAGTATCTGATGTGCGACCAGTCGTTATATTCAAAATATGAAAGAGGAGAAAGGGAAATACCTCTTAAACTTGTTGTTGCGCTTGCAGAGTTTTATAATGTAAGCCTTGATTATATTGTGGGTATTACGGATGAAGCGGAACCGTTTTGCGGAAAAGTATGAGTGTCTTTTTGTTGAATGGATAAAAAAACAATATTTTTTGTTCCTAACTTGACATAAGGATAAAATAGGGTTAATATTAGAGAATAGATTTATATATAAAAACGAGAGACTGCCGGAGGTAAATGATGAAGTATTCTAAACAATTTGCAGAGAAAAAAGATATTTTGCAGAGTAAAAAAGTTTCTATTGGTTTTGACGGATTTGTTGATTATGTTATAAGACCAATAAAAACACGTGTTGATGAACAAGATTGTACTTATTTTTCAACGATTGATAAATTTGGTGAAAAAATAACAAGCCTTGCAGGAAGAAGCGGAAATATAGAACTTGATTTTGCGAGCATTGATTTTGGTGGTTGTGGTCCGCATTATGCAAATGGTCTTGCGAATATGGGAGTGAATTGTACCTGTGTTGGAACAATGGGTTACCCGGAAAAGCTCCCGGTATTTGACCTTAATCCCAATTGCAAGCTTATTTCGGTTGGTGAACCGGGATATGACTATGTGTTTGAATTTGAAGACGGCAAGGTAATGCTCAGCAATATCAAAGAAATAAGCCGGTTCCGCTGGAATGATTTGATTAGTCGCGTTAGTGTTGATGAGATGGTGGAAATTTTTGATGATGCGGACATTATCACACTGGTGAACTGGAGCTATATGATACATTTTCATGAGATATATGAAAAGTTCCTTGAAACAGTAATGCCAAGACTCAGCAAAAAAGACAGAAAAGTATATATTGATATTGCTGATTGTGCTAAGCGTCAGCCGGAAGAAATAAAGGCGGCTCTTAAGTTGTTTGGCTCTTACAGTCAGTATGCAGATACATATCTTGGACTTAATAAATCAGAAGCTTTGGTTATGCACTCGATTTTGTGTGAGGGTGAGTATGAAGGTTCTATCCCTGTTGCAAGGGCGATTAAAGAGTATTCAGGAATCGGCACTGTTATAATTCATCCCGTTGACAGCTCGGCTGCAGTGTTTGACGGCGGTGAGATAGAGGTTCAGGGTATTTTGTGCGAAAAGCCCAAAAAGACAACAGGCGGTGGCGACAACTTTAACTCCGGGTTCTGTGCAGGACTTTTGTCGGGCCTTGACATAAAGAGTTGTCTCATAAGCGGTATGACCACATCATATCTTTATGTTAAAAACGGAAAGTGCAATAGCTTTGAAGATATATGCGAGGCTATGAAAATGTATGATGACCGTGATTGATTGAAAAACTAAAGTAAAACAGCTGTGACATAATCTGTCACAGCTGTTTTTTTGTGTAGCAAAAACAGGATAATTTCGTATAAATTTGGAAACAATACCTACATATTCTAAAAAAGAGAGGTGCTTGTATGTTTAAACACGAAAAATTGTTTATGCAACCGGTAGAAATTGAAAAGCCAAATCCACAGTATGCTGCACTTTTGCAGGAACAGCTTGGGGGAGGAAATGGAGAGCTTAAGGCGGCAATGCAGTATATGTCGCAGAGCTTCAGGATAAAAGACCCTGAAATAAAAGATTTGTTTTTGGATATTGCTGCAGAGGAACTGAGCCATCTTGAGATGATTTCTCAAACCATAAACTTGCTTAACGGACACGATGTTGATGCGACAAAAGTGCCAAATGGTGAAATACAGACACATGTTTTGCTTGGGCTTAATCCAGGGCTTATTAATGCGTCAGGATATTCGTGGACAGCGGATTATGTAACTGTTACCGGGGATTTGTGTGCAGACTTGCTTTCTAATATTGCATCTGAACAGAGAGCAAAGGTTGTATATGAATATCTTTACAGACAGATTGACGACAAGAAGGTAAGAGAAACTATTGATTTTCTGTTAAATCGTGAAGAAGCCCATAATGCCATGTTCAGAGAGGCGTTCAACAAGGTGCAGAATACAGGGTCAAACAGGGATTTCGGAACAACAAAGGCGGCAAAAATGTATTTCAGCATGTCAGAGCCATCATCAAACAACTCTCCGTTTTCAGAAGTGGAGGGGAAAAAACCATCATTTGAATAAAAAACAGTATGGGACGAGCTAAAAGTGAAAGGAGAAATGTAAATGGAAGAGAAAGATATTAAAAAGAATAATGACAAAAGTTCAAAGGAACTTACTGACGCAGGGAAAATAAAGGGCAAAATTGACGTTCACGATACCCGTGAGAGGAAAGATGGACCCGGAGGAAACTAAACATCAGAAAGGCACTCGCACATGAGTGCCTTTTTACATAGCCTAATGACAAAAATTGCTCACCAAAGGCTCGAAACGTTGAAGAGGAATGTTATTTGTTGAAATTTTGATGCGGGCTTTAAAACCACTTAAATTTCGAAAACAAAAGAAAAACAAATATAAAACAAAAAAATCAAACAAAATTAAAGAAAAATATTGACTAATGTAACTAAATAGGTTATAATGGTAGAGTGCTATAATAGTATGTAGCAGATTTGTAATATTTTGTAAAATTGAGTGGTTTTTGAAGGTATTTTGATATCTTTAAATTCAGAATATTTGTTATTTGTTAGGAGAATTACAAGTATGAAAAGATCAAAGCGCATAGAGACACTGGATAAAAGACCTGTCAACCTTGACGGTTATATCAATGAATGGCCGGAAATGGGATTTGTGGCTATGAGTAGCCCATATGATCCAAAGCCATCTATTAAGGTTGAGAATGGACAAATAACAGAGCTTGATGGAAAACAGCGAAGTGAATTTGATTTCATCGACCAGTTTATTGCGGATTATGCTATAGACATCGAAAGAACAGAACAGTCTATGGCTGTTCCGTCTTTGACTATTGCCAAAATGATTGTTGACATCAATGTGTCAAGAAAAGAAGTTGTTGAGGTTGTTTCGGGTATCACTCCTGCCAAAATGGTGGAGGTTATGAATTACCTCAATGTTGTTGAGCTTATGATGGGTATGCAAAAACTTCGTGCAAGAAAAATCCCGGGAAATCAGGCTCACATAACAAACCTCAAAGATGACCCCGTTCAATTGGCTGCAGACGGTGCTGAAGGCGCTTATCGTGGTTTTGCAGAAGAAGAAACAACCATGGGTGTTGCAAGATATGCACCGCTCAGTGCGATTGCTTTGCTGATTGGTTCACAGGTTGGAAGACCCGGCGTTTTGACACAGTGTTCTGCTGAAGAAGCAACAGAACTGGAACTTGGTATCAGAGGTCTTACCACATATGCTGAAACATTGTCTGTTTATGGAACGGAGAATGTGTTTGTTGATGGTGACGATACTCCTTATTCAAAGGCGTTTTTGAATTCGGCTTATGCTTCAAGAGGTTTGAAAGTCAGATTTACATCAGGTGCAGGCTCAGAAGTTTTGATGGGCAGCAGTGAGAAAAAATCAATGCTTTACTTAGAGTGCAGATGCTTGTACGTGACAAAGGGTGCGGGAAGCCAGGGTATTCAAAATGGTTCTGTAAGCTGTATTGGTGTTCCCGGTGCTGTTCCTGCCGGTATTCGTGAAGTTATCGCAGAAAACCTGGTTGCAGCTTTGTTGGGACTTGAGTGTGCATCTTCAAACGACCAGAGTTTTTCAAATTCTGACATGAGAAGAACTGCAAGAACAATGCTGCAATTCTTGCCCGGTACAGACTTTATTTTCTCAGGCTATGCGGCTGAACCAAACTATGACAATATGTTTGCGGGTTCAAACTTTGATGCTGAAGATTTTGATGACTACAATGTTCTGCAGAGAGATATGCAGGTGGATGGTGGTCTCAGACCGGTTACAGAAGAAGAAGTAATCCGTGTCAGAAACAAAGCGGCAAGAGCTGTTCAGGCAGTGTTCAGAAACCTGGGATTGTCTCCTGTTACTGACGAACAGGTTGAAAAAGTTACTTATGCACACGGAAGCAAGGACACTCCGGCAAGAGATGTAACTGCAGACCTTATGGCGGCAGAAGATGTGCTGAAACGTGGCATCACAGGTGTTGATGTTGTTAAGGCACTTGCAGAATCCGGATTTGAGGATATTGCTGATAATGTTTTGAGTATGCTGAAACAGAGAGTTGTAGGTGACTATATGCAAACATCTGCAATTTTAGATAAAGACTTTAATGTTTTATCAGGTGTAAACACACCGAATGACTATATGGGCCCCGGTACGGGATACCGTGTGGAAGGCAGCCGATGGGAAGAAATTAAAAGAATTCCTCATATTATCAATCCTCAGGATATATAAGGAGAAAACGTTATGCAATATAGTGAAGAATTAATAAAGAAAATTACAGAAATAGTTGCAAGTGAGCTGAAACTTGTTGAAGAAAGAAAAGCAGGTCAGGCTCCGTCAAACACACCAATAATGGCAGGGCGTGACAGAATAAACGAAGTCAAGTCGGATTATTCTTCATATCCAAAAGCTAGCAAGGGAACAAACCCCAAAGAAATAGTTGTTGGTGTGGGCGCAGCATTCCAGAGAGAAATCAAGAGAACAATTTGTGACCTTTCTTTGGACGATGTTTTGAGAAATGTAAAGGCTGGTATTGAAGAAGAAGGTATGGTTGCCCGGATTGTGAAAATTCTTGATACCTCAGATGTGTGCTTTATGGCTTTGGAAGCTGCAAAGCTTTCGGGTTCGGGAATTGGTGTTGGAATTCAGTCAAAGGGTACAACAGTAATTCATCAGAAGGATTTGTATCCGCTTTCCAACCTTGAATTGTTCCCACAGGCACCGCTTATGACATTGGAAACATACAGACAGATAGGAAAGAATGCAGCCAAGTATGTTAAGGGTGAGCAGGTTGTGCCGATTCCGTGCACAAATGATCCTATGTCAAGACCTAAATATCAGGTTAAGGCTGCTCTGATGCATATTGCAGAAACAGAGCAGTTGGATCCTGAGGTAGGAATAATCGAATGGGAGGGGAAATAACAATGCAATACCCATTGGGAGTACATCATAAGGATAGTATAACTTCAAAAACAGGTAAGAAACTGACTGACATTACTTTGGATGAAGTGATGAAGGGTCATGTTTCTTCAAATGATATAAAGATTTCAAAAGAAACTCTGAAGGCTCAGGGGCAGGTTGCCAAAGAAAACGGCAATGCTCCGATGGAAAAGAACTTTGAAAGAGCTGCAGAACTTGTTGACGTTCCGGATGACGTTATTTTGAAAATGTATGACAAGCTTCGCCCAAATCGTTCTACCAAACTGGAACTTGTGATGATGGCAAAAGAGCTTGTTGAAAAGTATGATGCAAAGAACTGTGCAAAGCTTGTTTTAGAAGCAGCAGAAGTGTATGAAAAGAGAGGAATTTTGCTTTAATGTATGTTGCGGGTGTAGATATTGGTAATTCCACAACTGAAGTATGCATCGGTCAGATTGCCTTGGACAACAAGGTGGTCTTTTTGGCGAGCACTTCTTGCCCGACAACGGGAACAAAAGGAACTATCGAGAATACACACGCAATAAAATCAGCTCTCAAAGAAGCTATGAGCAAAATCGGCAAGGAAATATCCGACCTTGATTTAATCAGATTAAATGAGGCAGCGCCGGTTATTGGCGACACTGCCATGGAAACGCTCACTGAAACGATTATTACGGACTCTTCAATGATAGGTCACAACCCATCCACCCCTGCAGGCTTTGGTCAGGCTGTGGGAGAGGTGCTGCTCCTTAATGATGTTTCAAATGTGCAGGAGGGAAAGCCGTATATTCTTGCTGTGCCGAAAGAATATCCTTATGAAGCAGTGGCGGAAGTTATAAATGAAATTTCGAAAAAGATTGATATAGTTGGTGTTATTCTTCAGGCCGATGAGGCTGTTTTGGTTGAAAACAGATTGACAAAGAAAATCCCTATTGTGGATGAAGTGGCACGAATTGATAAACTTCCGGGCGGTGTTCTTGCGGCTATTGAAGTTGCAGTTCCCGGTCAGACGATCAGAATGCTTTCAAATCCATATGGAATAGCAACTTTGCTTGGACTGAATGCAGAAGAAACACGAATGATAACACCAATTGCAAAGAGCCTTATAGGAAAAAGAAGTGCTGTGGTGCTAAAAACTGCCGGAGGAAATGTTCAGGAAAATGTACTTCCTGCCGGAGATATATATTTGAAAGCTGAATACGGTGGAAATGTGAACATCGATGAAGGCGCCGAGAAGATAATGGATGCGGTAAAAAAAGCCGGGAACATTCAGGATATTCTGGGACAGACCGGAACCAATATTGGAAATATGTTTGAAAAAATCCGCAGTGGTATGAAACAGGTAGACGGAACCGAAGAACAGGTGCGTATCACGGATATTCTCGCTGTTGACACAATGGCTCCCGTTTTGATATCAGGTGCATTGGCAGGAGAAACTTGTCTTGAGAAGGCTGTGGGTGTTGCAGCAATGGTGAAAACCCAACAGCTTCCGATGCAGAAAATCGCTCAAAAGCTGCAGGAAGATTTGAATGTGAGTGTTGTTGTTGCGGGTGTTGAGGCTGTTATGGCAAGTCTGGGTGCACTCACAACTCCTGGCACAAAGCTTCCCCTTGCTATTGTTGATATGGGTGGCGGCTCAACCGATGCGGCTGTTGTCACAGAAAATGGTGAAATTGAAATTACTCACAAGGCAGGAGCGGGCGAGCTTGTTTCTATGTTGATACAAACCGAACTTGGCCTTGGTGACAGACATATTGCAGAACAAATCAAGAAATATCCCCTGGCAAAAGTGGAAAGCCTTTTCCATATGCGTATGGAAAATGGTCAGATTACATTTGTGGAGGATTCGATTGACCCGAGATTTTATGGCAGAGTTGTTCTTCTGACTGAAAATGGATTGATTCGGATTGAAGAAGACATTCCTATGGAAAAAATTGTTCAGGTTCGTCGCGAGGTTAAGCAAAAGGTGTTTATAACCAATGCTATACGCGCTTTGGAAGAGGTTGCTCCGCAACACAATTTGAAGAAAATTTCCAATGTTGTGTTGGTTGGCGGTTCAGCGATGGATTTTGAAATTCCGGAAATGCTGATGGAAGAATTTGCAAAGTATATGATAGTTTGTGGCAGAGGTAACATTCGCGGAAGTGAAGGCCCGAGAAACGCAGTTGCTACAGGCTTGGTGCTTTCCTACAGAAAATAATATTAAAAGGAAGTTAAGAAAATGATAGCGAGCAGACCTTCTATTTATATATATGTTAATAATCCCGACAAAGAGTTGCTTCGTGAAGTATACTCCGGGATAGAAGAAGAAGGCGTGTTCTATGAAATAATAGAGCGAAGTGAAGTTGAACCGAGCAGGCTTGCTTTTGATGCTGCAAATGATTCAATGCTTGGCTCCGGTGTGGGAATTTCAGGGCAGTTGGTGGCACTCCAGATTCGCGGAGTGAGGTATGGCAAGAATGTGGAAGAATATGAATATCCAACACCTGAACAAAGCAGGATGATTGGTGCAAACAGTGCAAGAGCAATAAAAAAACAAGCATTTAAGTAGAAAGGATTATCTGTTATGGGAATTTACACAAAGACAGGCGACAACGGAACAACTTCGTTGCTTAATAATGCGCGTGTTCCCAAGTTTGATGAGAGAGTCGAGCTTATGGGTAATATAGATGAGCTTAACAGTCAGTTGGGGCTTGTTAAGGTTCTTATGTGTGAAAAAGGTACAGAGAACATAGAAACCATCCAAAAAGATTTGATGAAGATTATGTCAGGAATTGCCGACTCGTCAAATGCAAATTACAGAGTTAGCGATGAAATGATAGATGCTCTGGAGCAAAAGATAGACAAGACAGAGAGTCTTTTCCCCAGAGAACATAAGTTTGTTTTGTATGGTGGCAGTGAGGCATCAGCCCGCATAGATGTTGCAAGAGCTGTTGCCCGCAGAGTTGAAAGACGTTTTTGCAAGGTGAAACAGATATATGGTGCCGATAAAAAAGCGATAATGTATATCAATCGTTTGTCGGATTATCTGTATGTCCTTGCAAGATATGTGGATTACAATGCTTAAAAACATATTAAAATCCCCGCTTTTTGAAAAGCGGGGATTTTTTCATTTCTTTTGAAGTTTTTCATTTACAAATGTCTGCAAGGTATTCAAAGTGTCTTTTGAAAGTGGTTCGGTGTCTGCTAAAGGATTTTTGATATTTAAGTTTTCGTACTTATAAAAACCCATTGTGTGAAAGCCCAGAAGTTCATATTTTTCAACGCATTTAATATCACAGATTAGCTTCAGGTAGTTTTCAAGCACAGCTTCATTGTCGTTTATGCCTGGAACAATAACTGTGCGAAGCCACACCCTTTTGTTGATAGAGTCCAGAAATTTCAGCAATTCGAGAGTTCTTGTTATGCTTTGACCGGTATATTTGCGATAGCTTTCGTCATCCCAGAACTTCAAATCAAGAATGATGAGCTGTGCGTTGCTGAGAATGAATCTGACAGTGTCTGACAGAGGAACAGAGCCTGAGGTGTCAATGGCATAATTGATTTTTAAAGCAGAAAGCTTCGAAACCACATCTTTCAGAAACTCTGCCTGGAGGAGAGGCTCGCCACCTGAAAAGGTGACACCGCCCGTTTCCTTGAAGTATGGCTTGTATCTCAAAATCTTTTTCACAAGCTCGTCTGTTTCAACTTCTTGTCCACCCTCTGTCCAGGTGTCAGGATTGTGGCAATAAGCACATCGAAGATGGCATTTTTGCATAAACACAGCACAGCGGAGACCTTCGCCATCGAGTGCTGCAAGACTTTCAAAAGAATGGATATATCCTTTCATCGCCAATCACCTTTTACATTTTTTCGTGGAAGGTTCTTGAGATTACCTCAAGCTGTTTGTCTCGGGTGAGCTTGTTGAAGTTCACAGCATAACCGCTTACACGAATGGTAAGTGACGGATAGAGTGTGGGGTCATTCATTGCGTCAATAAGCTTCTGACGATTCAGAACGTTGACATTCAGGTGATGAGCATTCTGTCCGAAGTAACCATCAAGAATATCCACCAGCTTTGCAACTCTGTCTTCTTCATCGCTGCCCAGTGTGTCGGGTGTTATTGAGAAGGTGTTTGAAATGCCGTCCTGACAGCATTCATAGTTCAGCTTTGCAACAGAGTTGAGGGAAGCCAATGCTCCGTCTGCATCTCTGCCGTGCATTGGATTTGCTCCCGGCGCAAAGGGAACACCAGCTTTTCTTCCGTCTGGAGTTGCGCCTGTTTTCTTTCCGTATACAACATTTGAGGTTATTGTCAGGATTGAAAGAGTGTGAATTGCGTTTCTGTATGTCTTTGTTTTGCAAAGCTCACCATAGAAGAATTCTGTAATCCATTTTGCAATACTATCAACTCTGTCATCATCGTTTCCATATTTGGGGAAGTCACCCTCGATTTTGAAATCAACGATTATTCCACGTTCATCCTTGATTGGTGTTACCTTTGCGTGCATAATTGCACTGAGACTGTCAGCGAGAACACTGAGACCGCTGATTCCGAAGGCCATAAGGCGTTCGGGCTCGGCATCGTGGAGAGACATCATCAGTCTTTCGTATGCATATCTGTCGTGCATGTAATGGATGACGTTCATTGTGTTGACATAGAGCTTTGCCATCCAAGCTCCGTATTTTTTGAAAGCTTCACGAACTTCATTATATTGGAGCGGTTTCTCGTCAAAGATTTTGCCCTCGGGAGCAATCTGTTCGCCATAGATTTCGTCACGACCACCATTGAGTGCCATAAGGAGAACTTTTGCGAGATTACATCTTGCACCAAAGAACTGCATCTGCTTTCCTGTTTTCATAGCGGAAACACAGCACGCGATGGCATAATCATCACCAAAATCTTTTCGCATAACATCATCATTTTCATATTGAATTGAATCTGTATCAATTGATACCTTGGCACAGAACTTCTTGAATTCTTCAGGAAGTGACTGTGACCAAAGCACGGTTATGTTCGGTTCTGCACTTGGACCAAGGTTATAAAGAGTCTGCAAAAATCTGTAGCAGGTTTTTGTGACCATTGGTCTTCCGTCTTCACCAACTCCTGCAAGGGAACATGTAACCCAAACGGGGTCTCCTGCAAACAAATCGTTGTATTCGGGGGTGCGAAGGTGTCTCACAAGGCGCATTTTGAGAACCAAATCATCAATAAGTTCCTGTGCAGAAATTTCATCAAGTATGCCCTCGTCAAGGTCGCGTTGAATGAATATATCGATGAATGCTGAAATTCTGCCTATGCTGTTTGCGGCACCATTTTGTTCTTTAACAGCACCAAGATAACCGAAATAGAGCCACTGAATTGCTTCTTTTGCATTTTCTGCAGGGCGGGTTATATCACAGCCATACTCAGCTGCCATAACAACAAGCTGTTTCATAAATTCGAGTTGTTTTTCAATATCTTCAATGAGTTGGATGTTTTCGGCTGTCATTTCTCTTTCGCTTATTTTCTGTTTGTCAAGCTTGCGCTGCTCAATCAGATAATCCATTCCGTAAAGAGCAATGCGACGGTAGTCTCCTATGATTCGACCTCGTGCATAAGCATCGGGAAGACCGGTGAGAATTCCGGCGTGTCTCGCCTTCTTCATTGTGTCAGTATATGCTCGGAAAACCCCGGTGTTGTGGGTCGTACGATACTTAAATTCTGTAGCAACAGTTTCGCCGATTTTGTAGCCATATGCCTCGCAAGCCTGAACGGCATTTCGATATCCTGCAAAAGGATTAACGGCTCTTTTCAGAGGCTTGTCAGTCTGAAGACCGAGAATTATGTCCTCTCCCTTTTTGATGTAGCCGGGTTTGTGGGAGAGAAGCGAAGAAACGCAATCGGTGTCAATGTCCAGAACTCCGCCATTTTTATTCTCTTCAATCAAAAGTTCATCCACACGGGCACGCAAAGATTCGGTTCGTTTTGTTACCCCGCAAAGGAAGGAAGAGTCACCGAGATATGGTGTGTAGTTTTTTTGTATAAAATCTCTGACGTCAATGGTTTTGCTCCAATTTCCGTCAATAAAGCCTTTGTTGTATTCCATAATATCTTCTCCTTTCAAAATAAAAAGGCATCCCAAAAATATGAGGATGCCCAGACGGTCGACAAATATTCTCTCCTGTTTCCTCATAGTTATCTATGTTCACCGTCAGTTACAGGAAAGTCTTCATTTATATTTTAAGTATACACCCAAAATCTATATTTGTCAAACAAAAAAAAGATAAAATCATATATTTTTGTAATATTTGAATATTTATTTTATTATAGGTAAAAATCTATATGTAAATATTCCCAAAAGTCTTGCAAAACAGGGCAAATTAGTGTATAATATACCGCAGATGAATGTTTTTAATTAAACATTGATACAGAGCGGTTTATAAAATATTAAGAAAAACGGAGGATATTTCGTGCAAAAAAGTAAAAAAATAAAGATTACGCCACTTGGAGGTCTTCATGAGATCGGAAAAAATATGACGGTCTTCGAGTATGGCAGCGACCTGTTGATTCTGGATTGCGGGCTTGCTTTTCCTGACGACGATATGTTGGGAGTTGATATGGTTATACCGGATATAACCTATCTGCAAAAGCACAAAAACAGAATTCGCGGTATTGTTCTGACCCATGGTCACGAGGACCATATAGGGGCAATTCCTTATGTTCTCAAAGAGTTCAATGTTCCGGTTTTTGGAACCAAGTTGACATTGGGAATTCTCAAAAATAAGCTTGAGGAGCATGGCATTCTGAATTCCTCAAAGCTGAATGTAATAAATCCCGGAGAAACATTCTCTTTGGGTGATTTCAAAATAGAGTTTATTCGTTCAAACCATAGCATTGCTGATGCGGTTGCGGTGGCATTCCATACCCCTGCAGGAACCATTCTGCACACAGGTGATTTCAAGATTGACACCACACCGATAAATGGTGAAATGATTGACCTTGGCAGAATTGGAGAGCTGGGAAGAAAGGGTGTTCTTCTTCTTATGTCTGACAGCACCAATGCTGAACGCAAGGGCTATACCATGAGTGAAAGCACAGTGGGAGCAACTTTCGATAATTTGTTCGAAAACTGTAACAAGAGAATTTTTGTGGCAACCTTTGCATCCAACATACATAGGGTGCAGCAAATTATCAATGCGGCTGTTAAATACGGCAGAAAGGTTGCTGTTTCAGGACGCAGCATGGAAAATGTTCTTGCTGCGGCAATTGAACTTGGATATATGGATATTCCCAAGAATACCCTGATAAAGCTTGATGAAATCGGAAGATATTCAAAAGAACAGCTCGTTATAGTCACAACTGGAAGTCAGGGAGAAACAATGTCTGCCCTTTCCAGAATGGCATTTTCCGGACACAAAAAAGTTAATATCGAGGCGGATGACCTGGTAATAATTTCTGCAAGCCCGATTCCGGGAAACGAAAAGGCGATTTCAAATGTAATAAATGAACTGCTCAAACACGGTGCTGAAGTAATTTATGAAGCACTTGCTGATGTTCACGTTTCGGGCCATGCCTGCCAGGAGGAGTTGAAGATTATTCTTGCTTTGGCAAAACCCACGTATTTTATGCCGGTTCACGGCGAGTTCAAACATCTCAGTCGCCATCGCGACCTGGCACTTCAGATGGGAATGAATTCAAAAGATATCTTCATGATGGAAAACGGAAACGTTCTTGAGGTTTCAAAGCAGGAGGCAAAGATAACAGGGACTGTGCCGTCGGGCAGAGTTTTGGTTGATGGCTTGGGCGTGGGTGATGTCGGAAGCATTGTCCTTCGTGACAGAAAGCATCTGTCAGAGGATGGATTGATTGTTGTTGTTATGACGATAGACCAGGCGAGCCAAATGGTGGTTGCAGGTCCGGACATAATTTCAAGAGGCTTTGTTTATGTCAGAGAGTCTGAAGACCTTATGGAAAGTATGCGCGAAACCGTTTCACGAGTTCTGGATGAGTGTCTTGCTAATCACACATTGGATTGGGCAAGCCTCAAAGCTCAGGTTAAAAATGAGTTAGGTGGTTTTATCTTCTCGAAAACAAAGAGAAAACCGATGATACTTCCGGTGATTATGGATATTTAAACTTGAACGGATATCAAACATTTTGTTTGGTGTCCGTTTTTTGTGCCTATAAAATGCGGAAAAAAGAAAATTATGCTTGCGTTTGTGAAGAAAATGATGTATAATAATTATAATTATGTGTGATTTTTATTTCGCATTCTCACGGCGACATATTATGTTTTAAAATTGTGAGAGGAAAGGTTTTGTATTCATATGAAAAACACAGAAAAAACAATGGAAAAAGTGGTTGCGCTTTGCAAAGGCAGAGGTTTTGTCTATGCAGGCTCTGAAATATACGGTGGTTTGGCAAATACCTGGGATTATGGTCCCCTGGGCGTTGAACTCAAGAACAATGTAAAGCGTGCCTGGTGGAAAAAATTCATTCAGGAAAGCCCTTACAATGTTGGTCTTGATGCAGCAATTCTGATGAACCCCCAGACATGGGTTGCATCAGGTCACGTTGGCGGTTTTTCAGACCCGTTGATGGACTGCAAAGAATGTAAAACACGTTTCAGAGCAGACAAGCTGATTGAAGATGCGGCTGGAATTTCTGCTGATGGCTGGTCAGATGCGAAGATGCTTGAATTCATTAATGAACAGGACATAAAATGTCCCAATTGCGGAAAACATAACTTCACAGACATCAGAAAGTTCAATCTTATGTTCAAGACATTCCAGGGCGTTACCGAAGATAGCACAAGTGAAATCTTTTTGAGACCTGAAACAGCACAGGGTATTTTCGTAAACTTCAAAAATGTTCAAAGAACATCAAGAAAGAAAGTGCCGTTTGGTATCGGTCAGATTGGTAAATCATTCAGAAATGAAATAACACCCGGAAACTTCACTTTCAGAACCCGTGAATTTGAACAGATGGAACTTGAATTCTTCTGCAAACCTGGAACAGACCTTGAATGGTTTGAATATTGGAAGAATTTCTGCAAGAACTGGCTTTTGTCACTTGGTGTAGCAGAAGAAAACATCAAAATGCGTGATCATGAGCAGGAAGAACTTTCACATTACAGCAATGCAACAACTGATATTGAATTTATGTTCCCATTTGGTTGGGGTGAGCTCTGGGGAATTGCAGACCGCACAGACTTTGACCTCACTCAGCACAGCAATCACAGTGGTGAAAAGCTTGAATACAATGACCCTGAAACCAACGAAAAGTACACACCTTACTGCGTTGAACCATCACTTGGTTGTGACCGTGTGACTTTGGCGTTTCTGGTTGAAGCGTATGACGAAGAAGTTATTGATGCAGAGAAGAATGATTCTCGTGTTGTTATGAGATTCCATCCGGCCCTTGCTCCCATCAAGGCAGCAGTTCTTCCGTTGTCAAAGAAATTGGCAGAGGGTGCAGGAAAAGTATATTCAAAGCTTGCTTCTGAATTCATGTGTGAATATGATGAAGCCGGCAGCATAGGAAAGCGTTACCGCAGACAGGACGAAATCGGAACACCATTCTGCATTACTTATGACTTTGATTCAGAAGAGGATGCATCGGTTACTGTTCGTCATCGTGACACAATGGAACAAGAACGTGTCAAGATTGATGATTTGGTTGCATATATAAGCGAGAAAATCAAATTCTAAAGGGCGGTGCTCTGAAATGGCACTATCAAAAGTTCAGGGACATGAGAAGGTCAGACGAGTTCTGACCTTGGCACACCTTGAAAATCGTGTGGGACATGCATATGTTTTTGAAGGACCAAAAGGTGTTGGAAGGCTTACAACGGCAAAAGAATTTGCCAAGCTTCTTCTTTGTGAAAAACCTGAGGCAGGCGAGCCTTGTGGAGACTGCAAAAGCTGTGCGATGTGTGAATCGGGGAACCACCCTGATGTGCAGATAATAACAAATCAGCTTTATGATGCATCAAAAAAGTCCAAAGATGTTCTTGTTGACACTATACGCAACATGAAAAAGGATATTTATATAAAGCCTTATTTGTCGGAGCGCAAGGTGTATATTGTTCCGGTGGCTGATACCATGAATGTTTATGCTCAAAACAGCTTGCTCAAGGTTTTGGAAGAACCTCCGGAATATTGCACCATTATTTTGCTGGCAGAAAACTCTAATTTATTTTTGCCGACAATTCTTTCAAGAACCGTGCCTGTTAAGTTTTTCCCATTGTCTGAGGGGCTTGTGGAAGAATATATGAAAAAAGAATATCCGCAACTTGAAGGTAATATGACAGTGATTGCTACTTTAAGCGGAGGTTGCATAGGAAAGGCAATTGAACTTGCGGAGCTTGATGAAACCGGAAATTTGCGGGATGAATTGTTGTCGCATATTTCGGCTCTTTCGGGGAAAGGGAACAAATCAATATACGACTTGATGAGGTTTTTGAAGCACAACAAGGAAAGCGCAAAGCTTCTTTTTGATATGCTGAAAGGGATTTTTCGGGATATTATGTGCGTGAAAACTGTGGGAAATTCAGTGAAACTGAAAAATAGTGACAAAGTAAATGAGATAAATCAAATCAGCGACAAGCTTTATTCAAATACCCCGGTGAAATTGTTGGAGATTTTGCTGAAATATGAGGATTATTCAGCAAAAAATATAAGCTATGCCCAGATTGCACAGTGCATGAGCTTGGAACTTTGGGAGGCAATACATGATAGAAGTTATAGGAGTTAAATTTACTAAAACAGGTAAAGTTTATTATTTTGACCCTCAGGGAAAGAAATTGAATATAGGTGACGGCGTAATTGTTGAAACATCAAGAGGGGTTGAGTTTGGTTTTGTTGCTGTGAAAAACAGAGAGGTTTCAGAAAATGAAATTGTCACACCTCTGAAACCTTTGATTCGCAAAGCCACACCGGCCGATTTTGATAAGCTTGAGAAAAACAAGGAAAAGGAAAAGGAAGCCTTTGAAATTGCTGTCAAAAAAATTCAGGAGCACAAGCTTGATATGAAGCTCATCAACACGGAATACACCTTTGACGGAAGTAAAATTTTGTTTTATTTCACCGCTGATGGTCGAGTTGATTTTCGTGAACTGGTTAAGACTCTGGCGGGGATTTTCCGTACAAGAATCGAACTCAGGCAGATGGGTGTTCGTGACGAGGCAAAAACTCTGGGGGCAGTCAGTATTTGCGGAAGACCTCTTTGCTGTTCATCATTTTTGAATGATTTTCATTCGGTTTCGATCAGAATGGCAAAGGACCAGGGACTTTCCTTAAATCCCACAAAAATTTCGGGAATATGTGGAAGACTTATGTGTTGTCTTCAGTATGAACAGGCTGCATATGAGGATCTTCTCAAAAAGGTTCCCGGAAAAGGTTCTTTGGTTGAGTACGATGGCCAAAAGGGAAATGTGACTGAAACCTTTGTTCTTAAGGGACTCATCAAAGTCAGGTTCGGAACACCCGAGGAACCTACATTCAAAATCCTTGACGCGAAAGATGTGAAAATTTTGAAAAAGGGAAAATCTGAGCCGGTTGAAGATATTCCTGAGGAACTTAAAGAAGACTAAATAGGTTAAAAAGATTATGCTGTTCAGCATAATCTTTTTTTGATGGTTTGTGTAGACAAGCAGTTTAAAATATGCTATAATTATAAAATAAAATTAATGTGGTGGAGTGTTATCTTTTTGAGATATATACCGACCGATTACACATAAGGAAAACAATGGAGTCAAAGTTTTTTTGATTCTGAGGAGGTAGTTTTTTTGTATCTTAAAAGCATAGAGGTTCAGGGCTTCAAGTCCTTTGCCGACAAAATATATCTTGATTTCAATCCGGGAATAACTGCGATTGTCGGACCAAATGGTTCGGGCAAGAGCAATATTTCTGATGCCATAAGATGGGTTATGGGTGAACAAAGTGCGCGTTCACTTCGTGGAAGTCGAATGGAGGATGTTATTTTTGCCGGCACTGAAGTCAGAAAGCCGCAAGGATTTGCGGAAGTTTCACTTACCCTGGATAATTCTCAAAAAATTCTACCCATAGATTTTGAAGAGGTGGTTATCACACGACGTGTATACAGAAGTGGTGAGGGTGAATATTTCATCAATCGTGCTGCGTGCCGACTCAAGGATATTCACGAGCTGTTTATGGACACAGGTCTGGGCAGAGAAGGCTATTCCATCATTGGTCAGGGAAAAATTGACGAAATTCTCAGCAACAAGTCAGAGGACCGCAGAAGAATTTTTGAAGAGGCTGCCGGAATTACCAAATATAAATATCGCAAGAATGAGGCTGAAAAGAAACTTGAAAAGACAAATGAAAATCTCACCCGTGTCAATGACATAATGTCAGAGCTTTCGGGACAGCTTGAACCCTTGCGCATTCAGTCCGAAAAGGCAAAAAAATACCTTAACCTCAGAGAAGAACTGAAGGTTGTTGATGTTAATGTCTCTGTTGCAAATATTGTGAGGTATCGTGCAGAATTGGTTGAAATCGACAAGCGTCTTGAGGGCGTTTCAAACAGCATAGAGCTTATGCAAAAGGAAGTTGATGACAAGGAAAAACTGACCAAGGAGATGTATGAGCTTATAAATACGTATGAGGAGCAGATGGAAGAATGCCGCAAAGCCCAAAAGGCGGCATCCGAGGAAACTGCTGACGAAAACAACAAAATAAGCCTTGCTTATGCCAATATCGAATACTGCAAAGAAAATATTCAGAGAATCACAGAAGAAATTGAAAAGAGCGAAAGAGGGGCGGCACAGCTTGATGAGGTGATTTTGAATTACAAGAAAACCTTTGATGAGCTAAACAAAAAACGTGATGAGCTCTCAAAGAAAATTTCTGATGCTGAAGAGGAATATGAGAAAATAAGTGTTATTTTTGAGGGGAATAATGAAAATATTGAAAACCTCAAAAGTGAGATAATTGAAAAGTCATCGGAAATCAGCGGAATTAAAAGCAAGATTGAAAACTATAATATACTCACGGATAACTTTAATCGTGAGCGTAAAAATGTTGAAGATGAGCTTTTACGATATAAGGATGATTATAACCGTATTATTGAGAATTCCAAAAGTATTGAAAAACGGCTAGATGTGCTGACAAAAGAGTTTCAGGAATTAAAGGCAGCGGGAGAAGAAGCGGAACTTAAACTGAAAGATTGTCAGGCAAAAGGAGATGAATTAGCAGAAAAGAA
Organism: Clostridia bacterium; assembly: GCA_045648205.1. Taxonomy (GTDB): domain Bacteria; phylum Bacillota; class Clostridia; order Monoglobales; family Monoglobaceae; genus SIG440. The sequence goes on from JAZRNM010000014.1 coordinate 22,376, forward strand.
AAATCTGATGTTGGCAGAACAAAGCCAGAAAACTTCACGCAAGATTGCCCTTGAGGATATGGAAAATGATTTTGAAGGATACGGCAAGAGTGTCAAGGCTGTGATGTCTGAACATAAAAGCGGAAAGCTGAAGACTGCAAAGATTTATGGACCGATTTCAAAATTAGTTACAACCGAAAAAAAGTATATAACGGCAATTGAAGTGGCGCTTTTGTCTGTGAATCAGAATATCGTAACCGAAACCGAGCAGGATGCAAAACTTGCTATTAATTACCTGAAGGAAAACAAACTTGGCAGAGCCACATTTATGCCCATTTCCACAGCAAAAGTGCGGAATATAGATATTTCTGCTGTGAAGAATTTGAATGGATATATTGCCATTGCACAGGACATCGTTGAGTATGACAAAAAATATGAATCCGTGGTGGGAAGTGTTCTTGGTGGCACGGTTGTGGTTGACAACATTGACAATGCAATCAAAATGGCAGCAAAGAGTGACCACAAAATTAAGATTGTAACCCTTGAGGGTGAGGTAATGCAGCCAGGTGGTTCAATGAGCGGAGGTAGCATTGGAAAGAATTCAGGATTCCTTTCAAGAACGGCTGAAATTGAAGAACTTAATGTCCAGATTGAAGCTTTGAGTGCAAAAATCAAAGAGGTTGAGAAGGAAAATATAACGAATCTGGAAGAACTTCAAACTGCTGTTCAAATGACAGAAAAGTATCGTGCTCAGATTGCAGAAAAGAGCGAAGAGTACATACGGGCTAAAGCTGATTTTGAACACAGCAAAACATATCTTGATGCAGCGGAAGAACGCCACAGTCAACTTGTTTGTGAGATTGAAACCATTGAAAACAGAATAAAAGAAATCAATGAAGAAATTGCATCTTGCGGCAAAAATGCAGAAGAACTGGAAAACAGCATTTTAAAGCTCAGAGCTGAAACTGACAGCAAGCAAAGTGAGTCAGAGGAAATTTCAGGCAAAGTGAAGAGTATAAATGATTTGCTGGTTAATCTTCGTATAGAAGAAAATGCAAACCAAAAGGATATTGAACTTCAGGAAGAACGTCTGAAATCCGTTGAGGATGAAAGGCAGTCAATTCTTGAAGAAAACGGCAAAAAGCAAACTGAAATAGCAGAACTGAACTCGAAGATTGCTGACATAAATGCGGAAATTGAAAAGGATAACCAAAAGCTGAAAGAAATAGGTGAACACACCAAACATCTTGAAGAAAAGCTCACAGAACTGGGAGAAACCAGAAAAGAAACCGACAGAGAGTCCAAGGAGATTCAGGAAGATGTAAAAATGCTTCGCGAAAAACTGTTTGGCCTTGGCCAGCAAAAGGCAAAGATTGAAGCTTTGAAGGGTAAGTGCGAAAGCGACCTTGATGGACTTTTTGAGTATTTGTGGGAGGAATATGAACTCACCTTCAGCGATGCTCAAAAACTAAAAACAGAGGACAATATAGACTTAAAGGCGGCAAATGCAAAAATTTCAGAATACAAGAGTAAAATCAAGGCTCTTGGAAATATTAACATTGATGCAATTGAGGAATATAAAAATGTCAAAGAACGCTTTGATTTCCTGACCGAGCAGACAATTGACCTTGAAAAGGCAAAGGGTGACCTTGAAAAAATTATTGACGAGCTTATGGACATAATGAAAAAGCAGTTCTCAGAGCAGTTTGAAATCATAAGCAGAAACTTCAATAATGTTTTCCGTGAATTGTTTGGCGGCGGTCAGGCTCGACTTGAGCTTGCTGATCCTGACGACATTATGGAAACGGGTGTTGAAATCGTGGCACAGCCGCCGGGCAAAAAGCTGCAGAGTCTTACGCTTCTCTCAGGCGGTGAACGTGCTTTCACTGCAATTGCACTTTTGTTTGCAATTTTAAAGGTCAGACCAACACCATTTTGCATACTTGACGAGATTGAAGCGGCACTTGATGACATAAATGTTTATCGCTACGCGGATTATTTGAAAAAGTACAGTCAGAAATCCCAGTTCATTGTCGTAACTCACAGACGAGGAACAATGGAAGCGGCAAATATTCTTTATGGTGTTACTATGCAGGAAAAAGGTATTTCAAAATTATTATCATTAAACATTGATGAGGTGGCAGAATAATGGGATTGTTTGGAAAATTAAAGAACAGCCTCAGTAAGACAAAAGAGGTAATCAGTGAGAGAATAGAAGATGCTCTGAAAATGTTTAAAACTATTGACGAGGATTTGTTTGAGGAGCTTGAAGAAATTCTTATTATGGCAGACATCGGAGTGGATACTTCGGTTGAGATTATTGAAAGACTCAAAGGTGCAGCAAAAGAAAAGCATATAACAGAGGCCGGACAATTGAAATATGAACTCAGATTTATCCTGAAAGAAATACTCACCGAGGGTGAAAATGCAGTGCTCCTTGCGGGCAAACCTGCGGTTGTTATGGTGATTGGTGTTAATGGAGTGGGTAAAACAACTTCAATAGGGAAACTTGCACACATGTATAAGAAAATGGGCAAGTCGGTTGTTATTGCTGCAGCGGACACATTCCGAGCTGCGGCAATCGAACAGCTTGAAGTGTGGGCAGAAAGAGCTGATGCAGAAATAATAAAGCAGCAAGAGGGTTCTGACCCTGCAGCAGTTATATACGATGCAGTCTGTGCGGCAAAAAATCGTGGTGCCGATGTTTTGTTGTGCGACACAGCGGGCAGACTTCACAACAAAAAGAACCTGATGGAGGAACTCAAAAAGATTTATCGCATTTTGGAAAAGGAGCTTCCTGATTCTTCAAAAGAGGTTTTGCTTGTTCTTGATGCGACAACAGGTCAGAATGCAGTTTCTCAGGCAAAGCAATTCAAGGAAGCGGCAGATATTACAGGAATTATTCTGACCAAGCTTGACGGAACAGCCAAGGGCGGAATTGTCTTTGCCATCAAGAATGAATATAATATTCCCGTTAAACTCATCGGTCTTGGCGAAAAGATTGATGACATGGAGGCGTTCAGCCCAGAAGATTTTGTAAATGCCATTATTGAAATGGATGGAGATGGTGAAAATGATTGATATTAAGGGGTTTAAAAAAGACAATGTTCCGACACCTGGTTCCTTTGCGAAGAAAACCGCATTGTTTGTGACCATAGCAATTTTGGGGATTTTGCTCTATTATGTGGGCAAAGGCTTTTTTGAATATATAAAAATCCGTGAGATTGGAGAGACATATACTTCTGTATTCTTCAAAAATCTGTTTACCAGAATAGCTGTTCAGGGAACAAGCTTTCTTATAATATTTTTTATATTAACAATCAGCATTTTGTTCCTGAGAAGAAATCTATCGGTAGCAAATGTTGAAAGAGGCTTTTTTAATTCGCTGAAATTATCGTTGCTCATAAGCTTTCTTGTGGCACTTGTTCTTGGCGGACTCATGAGTGAAAATCTCAGCGAGAAGTTCTTAGCCTTTTCGCACACTCAATTGTTTGGTAAGGTTGATCCTGTTTTTGGCAAAGATATTGGATATTTTGTGTTCCAAAGACCATTTCTGGTGGCGATTTCTGAAACACTTTTTGGAACATGGCTTTTTGTTTCGGGCATTATCTTTGTGTCATATTGGTTGTTTGGTGTGGCACTGGGAGAATATCAGGGCAAAGAATTTTTCAGCAGAAAAAATATTGCGGCACACAACTGTGTCAATGTCGCAGTTTTACTGATAATAAAATGCACACAATATATTTTCAAAGCAGAGGATATTTTGTATGGCAGTTTTGGTGAACTCAGCGGTGCGGGATTTACTGCAAAGACTGTCTGGTTAACTTACTATAGAGTTGCACCAATACTTTTGATAGTACTTGTGTTGCTAACCATTGTTTTCTTATTGAAATCACGCAAAAAAGCAGCGTTAAAAACAGTTTTGGTTTATCCTGCATTCTGGATACTGACAGTTTTGGCTTCGCTTATTGTACAAGGCATTATTGTTTCCCCTAATGAGGTCATCAGAGAACAGAAAAACATTGCATCAAACATTGAATACACACAAGCGGCATATGGACTTGATGATATTTCAGAGGTTGTTTTTGATGTTGAAAATGACTTGACTGTTGAAAGCCTGAAGCAGCACGAGGCTGTAACCGACAATATAAGAATTCTTGACTTGTCGGCAAACCTTACAGTTCTTAACCAAATTCAGGGAATCAGAAATTATTATACCTTCAATGAAACGGACGTTGTTCCGTATGAAATTGACGGCAAAAAAACTGCCGTTGCAATAACTCCCCGTGAAATAACAAAAGAAAACCTCAGTGAAAGTGCGGATACGTACATCAATCGCACCCTTAGATACACTCACGGTTTTGGCTTGACAATGAACAAGATAAACGAGGTTACAACCCAGGGTCAGCCACAATTTCTCATAAAGGATATACCACCCAAATCGGCGGAGGGAATCAAGAAAATAAAGCAACCGAGAATTTACTATGGTGAATTGACAAATGACTATGTGGTGGTGGGCAACAAAAAGTATAAAGAGCTTGACTATTCAGAAGGTCAGGAGGATATTGAGTTTTCATATGATGGAACCGGCGGCGTGAAATTGAATTTTTTGAATCGTGTTCTTTTTGCCTTCAAATATGGAGATGTCAGACTTCTGATTTCAGACCTTGTGTCAAGCGAAAGCCGGATTTTGATAAACAGAAATATAACCAAACGTCTGCAAACCGTTGCACCATTTTTTATGTATGACACAGACCCATATATTGTGATTGACGGAGAAGGAGCCCTAAAATGGGTGGTCGATGGATATACTACAACTCAATATTATCCGTATTCACAAAGCTATGGCGACTTTAATTATATCAGAAATTCGGTGAAAGCGGTAGTTGATGCATATAATGGAGATGTGACTTTTTATGTAGCAGATAAAAATGACCCGATTGTGAAGAACTATAGTGCGATATATCCGCAATTGTTTGCTGAAGGAGAAATTCCCGATGGCATAAAGGTACACCTGAAATATCCCGAAAATATGTTCAAGGTTCAATCTACTGTATATGGCAAATATCACATTTCAAACCCAACAACATTCTACAACAAAAATGATATGTGGGTGATTGCCAAGGAGAGGTACGGAAATTCGTCTGAGCCGAAGGAAATTGCTCCATATTATAATATGATGAAGCTTGAAGGTGAGAGCGAGGAGGAATTGCTCCTTACTGTTCCATACACGCTGACCAATAAGGATAATATGGTGGCATGGCTTGCTGTCAGAAATGAATGGGATAATTACGGAAAGCTTCAGGTTTACAAGTTCCCCAAGGACATAAATGTTTATGGCCCGTTGCAGATAGAAAATCGTATCAATTCGGATATGAATATTTCAAAGGAACTCAACTTATGGAGCCAGGGTGGTTCCACGGTAATACGGGGGAATATGATTGTTGTTCCCATTGATGATTCAATTCTCTATGTGGAGCCGGTATATATTGCATCGAGCAATCAATCCACACTTCCTGAACTTAAGCAGGTGGTTGTGGCATATGGTGAAAGCATAGTGATGAAGAGCAATCTTGAGGAGGCACTTTATGCACTGTTCAACAAAACAGCTCCCAAACCAGAAGAGAATGTTGTGCCTGACGAAGAGAGCCCCAATGAAGATCTGACCTATGAAAATGTAGCACGGGCAATCATTGAAAGGTTCAACAATGCAAAGAAAGCAAATGCTGAAGGCGACTGGAGCGGATTTGGCGATTCAATGAAGGCTTTGGAAGAGTCGATAAACCAGCTTGAAAAGAGCTTAAATGAGTAAAAAAACAGGCGGTAGCAACAGCTATCGCCTGTTTTATATTATGTATTGAAGAATAATAACCAAAATTATACCGGGCACTCCCAAAAGCCCAGCAAGCATTGAAGTTATTGGATTGATTATTATGGTTATTCCGGCAAATCCGCCAACGAAATTGACAGCCGCTAATATCAACCCGCCAAGTATGCTGTTTATCAATAATCTGACAAGCCACCTGATGGGTTTTATGAAAATTCTGCAGAATATAAAAATGATAACAAGACCTGCAACATAAGCAAGAATTGAACCCACATCGTAAATCATTGTGAATACACCCCTGTGAACAAACTGTTAGTATATAATATACACAGGTTGTCTTGGTTATTACAGTTATTTTAGTGTTGCAATATATTTTTTTACCATAAATGTAGGATAGTATGACTTTTTGGCTTTGCGCAAGCCCTCAAGTCCCATATCCTCTTCACGATTAACAAGCGTGAAATCTGACCATTCATTAATCAGAAATTGCTGGTTTATCATAGGATAGCTTCCTTGAAAATCAGTGTCAGCATGCTCCAGATGGACGACAACGATTGATTGGTCGCTACAAAGAACTTCTCCGAATGAAAATGCAACAATTTTGTCATCAACAATTAAAGCACCACCAACAATGTCGAGATTTTCCCAATTGTCCAGAAGTGTGTTGACCGCTGTTAACTGTTCATCAACATTGGGCAAAGATTGCCTTTTGCTTTCGCACCAACGTGCAAACATTTCGCGACAAGGTTCTCGGAACTCGGGAGTTAATGTACGATATTTGAAGTCATAGAGTGATTTAAATTTGTTTATGTGATTTCTTTTTGCGTGATATTTACTTCCCGAAAGCTCCGTCAGGTCAGAAATCTGGTAAACATAGTCAAAGTTGTCAACATCCCGTTCTATGTGAAACTTTCCCGGGAAGGTTTCTTTCAAAAGATTTTTTTGTTCCTTCCCGAAAAGACGGATAACAGGAGAAATGTTTTTTTGATTAAAATATTCCAGAATTTGATTCATTGCGGATGCTATATCACCGGAACGGGAAATGAAATTCACGCTTTCCGGCTCATTGTTGTGCTGAGAAAAGATACAGAGGGTATCTTCAATTTCTGCATAGCGTATGTTATATGGTTTTTGCCACATAAACATATTGGTGAATGTGAATTCTGAATTCAAAAAGCAACCACTTTTGAAGTACGAATCAAAAAGTGGTTTTGCAGACAATGTGACAGGATATATCTGAAATGAGGCTTCACTCATTAATACCATCAACCTTTCAAAGGATAAAAATATTTTGTGCAGTATTATTCAATATATTCACGAACTCGGAAGTTGACACCGCATCTTTCTGCAATCTCACGGCAATCTTCGATTTCTTCTTTTGTTATGTCGTGGTCGACTATTGAAAGTGTCACGTTGGGAACAAATTTTTTTGCAAGGGTTGCAAATTCCAGCATCGCGTCAAATGCTTTTTCCCCAAAAGCACTTTTGCATATCTCGTCATAACGCTTTGCATTTGATGCATTCAGGCTTATTGAAATACTGTCAATGATGCCTTCAAACTTTGGAGTTGCGTCATAGCCTTCGATTAAGTTGGCTTGTCCGTTTGTGTTTATTCGTACTGGCTTTTCTGGATAGTTTGCTTTCAGCCATTTGGCAATTTCAATGCAGTCATCAAATCGCATCAAAGGTTCGCCATATCCACAGAAAACAATGGAACTGTATTTTGATATATCGCGTTTTTTGAAGTCGGCTTTTACTTCATCAACGGTTGGCTCACGGTCGAGCCAGAGATTGTCCTGACCATTTATGCTGTCATGATTGTTGCGAACACAAAACACACAGTCATTGCTGCAACGGTTGGTGAGATTTACATAAAGTGCACCTTCAAGCTCATAAGTTATTATCATTATTCAGTCATTCCTTCCTGCAAAGTAATTTCATTTATATCTTTCAAAATTTCTCTTGCCATTTTTGCAATATGATTGTGGCAAGTGAAAAATAGAATCTGTGTTGTCGAAGCATATTCCTCAAGATATTTTTTCAGGAACATCAGAGTGTTTTTGCAATTTTCATCGTCATATTGCGTGAGTATGTCATCAAGGAAAAGTGGTAGAGGATTGCCCTTTTCTGCAATAATGTCAGTTGTTGCAAGCCGCAGGGCAAGATAAACTCTGTCGATGGCGCCGGAACTCAGGTGTTTCCATTCGTGGTAGCTTTCGCTGAGTGCGCCGCGGGTTTCAATGGATAAGTCACGGGAGACCATAACATCACTGTGCTTTCCGCCTGACATCTGGGAGAGATATTCTGCGGTTTTTTGGCTCAAATGAGAGCCAAGACCTCTGTTCATTTCTGAAATGGCAGCATCCATAACCTCTGAAACAATGGATAGGCAATCATATCTCTCGGAAAAATCATTGATCGCATCCTTTGCTTCTGAAATTTGAGACAAGAGCTGATTTTCGCTTACTTCCGGCAATTTAATACGGCTCTGAAGGTCACCCAGAAGGTCTCTTTTTCCTTTTAGCAAAAATTTGATTTCATTGGGTTTTTTTTCGGTCACTGTATTGTCAACTGAAAGACTGTCTATGAATTGGGAAAGTTCATCAATTTTTGACAACACAAAATCGTGACTGATTGTCTCCGAAGATGTTGTGCTTGATATGGTTGAAATATCGCGTTCAACTGCACTCAGCTCCGAGAGAGTTGTTTCGATTTCGTTGAAAGTGGTGAGTGCTTGCTCAAAGGTTTCAACAGTTTTTGCCTTTGAAACCAGGTCGATGAACTGCTGTTTCAACTGAAGCACCGCACCTGCAGAATTGGCAAATCTGGAGTTTCCGGCAGACACCGTTTTTTCCTGAAGTTCTTCTAAAGATGAACAGGAATAGTAGCTGAGCTTTTGCCCAATAAATTCATCATATTCGGCCTTTTTGTTGTCAACAAGAGAAACAAGTTCATAGACGGTTTTGCCCAAAGTGTTTGCGTCATAGAATGAAAGCAGGCGAAGTGAGTTTTCGTATTCCTGACGGGCAATACGCACAGATAGTGAATTGTTTGTTTTTTGTTCTGCGTTGCGGCGCATCCACCAGAAAACAAATGCTCCCAATACTAATGGCAAAATTCCTATCGCATTGAACTTTGGGAGAAACAAAAAGCATCCCAAACCGAGAATCGAAGCAATAGTCGGGAACAAAACCGACAGTGTTAATGATTTTTTGCGTTCAGCTTTAATCTGGTTTTTGAGCGTTTTTTCTGCAGATAAAACTGTGGTGTTGATGTGAATCAGGTCAGATTCAAGCTTTTGACGTTTTTCCGCAATCTCTGCACACCTGAGATATTCACTGTCCGAAACGACAGCACTATCACTTTCTGCCGACGTGGTGAGCGTTTCTGAAATCTGTGATTTCAGGGTGTTACATTGCTTTGTCAGGTCGGCCAGCAAAGATGGAGTTAACTGAAACTTTTCAAGATGTGTAAGGACAGCTTTTTTTTGATTGAAACACTCCGAGAGATTTGAAAAGAGCTTGAGTTCCTTTTTTGCATTGGCAATTTTTTGATTGTTTGAAATTATATCAAGCTCAGCTTCAAGCTCTGAAATTTCGTTTTTCAAAGCAGAAATATCGGACATAAGTGCATATTGCGCAGAGGTTTGCTCGTTTAACACATCAAGGTCATAGCTCAGTTTTTCAAGCTTTGTCTGAGCCTCTATCAACAACCCTTTCTTTTGACTTTTTGAAATCAACTCTTCTCGTGCTTTGGAAATTCTGTCAACTACCAAATTCTGAGAAAAACCTTCATCGCCTGAAACGGTGAGATTGGAAATTCGCATAGCAAGGCTGTCTCCCGCAGATTCGGAAGAGAAACCGCCAAATTCTTCAATGAAGACACTTCGTTCAAACTCGCCTGATGTCATATTGAAAAATTCTTCACCTATTTCACAATTGGAAGGGAGTGTTACCTTTTCACCGGTGTCAATATTTGAAACGGTTGTTTTGTCGGTGGAAGATGTCTTTTTGAAGTCCTTGTGAAGCCTGAACGACTGACCGTTACTTTCAAATTCTATGGAGCCCGACATAGGAGAGCCATTCCAGGGCAGATACTTTTTTCTTAAGTTTTTTGAAACATCAGAGCTTTTGCTGCTGCTGTTGCCGTAAAACATAAGTTTTATAAAAGACATAAGGGTGGATTTTCCATCTTCGTTGTTGCCAAAGATAATATTGAAACCGGGCCGGAATTCAACAAGTTTGCCTGAGAATTTTCCGAAATTTTCAATATCGATTTTTTTAATTATCACTCAGGGTCACCTCTCTTTCAAAGGCTCTGAGTCCCAACCTGAGGGACTGACGAAGTTTGTCTGCATCGCCTGAATCTGCGGAGTCTATTCGTTCAAGCATTTTTGCAACAAAAATACCACGCAAAGAGTTTTCGTGTGCTATTTTTGAAACATCTGAAAGGTCAATGTCGGTTTTGTCTGTTATGCGGATATAAAGAAGCCTATCAGAAAGCATAGCTTCAATCTGACCGATATTGGGCAAAAAATCAGAGAAAATAGTTCCGGATATGGAAATTCTGTAAAGATTTTCTGCATAAGTCTTGGGAAAATCAGATTCCAATTGTGAAAGAATTTTTGATGAAATCTGAACAGAGTTTTCACAATCAGACACATCGATGTCTGCGATTATATACTGACGTGATGAAAGTTCAACATAATCAATCTGACAGCTGCCTTTTTTCACTGTGCCAAGATAAACTCCACGACTGCCATCTTCGTCAAAGCCTTTGCCGTCGGGACAGCCGCAGTAGGAATAGAAAGTGTTTCCGCATTTTTGAATTTCGGTTCGTTTGTGGATGTGTCCCAAGGCAAGATAGTCAAATCCACTTGTTGCGATGCTGCTGACAGTTATGGGGTTATAGTCGCTTTCTGAAAGAGCTGAAACAACATCTCCGTGAAGCACGCAAATGTTTATCATTTCTGAACTTAAATCAGGATTTTCGGGGAGCAGGGGGATTTTTTCAAATCTGTCCGTAAATGCTGCTCCAAAGAGTCTGACATTTTTTTGAGGGAAGTCAAAAAATTCCGCAAAGGAAGTGAATACAACGACATTGGGGGGGAAGCTTGTTTTCAGATAAATCGAACCGGGACTTGCACAATCGTGGTTTCCGGGAGAAATTGCAATAATTGTCTCGGGAATCTCAGACATAGCCTGGGTGACTTCTGCAATGGTTTCGCTGTCTGCAAACGGTGAATCGAAAAGGTCTCCTGCAATAAGCAGAAAGTCAACAGATTCTTTTTTGCAAAGGTCAAGAATTCTGAAAAAGGTATTCTTGATTTCAGCCTTGCCCAAAGCACGCGCGTCGCTGAGTAAGTTTGCCCGTGATGAGCCAATATGCAAATCAGCCGTATGAAGTATCTTTACACCATCCATTTTGCGCACTTTCCTCCTTAATATAGTATAAATAATTATAGCATAAAAAAAAGGAAAAAACAAGATGAAGGGAGGAAATGCTTCAAAAAAATAATATTTGGTGTGATTTAAAAAAATTTAAAAAATTTTCAAAAAGGGCTTGACAAATCCAAACATAAAGAGTATAATTTAGAAGTTGTCAAGGCAACATACAAATTTATGCACCATTAGCTCAGTTGGTAGAGCACCTGACTCTTAATCAGGGTGTCCACGGTTCGAGCCCGTGATGGTGTACCAAAACAAAAATCCTGTCGAAAGACGGGATTTTTTGTTTTGTATTATTCATTTTTCATTATTCAATATTCATCATTCATTAGGTTCGACAGGATTTTTTAATGAATAATGAATGATGAAACCGCTTTGCTGATGAATAATTAATAATTGAAATTCATTTGTTTAAGTGATATAATGTTGTTGATAGCGAATAGATGAGGAGTAAGGGAAAAAGATGATTGTAATTAACAATACAAAGTACGAGAGTTATCTCGATTTTTGCAAAGCATTTGATATTAGTTATGCCGAATTTATAAATTATAGAAGGGGTAACAATGATATTAGTGAATTGGAATTACTTGGGCATTTCATTCCCAATATCGCGGTAAGCATGAAAACAGGAGAATATGTAATTATGATTGATAAAAAGTAATATTATGAGTGGCATCTAAACCATTCGGCTCTTCCAAAAAGAAACGACAATTTTCGACAAGAAAGTTGTCGTTTCTTTTTTGTCCGAAATACTTGACAAGTCTTTTTTTGGAAGAGCCGAATGGTTTAGATGACAATATATTTTAGTGAAATATCTCACTTCGTTCGATATGAAATAATTTACTTCGTAAATCGTGAAATAGAAAACTTCGTTTTCTGTGAAATAAAATAAATCCTTTATCACACGCCGTAGGCGTATTTCATATTGCGAAGCAATATTTCACGTACGAAGTGCATTTCACAAATCCTGAAAGGATTTATTTCATTTAAAAAAGACTATTCCGAAGAATAGTCTTTTTTCTGGCTCCCCCTGCTGGGCTTGAACCAGCGACATCATGATTAACAGTCATGCGCTCTACCGACTGAGCTAAGGAGGAATATTCAATTGACATTACCTATTATATCCCAAAAAACAGAAAAGTCAATACCAATTTGAAAAAATTTACATAGCTTTTTCGACATAAAATATTTCTTGACTTTTGGCGAACCCGAAAATATAATAAATTTAGTAATATATGTTTGAAAGGAGATAATCATGAAGGCTTATAATATAACGGGAATGAGCTGCGCAGCTTGCAGTGCAAGAGTTGAAAAAGCTGTTTCAAAGGTTGAAGGTGTGAAAAGCTGTGCGGTTAATCTTCTTACAAACTCTATGACTGTTGAGGGCGCTTATTCTGAGGAAGAACTGATTTTGGCTGTCATGGGTGCGGGATATGGAGTTGATATACCCAAAGTGAAGGATAAGGCTCCGAAAACTGATGTAAAAAATATGAAAAACAGACTTTTTTCTTCAATCGGTTTTTTGGTGCTTTTGATGTATATATCTATGGGACACAGCATGTGGGGATTTCCACTTCCGTCAGGACTTGCAGAAAACCCAATGGCAAACGGACTTCTTCAGATGCTTTTGACAATTGCTGTGATGGTCATTAATCAAAAATTTTTTGTCAGCGGATTTAAAAGTCTTTGTAAAGGCAGTCCCAATATGGACACATTGGTTGCGGTTGGTTCAGGAGCAGCATTTGTGTACAGCACATATGTGGTATTTTCCATAGGTGATGCATTAAACAACGGAAATCATTTTTTGGCGCGGCATCTCATACACGATGTGTATTTTGAGTCTGCGGCGATGATTTTGACATTGATAACAGTGGGTAAATTGTTGGAGACATACTCAAAGGGCAAAACAACCGATGCGTTGAGTGGACTTATGGATTTGTCACCCAAAACTGCAGTTGTAATCCGTGACGGGAAGGAAATTTCTCTCCCTCTGGAACAAATAAAAGTGGGAGACATATTTGTTGTGCGCCCCGGAGAAAGTATTCCCACAGACGGAGTGATAATTGAAGGTAACACTGCGGTTGATGAGTCGGTACTTACTGGCGAAAGCATTCCCGTGGACAAAACTGTGGGAGACAGCGTTACGGGGGCGACGATCAATCGTCTGGGTTTTATAAAATGCGAAGCAAGGGCAGTGGCGGAGGACACCATGCTGTCAAAGATAATAAAAACGGTGAAAGAGTCTGCAAACTCAAAGGCTCCTATTGCAAAGGTTGCTGATAAGGTTTCGGGAGTGTTTGTTCCGATTGTTATTGCAATTGCTTTTGTGACAGTTGTTGTGTGGATGCTCATTGGCGAGAGTTTGGGCTTTGCATTGGCAAGAGGAATTTCTGTGCTCGTTATAAGCTGCCCGTGTGCATTGGGGCTTGCAACTCCTGTGGCAATTATGGTTGGGAGCGGCGTTGGTGCAAAAAACGGAATTCTGTTCAAAACCGCAACTTCTCTGGAGGAAACAGGAAAAACAAAAATTGTTGCCGTTGACAAAACGGGAACAATAACATTGGGAACACCTGAAGTTACTGATATATTACCCATTGGGGAAATAGGCGAAAATGAGCTTTTGGAACTTGCATATTCCCTTGAAATCAAGAGTGAGCATCCGCTTGCGGGAGCAATTGTGAGAAAAGCAGAGGGAAAGGGTTTGGACGCAAAATTTATAGAATCTTTTGAGGTTGTGCCGGGGAATGGGCTCTTTGGCATCATCGAGGGGGTTGAAGTCAGAGGCGGAAACAGTAAATTTATTTCTCAAAGCACAAAAGTTGAACTGAACATTGAAGAAAGAATAAAAAAACTTGCAGAAGATGGAAAAACACCGTTGCTTTTCAGCAAAGGAACAGAGTTGGTGGGAATAATTGCGGTAGCGGATGTCATAAAGAAAGACAGCGCTGATGCAATTACAAAGCTTAAAGGTGCCGGAATTGATGTTTTAATGGTTACGGGAGACAATCATGGAACTGCGAGAGCAATAGCAAATCAGGTTAATATTGATCATTTTATAGCGGAGGTGCTTCCTGATGAAAAACATTCAGAAATAAAGAAGCTTATGGCAAATGGCAAGGTTACGATGGTGGGCGATGGCATCAATGATGCACCTGCACTTGTCACGGCAGACACGGGCATAGCCATAGGGGCAGGAGTGGATATAGCTATTGATTCGGCTGATGTGGTTCTTATGAAAAGCAGCCTTATGGACGTTTTTGCTGCAATAAGATTGAGCAAAGCTACGCTCAGGAATATTCATCAAAATTTGTTCTGGGCATTTATATACAACATAATAGGAATTCCTATTGCAGCAGGGGTTTTGATTCCCTTTGGAATAACTCTCAATCCAATGCTTGGTGCGGCTGCAATGAGCCTTTCCAGTGTTTGTGTTGTCACCAATGCTTTGAGATTAAACAAAGTTGATATTTGCGGTAAAAAGACCAAAAGTGAAAAGGAGAAGAAGACAATGAAAAAAACAATAAAAATCGAAGGAATGATGTGCCCCCATTGTGAGGCAAATGTGAAATCTGTTCTTGAGGGCTTGTCGGGAGTTGTGACAGCAGAAGTGAGCCATAAAGAAGGTTTGGCGGTGGTTGAACTGAATGGGGAAATTCAGGATGAAACGTTGAAAGACGCAATTGAAAACAAGGGCTACAAAGTACTTTCCATAATGTAAAAATGAAATAACAGGGCTGTGCCGAAATCTTGGGCGCAGCCTTGCTTTTTTTGTCCGGAAAAACTTTAAGAATAAAGGAAAAAATCTTCTTCAAACCCTTGACACATTGAGAAATTTACTTTATACTAAAAATAATGGTTTACTGTGTAAAATTGGATTTTTATACCTATATTTTCAAAGGTAAATATATAATTTTGAAGGGAATGGAAACTTTGGCTAAAGACGAAAAAAAATTGGTAGAAGAAATAACCTCTATGAATGAGGATTTTGCTAAATGGTATACTGATATTGTAAAAAAAGCAAAATTGGTTGATTATTCAGGTATTCGTGGTTGTATGGTGATTCAGCCTTACGGATATGCTATCTGGGAAAATATTCAAAAGGAGCTGGACAGACGCTTTAAGGAAACAGGGCACGAGAATGTGTATATGCCGATGTTCATCCCCGAAAGCTTGTTGCAGCGTG
Source organism: Clostridia bacterium (assembly GCA_045648205.1). Lineage (GTDB taxonomy): Bacteria > Bacillota > Clostridia > Monoglobales > Monoglobaceae > SIG440. Next base: position 37,812 of record JAZRNM010000014.1, read on the forward strand.
AAAAGGACCACGTTGAAGGCTTTGCACCTGAGGTTGCCTGGGTAACTCATGGCGGAAACGAAAAGCTTGAAGAAAGACTTTGTGTGAGACCCACATCAGAAACCCTTTTCTGTGACCACTATGCAAACATAATTCATTCTTATCGCGACCTGCCCAAGCTTTATAATCAATGGTGCAGTGTTGTCAGATGGGAAAAGACAACAAGACCTTTCCTGAGAACAATGGAATTTTTGTGGCAGGAGGGACACACAGCTCACGCAACTGCAGAAGAAGCAGAGGCAGAAACCTTGCGCATGCTGAATGTTTATGCTGATTTTTGTGAAAAATCACTTGCAATCCCTGTTGTAAAGGGCAGAAAAACCGACAAGGAAAAATTCGCAGGTGCTGAGGCAACATACACAATCGAAAGTCTTATGCACGACGGAAAGGCACTTCAGTCAGGTACCAGCCATAACTTTGGTGATGGCTTTGCAAAGGCTTTTGGAATTCAGTACACAGGCGAAGACAACGAACTTCATTATGTTCATCAGACCTCATGGGGAATGACTACCAGAATGATTGGTGCAATCATAATGGTTCATGGCGATGATGCAGGACTAAAGCTTCCTCCCAACATCGCTCCCATTCAGGCAGTTATCGTTCCTATTGCTCAGCACAAGGAAGGTGTTCTTGAAAGGGCAGAAGCACTGCGCAAACAGCTTGCTGGTAAATTCAGAGTTCAACTTGACGACAGTGACAAGTCACCGGGCTGGAAGTTCAGCGAATATGAAATGAAGGGTGTTCCGCTCAGAATTGAGCTTGGCCCCAAGGATATTGAAAATAACCAGGCAGTTCTTGTCAGCAGAACAACCAGAGAAAAATTCTTTGTTTCGCTGGACAATATCGAAGAAGAGGTTGCAAAGCATCTTGAACAAATTCAGCAGGAGATGCTTGAGTCCGCACTGAAAAACCGTGAGGAAAAAACCTCTGTGGCAACAAGCTATGATGAATTCCGTGATATTGTTGAAAACAAGGGCGGCTTTGTAAAAGCAATGTGGTGCGGAGATGTTGAGTGTGAAAACAAAATAAAGGAAGACACATCGGCAACATCACGTTGTATGCCTTTTGAACAAGAGACACTTTCAGATGTTTGTGTTTGTTGCGGAAAGCCTGCAAAGAAAATGGTATATTGGGGCAAAGCATATTAAAATATAAAGGAGGAAGTTGATTTGTTTGACACTTTTTATCAATCTTTAATTAATCAGATTGCTTTAATCAACCTGTCAGATATTATTGACATAGCAATTATTGCTATAATAATATACAAGGTGTTGAAATTTATCCGCGACACACGAACTATTCAGCTTCTTAAGGGAATAGTAATCCTTATTGTTGTTATGCAGGTCAGCCAGATTGCAAAGCTACATACATTGCACTTTATTCTAAGCAGCGCACTGCAAATTGGACTTATTGCAATTATTGTTGTGTTCCAGCCGGAACTTCGAAGAGGTCTCGAACAGTTGGGAAGAACAACAATGGGACAATGGTTCAGTTTTGAAGAAAGAACCGAGGACGTGGAAAAGGAAAAGATTATCGCTGAAATCAAGGAAAGCTGTGTCAGCATGTCAAAGAGCCGTATAGGTGCTTTAATTGTCATTGAACGCGAAATCAAAATCGGAGATATTGTGGGAACGGGAATAACTTTGAATGCAGATGTTTCTTCGGAACTTCTGGTTAATATTTTTATTCCAAAGACACCTCTCCATGATGGTGCGGTTATTATCCGTGACAACAAAATTGAGGCAGCCAGCTGTTTTCTTCCACTCTCACAGAATCCAAATGTGAGTAAGGAACTTGGAACACGCCATCGTGCAGGACTTGGAATGTCGGAAGAGACTGACTCGGTTGTTGTTATTGTTTCTGAAGAAACAGGTGCAATTTCAATTGCCTGCAGTGGTGAACTTAATATGCGCCTCACACCCGAAGCGTTGGAAAAACAGCTGACCAGGCTTCTTGACGTAAAGAGAAAAGATAACAAATTCAAAAAGAATATATTTGCCAGAAAGGAGAAGAACAAGTGAAAGGTTTTTTTCCTAAAGATTCATTTTTAAAGGTAATATCATGTGCTGTTGCCATTGTTTTGTGGTTCTATGTCATTCTGGTTGTTGACCCGTCGGTTGATATTACTGTGAAGGGCATTCACATCAAATACGCAAACGAGGCAATGCTTGAAGATCGCGGGCTCAGTCTTGTGGCAGACCCGGATGCAACTGTTGAACTCAAAATACGAGGCAGCAGAAAAAAGATAGCAAACATTGAAAACAAAAATATTTATGCAACAGTTGATTTGGCTAATATGACCAAGGTAGGAACTTATCAAATTCCAATCAGTATTCAGATTCCTTATGAATACGATGAGATTGTAAGCAAAAATCCATACAATGCAAGTATTACTATCGACAAGATAGTCAAGGTTGACCGACAAGTTGAAATAATTACAACGGGAAGTGTTGCAAACGGATATATTGCCGGAATTCCTGAAAGCTCTGTGAAAACTGTGTCCCTGAAGGGGGCATCAACATTGGTTGACAGAATTCACAGTGTTGCTGCAATTCTTGATTTTGATGACAGAACGGGCGAGATAAACGACAAAGAGAAGCTTTATTTCATTGACAGCAACGGAAAGCAGATTCCCAATGATGATGACCTTTATGATGCGGTTTCGATGGATATTGACACAACAGATGTGACTTGTTCTGTTATGAAGCTTAAAACTGTGCCCGTAAAGGTTGACACAACCGGGCTTGACGATGACTACAAAATTACAATACAACCGGAAAATGTGACTATTTATGCAGACAATGAGTTGCTTGATGAAATTGTTGAAATCAAGGCCAAGGCGATTGATAAATCAAAGCTTGAGGAGAGCGGAACTCAGAAAATTGAACTGATTATTCCTGAAGGTGTGTCTATGCGTGACGGAATAAAGGAAGTAATGGTAAAAGCTCAGAAAAGAAATTAAAAATTTCGGAGGATAGCTCGTTTGAAGAAGGTTATTGTCAGTGGCATAAAAATGCCTCCAAGGCATATTGAAGATGAGGTTTATGAAAAAGCAAGGGCTATATTTGAAAAGAACGGGATTGATTGGTCAGGAATGGCGATACACAAAAAATCTCTTGATGCAAGGCGAAAAGGGGATATTCATTTTGAATATTCTGTGATTGCCGATGCGAAAAGTTTCAAAATGTCAGGTCTTGACAAAAATCTGCGCTTTGTTGACGATGTGCCGACTGTTGATTTTGAAGAATTGAGAAAGGCTTCTTCAAAAAACAAAAGAATTATTGTTGTGGGAACGGGTCCGTGTGGTTTGTTTGCGGCATATGTTCTGGCATATTGCGGTGCTGATGTGACCGTGGTTGAACGAGGCAGTCAGGTTGAAAAACGCTGTGACGAGGTAAATAATTTCTGGAAAACGGGAATTCTTAATCCCAGAACAAATATCCAGTTTGGTGAAGGCGGGGCAGGGACTTTTTCTGATGGCAAGCTGACAACCCGAATTGGAGACCCACTTCAAAAATTTGTTCTTGAAATGTTTGCAGAGTGTGGAGCTCCTGAAGAAATTGTTTATCAGGCAAAACCGCATATCGGAACGGATTTCCTGAAAATTTGCGTCAGAAATCTCAGAGAGAAAATCAGGGGTTATGGCGGAAAAGTTATTTTTGATTGTTGTATGACCGATATAAAAACTGAGAACGGAAAGATCACAGGCATCAGGCTTGATAATGGTGGCCAGATGGATTGTGATGCACTTGTTATTGCAATTGGTCACAGCAGTCGCGATACTTATGAAATGCTTCATTCCCGTGGTGTAGCAATGGAGCAAAAACCATTTGCGGCAGGGGTGAGAATTGAGCATCGCCGTGAATTTATAAATAAAATGCAGTATGGAAAATGCAGCGACCTGAACATCTTACCAACGGCAGATTACAGACTCGCTTTCAATGGTGAAACCCGAAGCTGCTACAGTTTTTGCATGTGTCCGGGAGGTGTTGTTGTCAATGCATCCTCAGAGCTTGAACACCTTGTGGTGAATGGAATGAGTGACCACAGCCGAATGGCGGATAACTCAAACAGTGCTTTGGTTGTGAGTGTTAAACCTGAAGACTTTGACGGAGACTCGCCTCTTGCGGGAATTGAGTTCCAACGGAAATACGAAGCACTGGCATACAAGATGGGCAGAGGCAATGCCCCGGTGCAACTTGCAAGAGATTTTCTCGAAAACAAGACGTCTCAAAGGTTTGATGGTGTTATACCGTCATTTACGGGAAACACCGAATTTGCAAATCTCAATGATTGTCTGCCCGAATTTATATCAAAAACACTTGGCGAGGGATTGCGTAGCTTTGAAGAAAAAATAAAAGGTTTTTCAAGTGAAGGTGCAATTCTTACAGGCGTGGAGATGAGAACCTCTGCACCACTTCGCATAAAAAGAGATGAAAATTTTGAAAGCATCAGCCATCGCGGACTTTACCCTGCAGGTGAAGGCGCAGGCTATGCCGGAGGAATTATGAGTGCTGCAATCGATGGAATACGGGTTGCGGTTAGAATTTTAGAACAGAAAGATTGAACATTCAGAGAACAAAGGAGATATGATTTACTATGAAGCTGGGAATTGTGGGTCTTCCAAATGTTGGAAAGAGCACCCTTTTTAACGCAATAACACAGGCAGGGGCAGAGTCGGCAAACTATCCGTTTTGTACCATTGAACCAAATGTCGGAACTGTTGCCGTTCCTGACAGCAGACTTGACAAGTTGGCAGAAATGCATAACCCCGACAAAGTGACACCTGCGGTGATTGAGTTTGTGGATATTGCAGGGCTTGTTAAGGGAGCCAGCAAGGGTGAAGGCCTTGGAAATAAATTTCTCTCAAATATCCGTGAGGTGGATGCAATTGTTCACGTTGTGAGAGCTTTTGAAGATACAAACATAGTTCACGTTGAGGGAAATGTAGACCCTCTCCGTGACATAGAAACAATAAACCTTGAACTGATTTTGTCTGACCTTGAAATTCTTGCAAGAAGAATTGACCGCTTGAAAAAACAGCTTAAAGGCGGCGACAAGAAGTATCAGGTTGAAATTGACTTTCTTGAGGGACTTTCAAAGAAACTTGAAGATGGCATAAGCGCACGAGCACTTGATTTTGATGACGATGAGCTTGAAATGCTGAAAGAGGTTTCCCTTCTCAGTTTGAAGCCGGTTATATATGCAGCAAATGTTGCAGAGGATGACTATGCTAAGGCTGATGATGAAAACAAATTTGTTGCAGCTATCCGTGAATTTGCAGCAAGCGAGAAATCAGAGGTTATGGTTATTTCTGCTCGTATTGAAGAAGAAATTGCAGAGCTTGACAAGGAAGAAAAACAGATGTTCCTTGAAGAGCTCGGAGCAAGTGAGTCAGGTCTTGACAAGCTCATAAAGGCAAGCTACAAGCTTCTTGGACTCATAAGCTATCTCACAGCAGGAAAACCTGAAGTGCGAGCTTGGACAATCACAAAGGGCACAAAGGCACCTCAGGCGGCGGGCAAAATTCATACTGATTTTGAACGTGGATTTATCCGTGCAGAGGTTGTGGCTTATGATGATTTGATGGCAAACGGAAGTATGAATGCGGCAAAGGAAAAGGGACTTGTAAGAAGTGAAGGCAAGGAATATGTCGTTCAGGACGGAGATATAATACTGTTCAGATTTAATGTATAAAAATATATTATTTTAGGAGTTGAAATTATGGATTTTTTGTCGAATGTGAAAAAATTGTTTGCTGACACAACAAAAACAGTTGCAAAGAAAACAGGAGAATTGGTTGAAACATCAAAAACCAAGTACAGCATTTATGATGCAAAAAACGATATTGAAAAGGTTTACACAGATATCGGCAGGGAAATTTATGCAGGATACAGAGAAGACAGAAATGTTGCAGAATTCATCGAAGAAAAATGCAAGGAAATTGATGTGTTAGTTGAAAAAATGGAAACACTGAAGGATAAGCTTGATAAATAAAACTTTAATAGTGTTTTCGAAGGAGGAAATTCGATGTCATCTTATAAAATTGCAATTGATGGACCTGCCGGAGCGGGAAAAAGCACTATTGCAAAGGTTGCTGCAGCTCAGATTTCATTTGTCTATATTGATACGGGAGCTATGTTCCGGGCTGTTGGTTTGGCGGCACTCAGGGCGGGTATTGACCCAAACTGTGCTGAAAAAATTGAAGAACTGTTACCAAGTGTGACGGTTGACATTTCTCACGGTGAAAATGGTCAGGAAATATTCCTGAACGGAGAGAATGTGTCAAAGGAAATAAGAATGCCTGAAGTTTCGGTTGCGGCATCGGATGTTTCCAAAATCCCTTGTGTTCGCCAGAAACTACTTGAACTCCAGCGCAGTATTGCTGAAAAAACAGACGTCATCATGGACGGTCGCGACATAGGAACGGTGGTTCTTCCAAATGCAAATTTGAAGATATTCCTCACAGCTTCTGTTGATGAGCGTGCTATGCGAAGATACAAGGAGCTTGTGGAAAAAGGTGTTGAGTGCAGCTTTGACGAAGTGAAAAAAGATATGCAGTATCGCGACAAAAACGATTCAGAACGTGAAATTGCACCGCTGAAGCCTGCTGAGGACAGTGTGGTTGTTGACACAACCGGCAATACGTTGGAAGAATCTGTGAAACTTATTTTGGGATTAATAAAAGAAAGAAGAGAAAAAGATGTATAATTTTGTTCTTGCAGTTGTGAGAGGATTCTACAGACTGCTGTTTAAAATTGAGATTGAGGGGCTTGAAAAAATCCCCACGGACAAGAATTTTCTTGTTGTCCCCAATCATTTGAGTAACTTTGACCCACCGCTGATTGCGGCATTTTTGCCGATTAAAATGGCATATATGGCAAAAGCAAGTCTGTTTAAAGTTCCGGTTGTAAGCTCGGTTATCAAGGCTTTTGGTGCGTTTCCGGTGAAAAGAACGGGGAATGATATGTCAGCAGTGAAGCTTGCCATAAAGCTTTTGAAGGATGGGAAAATCCTTGCAATGTTCCCGGAGGGAAAAAGGGTCAGAACCCCAGGTGTTCTTGGCAAAGGAAAACAAGGTGCGGCTATGATTGCAGCAAAGTCAGGAGTTGGGTTTCTTCCGGTTGGAATAACAGCTACATATAAATTTCGCAGCAAGGTCACTCTGACAGTTGGCGACTACATAGATTTTTCAGAATATAGCGGGCAGAGACTTTCTTCTGAGGAGCTTCAACGAATAACTGATGAACTGCTTATGCCCAAAATTGCGGAGCTTGCGGGAGCGAAGGTATATGAAGGTTAGAATTGCAGACAAGGCAGGGTTTTGCTTCGGTGTTGACCGTGCTGTGAAAATTGCATATGATATGGCAAAGTCTGGCAACGGGAATGTTTATACCTATGGAATGCTGATTCACAACCGAGATGTGACATTGGAACTCGAGAATATGGGTATCAGGTGTGCTGAAACAATAGCTGATATTCCCACGGGTTCAGCTGTCATAATCCGTGCTCACGGGATTTCAGAGGCGGAGCAAACTGAACTCACACAAAAGGGTGTCAAGATTATTGATGCTACATGTCCGTTTGTTAAAAGAATTCATAATATTGTGAAAGAAGAATTTGAACGTGGCAGACAGGTTGTTATTGCGGGAGACAAAAATCACCCTGAGGTTAAAGGGATTAATGGTTGGTGTGAAAACTGCGCAATAATCATCAGCACCGATGATGAAATAGATGAAATTTTGCAGAAAAATTGCGAAATTCCAATAAGTTTGGTGGCTCAGACCACTATGCGAAAAGAAAAATTAAAAAAAATTGAAAAAATTTTAAAAAAACATTTTACAAATATAAATTTTTTTGATACAATATGTAGTGCGACCGAAGAACGACAGAAGGCGGCGGCGAAACTTTCCCGTGAATGTGACGCTATGTTGGTTTTTGGTGGCAAAAACAGCTCCAACACAAACAAGCTTTTTGAAATATGTTGTGAAGGCTGTGAAAACACTTATAAACTTGAAAATGCAAAAGAATTAAATGAGCTTGCTCATTTGTTAAAAAATAAAAAAATAAAAAATGTAGGCATTACCGCCGGAGCATCAACCCCGGATAAGGTAATCAAGGAGGCAAAATTAACCATGGCGGAAATTACAAATGAAATGAACTTTGCAGAGGCATTGGAAGAAACTTTAAAGCCTTTAACAACAGGTGATATTGTTAAAGGTGTAGTTATCGGAATTACCCCTACAGAGGTACAGGTAGACATTGACGGAAAGTATGACGGCGTTATCCC
>JAZRNM010000015.1:0-11065 GCA_045648205.1 Clostridia bacterium
TATAAAAACGACCCTTTCGCTCAATTATGACATTGAGGAATTGCCATTCTTTACCGAGTGGAAGCTTATGAAAAAAGGTGAATATGTTCTTGGACTGGAACCGGGCAATTGCACTCCCGACGGAAGAGATATTATGAGAAGAGAAGGCAAGCTTTCATTCCTCAAACCGGGCGAAGAAGTGAGTCAGACAATAACAATAAAACTCTCAAGGGATTGAGTTGAAGACCTTGGAATAAGTGATTATAAAAAGAGGCTAGTTAAAAATGGACAAACAGCAAAGAGATACAGCGGAGCTTGTGAAGAAGCTCCCAATTAAGGAAAAAATAAAACATTTTTGGTATTATTACAAAGTTCACACAATTGTTGCAGCATTGATGTCGATTGTTATCATCTGGTGCTTGGCTGATTGTGCAATGCAGGAAAAATATGATTTAAGCATTGCATATTACAGCACCAGATATATTCCGGAAGAAAATATTGCGAAGTTGGAAACGGAAATTGAAAAAGTGATTTGCGACATCAACAAAGATGATTCTTACAATGCGTTGCTGAACTTTGTTGCAGCGGATATTTCCGAAGGAAAGCTTGATGAGCTTGCCCAATCTGTTTATGCCAAAATTGGTGTTGAGGTGGCGGCAAATGAATACAAGATGTATATTCTTGACAAAGCATATATGGATTTATTTTCCAAAAACTATGCAGAGGTTACAGAAAACGTCGTTGAATTGAGCAATATTCCTGATGTTAAGGAAGTTCTGGGATTGTCTGACGGGGAAGAATTGTATCTTGTTACAATGCCGATATATGACCAGTTTAAGGAAAATGAAAAAGTTGTGGCTGAACACAACAACGCATGGTTGGTGCAGAAATACTTTGAGCAAATGTTATAATTCTAAAACAAAAAAACTGTCTCGCATTTTTGCGGGACAGTTTTTCTTTTGACAAATCTAAACTGACTTTAGTCTGCTTTGTCGATAATCGGTGTTTCCTTGAAGAAGAAAGTGATTGACCAAAGGCCTGCAAGACCTACAAGTGTGAATATGATTCGGCTGATGACAGATAACTGACCACCAAAAAGTGATGCAACAATATCTATGCCGAAAAGGCCAATGCTTCCCCAGTTTATGGCGCCGATTATGACAAGAATCAAAGCTATAACATTCATGTCATTCGCTCCTTTGTTTTGGTTTGTTGATTTGTTCACTTATATTTTGACACAAGCCTTATTAAAATATTCATAAAAAAGAATTGTATAATTGTAAAATGATGGTGAATACTAAAATTACAAATTAAAAATATGGAGACAGGTATGAAAAAAATTTATTTTTGTTTATTTTTTGCGTTAGTTACGTTTTTAATTCAGAATGTTCTGGCAATGGGAAGTGCTCTGAAAGAACGGGGCAATGATGAATTGCACATAAGCGTGGCAAAGGGAATTTCAGCCCTTGATGGTGTTCGCGATGCTGCTGTTTTGAGCCATAACGGGAAGACTATTGTGGGAATCAGGACTGAAGACGGAATAAGAACGGAAGCTATAACACTATACGCTGAGAAAGTTCTGAAAAAGACTTTTATAAATAACAGAAATTTTAAAATATTTGTGGGCGATGAAGCGGCACAAAGTGTGGTTGAGTTGAGTTTTTATCTTGATACGGATATGGACAGGCAGGTCTTAGAGAAAAGGTTTGATTTTTTGGCAAATGGGATTTAGGAAAATTTGACAAGCGGTGCATTTTGTGTTAAAATATATGAAAGTGTAAATTTTTACTTGGAGTTGAGAAATATGCGTTGTTTATTTTGCGGACATCTTGAAAGCAAGGTAATTGATTCACGTTCGACAGAGGAAGGCACAACAATTCGCCGTCGCAGAGAGTGTCTTGAGTGCGGAAAGCGTTTCACTACATATGAGAAGATTGAAACAATTCCGATGATTGTGGTGAAGAAGGACGGACTTCGTGAAACCTGGGACAGAGAAAAGGTTCTCAATGGTATCCTGCGTGCCTGCGAAAAGCGTCCTGTTACTTTGAGCGACATTGAAAAGCTTATTGATGATATTGAATCAAAGCTTTACAATATGCTCGAGCGCGAGGTTACATCTGAGAAAATCGGTGAAATGGTTATGGAACGTCTGAAAGATGTTGATGACATTGCATATGTGAGATTCGCATCCGTTTATCGTCAATTCAAAGACATAAATTCCTTTATGGATGAACTTGCCAAAATCATAAAAAAGGCTTGACAACGCGTGTTTTTTGTGGTATTATAGGTATAACGTAATATGGTTTCAAAAGAGTGAGGCAAGCCTCACTCTTTTGCATTAAGATGGAGGGAAAAATGGCTTATTCAAAAATTGAAAAAATGATTATTGAGATGGCAACCCCGATCGCAGAAGAAAATTCTTGTTACATCTATGACGTGGAGTTTGTCAAGGAAGGCGGAGCCAAATATCTGAGAGTTTTCGCCGACAAGAATGAGGGCGGGATGTCTCTTGATGATTGCGAAGCAATAAACAGAAGATTGAGCGATTTGCTTGATGAATCAGACCCCATAAAAGAAAATTACATTCTTGAGGTTGCATCACCCGGAATTGAAAGGAAATTAAAGACTCCCGAGCATTTTGAAATGTATCTTGGACGTACGGTGGACGTTGGTCTTTATAAGGCTGTTGACGGAAACAAGAACATAACGGGTGAGCTGAAGGCGTATGCCGATGAAAAAATTACCATAGCCTTTGATGGCAAGGAAACAGAGCTTTTGCTCAGTGACACAACATTTGTAAAATTACATTTTGATTTTTAATATCAAAAGAAAAAATAAAATTAGGAGTTGATTATTAAAATGAGTTCAGAATTATTTTTGTTATTGGATGAAATCGAAAAGGAAAAAGGCATAAGCCGTGACATTGTCATCGATGCACTCAGCAGTGCACTTCTCAGTGCTTACAAGAAAAACTTTGGAGCGGTTCAGGATGCAAAGGTCATCATCGATGAAGAAACCGGTGCGATAAAGGTTTATGCAAGAAAGAATGTTGTTGAAGAGGTTGAAAACAGAGAATGTGAGATTTCTGTTGAAGATGCAAAGAAAGTTGATTCAAGATATGAAGCAGGGGACGTTCTTGAAAAAGAAGTTACCCCCGCAGCTTTTGGCAGAATTGCAGCACAGACTGCACGCCAGGTTGTTCTTCAGAGAATTCGCGAAGCTGAGCGTGAAAAGGCTTTTGATGAATTCTCAGACAGAGCAAATGATATTATGACAGCAACTGTCAGAAAAATTGACAGAAGAAACATTATGCTTGAAATCGGCGACACGGAATCCGTGCTTATGCCAAATGAACAGGTAAAGAACGACAACTACAAGCCGGGTGCAAAATACAAGGTGTTTGTGGTTGAAGTTGCAAATTCTGTTAAGGGAGTTCATCTTGTGGTTTCACGTTCACATCCCGGATTGGTTCGCAGATTGTTTGAACTTGAAGTTCCTGAAATCAAAAAGGGTATAATAGAAATCAAAGGATTGACTCGTGAACCGGGTTCCAGAAGCAAGATTGCAGTTCATTCCAAAATGGAGGATGTTGATGCAGTCGGAACCTGTATCGGAGCAAAGGGAATGAGAGTTCAGGCGATAATTGACGAGCTTCACGGCGAAAAAATTGATATTATCAAGTACAGCGATGACCCGGCAGAATACATCACTCAGGCCCTCAGCCCGGCAAAGGTTCTTTCGATTTCTGTTGATGAAGAAAAGAAAATGTGCAGCGTCATAGTGCCTGCTGACCAGCTTTCTCTGGCAATTGGCAAAGAGGGTCAAAATGCTCGTCTTGCGGCAAGACTTACAGGCTGGAAGATTGATTTGAAACCCGATAGTTCTGTGACAGAATAAATTTCAAAATTTGTATAGAGAATGAAAGGTCAGCTGATGATATATGAAATTTCAACGTATGTGTGCTGTTTGCAGATACCTCAAAGATAAGAGAGAACTTTTGAGATTTGTGAAAAAAGACGGAATTGTGATGTTTGACATCAGCGGCAAAATTCTGGGCAGAGGTGCTTACATCTGCAAGACAGAGGAATGCATAAAAAAAGCCCGAAAAGCCCGCGCACTTGAAAGAAGCTTTTCTTGCAAGGTGGAGGAGACAATCTATGATTGTTTGGAGGAATACGGCAAGGATGAATAATGAAAAATTTTTCAGAATGCTGGGTCTGGCTGCGAGAATGAGGGCAGTTGCCTTTGGTGAAGGTGCCGTCAAGGACAGCTTGAAAGGTGGCAAGGCAAAGCTTGTTGTGGTGGCAGGCGATGCATCGGATAACACCAAAAAGAAATTTCGCAACAGTTGTGAATTTTATTCTACAAAAATGTTGGAAGTCAGTGACAGATATACATTGGGAAGGTATACAGGTCGCGAATTTGCGGTTGTTCTCGCGGTGACCAATCAGGGAATAGCTGAAAATATGGAAGGAGATTATTATGACAAAAATTAAAGCATATGAACTTTCAAAGGGATTTGTCGGAATTCCGGGAAAAGAAATTGTTAAGATTTTGAGTGATTATGGCATTTCTGAAAAGAGCCATATGAGCGCCCTTGATGAAAGAGAATTGGATATTATTTTTGAATATATAACACAAAAAAATCAGGTTGAGGATTTTTCTGCCTTGTTTACTGTTGTGGAGGAAGAAAAACCTGAAAAAGCTGACAAAAATGAGACTGAGGCAGCAAAGGCTGACGAAAATGCCGCTGCTTCAGAAGAAACAGCTCAAGCGGTTGAGACTCAGAAGGAATTTCCCACAGACAATGGCCCTGCACGAAAAACCAGGGTTGTTGACACTCGTGCAAACGCAGTTGATTTGGACCGTCTTGACAACGAAAAGCTTGAAGAGCTTATTCCTGACAACGTGAAGGATGAAGGCAGCAACAAGCAGAAAATCAAGACAGGCAACAAAAAGAGCAAGTTGGTGAAAGAAAAGCAAGACCCCAAGGATTTTGAGAAGATTGCAAAAAAAGAGAAGAAACAGGAAGCACAGACAATTCTCGTTCCTGATGCTATAACTGTGGGAGAACTTGCAGAACGTCTTGAAAAGCCCACAACCGAAGTCATCAAAAAGCTTATGATGCTTGGAATCATGGCATCTGTAAATGAGAGTCTTGATTTTGACACAGCATCATTGATTGTTGAAGATTTTGGTGCAAAGGTTGAACATGAAATAATTCTCACAGAAGAGGATAAACTATTCAATGATGTTGAAGATTCACCTGAATCTTTGATTCCCCGTTCTCCCGTGGTGGTTGTTATGGGACACGTTGACCATGGTAAAACATCACTCCTTGACACAATCAGAAATGCAAATGTGACAGAGGGCGAATTTGGTGGGATTACACAGCATATTGGTGCATATCGTGTTCGTGTCAATGACAAGAAAATTACATTCCTTGACACTCCCGGACACGAAGCGTTCACTGCGATGCGTGCAAGAGGTGCTTTGGTTACGGATATTGCAATTTTGGTTGTTGCGGCAGATGATGGAATTATGCCACAGACAATTGAAGCAATCAACCACGCAAAGGCTGCCAATGTTGCAATTATCGTTGCAATCAACAAAATTGATAAAGAGGGCGCAAACCCTGACAGAGTTCGTCAGGAACTCACAGAACACGGACTTGTTCCCGAAGAATGGGGCGGTGACACAATTTGCGTTGAAGTATCTGCAAAACAGAAGATAAACATTGATAAACTTCTTGAGATGGTTCTTCTCGTTGCGGAAATGAAGGAACTCAAAGCAAACCCCAACCGCCTTGCAAAGGGCACGGTTATTGAAGCCCAGCTTGACAAGGGAAGAGGTCCCGTTGCAACACTTCTTGTCCAGAACGGAACAATCAAGACGGGCGATATTGTGGTTGCAGGAACTGCTGTGGGTAGAGTCCGTGCAATGAATGATGATAAGGGTAAAGCTATCAAAAAGGCAGGCCCTTCAATCCCGGTTGAAATTCTCGGTCTTTCTGAGGTTCCTGATGGCGGCGACGTTTTCTATGTTGTTGATGACGAAAGAAAAGCAAGAGATGTTGTTGAAGCAAGAAAGTTCAAGGCAAAGCAGGAAGCTCAGAAAGCAAATCAGGCAGTTTCACTTGAAAATCTCTTCGAACACATTGAAGCAGGCAAGATGAAAGACCTTAATATTATTGTCAAGGCAGACGTTCAGGGCTCTGTTGAGGCTGTTCGTCAATCTCTTGAAAGAATAACAAATGAAGAAGTGCGTGTGAATGTCATCCACGGTGCCGTTGGTGCGGTTAATGAGTCTGACGTTATGCTTGCAAGTGCATCAAATGCCATTATCGTAGGATTCAATGTTCGTCCAACACCCGGCGCGGTTACTTCGGCTGAGGATTCTAATGTTGATATCAGACTTTATCGTGTTATTTATGATGCTATTGAAGATATCGAGGCAGCTATGAAGGGTATGCTCGCACCTAAATTCAAAGAATCTGTTATTGGCCATATTGAAATCAGAACGACATTCAAGGTTTCAGGTGTCGGAACAATTGGTGGTGCTTATGTAACAGACGGAAAGGTGCAGAGAAACAGTCTTGTTCGTGTTGTGCGTGACGGAATCGTTATTCACGAAGGTGAGCTTGGTTCACTCAAGAGATTTAAGGATGACGTCAAGGAAGTTGCAACAGGCTATGAATGTGGCGTAAGCATTGAAAAGTTCAATGACATCAAAGAAGGCGATGTTATTGAAGCTTATGTTATGGAACAGATTATGCCTCAGTAAGAGAACTTGGTCAAAACAATTATAGAATTTTGAAAGGCGGTGTAGTTATGCCGGCATATAACAGAATAGACAGAATTTCAGAAGAGGTCAAAAGAGAGCTCAGTATGATTATCCGCGAACTGAAAGACCCAAGATTGCTTTCGGGTATGGTGTCGGTCATTAATGTCAGCGTCACAAAGGATTTGAAGTTCGCAAAGGCATATATAAGTGTTCTGGGCAACGAAAAAATCCAAAAAGATGCGATTGAGGCACTTAAATCAGCGGCAGGATTCATTCGCAGGGAGGTTGGCAGACGCATTAATCTTCGCAACACCCCTGAATTTACTTTTGTTCTGGATAATTCAATTGAGTACGGCGCTCACATTAATGAAGTGCTGAAAAATCTTTAGTTAACAGAGGTGAGATAGGTTGCTTCAGGATGTGATAAAAAAAATAAAGGAAGCCAGAAAAATTGCCATATTCAACCACGAAAATCCCGATGGGGATGCTATGGGAAGTGCTTATGGATTGAAACTTATACTTCAAAGTCTGTCAAAGGAAGCGGAGGTTTTTCTCCGTGAGGGCGATGAACGGTTAAAGGAGTTCAGACTGATAAAGGGAATTGAGAGTTCCTCCTTGTCCATTGAAGATTGCGATTTGAAGATTGCAGTGGATTGTGCCGACATAAGGCGTTTGGGCAGTATGCAGGAAAAGTTTTCGGGAAATACGGCAGCAATTGACCACCATATTACACATGTTGAATTTGCGGAAGCAACTTTTGTGGACGGGAATGCACCTGCTGCAGGTGAACTTATTTTTGAGCTGGCAGAGGAATTGGGTGTTGAATTTTCTGAGGAAATTGCGACCAATTTGTATGTTGCCATCACTTGTGACACGGGTAGTTTCAAGTATTCATCCACAACCCCAAAAACTCATCGCACAGTGGCAAAACTGCTGGAAAAAGGTGTTGATGTTGGGAAAATTTCAAAGGAGATTTTCGACACAAAAAGTTTTGAATATCTCAATGCATACAAAAAAGGTATTGACAAGCTTGAAATGTTTTCCGACAGCAAAATTGCAATTCTTACCATAACAGAAGCAGAATTTGCCGAAATGGGTGTTGATGAGGTTATGATTGACGGGATTGTGAATCTTCCCAGAACCGTTGAGGGAGTGGAAGTTGGTGTTTACATCCGTCAGCGGGGTGAAGAGTTCAAGGTGAGTCTTCGCTCAAATGGCGAGGTCGATGTTTCCAAAATAGCAGAAACCTTTGACGGTGGAGGACACCAAAAAGCAAGCGGATTTGTTGTTAAGAACCCTCTTGACAAGGCAAAAAAAGACATTATAAGTGAAATAGAAAAACAATTGGTGAAAAATTGATGGATGGAATAATTAACGTAAACAAGCCTTTGGGAATTACCTCACACGATGTTGTTTACAAATTGAGGAAAATCTTGAATACAAAAAAAATAGGACACACGGGAACCCTTGACCCTGAGGCATCGGGGGTTCTTCCTATGTGTGTGGGTAAGGGAACAAAACTTGCTGAATATCTCACTGCATCAGACAAGCAGTATCTTGCGGTGCTTCAGCTTGGAGCATTCACCGACACTCAGGATGCAACAGGTGAAGTTTTGCAATCCTTTGAGGTTAATGCAACCGAAAAAGAGATTTGTGATGTGGTGAAAAATTTTGTAGGAGAAATAAAGCAGATTCCTCCAATGTTCTCAGCGGTTAAGATTGACGGAAAAAAGCTCTATGAGTTGGCACGGGAAGGCAAAACTGTTGAAAGAGAACCCCGCAGTATCACAATTCATAACATTGAGATAAAGAACATTGATTTTGAAAACAAGAGAGTTGAAATGCTGGTGGATTGTTCAAAGGGAACATACATCAGAACCCTTTGCAACGATATTGGTGCAGCACTTGGTTGTGGAGGGCATATGTCAGCACTGAAGCGGACAAGAAGCGGCAGATTTGAAATTGACAAATCATACTCCCTTGAAGAAATTGCCGCAATGGCGGAAAAAGAAGACTTTAGTTTCATGGTTGGAGTGGGTGATGCTCTTTCTGAGTGTCCACGGATTGTTCTGGCGGACCGCAACGCCTGGAGAGTGCGAAACGGAATCAAAATTTCGGTTGAGGGATTAGAAGAAGGTAAGATATATCGTGTCTTTGATGAAAAAAATGATTTTCTGGCATTGGCACATCAGCTTGACGGAAAATTTGAAATAATCAAAAGTTTTTATGGCGGAGCATAAATATGATAGTTACAAACAGCAATGACTTAAAAAAATATCTGACAAAAAAGACTGCAGCGGCGCTGGGGTCTTTTGATGCTGTTCACAAAGGACACTTGTCAGTTATTGAAGGTGCTGTGAATTATGCGAAAAAAGAAGGTCTGCATTCACTCGTTCAGCTTGTTGAGACTGATTGCCCAAAGGTAAACAGTCTGGAAAAACGACTGGAAATTTTGGAAAATGCAGGTGTTGACTTTGTGGTTGTAGAAAAGTTCACTGAAGAGTTTCGGACAACTGATTACAAAACCTTTGTGAAAGAATCCTTGGTGGGCAAATACAATGCTCAGGCAGTTTTCACGGGTGAAAATTATCGTTTCGGTTATATGGCAAAGGGCGATGTGGAAAAACTGTCAGAGCTTTGCCAACAATATAACATTAAGGTTTTTGTGCAGAAAAGTGTGATGCTTGACACAACCATTTCAAGCACGGAAATTCGAAAATTTGTGAAAAATGGAAACCTTGAAAAGGCAAAGGAATATATGAGCAGACCGTTTTCAATTCTGGGAACAGTTGTCTCGGGGAAAGCTTTGGGGAAAAAACTTGGCTTTCCTACTGCCAATATTGATATTCCTGAAAGCATTGTTATGCCTCCTTGTGGAGTTTATGCAACAAAGGTTTTGGTGGATGGAGAAAGATATGATGGAATAACCAATGTGGGAACAAAACCCACAGTGGATGACCAAATTCCAAACATTGAAACTCATCTGATTGGATTTTCAGATGATATTTATGGCAAAAAAATTGAAGTTGAGTTTCACAAAAAACTTCGTGATATTTTGAAGTTTGATGATGTCGATAAACTGAAAAAGCAGATTGAGAAAGACAAGATTGAAGCAAAAGAATATTTTGACAAATAAAAAAGTGGCGGCTCAATGAGCCGCCACTTTTGAACTTTCTGAAAGATTTAGATTTCAGCGAAGTATTTGATTGTTCTAACCATCTGGCTTGTGTATGAGTTTTCGTTGTCATACCATGAAACAACCTGAACTTCGTAAAGGTCATCAGCAATCTTTGCAACCATTGTCTGTGTTGCATCGAAGAGTGAACCGAACTTGATACCGATGATATCTGAAGAAACGATTTCGTCTTCGTTGTAACCAAAGCTTTCAGAAGCAGCTGCTTTCATTGCTGCGTTGATGCCTTCTTTTGTGATGTCCTTGCCCTTAACAACTGCTGTGAGGATTGTTGTTGAACCTGTGGGAACAGGAACTCTCTGAGCTGCACCGATGAGCTTGCCGTTGAGTTCAGGAATAACAAGTCCGATTGCCTTTGCAGCACCTGTTGAGTTGGGAACGATGTTAACAGCACCTGCTCTTGCACGTCTGAGATCGCCTTTTCTGTGAGGACCATCAAGAATCATCTGGTCGCCTGTGTATGCATGGATTGTAGCCATAATACCGCTCTGGATAGGAGCATAATCATTGAGAGTCTTTGCCATAGGAGCAAGGCAGTTTGTTGTGCAAGATGCAGCAGAAATGATTGTGTCATCTGCTGTGAGTGTGTTTTCGTTAACTGAGAAAACGATTGTTTTGAGGTCGTTGCCTGCAGGAGCAGAAATAACAACCTTCTTAGCACCGGCATCAATGTGAGCCTGTGACTTTTCCTTTGAGCAGTAGAAACCTGTGCATTCAAGAACAACATCTACACCAAGAGCGCCCCAAGGACATTCTTTAGCATCTTTGATTGCGTAGATCTTGATTTCTTTTCCATCAACAGTGATGCTGTCTTCACCTGCAACAACAGTGTGACCGTCGTATCTGCCCTGTGATGAGTCATACTTGAGAAGATGAGCAAGCATCTTGGGATCTGTGAGGTCGTTGATTGCAACTACCTCATAACCTTCTGCACCGAACATCTGACGGAATGCAAGACGTCCGATACGACCAAAACCGTTAATAGCAACTTTTACTGACATAATAAAATACCTCCAAAATGTATATTGATAATTATTAATAATTTTTCACATGGATTTCCCGAATTATACAACGGGAAGCTCTTGTTAAAAATTTAACTTTTAACTGCCA
>JAZRNM010000016.1:0-42035 GCA_045648205.1 Clostridia bacterium
CTATCCCCCGGTTCAAATCCGGGTGGCGCCTCCAAAAAAAAGACATCCATCGGATGTCTTTTTTTAATGAAATTTGCCTGCGGCAAGTGAAATAGCTTCGCCATGAAATACACTTCGTGTGTGAAATATGCCTTGCGGCATATGGTTGGCAAATTTTATTTCACAGAAAACGAAGTTTTCTATTTCGTAATCCGCCAGGATTATTTCACATCGAGCAAGGCGAGATATTTCATTTACTTAAAGCATCAAAAAAGGACCGAACCTTTCGGTTTGGTCCTTTCAATTTTACATCTCGGCAAGCCCTTCGGCAATGCCCATTATGATTATTCCACCGATTACCGCAACCAACGATGCATAATGCTTCCAGGAAAGACGTTCTTTCAGGAATATCGTGCTCCACACAGACGATACCACGCAATAAGCACAAATTATTGGTGCTGCACCCACAGGGTTTGCAGAAAGAGCAAAAATATATGCAAACTGCCCTGCTGTTTCGCAAATCGCACCAAGCCCCTTTGGTCCTTCTTCCTTTAATTTGAGAGCTGATAGCTTTTGCTTTTTGATTATGAATACCCAGACAAATGCAACCACCGCCATAAAGAGGAATGTCAGTTCATAAGCAACATTTGCTGTGTCTTCTTCAAGATAATGGAAAACGGTTGTCATAAAAGTGTTACCTTCTTCCAGAATTACCGCATCAAAGAATGTTCCAAGAGCGTCAATCAGGCAGTAAAGTATGGGGAGGAGTATTGCAAGAACACTTTTTGTATACTTTCTGTTTGCTTTAAGCTGTCTGCGTGCCTTTGCCTCATCATCCTCGGTATATTCAGCAAACCCAAGAAAAATAACGCCCAAAGATACAATAACAATTCCGACAGTTGAAAGAGAGTCCACCGTCTCTCCAAGCACCAAGAAGCAAAGAATTGCCGCAAGGGCCCCTGATGAATTGCAGATAGGCGATGACACCGAGAGCTCAATGTACCGAAGTGATACATAACCAAAAATCATTGACAATATGTACATTGCCGATGCCGGCAGATAATAAACTATATCCCTGAATGTAATGGGTGTTCCCGTCGCTATTTCATAAATTGCGTGAATTCCCATAACAAAACCAACCGCTATAACCATTTTCCAATGACTGTATTTATCCTCCGGCCTTGAGCCAAGCTTACTGAAGAAGTCAGAACCACTCCAGCAAAGCATTGCAATAATAGCAAGTATTAACCACATAATTTAAACCTCCATATTTTTTATCTTTTTTATATCAATAATTCCTGCGTCAACCATTTTCTGAACCGACATCAAAATTCCAGTTTTTGCGTGATACCAGGTAATTCCGCCCTGGAAATATGCCGCAAACGGCTCGCGCATAGGTCCGTCCGCACTGAGTTCAATTGACGAACCCTGAACAAAAGCCCCTGCTGCCATAATAACCTGCGAATCATAGCCCGGCATATCTCCCGGAACGGGTGTTACATAACTGTCAACAGGCGCTGCTGCCTGAATTCCTTCGCAGAATGCACGAAGTGCCTCACCGCTTTTGAATTCCACAGCCTGAATTATGTCGTGTCTTGACTCTTGTCCATCCGGGACACATCTGAATCCTAGTCGTTCATAAATGTTTGCCGCAAAAATTGCCCCTTTTAGTGCTCCGGCAACAACCGTCGGGGCAAGAAACAGCCCTTGATAAAGCTGACGCATCATTCCCATATTGATTCCCACTTCTTTTCCCAGACCGGGAGCAGTCAGACGGTATCCGCATCTTTCAACACATTCCTTTGTGCCGCAGATATATCCTCCTGACAGTGCAAGTCCGCCACCGGGATTTTTGATAAGAGAACCAACAATCATATCAGCCCCGAAATCAGGAGGCTCAGTCCTTTCAACGAATTCTCCATAGCAATTGTCCACCATGCAGATTACGTCGGGTTTGATTTCTTTGACAAATCGGATAATGCTTGCAATTTTCTCAACCGAAAAGGTTTCTCTTGTCTGATAACCCTTTGACCTTTGAATTGTTACAAGCCGTGTTTTTTCATTTATTGCATTTTTAATTCCATCCCAATCAAAACCACCATCGGGAAGCAAATCCACCTGACGATATTCCACGCCATATTCCTTGAGCGAACCCGGAGTTGGTCTGATTCCTATAACCCCCTCCAAGGTATCATATGGTCTCCCCACGGGTGAGAGCAGCTCATCCCCGGGTCTTAAATTGGCGCTGAGGGCAAGAGCCAAAGCATGCGTTCCACAGGTAATCTGTGGTCTCACCAAAGCATCCTCTGTGTTGAAGCAGTCAGCATACACTCTTTCCAGAGTATCTCTTCCCACATCATCATAACCATAGCCCGTCGATTCATTAAAGCACGCCGCATCAACTTTATGTTTCTGCATTGCAGAAAGAACCTTCAGTTGGTTATACTCTGAGGTTTCATCTATCTCTTTGAATCTGTCTTCAAGGCTCTTTGCTATTTTTTCGCCCATAGCAAAAACCTCGTCACAAATTCCCATTTTGCTATAAATATTTTTTATGTCCATTTTTATTCACCCTTAATCTGAGCTTTTTCATTTGTAATCTGAATAATCTTTTTGGGGCATTTGGAGACACAAACGCCACAACCGATACATTTTGATGAATCAATGGTTGCCAGATTGTTTTCAACCACAATTGCCTCACTGGGGCAATTTTTTGCACAAATTCCACAGCCTAGACAACCCACACTACAAACCAGCCGGGTTTCCTTCCCCGAAGCCTTTGAGTTGCACGCAACAACCACCTCTGACCCATAGGGAACCCTCTTTATAACATTTCTCGGGCATTCCTTTATGCACGCACCACAGTTTGTACACTTTTCACGGTCAACAACCGCAATTCCATCCTCAATGTGGATTGCATCAAACTTACACTTGGAAACGCATGAGCCAAAGCCCAGACAACCAAAGGCGCAACCCTTGATCCCACCACTCAGTCGGTTTGCTGTGTGGCAGTCAATTGCCTCATCATTAATATATTTTCTGGGCGCAATTTCAGGTGTTCCCTTGCAAACAACGAAGGAAACCATTCTCTCCTCATTCGTCGCCTCAACGCCCATAATTTCAGCAATTTTTGATGCTGCCTCATTTCCGCCCACCGGACAGGAAGAAACACCTGCCTCACCGTTGCAGATTGCCTCTGCATAAGCCGAACAGCCTGCAAAACCACAACCGCCGCAATTGGCGCCCGGAAGCACTTCAGTAATTTTTGGAATACGTTCATCCTTATCAACTGCAAAAACCTTCGCCGCAACAGCAAGCAATGCACCAAAAATCAGGCCCATGCCGCCAATAGCAACAACCGGTAACAAAATTTCCATAACAATCTCCCCTCTATCCTAAAAGCTCAACCCTGAAAATCCCATAAACGCAATAGACAAAAGACTTGCCGTGATGAGTGTTATGGGCATTCCCTTGAGGAACTCGGGAATATCAGAACTTTCAAGCCTTTCACGGACACCCGCAAACAAAACAATAGCAAGCGTGAAGCCAAGCCCTGCCGTTGTTCCGTAAACCACCGACTTCACAAAGCTCATTTCCGTTCCGCCAAACTTTGTTATGTTCTGAATCGCAACGCCCAGAACTGCACAGTTTGTGGTAATCAGCGGAAGATAAATTCCAAGAGAGCTATATAGGCTTGGAACGGACTTTTGCAAAAACATTTCAACAAACTGAACGAGAACCGCAATAACCAAAATAAACGCTATCGTCTGCAGATACTCAATTCCAAAAAGCACCAGAAGTTCTTGCACCGCCCAGGTGATTGCCGATGCACACGCCATAACAAAAACAACTGCAAACCCCATTCCCGAGGCTGTTTCAACTTTTTTCGAAACACCAAGGAACGGACAAATTCCAAGGAACTGGACAAGAACAAAATTTTGTATAAGAATTGCACCTATGCTGATGACAAGCAAATCTCTAAACAATTTCACTCTCCCCCTTCTTTTTCCTTGATGAAATTATATTTTTAACCATAGCAACAATTCCCAAGGTCAAAAACGCCCCGGGAGGCAAAATCATAATTGTCATTGGCTGAAAGCCCTTTCCAAACAAAGGCAGACCAAAAAATGTTCCTGCCCCGAGAATTTCCCGAATTGAACCCAGGATAAACAACGCCATTGTGAATCCAAGCCCCATTCCAATTCCGTCAACAGCTGCTTGAAAAACACCATTTTTTGATGCAAAAGCCTCAGCACGACCGAGAATTATGCAGTTCACAACAATAAGCGGAATATAAATCCCCAATGCCTTTGAGATGCCGGGAAGATATGCATCAAGGAGCATTTCAACCACAGTAACGAAGCTCGCAATAACAACAACATATGCCGCAATTCTCACCTTGTCCGGAATAAACTTTCTGAGGAGAGATATGAACATATTCGAAAATATGAGCACCAGCATTGTGGAGAGTCCCATTCCAATTCCGTTCACTGCTGCCGTTGTCACTGCCAGCGTCGGGCACATTCCCAAAAACAGCACAAGTGACGGGTTTTCTTTGAATAGGCCATTTAAAAATATCTTTTTCATTGTGCGCCCTCCCCCTTGCTGTTTTTCAATTGTTCCTCGGTTTCTTTCTTGATTTCCTCAAACTTTTTAACCGTTTCTGCTGTGGTATCGGCAATATGCCCATCTTCCTTTTCTTTTGCTGCATCCAACGCCGCATTGACACAAGCCGTCACGGCTTTTGATGTTATTGTGGCACTTGAAATAGCTGATATTTCATCATTATTCTTTGCTTTGCCCTTCACAACCGACAAAGGGCCCGTCTTTTTTTCAAACTGGCCTGAAAATTCAGGCTTTGATGCATTTGCGCCAAGTCCTGCAGTTTCTGAAGATTCAAGAATTTCAATCCTGGTGACTGCAAGTGTCTTGTCGACACCGACCATAACCTTTATATCTCCGCCATAACCGGCATTTGACACAACCGAAAAAACATATCCTTCCACATCGGTTCCGCGAAGACCCAAACTCGCCGACACCACCTTGGTACCTTCAACTGTGGATTTGGGTATTTCGATAGCTTTAAATTCCTGTGCATCGGGAAGAACACTTTTCAAGGATTCCTGTTCTGCCAATGCAGTATTTTTTTCAATAACCGGAAGGGTCACCTTGTTGACAAACGCCAGACAAAAAGCCGCAACAGCGGTAATTATAAAAAGCTTCAACGAGACCGAAACTGCTTCTTTTCCAAACATCAGCAATCGCCCTCCTTTGCTTTTCTTGTTTCACCAAATCTCCTGGGCGCAGTTGCCTTGTCAATGAGCGGTGACACCACATTCATCAGCAAAATAGCATAGCTTGTGCCCTCAGGATAGCCACCATAAAGTCTTATAACCGCAGTAATCACACCACAACCAATACCAAATATAATCTGACCTTTTTCCGTGTAAGGTGTTGTCACATAGTCAGTAGCCATAAAGAATGCACCAAGCATCAAACCGCCCGACAGCAAATGAAACAAAGCATCTCCCGAAAAGAAGCCCTCGTCTCCCCCAAAAACAAATGTGAGAAATGCAACGGTAATTATGTATGCCGCCGGAATTCTTATACTAATAACACGCTTTATCAAAAGGTATGCCGCACCGATTAAGATTGCAAGAGTTGAAACCTCACCGATGCAACCGCCCATATTTCCCAAAAACATATCAAGATATGACGGAAGTTCGGTGTTCAAACCCTCTTTAACAATTGAAAGAGGTGTTGCAGAAGACACCGCATCAGCACCTGAAAACGGTGCTGTCCATGTGGTCATTGCCTGTGCCCAGGATGTGAGCAAAAATGCCCTCGCTGCAAGAGCCGGATTCATAAAGTTGTGGCCAAGTCCGCCAAAAAACTGCTTCACCACAATAATCGCAAAGAATGCACCAATTGTCGCCATCCAAAATGGCATAGTCACCGGCAAATTCAGCGCAAGCAAAAGTCCCGTAACAACCGCACTTAAATCATCAATAGTTGACGGTTTCTTCAAAATTCTGCACCACAGCCATTCAAACATCACAGCCGCAAAAACAGTTACAGCAGTCAGTATCAGGGCACGCCACCCAAACACAATCACACCAGCAACAAGAGCCGGAACAAGGGCAATAATCACATCACGCATAATTCCACCCGTTGTCTTTCCACCTCTGATGTGAGGAGATTCTGTCACAACAAGCTTTTCTCTTATATTTTCAAGTGACATTACTTTTTCGCCTCCTGTCTACTTTTTGCAAGTTTGATTTTTCCTGTTCTTATGTGCTGCAGAGGATTTTGCTCTGCAGGGCAAGTATAAGAGCAAGAGCCACACTGAATGCAATCAGCTACGTGAAGCTTATCCAGTTTTTCCAAATCATCACTGACAACCGCTTCCTTTATCATATTGGGGAGAAGGTTCATCGGGCATATTTCAACACACTTGCCACATCTCAGGCAGTTCTGTCTTTTCTTTTTTGAAATCATATCCTCACTGAATGCCAGAATTCCCGAGCAACCCTTGACAACAGGAACATTTGTCGAAGAAAGTGCAAGCCCCATCATAGGTCCACCCATAACCACCTTTGCAGCAGTTTTCTTAAAGCCTCCGCTTTTTTCAATAACCTCTTCCATATTGGTTCCGATACGCACCCTGAAATTTGACGGATTTTGGATGCAATCTCCACTCACAGTGACGATTCTCCGCATAAGCGGTGTTCCGAACATGAATGTTCTTGCAATTGCGGCACAGGTGTCAATGTTGTCAACCACAACGCCAACGTCCATAGGCAGCTTTCCCGGAGGAACAGCTCTGCCCGTGACAGCCTTGATAAGATGCTTTTCCGAGCCTTGCGGATATTTGGTCTTTACCTTGATGACCTTGATTGAAACTTCTTTTTCCTTTTCTGCACGTTCGGTCATTTTTGCAATAGCCTCAGGCTTGTTGGTTTCTATGGCAATATATCCCGTGTTAAGTCCGAAAACTTTCAACAAGATTTTAAGACCTTCAACAATTTCATCTGAATTTTCAAGCATTGCACGATAATCAGAAGTGAGATAAGGCTCGCACTCTGCTCCGTTTATAATCACATATTCTATTTTTTTGTCCTGAGGCGGGTTGAGCTTCACATGTGTAGGAAATGCCGCCCCGCCAAGACCAACAATTCCCGCCTCGCGGACCACATCCACAATTTCTTTTGCTGTCATATTTCTCCAATCGTTCGGAGTTAAGTCAGGAGCCATTTCATCAAGTCCGTCATTCTCCACAACAATTGACGCAATGCTGGCGCCTGACGGATGGAGTCGTGGTTCAATGGCCTTGACCGTTCCTGAAACAGATGAGTGAATGTTTGCCGAAACAAAACCCGACGCCTCTGCAACCTTTTGTCCCATCAAAACATGGTCGCCTACATTAACGCAAGGGCTTGCGGGGGCGCCAATATGCTGAGAAAGCGGATACACCATCTCCGATGACGCAGGCAAATCAATAATTTGCTTGTCGCAAGTATCCGTTTTCATATCATCGGGGTGTATTCCGCCTTTAAAAGTTCTTATATCTTTTGTAAACATAAACTTCAATCGATTGATTTTTTCAGATATACGCAAGCTAACCCCTCCAATTTTCTAATCAATTCTTGTTTCTTGTCCTCTTAATCTTTCTTATATCCTCGCCAAGAGTCTGAATGATTTTGTATTCACCCATAAATCTTGAAGCAATTCGCTGACTATAAGTTTCTGCCAGAGTTTCAAAGCTGAGATTTGTTGATATCACCGTGCTCTTTCCGGCAATTATTCTTGCATTAACAATGTCAAAAAGCGCCGCCAGAGTGAATTGTGTCACAAACTCGGTTCCCAAATCGTCGATTATAAGCAAATCAACATCATAAACATACTTCACAATATCCTCGGATTCCTCATCGTCTTTTCCAAACTTGGCATTTTCAAAAATTTCAAACAGCTTGAAAGCCGTCTGATAATAAACCGTCTTTCCCCGTTCCAGAGCGCGGTTGGCAATACAGCTCGAAACAAAGGTCTTTCCCGTTCCCGCATTTCCAAGCAAAAGCAGGTTTTCATGGCTCACATCAAAGCTCTCTGCAAAGCTGTATGCAGTGTCACACACAATTTGCATAACCTTCATCACTCTGCCATCTGCATTTTGCCCTGCAAACAATGACATATCAAATTTTTCAAAGGTCTGCTCACGCATAAATTCTGTAAGGTTGGAATTGGCACCAATATGCTTTGAAATCAGGTTTTTGAGACAGCTGCATCTTTTCCCATCAATAAATCCCGTATCACGACAATCCGCACAGTCGTGAATATCATCAAGATAGTCCTCGGGCAAGCCAATGGACGAAAGCACTTCTGCCTTGGCTTTTTGAAGGTCTTGAATGCTTCCTTTGATTTCTTCAAAGCTTTCGCACTTATTCAGAACGCAATTGAGAAGTCTGGCACCATTTTTCATAAGTTCGGTTTCAAGCTTTGCAAACTCCGGTCTTTTGGTGCAAACCTCCATATGCCGTCTTGACTGCTCTGCCTGGTTTCTCAGTCGAATCTCTTCTATTTCACGACTTGCAAGAACATATGCTGATTCCATATCCCTACACCTCCAACATATCATCGAGGATTTTTTCTGCAAACTTCGAATAATCCTCTTTGTTTGTATCTTCATAATTATTAAACGAATTTTTCTTTTTCCCCGCACGCTGTTTTGTGGGTGCATTTTTCATTTTGAAAAGTGCCTCATGTTCCTGAATCTGTTCAGGAGTTTCAAGCCCCTCGTCATGCCAGCTCATAAGGATTTTATTCATATATCCCCATGCAAGTTTTCCCGTTGCTGCCACAGTTCTTTCATATGCCTCACTGACAAGAGGAATCGGGATATTTTTTTCATAGGTCCAGATTCCAATATATTTTTTCTCTGTCTGTGTCAGGGCTCTGTCATAAATTCCGAGAATTCCCCTGACCTTTCCCTCATTTGAAAGTTTCAGCTCTATCTCGCGAATGTGCTCCTCTGCACTCTCATATGTATTTATCCCTTTATCCGCCCAGTCAATTGCCACGGTTTCAAGATATCGCTTTCCCGTCTTGCCTTGCTTTGCCGCAAACTGAAGCAGCATAATAACCACCTCAACGGGAAGTCCAAGCCAATCAACAAATGAATAAATCATTTCAAAGTCAGACGCACTGAGAATTTTCCCAAGAATTTTTTCTGACTGTTTGAAAAGATAATCCACATTTGAATTAACCGATGCCACCGCATCAATTTCTGTCGCATCATAAGATGGCCTTTCCCTGAACTGACTTTTGGAGTTCTGCGGCTTTTCTTTCTTTTCAATTGCTTTTCCGTCTTCCGGGAAAGTATATTCATCTCCGCACTCTTCCAAAACCTCTGCAGTAATCCAAAAATCAATGGCATCCAGAACCGCATCCACATCAAGATGAAGTTTTTTTGCAATTTCTGCGGCTTTCATCACCTTGCCGCTCTTTTTAAAGTTACTGAGTGCATAAATATATATTTGAAAATATTCAGCTTTTGCAATTCTGCCCCATTTTTCAACAAAACTGCACTTAAGCTCAAAACTCTTCGACATTTCTTTTCCCTCTTAATTCTTTATTTACCTACACAAAATCTCTCAAAAACTCTGTCAATAATTTCTTCCTGAACCGTTTGTCCGGTCACTTCGCCCAATGCCCCGATAACCTCTTCAAGGTCAACATAAAGCATGTCGGCAGGCATGCCGGAATTAACTCCGTCAAGCATACCCATTGCCACATTTTTTGCTTTTAGCAAAGCATTTTTTTGTCTGTCATTGGAGATAAAAACATCCTCTTTGGAAATTCCGCCCGCCATAAACATATCTGTTATCTTCTTTTCAAGGTCATCAATTCCTGAAACTTTTCCATTCTGAGGTGTTGCTGTGAGAATAAAACAATCCTCTCCCATGCCTAAAGCACCCGAATAATATTCCAAATCAGACACCATACCTATATCTGTCTTGTTCAATATAATTATAGTTTTCTTACCTTGCATATAACTGAAGATTTCTTTATCCTCCAGAGATATTTTTTGTGAACTGTCCAGAACGAACAGGCAAAGGTCTGCGGCTTCAATGTGTTCCTTGGCTTTGTCTATTCCGATTTTTTCAACAGAATTGTCACTTTCTCTTATTCCTGCAGTGTCAATCAGCCTCAGAGTGACACCACCTATGTTCACATATTCTTCAATAACATCACGGGTTGTTCCCGGGATGTCCGTAACAATAGCTCTGTCTGTGCGGCTGAGAGCATTGAGAAGTGATGACTTTCCCACATTGGGACGGCCTGCGATAACTGTCAGGATGCCGTCACGCATAATCCTTCCCCGTGAAAAGCCATCTATCATTTCATCAATATCAGCCACTATTTCATTTATTTTTCTTTCAAGCTCATCATCGGTGATTTCATCAATCTCATCTGGATAGTCAGCAACCGCTGAAATGTTGGCAGCAAACAAAACCGCCTTTTCACGAATGGCATTTACCTTTTCTGAGAGCTTTCCTGAAAGAGCTTTTGCCGCATTTGACTGCCCCAGGGATGAATTTGAATGAATCAGGTCAATGACTGCTTCTGCCCCAACCAGATCAAGTTTCCCGTTCACAAAAGCCCGTCTTGTGAACTCTCCTGCCTCCGCTTGTCTTATGCCAATCCTGAACAATTCCTCAAGGATTGACTCTGCCGCAAAATAACCGCCGTGACAGTTTATTTCAACAACTGTTTCACCCGTATATGAATTCGGCGCACGCATAACCGCAACCAATGCTTCATCAAGCGCCTCACCGTCTGATATTCTCTTAACAGTAGAAAGTGTCAGTTTGTGAGTTTCAAGCTCCGCAAGACATTTCCCGTTTTTGGGGAACACCACTCTTGCTGCCAGGCTTTCGGCTGCCTCGCCGCTTATTCTGATGATGGCAATTCCGCCCACACCGATTGGTGTGGCAATCGCCCCAATTGTATCAAACTCCTTCATATTTCGCTCCCGATTAACCCTTGTTTATGTTGGAAATTATCTCCTTGACCGACTTTGCAAGCTCAGAATCTGTCTCGATGTCACTTGCAATTTTTCTCACATTATGCAAAACTGTTGTGTGGTCACGCCCACCAAAAGCCTCTCCTATTTTAGGAAAAGACGGATCTTCAAGAATCTCTCTGCAAACATACATAGCAACCTGACGAGGCAGGGCTATGTCTGCACTACGTTTTTTCGAAACCAGTGAACCCTTTGAGAGGTTGTAATATTTCTCAACCTCCTCAATTACCACCTTAATGGTAACCGTACGTTTTGGCTGGACCGACATAATATCCCGAAGGGCTTCTGTTGCAAGGTCCATTGAAATCTCGTTTGTGCGTTTTATTCCCGCATAAACCAGAATTCTCTTCACCGCACCCTCAAGGTCACGAACATTTGACTTGATGCTGTCCGCAATGAATTCCACAATTTCATCATCAACCGAAAGATATTCACTCTGAATCTTATTTTTGAGAATAGCCATACGTGTTTCAAAATCAGGTGGCTGAACGTCTGCCAGAAGTCCGCTGTTGAAACGTGTCACAAGTCTTTCCTCAAGCTGCGGAATTTCTGACGGCAATCTATCTGATGTAAGAACAATGAGCTTGTCCCGCTCATAAAGCGCATTGAATGTGTGGAAGAATTCCTCCTGTGCATATTCCTTTGTGGCAAAGAACTGTACGTCATCTATCAAAAGCAAATCAACATTTCTGTACTTGTTTCTGAACGCCTGATTGGTTTTCTCACGAATTGCATTGACAAGTTCATATGTAAACTTTTCACTTGTGGTATAAAGCACCCTCTTCTTAGGGTAGTTTTCCATAAAATAATTACCTATTGCCTGCATAAGGTGAGTTTTTCCCAAACCGCTTCCCCCATACAAAAACAATGGGTTTGAATGCTTTGCGGCATCTGACGGTCTTTCAGCAAGCGCAAGAGACGCAACATATGCCAGATCATTGTTGTTGCCCACAACAAAAGAAGAAAAGGTATACTTGGGGTTCAAAGTGTTCTCCGAAGTAATCGGGTCCACCATTTCCTTTTCCTTGCTCTTTTCGTCAACCACAACATCAATTTCAAACTTATGAGAAGTCACCGACTCAAGACTGCTTTCAATAAGCGAAAAATACTTGGTCATTATCATATTTTTATTAACTGCGAAAGGGACTTTCAGTGTAATTCTTGTGTCATCCATAGAAACCGCCTTAATAGGCTTTATCCATGAATCAAAAGAAACTGCCGAAATTTCTTCCGCCAAATCCTCAAGAACCTTTCCCCAGATACGCTTTAACTCTTCCAAAATCAAAGCTCCTTTCAATGTAAAACTTCAGAATTTATATTTAAGTCAACTCAAATTGCCAACATTATATATAACCAACTAATCATAACAGATTTTTCGTTTTTTTTCAATAGCAAAAAAAATCAAAATTCCACGAAAAAATTCTATAAAACCCCTTAAAGCACAAAATATTGATTGTGATTTTTCTTGTTTTACAAGATATATGGTTTTAAACAAATAAAAAAAAATAAAAAAATTTTTCAACACATAAACTCTTGACAATATGGTTTTCATATGCTAAAATAATAAATGCTGTTTTCAAAATGTTGATTTTTTAACATTGATTATTATTAAATTACATTTTCATAAATGAAAAATTCGTATTGGAGGGATACAGATGCTTAGAACATTTCAGCCTAAGAAGAGACACAGAGCCAAAGAGCACGGTTTCAGAAAAAGAATGTCGACCAGCAATGGCCGCAAGGTATTAGCAAGAAGAAGACTTAAAGGCAGAAAGAAATTGTCAGCCTAAAGACGCCTTTGTGCGTCTTTTTGACTATAATGGCACAATTTAGTCGTTTTTGGGACTTTTCGTCAAACTTTTAGGACAAGCCACAGACAAATTATCGGGAGAGAAGCTATGAGAAATTCTGCCGGAGGGTTGATTACTCTCACTCTGAACACACAGTTCAAAAAGCTTTATCAAAAGGGCAACTCCAATGTCAGCCCGACTGTTGTGGTGTACGCAAGGCGCAATGGTCTGTCTTTTAACCGCATTGGAATCACCGTCAGCAAAAAGATTGGCAAAGCGGTGATCAGAAATCGTTCAAAGCGCAGACTCCGAGAGGTTTTCAGAACAAACTCAGGAAAGCTCATTCAGGGCTTCGACTTTGTTTTGGTGGCTCGCGGAAGAACTGCTTTTTCACCTTATTCAAGGCTTGAAGCGGATTTTCTTTCTGCGGCAAAGGCTTTGGGAGTTCTTGCCAATGAGTAGGTTTTTTTCTTTTATTCTCATCAAACCTATTGAGTTTTACCGGCGATTTATTTCGCCTCTGACTCCGCCAAGCTGTCGTTTTTATCCCACTTGCTCTGAATATGCTATTCTTGCAATAAGAAAATATGGTCCCCTGAAAGGCTTTTTGAAAGCCTTATGGCGTATTTTGAGATGCAACCCCTTTTCAAAAGGCGGTATTGATATGCCATAAACAATTACTTATCTTTGGAGGATATTCATATGTTATCATACATTATGTTAGCTTTGGGTTGGATTCTTGACTTGTTTTACAGAATAATAGGCAACTATGGTTTTGCTATTATATTATTCACAGTTTTCATCAAGTTGGTTTTGTTTCCTCTGGACCTGAAGCAAAGACGTTCCATGGCAAAAACTCAGAAGATTCAGCCTCTCCTTATGGCGCTTCAGAAAAAGTATGCCAATGACAAAGAAAAACTGAACCAGGAAACAATGAAACTTTATCAGAAATATGGCATAAACCCCATGGGCGGATGTCTGCCAATGTTGATTCAGTTCCCCATAATCATCGCACTTTATTGGGTTGTAAGAAAACCCATTGTCTATATGATGGGTGTTGACCTCTCCGAAACCTGGAGAATTGCAGAAGCGTTCAATGCATGGGCAGCTTCAAATATGGAAGCCCTCCCCGAAACCCTTCAGAATGCAATTCCTCTGACCTACCAAAGGAGTATGGCAAACAACACCTTCGGCAACAACGAAATTCAGATTGCTCAATTGATATTCAAGCATCCTGAAATTCTTCTCAACCACCCGGCAACAGCAGGTTGGGATGGCTTCAAGCCCATAGATTTCAGCTTTTTCGGTATGGACCTCTCTGCAGTTCCAAACTTCAAAGCCTTACTCGGCACACTCACCGGAAATGTTGCAAACCTCACCCTGAGCACAGCGCTTTTGTGGACTATTCCTGTTCTCTCGGGTCTCAGTTCGTGGCTTGCAAGCTACATCATGAACGGAAAAACAAGAAAAGAAAAAAATATTATTTTGGCTGAAAACGAAAAACCCCAGACACCGGCAGGCGGCGACACAATGAAGACAATGACAATGATTATGCCCCTCTTCTCTGCCTGGTTTGCATTCACGCTTCCGGCAGCAATCGGTCTTTACTGGACTCTCAGCAACATCATTCAGATTTTGCAGCAGTTCTATGTGAAGAAAATTTTCAAAAACGACATCAGCCTCGACGAATTAGAAGGAGATATTAAGAATGTTAAAAGTAGAAAAAACCGCAAAAAATCTCGATGAAGCATTAGAGCTTGCGGCTCAGGAACTTGGCGTTGCCAAGGAAGAGGTTTCATACACAATCACAAAGGAAATCGGCAAAGGGCTTATGAAATTTCTGGTTGGCTCAGAAGTGGTAATCGAAGCCTGGAGAACTGCCGATGAACCAAAAAAAGAGATTAAACCCGAAAAGCCTGCAAAGAGCAAAACTTCTGCACCAAAAACAGAAGCCGCTCCTAAAGCTGCACCTGCTCCCAAAACAGAAAAGAAAGCAGCTGAGGTTGACGAAGATTTTGTTATTCCAAAAACCGCAGTTGATGACGCAAAGTATTTTGTTTCAGAGCTTTTGACAAAAATCGGTCTCACCTTTGAGCTTCACGTGAAGCTTGACAAAAATGTAATCAGCATTGATGTTTCAGGAGAAAAAATGGGACTTCTCATCGGCAAACGTGGTGACACCCTTGATGCAGTTCAGATGCTCACAATTCTCTATGTGAATAGAAACAAAAATATGCCCTATGTCAAAGTAAGCATTGACACCGAAGGCTATCGCGCAAAGAGAGAAGAAACTCTCATCAGACTGGCTCACGGACTTGAGCGCAGTGTTCTTCGTGACAAAAAGTCAATCACACTGGAGCCAATGAGCGCAAATGAAAGACGCATAATCCACGCAGCACTTCAGAATAATCCGAAGATAAGAACTCACAGCATTGGTGAAGAACCAAACCGCCGTATGGTTGTTTCTCTTGCGTCATCAGATGCAGAATAAAAATCTGTATACAGTTACTTTGTTTATGCAAGGTAACTGTATTTTTATGAATATTTATGAATATTTATGCAAAAATACCATTGACGTATTCATATAAATGTGGTTTAATATATAATATAATGTTGAATATTTATACAAAGGAAGTCAAAAATGTCTAAAATAAAAGTTTTTATTGATGGGAGTGCCGGCACAACCGGGCTCAGAATACACGAAAGATTGTCAGCAAGAGATGATGTTGAGCTCATCACTCTTACGGAAGAAACCCGAAAAGATTTGAATAGTCGTGTTGATGCAATCAACGCATCTGATGTGACATTTTTGTGTCTCCCCGATGCGGCATCAAAAGAAATCATTGCGGCAGTAGGTGATTGTGACACAAAAATCCTTGACACCTCCACTGCACACCGAACAAATCCACAATGGGCATATGGTTTTCCTGAACTTTCACAGGAACTCCGGGAAAAGCTTCTGAGTTCAAAGCGGATTGCGGTTCCCGGCTGTCACGCAAGCGGTTTTTGTTCAATCGTGGCACCTTTGGTTGCTCACGGAATAATTTCTCCCGACTACCCAATCACCTGCACCTCGGTCACGGGCTACAGCGGCGGTGGAAAGAAGATGATTGCGGAATATGAAAGCGAAGAAAGACCTCTTGAATTTTCAAGTCCCCGTCAATATGGCATAACCCAAAATCACAAGCATCTTCCCGAGATGAAAGCCATTTGCGGACTTTCTCAGGAACCCTGTTTCTCACCCATAGTTGGTGATTTTTACAGTGGTATGACAGTTTCAATCCCACTGTTTGGAAAGCTTCTGGCAAAGACAACAACTGTCGAAGAACTTCATAAAGTTTTTGCCGACCACTATTCAGGTCAGAAAATGATAACTGTCCGTCCTCTCGGTTTTGAGGGTATGATCGGAACAAACAATCTCTCGGGAAAAGACAGTATGGAAATCACAATTGCAGGCAACGATGACAGAATTTTAATCACCTCCTCCTTTGACAACTTAGGAAAAGGTGCATCGGGTGCCGCAATCCAATGCTTCAACCTTATAACAGATAGCGACGAGGCAAAAAGTCTTGTTATTTAAATCATACATTGAAAGGAAAATATTTTATGAAACAGATTAACGGCGGCGTTTGTGCAGCAAAAGGCTTCAAAGCAAGCGGCATACACGCAGGAATTCGAAAGAACAGGGACAGAAAGGATTTGGCTCTTATCACAAGTGAAAAACGCGGTGCAGCCGCAAGCACATACACACAAAATCTGGTGAAGGGTGCTCCCATATATGTGACAAAAGCCAACATAAGCGACGGCTATGCATCTGCAATAATCTGCAACAGCGGAAATGCTAATACATGCAATGCCAACGGCATCGAAATTGCCGAGGCAATGTGCGGGCTTGTTGAAAAACACACGGGTATCAGCAAAGCCGATGTTATTGTTGCTTCAACGGGTGTAATTGGACAACCCCTTGACATCACCCCCATTTCCAATGGAATGGCTGAGCTTGTTGCAGAGCTAAATGACAATGGCAGCGATGATGCGGCGGCGGCAATAATGACCACAGACACTGCAAAAAAGGAAATAGCATTTGAATTTGAACTTGGCGGAAAGACCTGTCACATAGGCGGAATTGCAAAGGGCTCGGGTATGATTCATCCAAATATGGCAACAATGCTGGTGTTCGTGACCACCGATGCAAGCATAACACCCGAAATGCTCCAAAAAGCTCTGAGTGCTGACATTCAGGACTCATTCAATATGATTTCAATTGATGGCGACACATCAACAAACGATATGGTTTCAGTCATTGCCAACGGAATGGCAGAAAACCCCATTATCGATAGCGAGGGTTCAGACTTCAACAAATTCTGCAAGGCTCTGTCCGCCGTGACAACATATCTTTGCAGACAGATTGCAAAAGATGGCGAGGGAGCAACAAAGCTTCTTGAATGTCACGTCAATGGTGCAATTGACACAAAATCTGCCAAGGTTATTGCAAAGAGTGTCATCTGCTCATCTCTTTTCAAAGCCGCAATGTTCGGTGCTGATGCGAACTGGGGCAGAATCCTTTGTGCAATCGGTTACAGCGGTGCAAGTTGTGATGTTACAAAAATCTCCGTTAACCTTTCATCAACAGCTGGTGAAATAAATGTTTGCAAAAACGGTAGCAGTGTTGATTTTGACGAAGATTTGGCAAAGAAAATTCTCACCGAGGACGAAATTATCATTGATATTCAGCTCAGCGACGGAGACGGCAGTGCAATTGCCTGGGGCTGTGACCTGACTTATGATTATGTAAAAATAAACGGTGATTACAGAACCTAAAAAGGAGATTTGAAAAATGAACAATTTTCCAATAGCGGACCGTGCCGAGATTCTCATTGAGGCACTTCCCTATATTCAAAAATACTATAACAAAATTGTTGTCATCAAATATGGCGGCAATGCAATGCTGAATGACGAATTGAAAGAGGCGGTTATGGGCGACATACTTCTTCTCTCCCTTGTTGGAATCAAGGTTGTTCTCATTCACGGCGGCGGTCCTGAAATTTCGGATATGCTCTCAAAAACGGGCACAAAGACCGAATTTATCGACGGACTTCGTGTAACCGACAAAGACTCCATAGACATTGTCCAGATGGTTCTCGCGGGAAAAATAAACAAAAGTCTTGTGAACCTGATTCAGACGATGGGCGGAAAAGCAATGGGGCTTTGCGGTCTTGACGGACATATGATTGAAGCCGAACAACTGGACGACGTTCACGGCTATGTGGGGAATGTCACCAAGGTTGACCCCACTCCAATTCTCGATATAATAGAAAAAGGCTATATCCCAGTTATTGCCACAGTTGGTTGCGACAAAGACGGCAATGTATACAACATAAATGCAGACACAGCCGCTGCAAAAATTGCAGGAATTCTCAACGCAGAATGCTTAATTTCCATGACAGACATCAAGGGTCTTCTTCGGGACAAGGATGATGAATCAACCCTTATTCCCGTTGTGAAGGTAAGTGAAGCACCCGAACTGATCAGCGAAGGCATAATCTCGGGTGGAATGATTCCAAAAGTGGAATGTTGCATTGATGCAATTCGTCAGGGTGTTCACAA
Source organism: Clostridia bacterium (assembly GCA_045648205.1). Taxonomy (GTDB): domain Bacteria; phylum Bacillota; class Clostridia; order Monoglobales; family Monoglobaceae; genus SIG440. Next base: position 18,457 of record JAZRNM010000016.1, read on the forward strand.
AGTGTTTATTCTGGACGGCAGAGTTCCACACGCAATTTTGATTGAGACCTTGACCGATGAAGGTGTCGGCACAATGTTCTTATAGAAAGGATGACTATTATGCAGGAAAGAGATTATTCCCGTGATTCAAAAAAATCACGACACTCTGCCATAATTCGCCTTATTTCAGACAAAGCAATCGAAACACAGGGACAACTCACTGACTATCTCCTCAAAGAGGGCTTCAAGGTTACTCAGGCAACTGTGTCCCGTGACATCAAGGAGCTTCGTCTAATCAAAATTTCTGACCGCCACGACAACTACCACTATGCCCTCCCGGGCAAGGAAACAGATTCCGACATCCGAACTCGATATGCGGCGGTTCTCACCCACTCGGTGATAACCATTCAGAGTGCAGGCAACCTGGTGGTTGTGAAGACTATTCCGGGTTCTGCTCAAGGCTGTGCAATGGCAATTGAAACCCTGAACTTTGACGGAATTGTGGGTGTTATAGCAGGCGATGACACAATGTTCATTGCTATGAACAGCGAAAAAGACGCAAGCAAGTTTTCTGACACACTTGCTGACGCTTTGAAATGATATTAAAGGATGATGATTATGAACACAAAACAGCTTGACAACGAATACATAATGCACACCTATGGCAGACTCGACCTTGAAATTGTGTCGGGCAAAGGAAGCACTTTGAAGGACGAAAACGGCAAAGAATATATTGACTTTGGAAGCGGTATTGCAGTGAACACCTTTGGTGCTTGCGACGAATCTTGGATTGAGGCTGTAACAAAACAGCTCAGAGAAATTCAACACACTTCGAATTACTACTACACAAAGCCCTGTGCCGAGCTCGCAAAATTGCTTTGCGAAAAAACGGGAATGAGCAAAGTCTTCTTCTCAAACTCCGGAGCTGAAGCAAATGAGTGTGCAATCAAGGCTGCACGAAAATATGGCACGGACCAAAATGCAGACAAAAACATTATCATAACTCTGAAGAACAGTTTCCACGGCAGAACAGTAACCACTCTTTCAGCCACGGGACAAGAAGTTTTTCACAAACACTTCACACCCTTCACAGAAGGCTTTCGGTATGTTGAAGCCAACAACATCGACGAGCTGAAAATGGCGGTGGACAAAAACTGCTGTGCCATAATGCTTGAAATCATTCAGGGCGAAGGCGGTGTTCTCCCTCTCACAAAGGAGTTTGTTCTTGCAGCAAAGGAAATTGCAGAAGAAAATGATATGCTTCTTGTTATAGACGAGGTACAGACCGGCAATGGCAGAACGGGCAAGCTCTATGCCCATCAGCACTTTGGCATCAAGCCCGACATTTTCACAACCGCAAAAGGTTTGGCTGCAGGTCTTCCCATTGGTGCAACTGTTTTCTCAGAAAAGCTTTCCGAAATTCTTCCTGCAGGAAGTCACGGTTCAACCTTTGGCGGAAACCCAATCTCAGCAGCTGCTGCAGTGAATGTTCTCAGCCGACTTGACGATGCTTTTCTTAAGGCTGTTCAAGAAAACAGTGAATATCTTTGTGAAAAGCTGAAAGAGATAAAAGGCATAAAAAGTGTTTGCGGTATGGGCTTTATGCTTGGTCTTGAAACCGAGACTGACGCAAAGGAAATCCTGAAAAAATGTCTTGAAAATGGGCTTTTAGTTCTCACCGCAAAGGACAAGGTCAGACTTCTTCCACCCCTTAACATAAGCCAAAATGAGCTTGACAAAGGCATTGAAGTTTTGAAATCAGTTATAGAATCATTTTAAAAACACAAGGAGAAAAACAATGAAACATTTATTAAAGCTTTCAGACTTGACACCAGACGAAATAACAGAAATTCTTGATTTGGCAGACCAGCTCAAATATGACAAGAAAAACGGAATTCCTCACAAATATCTTGAGGGAAAGGCTTTGGGTATGATTTTTGAAAAATCCTCAACAAGAACAAGGGTTTCCTTTGAAGTTGGTATGCACGATTTGGGTGGCTACCCCCTCTTCCTCAGCTCAAACGATTTGCAAATCGGCAGAGGCGAGCCTGTTGAGGACACAGCAAGAGTTCTTTCAAGATATCTTGACGGAATAATGATCCGGACCTTTGAACAAAAAGAGGTTGAAGACCTTGCAAAATTCGGTTCAATCCCCATCATAAACGGTCTCACAGACTACTGCCATCCCTGCCAGGTTCTTGCAGACCTTATGACTATTCGTGAATACAAGGGCAGCTTCAAAAACCTTAAAATGTGCTTTATCGGCGACGGAAACAATATGGCAAACTCTTTGTTGGTTGGTGCAATCAAAATGGGTATGAGCTTTGCAATTGCGTGCCCCAAAGGATATGAGCCGGACAGTGAGCTTATGAAATGGGCAAATGAAAATGGTGAGTTTTTGTGTACTGAATCTGTTGTTGATGCTGCAAAGGATGCCGACATACTTGTGACAGATGTTTGGGCATCAATGGGACAGGAATCCGAAATTGCAGAACGCAAGAGAATTTTTGAGGGCTATCAGATAAATGCAGACCTTATGAAGGTGGCAAAGCCCGACGCAATGGTTCTTCATTGTCTCCCCGCTCACCGGGAAGAAGAAATCACAGCTGAGATCTTTGAGGCTCACGCAAACGAAATCTTTGATGAGGCTGAAAACAGACTTCACGCACAAAAGGCAGTTCTTGTGAAGCTTTTGAAAGATTAGTTATTTCTTTTAAAAATCAAAAAGACTCGAGGTCGATTGACCCCGAGTCTTTTGTTTTGTCCAAATGATTTATTATCTTACTATAATCATTGTCTTCACAGAAGTTCTGCTGTTCATATAAATGAACACTTCTGTGGGCACTTTATAATCTTCAGGAGAAGTATAGCTATAAGTCTGAAGTGATCCAAGAGCTTCATCCACAGATGTATGTTCAATGATTTCGAGAGGATTCTGTGTTGTCTTATATTCAAAAATCTTTGCACCGTTGAACCAATCCGTATTCATTGTAATCACATCTGAATCTGCGGGAGCATCATTATTTCCTGTGAGCAAGTTGGCACCGTGTGCCACCATAAGAGCCTTTTCACCCTTGTCATACTTATAAGCAGAACCCCAGATAACCCTGTAGCCTACGCTTCCGCTTGAAGTTTTTTCTTCCTTTGGATAGAAACCAGAGTAATTGTTTTCATCCTTTGTATCCTGAGCAATAGCAAAATCACGATCATGAACAGCGCTTGTGCTGAATATGATATCCTCTGCTAGCAAGGTTACATTGCCATCATCATCAGTACCCAGTCTCACAATGTCACCTCTTGTGACGGTTGCAAAAACAGCGTCTGAGCTTGTTGAACCCCAATAGTCTACAGGTGAGTTTCCAACATAGCCTGTCAGATGATATCTTCTCTCTCCGGCCGGATCAGTATCAGGATTTATCTCTGTAATAACCATAACCGGTGAGGATGTTGTAACCTCTCCAACAGTTGAAGAACCGGCATAAACAAGCACAACCTTTGCTGAATCTATTCCTGTTACGTCATAGAATTCAACCTTATAATCTACGCCATGTTTCAAATCACTTAGGCTAATCTTTTTGTAGTCATTAATTGAAGCTCTGTTTTCAGGAATTTTGAATATGAGTGTACTGCTGTTGAGGGTGATGTTTTTTGTTGCACCTTCAAGACGTGTGTAGGTTGAATCATATTCACAACTATCATCAGCCAAAAATCCATCCACGTTAAAGAAATTAAGTTCATCGGACTCAACCTCTTCTCCTGCAGATTTGTCAGTCGCTGTTATGATTTCATCAATAACAGTCTTTCCCTTGTAGGTCTTTGTTGAGAACTTCACAAGCTGAGAATATTCACCATTGACTACCGGTCCGGGATAAATGCCGGCTGCACCACTTGGAAGAATTGTGTCATCAAGTTCGTCAAGAATGTCTGAGTAGCTATCTTTTGTATATCCGTTTATCTTTGTGCTTTCGTATGCATAATAGATTTTCTTTCCTGATGATGTGATGATGTTGAATCCAAGCTCGTCGTCTCCAAATGTATCGCTGGGGATCAACTCTGCCTGCATAATATAACCATACTGAACATTTGAAGTCTGTGCAGTCTTGTCATAACCGATAATGTTGCCGTTCATGTCAAGATAGAACTTTCCTGAATCACCCATACTAGGCTCACTCATAACAACAGTTGCTCCAGAATATGCATTAACCCATGGAGCTCTGTTTGAATACTTGTATTCCTTTGAATCAATCTTGATCATTCCGTTTGAGCTTGTTCCCTTAACTGTTCCGCTTATGCTGTCATTGCAAACAACAACAGTAATCAGTTTGTGACCGCCATTAGCGTTTGACTCTTTCACACAAAGAACAGAACCGGTTGTGATTGAGCTGAATGTAACCGCATTTCCTGATTTGTTGACAAACTTAATTGTCTTGGTCAAATCTGTGGGGTCAAGAACGAGCTCGCTGGCACTTCCCATGTCTTTTCTGAGGTTCTTGTCAACAATTGTGTATGTTGAGCCAATAACTGAAGAAGCAATGTATGCTTCATAGGAATCAATGAACACAATATCATAGTTATTGTCACCATCTCTGTCCAGGAGCTTTATGCTTCCCAGCATGGGAATTCCCTTCAAGCCATAATATATTGAATATTTGCTGGAAGGTGCATCTGTTCCATAAAGCTGATCATTATAAACAACAATGCTGTTCGCAGAAATAGCTGCTTTTGTTGTTCTTGATGAGTCTGCATTTGGATAGTAAGAAATTGTGCTTGCATCACATTCATTATCTTCAATCAAATCAACATCAATTTCTACAATGTTGCTGTTTTTCACAGACGCCATAACGAGATGATTCAAACCTGTTCCTCTGTCTTCCTTTGAATAGAATGTAATCTGAGCACCAAGCATATCAGCATATTCTTCAACATTATCACATTTATATGTCAATGTTCTTTCCACACCATTTTCATCAGGTGCTGTGATCTGGATTTCATCATTTCTTACAACAGGGTCAGGAGCTGAAAGGTTGATTTGGGGATTTGATGAAATGTAACCAACCTGCTTTTTGAGTCCCAAATCATTTTCAAGGATTGTCTTTGTTGTTATCTGATTATCTTCAGCAAGCTGAACTTCAAGACAGTTGTAAAGCATCTGAGCAATTGTTGCACGTGTTGCAGGTGTGCCAACCGCACCACCGGCACCTTGAGTGAATTTGAGCTGAGTTGCTGTCATAAGATATCTTGAATACCAAGCAGCACCATCTGTACCCATTTCGCCATAACCAAGAGCACAAACAATCATCTTGATTGCCTCTTCATAAGACACATTGTTGTTGGGCTTGAATGTTCCGTCATCATAACCATTGATGATTTTCATATCACGGGCAGTTCTGATGTTTCCGATTGCCCATGATACGTCTGATGACACAACATCGGGGAAGGGTGGGTTTTCAAGACTCATTGAGCCTGCCGCTCCCAAGCCACGGGTTCTGAGCAGCATTGCTGTGAATTCTGCTCTTGTAACGTTATTGTCCGGCTTGAATGTTCCATCATCATAGCCGTTGATAACGCCAAGCTTATTAAGCACTGTTACTGCTTCGTGAACAGCACTGCCATCTTTAACGTCAGTGAAGTTTGCTGCCGAAACGGGCATAACAAAAATGTTCACTACCGCAAAAATGAGCAATACCAACGAGCACAAAATACGTTTTGAAGTTTTCATTTTTCTAACCTCCTGTGAATAAAAAAATATATGTGTTTTAATTATTTATCAAATTAGTTTTCTCTGACTCCACGCATCATGGAATCCTTTTCAATTGGAGTATCAATACGGATTCTGGCAATTTCCTGAGGCCTGTTTGCAACCTCAATCTCTTCACCATCAGCATTTTCCATATACTCAATCTTTATTTTCACGAAATCTCCCTGAGGTCTTAAGAACTCAACTTCCGAGCCTTTGAAAAATCTATTCTTTTGAACCACTGAGAGCATTTTTGTTTCTTCATCATAGCCTTCCACGATTCCCAAAAGCTCATAATTTCTGATATAAGAGCTGGTTTCGTAGTTCTGCTCCGTGCCACCCGGTTTTCCAAAAAAGAACCCTGTTGTGTAGTCTCTGTGGCTGACCTTTTTGATTTCCTCAAGCCATTTTTTGTCAAACTGGAAACTTTCAGGATTTTCAAAATATTTGTCAATTGCGTCACGATATGCCTTCACAACCGTTGCAAGATAATATTCCGTTTTAACTCTGCCTTCAATCTTGAAGCTGTCAAGACCGCTCTCAATAAGCTCTCTTATGTGTTCAATCATACACAAATCCTTTGAATTGTATATAAATGTGCCTCTCTCATTTTCAAAAACCGGCATATATTCACCCGGCCTTGTTTCCTCCATCAGATAATACTTCCAACGGCAGGGATGTGAACAAGCCCCAAGATTGCTGTCACGATTGGTCATATAGTTGCTGAGCAGGCACCTTCCCGAATAAGAAATGCACATTGCTCCGTGAACAAAAGCCTCAAGTTCAAGTTCCTTGGGTGTTTTCTGACGAATTTCGGAAATTTCCTCAAAGGACATTTCCCTTGCCAGAATAACTCTTTTCGCTCCCATTTTGTGCCAGGCTTCGGCACTTTTGTAGTTCACATTATTAGCCTGAGTGCTGATGTGAATTTCAAGGTTTGGAGCAATTTCACGAGTAAGTTGGAACATTCCCAAATCAGAAAGGATAACCGCATCAAAGCCGGCATCCATGTACTTTCTCAAAAATTCCTCATATTCTGCAATATCCTCATTGTGGGGAATTATGTTTGCCGTAAGGTAAACCCTCTTGCCTCGCTCATGGGCAAACTCCACACCCTCCTTGAGTTCTTCGGGCGAAAAGTTCTCTGCTGCAACTCTGAGTGAAAATTCTTCTCCACCCACATATACCGCGTCTGCGCCATATGTTATTGCAATCTTCAATTTACTAAGACTGCCTGCAGGGGCAAGCAGTTCGGGTTTTTTATTCATCAAAATCTTCCTCATTTTCTGTTTCTGCCAGGTCCTCATTGACCATTTTGGGTAATGGCAGCATATCATCATATTCAGAAACAGCCTCAGCAATCGCCTCAGCAAACTGCTCCTGACCTTCATCTGAAATGATAACAGCCAAATCCTTGGGGTTGTCCATAAATGCCGTTTCAATGAGTATTGACGGCATTGCCGTATTCTTTATCACGAAAAAGCCTGCTGTCTTGACGCCCCGGTTATAAAGACCCGTTTTTTCAGTTACCTTTTTCTGAACCAATTCAGCAAGCCTTGCAGAATACCCCGTGGTGCTGAAGCAATAGGTTTCTGTTCCTCTTCCTCCGCCCATATTGCAATGAATAGAAATGAACAAGTCTGCCAATACGCTATGCGCCTTGTCAACTCTTGCCTGAAGGCTGTCCAGTGTGGATGTGTTGGCAATGCTATCCGTCAGATTTTCACGTGTCATAACAACCGTATATCCCATTTTTTTAAGTCTCTGTCTCAGCTTGTCGGCAATCCGCCAGGTTATCTCCTCTTCCCGAATTTCAATGCCGTCAACTCCGGCACCTGTGTCCTTGCCCTCATAGTTGTGACCTGCATCCACCACAATGACCTTCACATCTGAAAAATCCTTCTGAGCAAAGATTTTGTCAATATAGCTCTGGTATTCATCCTCTTCCTCAGTTTCATCCTCCGTCACATTCTCTGATGAATCCTCCGAAAGGAGCTCTGACACAACCATATTATAAACAATCTGTGCAACATTGGCACGAACCGCATTTTCCTGAGGCTCCTGGTCTGTATATTTCAAAAGGTCATATTTTTCAGCAACCTCAACATATCCTGAATACCATTTTTCGCCACTCATCTCGAGAGCCTCTGCCTCTTTCCGCACAGCACAAACTGTCATCTTGGTTGCCTGCGCCATTGTCACCTTATCAGCAGGAGCAAAAAGGCCTTCACCCATTCCGTTTATCAGTCCAAGTTCATAGCAGAATGAAATGTAGGCTATTCCCCAATAGTCCTCCGCCACGTCTGAAAATGGAACTTCGCATACCTCATAGGTTTCTTTTGAATAACCAAGTGTCCTTGCCATAAGCGCGCAGAACTCTGTTCTTGTGATTTCACGCTCAGGCAGGAATGAACCGTCATCATATCCGGCAATTACGCCAAGCTCCGTAAGATGCATAATGGCATCATAATTGTCATGAATAACCGAAACATCGGGGAATTCCTTTGCGCAAACACCGATTGGAAAAACAGTACATAAAAATATTAAAATAATCAGCGCCGCCGCAAGTGTTCTTTTCATTTTCAAATTCCCCATTTTATTGACAATCTTCCACTAATATTATACATTGAAAATTGTAAGTTTTCAATAGAAAAACATAATATTTTTTTTGAAAAATGTAGAAAAACTGAAAAGATTATCCCACAACTTTAACAAAGTTTATTACAATTCTGTTAACATTTAGTTACAAACCCAAAATAACAAAAAAAGAACTTCCCGAATTGGAAGTTCTTTCGTTGATTCTTAGTCAGCAGTATAAGGCAAAAGTGCCATATATCTTGCTCTCTTTATAGAAACAGTAAGTTCTCTTTGATGCTTTGCGCAGCAACCGCTGATTCTTCTGGGAAGAATCTTTGCTCTTTCTGTTATATAACGTCTGAGCTTTGCTACATCCTTGTAATCAATGAAATCTACTTTGTCAACGCAAAAAGCACAAGCTTTTCTCTTGGGTCTTCTTGCTCTCATTTTATCGTTTCTTTCCTTTTCAGGCATTGGTCTTTCCTCCTATCTTATCAATCTTTAGGTCAGCCGTTAAAACGGCAAATCATCATTTGTTTCCAGAGCAACAAAATCGTCCTCTGTGTCTGCAGGCATTTCGGGAACATTGGTGTCAGACGCAAAGTTTGAACGCTGCATGGCTGAATAGCCACCATCATCAGCATTTTTCTTTGATTCGCCAAAAGAAACTTCACTTGCAACAACCTCTGTTGCATAGTTCTTCTTTCCATCCTGACCTTCCCAGGTTCTCGTTGAAATGCGACCTACAACAATAATCATTCTGCCCTTTGTGAAATATTTTTCAACAAATTCTGCAGTTTTGTTCCATGCAACACAGTTAATGAAATCTGTGCTTCTGTTCTCGCCGTAGCCGTTGTCAATAGCAATTGAAAAGCTGCAAACGGGAGTTCCTGAGCCTGTGTGTCTCAGTTCGGGGTCGCGTGTCAATCTGCCCATCAAAATCGCTTTGTTAATCATAAGCAATCTCGCTTTCTATGCAGTTTCTGCATAATTATTTCTCTTCTTTTTTGATGACCATGTTTCTGAGAATTCCGTCTGTGATGCCGAACACACGTTCAAGCTCAGCAGGGAAATCTGCTTTTGCAGCGAAGTTAACCAAAACATAGTATCCTTCAGCCTGATCATTGATAGGATAAGCCAATCTTCTGCGTCCCCATTCGTCAACGCTTTCAATTGTACCGTTAGCCTCAATCAATGACTTGAACTTATCAACCAATGCTGCTGTTTCTTCTTCACCCTTTGATGCGTCAACAACGAACAATGTCTCATACTTGTTAATAATTTCAACCATTTCTTTCACCTCCTTGTGGACTTTGACTTTCGGTCTTACCGAAAGTAAGGATTTTTCTAACCAATAGATTATATTACATTTTCCATCAATTGTCAAGTACTTTTATTTTTTTTCATAATTCCCGTCTGATATCAATATAATTAAACCAAAACCCCCGAAAAGGATGATTTTATGAAAAAGATATTCTTCAAATTCTTATTCTTCCTCTCTCTGCTACTTTTATTTTCCCCAATAATTTTGGGGCTGTGTTTTCCAAGACTTTCTCTTTCGAATACGCCTCTCAGCGCTTTTGACAAAAACCGCTCCGAAACATTCATAACTGTGCTTAACCACAAAACAAATGTCATTGCCGAAGTTCCTCTGGAAACCCATTTGACGGGAGTCCTGGCCGCAGAAATGCCTGCCGCATATAACATCGAGGCACTGAAAGCCCAGGCTGTTGCAGCAAGAAGCTATATTCTCAGCAAAGCCGAATCAACAAACCCCGAACATCCCGAAGCCATCATTTGCACAAACCCAAGCCATTGCAAAGCATGGATTTCAGAAGCAGAAGCCAAATCAAAGTGGAAACCTGCAGAGGCAAGTTCAAACTGGAAAAAGCTGAAATCTGCTGTTTCTGGCACCATGGGTGAATATATGGTCTATGACGGCGAAACAGTTGAAGCATTCTTCTTTGCATCAAGCGGTGGCAAAACCGAAAACTCAGAGGACATCTGGGGAGGCAGCCGCCCATACCTGAAATCTGTGGAAAGTCCCGGTGATATTCTCTCCCCCGACCACGTTTCTGTCGCAAAAATTAAAACTGAAGATTTCTCCAAAAAACTTAACCTCTCTGCTCCGCCCATTATAGAAAATATCAGCAGAACAGAGGGTGGGAGTGTTTCAACCATCACAATCAACAAAAATTCTTTCAAGGGCACAGAAATACGCAAAGCCTTTGGGCTGAAATCTGCCAATTTCACAATTGATATTAAGTCAGATTTTGTGACCTTCACCGTTTTGGGATATGGCCACGGTGTCGGGATGAGTCAGACTGGGGCAAACTATATGGCATCAATGGGGAAAAAGTATACAGAAATTCTTTCGCATTATTATACAAATATACAAATTGCCAAACTTTGAAAAAAATTTCTTTTCAGGACAGTAAAATTGTGATATTATGATATTACAAAACAGAAAGGTGGGATTCAAGCTCTATGAAATCAATAATCACATTAGGAAGGCAATTAGGTTCAAACGGAAAAATAATCGGAAAAGCTCTTGCCGACCAGCTTGGCATCAAGTTCTATGACAAGGCTCTAATTGCAAAAGCTGCCAAAGAAAGTGGTTTGAGCGAAAATCTTTTTGCAGGCTTCGAAGAAAAAACAACACATAGCTTGCTCTATTCTCTGGTTATGGGAGTTCAGTCCACAAAAGGGCTTTATTATCAATATAACGATATGCTGAATGGCGAAAACATTTTCAAACTTCAGGCAGATGTAATCAAATCAGTGGCAAGTGAGGGACCCTGCATCATTGTGGGTCGTTGTGCTGACTACATTCTTCGCGACAATCCGCACCTCATTCGCCTTTTCCTTTGTGCTGACAATGAAAGCCGCATAAAGACATTGATGAGACGGGACAATATGAGTGAAAAGGAAGCAACCTCCGCAATCAACAAAGCCGACAAGCGTCGTGCAAACTTCTACAATTTCTACACCAACAAGACCTGGGGCAATGTGAACAACTATGACCTTTGTCTCAACACAAGTCTTTTGAGTCAGGACGAATGTGTTCAGTTCCTTGCCGACTATATAGCAAAAAGAGAAGCCGGCTTCAAGGATTAAAACCGAATATTTCGCACCTCTTTGTGATATACATTCACAAAGAGGTGTTTTTTTTGTTAAGACAAAATATGCTCAAAAGTGCCGCAGCACTCACCATTTCGGGAATAATCGCAAAAACAATCGATTTTCTGTTCCGCGCCTACTATTCAAAACAACTTGGCAGTGAGGGGATGGGTATTTTCTCGTTGGTTTTTTCTTTTCACGGTCTGATTCTGACAGTTGCCACCGGTGGACTTGGGGTTGCCGTGTCAAAAACTGTTTCTGAGCAGTTTTCCCGAAAGCAACTTGGGAACATCCGGCGAACAATGAGCATTTCACTGTTTTCTGTGTTTTTTCTCAGCTCCTTCGTCATTATTCTGACCTTGTTGTTTTCAAGCCAAATCGCCACCCGCTTTTTGAAAGAACCTCGTTGTGCCAGATGCCTTGTTTTTCTGTCGCCAAGTATTTTGTTTATGAGCATTTCATATTGCATAAAAGGTTATTTTTATGCCGCACGAAGGGTACTTATCCCTGCCTCCTCTGAGTTTATTGAACAGGCTGTGAAAATTACTTCAATCAGCTATCTTTTAGCCAAATGGTTGCCCTATGGAATTGAAAATGGTTGCGAAGCAGTCTTCCTCGGCATATCTGTGGGTGAATTTTCTTCTTGTCTTTATCTTTCGTTGTTTTATACCAAAGATGCATTACATCAAAAAACTATTCCGTCAGGGGAGCCTATGCTCCAAAAACTTCTTCGCATCGCCCTTCCTGCAATGACCACTTCGTTGGCAGGCTCCTTTTTGCGCATGCAGGAAGAGGTTCTGATGGTGTCAGGTCTGCGTCAGTCAGGGCTTTCACATACAGAAGCGCTGAGTCAATACGGAATGATACGGGGTATGGCAATGCCACTGGTAATCTTCCCCCTCACTCTGCTTTCCTCCTGTTTCACACTTTTGGTGCCGGAAATTTCAAGAGCACAAAATATGAAAAGCAAATTAAGACTCAAGACTCTCATTTCCCGCATCTATCACTTTACCGCCTTTGGTGGTTTTCTGGTTGGCTTGGTGCTCATTTCATTTTCAGAAGAAATGTCCACCTGGGTTTATTCAGCACCTCAGATTTCAAACTCGGTGAAAATAATTGCTTCACTTGCTCCAATAATGTTTTTCGACTCTGTTTCCTGCGGAATTCTGAATGGTCTGGGAAAGCAATCAGCTCTCCTTGTTTTCAGTCTGACCGATTCTGCCTTGAGGCTTGGTCTTTCATATGTCCTCATTCCAAGGTTTGGGCTTGATGCAATCTTCTTCATAATTATAGTCAGCAATTTATACACAGCATCCAACACCACCTTCACCTCTCTCCGCTCAGCAAATATGCGCCCGGGAGTCACCATCTTCCGCTACCTCCTCGCCGCCGTCACGAGCTTTGTTATGGTCAGAATGGCTTGTTCTCTTTTTGCAAATGGTGCAAACTGGTCAGCATTGCTGTCAATTGCTTTTGCTATTTTGGTTTATGCAATCCTCAGTTCTACCTTTTGCAAAACCCTGCGAAGTGACCTTGCCTGGCTGTTTGACAGAATGTTTCTGAATGTATAAAAAGAAAAGGCAGTAAAAAACAAAACGTTTTTTACTGCCTCAATATCATCTTTTTGCTTTATTCAGCATATCCTCTAACTCTTCTTTATCGTACTTGTATGCCTTGTTGCAGAATTGACACACAATCTCCGCTTCACCTTGTTCATCAATGATATCCTGAATTTCCTTTTTCCCAAGACTTATGATAGCCTTTCTCATTCGCTCGTCACAGCAATCACAGTTATATGAAACTTCGGTTTCTTCAAGAATATCAACCTCAAAATCTTTCATAACCCGACGGATAAGGTCTTCATTGGACAAGCCCTCATCAAGCATCGCGGTGACACTGGAAAGTCCCTCTGCCGCCTTCTCGAATTTTCTTAAGTTAAATTCATCGCAATCAGGCATAATCTGAACAATAAAACCACCAGCCTGCTTAACTGAGAAATCTCTGTCCACAAGAACTCCCAAAGCAACAAGGCTTGCAACCTGTTCGGACTGTGCAAAATAAAAAGCCAAATCGTCACCAATTTCTCCTGTCTGAATAGGCACCTGACCAACATAGGGTTCTTTCATTTTCATATCCTTGACAACACTGAGGTATCCATTTTTGCCAATTCCTCCACCTACATCAAGCTTCCCAAATTGATTGATTGGAAGATCTGCGTTGGGATGTTCAATGTAACCCTTGACACCGCCTTCAGAGTTGGCAACTGCAATAACCCTGCCAAGAGGACCATCGCCACGCATCTGAAGTGTCAGAGATGTATTTTCATCCTTCAGCATAGCCCCCATAAGCACTGCGCCCGTAAGCAGCCTGCCCAGTGCCGCTGTACCTGTGGGCAATGATTGATGAAACTTTCTTGCACTTTCAGCAATACCTTTTGAATTTACTGCATATATTCGAATCAAGCCGTTTTTCGTAACTGCTTTTGTCAATTTATCCATCATTTCTGAACCTCTCATTTCAAAGCAAAAAATCGGCGCACAATTGCGCCGATTTCAAGTCTTTTTGTGTTTATCGTATATTGTTAAAAGAATTACACGCGACTAACATTTGCAGCCTGTGGTCCCTTAGCTCCTTCGACAACCTCAAATTCAACTTCTGCGCCCTCTTCCAAGGTCTTGTAACCGTCCATGGCAATTGCTGAAAAATGAACAAAAACATCTGTTCCTTCTTCGGTTTCGATGAAACCAAATCCCTTTTCTGCATTAAACCATTTCACTTTACCTTTTTGCATAAAACTGTTCCTCCAATTCTTCGGGCAACTCTTGTTGTCCACCCAAACAGTATATCACGATTGCCATTTTCTGTCAACACATTTTTTTGGAAACTACGAAAAAAATTCGCTCATCATTGTCAGACGCTGTCGCAAAATCAAAAGGTTTGTAAATTCCTGAAACCTCGAGTCCGCTATTCTCAATAATCTCTTTCATTTCCTCAATGGAATATGCCCTCTCCTGCTGAAATTCATCAAAACGCTCATAGCTTCCGTCTTCCTGCTCCTCAAAGAAATTAAGTTCAAAGTCGCAAATCTTTGTTTCCTCCGAGAACTCACTCTGCCACACATAATAAATGCCCTGTTCCTCATTGACAAAAGTATTGCCACCAAGAACATCTCTCAGCTTGTGAACGCTGTTTATGTCAAATATAAACACACCATTGGGATTGAGATAGTTATGAACCAACCTAAAAACCTTCCCCAATTCTTTCTCATCCACTATGTAATTGAGTCCGTCAAGGGCACAGACAATGGCATCAACTGTGCCGAAAAGCTCCATTTCGGTCATATTCTGATTGAGAAACAAAATGTCCTGCTTTTCTTCAAAGGCCTTGTCTCTTGCAATGTTCAGCATTTCGCATGAAAGGTCAAGACCAATCATATCATAACCACGCTTTGACATAGGAATGGTTATGTTTCCCGTTCCGCAGGCAAGGTCAAGGACAAGTTCTGGCTTTATGCCAACAGACTTAAAAATCCGTTCATAATAATCCACAAATTCATCATAGTTCAAATCCTGGAGTTTGTCGTAAACCTCAGCAAAATCACCATACATAATCTATCAACCCTCAAATTCTATATTTTTTCAAGCTGCACATAGGCTGCCATAAGATTTTTTTCACCAACCGAATCAAACTTTACTTTCAGGAACATATCAGCGCCAATCGCTTTTGCTTCAATGACTGTTCCCTCGCCAAATTTCCTGTGCATAACTCTGTCACCAGGGCCAAAGTCAAGGCCGATTTTCTTGTCGGAAGCCGCCGGCTTCTGTCCGCCAACTGTGGCAAACATTGACTTGTCCATAGCGGGTTTCCGGGTGTATGTAAATCCGAAATCCTCAATTCTCGATTTTTTAGCAGACTCCTCATTGAGCAAATCTTTTGGAATTTCTTTCAGGAATCTTGACATCATATTATACTTTGTGGTTCCAAAAAGTGTACGTGTGTCTGTGTGAGTGAGAAACAAGCGGCTTTTTGCTCGGGTAATTCCCACATAACAAAGTCTGCGTTCTTCCTCCATCTCGTCTTCCATTCCCAGGGAACGAACTCCGGGGAAAATCCCCTCTTCCATTCCAATGAGAAACACATTTTTGAATTCCAAACCCTTTGCGCTGTGAAGCGTCATGAGAGTCACCGTATCCTGAGCCTCATCAAATCCGTCAATATCCGCCACAAGTGAAATATTTTCAAGCAAATCCTCAAGTTTTGTTTCAGGGTTTTCCCTGACAGTTTCCTGAACCATTGACAAAAATTCTTTCAGGTTTTCAATCCTTGTCCGGCTTTCAATCGTGTCATCTTTTTCCAACGCCGAAACAAGTCCCGACTTTTCAAGAACAACCCTCACAAAACTTTCAAGAGTTTCTTCCGCCTCTCTCGCCTTCACAAGGTCTTCCATTATCTCAACAAAGACCAATACCTTTGAGGCAGCCCTTGAAAGTTCAGAATAATCAGAAATCCTTCTGCACACCTCAAGCGCACCGACGCCCTCTTTTTCTGCAATGTCAATAATTTTATCAACTGTGGCATCGCCAATACCACGTTTCGGCTCATTCACTATTCGCCTGAATGCAACATTGTCGGTTGGATTCTGGACAAGTCTCAGATATGAAGTCAAATCCTTGATTTCTTTGCGGTCATAGAACCTGAGTCCCCCAACCACCTTGTAGGGAATTGCCATTCTGAGAAGAGTGTCTTCCACCACACGTGACTCTGCATTCATACGATAAAGCACAACAAAATCATTGTAGCTTTCTCCGTTTGAACAATGTTCAGTTATTTTGTCTCCCACAAATCTTGCTTCGTCGTGTTCATTGGCTGCATTATAAACCGTAATTTTTTCACCCTCATCATTTTGTGTCCAGAGCTTTTTTTGTTTTCTTCCTGAATTGTGGTCAATCACTCCGTTTGCCGCATTCAGAATGTTCTGTGTGGAACGATAATTTTCTTCAAGCTTGATGACCTTGGCATTTTCAAACTCGTCTTCAAAGCCGAGAATATTTGAAATATCTGCTCCGCGGAATTTGTAAATACTCTGGTCGTCATCACCAACAACACAAATGTTTTTGTGTTTTGCAGCAAGCAAACTCACCAGACGATACTGTGCGTGGTTGGTGTCCTGATATTCGTCAACAAGTATGTATCTGAACTTGTCCTGATAGAATTCCAGCACATCAGGATTTTTCTCAAACAGTTCAACTGTGCACATAATCAGGTCATCGAAATCCAACGCGTTATATTTCTTCAGTTTTCTCTGATAAAGGCTGTAAACCTTTGCAACCACCGATTTGAAAAAGTCCGACTTGAAAATCTGAGCATAATCTTCCGGTGTCACAAGCTCATTTTTTGCCTGACTGATTGCACCGCCTATTGCCTTGGGCGAAAACTGTTTTGAGTCAATGTCAAGTTCTTTCAGGCACTCCTTGATAAGTGTTTGCTGGTCTGCCGTGTCAAAAATAACAAAGCTTTTGTCATAGCCTATTTTGTCAATATCACGTCTCAGGAACTTAACGCAAGAGGAATGGAAGGTGGATGCCCAGACATCGTTACCCACTTCACCAAGCTTTGCAGAAAGTCTTGATTTCAGTTCAGCAGCCGCCTTATTGGTGAAGGTTATGGCAAGCACATTGTAAGGTTTCACCGCATCAACCGAAATATAATCCCACAAGTGAGGGGGGATTTCGTCAATTTCACCCTTTGAAAACCAATCTAAGATTTCTATTTCTTCCTTTGTTATTCCATTTGGAATGCACTTTTCTTCATAAGCTCTGCCAAAGGTCAAGAGGTGTGCAATCTTGTGAATAATAACCGTGGTCTTTCCCGAGCCAGCTCCGGCAATCACCAAGAGAGGTCCTTCTGTGTTCACAACCGCCTCAAGCTGTTTGTTGTTCAGGTTTTTGTATCCATTCTCAATAATCTTTTTTCGTATATCAATAAAATTCATTTTTCACCTCTGTCAAAAAATCAAACAATAGCTCCGCCACCAACCACATTATCTCCGCCAATTTCATAAAAAACAACAGCTTGTCCGGGTGTTATCGCTCTCTGCGGTTCATCAAAAATCACCTTTACTCTGCCATTTTCAATTGGAGCAACCAAAGCTTCTGCCTCTTTTGCGCTGTAACGCACCTTTGCCAGCACACGAATTGGCTCTGTGAGCTTGTCAAAAGTAATAAAATTGAGCTTATCTGCAATCAGTTCCTTTGCAAATTCCGTTCCCTTTTCACCAAGAACAACCTCGTTTTTTTCCGCATCGATACGAATTACAAACATCGGTTTTCCAAAAGTAACCCCAAGTCCCTTTCGTTGCCCGATTGTGTAGTTAACAATTCCCTTATGCCTGCCGAGGATATTTCCTTTTTCATCAACGAAGTTCCCTTCACTGCCACAATCTCCGCATCTTCTTTCAATAAATGATGCATAATCCTTGTCGGGAACAAAGCAGATTTCCATACTGTCCGGTTTTTCTGCCGTTATCAAGCCCCGTTCTTCTGCAATTTTGCGGGTTTCTGACTTGTCAGCAAGGGTTCCTAAAGGCATCAGTATTTTTGAAAGCTGTTCCTGATTGAGCGAATAAAGTGCATATGTCTGGTCCTTCTTTGAGGACTTCGCCCTTTTCAGAAGATACCTTCCTGCATCTTTATCAAACTCAACCGATGCATAATGCCCCGTCGCCACATAATCTGCCCCCAATAGTTCTGCCTTTTTCAGCATTGCATCGAATTTCAAAAACTTGTTGCAAGCAATACAAGGATTTGGAGTTCTTCCGTTTCGATATTCTTGGGTAAAATAATCAATTACTTTTTCCTCAAACTCCTGCCTGAAATCAAGAACATAATGTTCAATTCCAAGCTTGTGACAAACATATCGTGCATCCTCTGCCGCAGATGCCGAGCAACACGCACCATCAAGCCGGGTTCCACCAATCTCCTCGCCATCCCAAAGCCGCATGGTGAGACCAATAACCTCATACCCCTGTTCCTGCAAAAGAGCCGCTGCAACACTTGAATCGACGCCACCTGACATACCGATAACTACTCTCTTTTTTTCCATATATAATTCCGAAAAAGACTGACATTGAGGTCAGTCTTTTTTGTCCTTTCACCTATTTCGATTTACTCCCCGTGCTCTGCGTGACAGCAAGAGCAATCACCATTGCAACCAACAATGTGAGTTGGGTCAATTCCCTGACGCTTATAGTAATCCGCAATAGCAGAATGAATTGCCTCCTGGGCAAGATTTGAGCAATGCATTTTCACAGGTGGAAGTCCGTCAAGAGCTTCTGCAACTGCAACATTTGTGATTTCAAGTGCCTCGTCAATTGTCTTGCCTTTTACCATTTCAGTTGCCATACTTGATGTTGCAACTGCCGCACCGCAACCAAAGGTCTTGAACTTGACGTCTTCAATCTGCTTGGTTTCATCATTGATTTTCATATAAATCTTCATGATGTCGCCGCATTTGGGGTTTCCAACCTGACCAACCGCATTGGCATCTTCAATTTCACCAACATTTCTCGGATTTGAGAAATGGTCCATAACTTTTTCACTATACATAATCTATCTTTCCTTTCGTATGTTACCGATTTTTTACTTCCTCATAAAGAGGCGACATTTCTCTTAGTCTTGCAACAATAGTCTTGAGGCTCTCAACAATTCTGTCAACATCCTCCATTGTATTGCTTTCACCAAAAGACACTCTCAATGAACCGTGAGCCACCTCGTGCTTGAGCCCGATTGCCAGAAGCACGTGTGACGGATCCAAAGAACCCGAGGTGCAAGCACTTCCGCTTGATGCTGAAATACCTTGCATATCCAGCATAAGAAGAAGTGATTCTCCCTCTATAAACTCAAAGGATATGTTTGAATTGTTGGCCAATCTCTTTGTCCGGTGTCCGTTGAGACGGGTGTATGGAATTTCAGAAAGAATTCTTTCAATAAATTTGTCACGCATTTCGGCAAGCCTTTTGGTGTGTGCCTCAATGTTTGCAGTTGCAAGTTCAATCGCTTTGCCAAGTCCCACAATTCCCGCAACATTTTCGGTTCCTGCTCTGCGGTTATTCTCCTGAGCACCTCCCGTAATGAAGGGACTGATTTTCACACCTTTTTTCACATAAAGAGCACCTGTGCCTTTGGGTCCATAAAACTTGTGTCCCGTAAGCGACAAAAGGTCCACATTCATCTTTTCAACATCTATCTCAACCATTCCGATTGCCTGAACCGCATCGGTGTGGAAAAAAACTCCCTTTTCACGGGTAATCTTTCCAATCTCTTCAATTGGCATAATCGTTCCGATTTCGTTGTTGGCTGTCATAATGGTCACAAGAATGGTCTTGTCCGTAATTGCTTCACGAACCGCATCTGCCGAAACCATACCAAACTCATCGACGGGAAGATATGTCACCTCGAAGCCTTCCTTTTCAAGAGCCTGACAAGTGTGAAGAACCGCATGGTGTTCAACGGCTGAGGTTATAATGTGATTACCCTTTTCGCGATTGGCATAAGCTACCCTTCTGATCGCCCAGTTGTCCGCCTCTGTGCCTGAACCGGTGAAAAAAATCTCCTTAACATCAGCACCAATTGCCTTCGCCACAGACTCTCTCGCCTGATTAACCGCTTTTTTAGCTTCGCGACCTTCAGCATAAACTGTTGACGCATTTCCAAAACTCTCGCTGAAGTACGGGAGCATCGCATCAAGAACTTCCCTTTTCACAGGAGTGGTTGCTGAGTGGTCAACGTAAATTCGTTTTGTATCCATAAAACTTTCCTACCTTTCTTTTTCTTCGGAGTAAAATTCGCTTGCTTTCACTAAAGCTTGCAAAAAATCTATGAAAAGTAGATCTGCTCCGTATGTAAAAATTAAAAATCAACGGGATTCTTGTAAGAACTTTTGGGATTCTGCCACCGCAAGGGCATCGCACCGCTCATTTTCAGGATGTCCTGCATGGCCTTTCACCCAAACAAGCTCCACCTGATGAAATTCAACCAATTCAAGTAGCCTTTCCCAAAGGTCGGGGTTAAGTGCAGCATCCTTTTTGTTTCGCATCCAACCGTTTTCACGCCATTTTTCAGCCCAGCCAAGCTTGAGTGCATCAATAACATACTTGGAGTCGCTGTAAAGCGTAACTGCACATTTCTCTTTGAGTGCCTCAAGTCCAACGATTGCCGCCGTAAGCTCCATTCGGTTATTGGTGGTTTGTTCTTCCCCGCCGAAAAGCTCTTTCCTTGCGGTTCCATACTTCAAAACAACACCATAACCACCAGGGCCTGGATTTCCGCTGCATGCACCGTCGGTGAAAATTTCAACTCGCTTAAGTTCTCCCATGGGTTTTCCTCTCCCGATTGATTCTTTGAATGAACATACATCCACACTATATTGTAACACAAACCAAATAAAAAATCTACATTATTTTAATAAAAAGAAGAAAAATATATGTATTTTATAAAATAGAAAAGGCACCTATGGAAACTATGTTCCATAGATGCCTGTAAAAGTTCTAACCCATCCAGGCAGCACTGTAAAGGCTGAGGCTTCTGCCTCTTATTGACAATATTCTGTAGAGTGTTGCCGGATTTTGAACAAGTGTTCCGTTTTTCAATTCCTCAAAATGTCCCAACTTAGCCGCGGTTGACCATTTCGGCAAAACATCCATGCGGAAATCAGCATCCCAAAGTGCAATGTTCTCAGCACCATGTTCCACAAGTTTCAAAGCATTTTCAACATACTCTTCAGATTTCTGCCCACGTGGTAAAATGTCGAAATAAACTTCAACTCCCCATTTTTTCGCCATTTCAACATAGTCTCCAACATGTTCAAGTTCAATTGTTGACATGGGTTTCCATGTTCCATCAAGCATATCTCCTTCAACATCACGATGAACTACCTTGCGGAATGACTCTCTCACTGCCTTGGAATACTTTTCCAAATCAATCAAATCCGGATTGTCATCCTGCATAAGACCATCAAGTCTTTCAGTTATTCTAAGAATGTGTGCCGAGCAAGAGTTGATAAGACCTTCTTTTGCCCAGGTTTCAACATCAAGACCAATACGCTTGTTATCAAGCAAGCTGCTTCCAACACATACATGAATTTTGATTGGTGTTTTGCCCAATTCCCTGCGTTTTTCATCAAGTGCAGTTCTTAACCGTCTCATAAACCCGGTCATAATCTCACATTTGACGCTATAAAGTCTTTCGTCTGCCAATGGTACTTCGCATGGATTAACATCAGGGTACTTTTCTTTGAATTTTTCGATAACAGGTTCTTCAAAAAGAACATAAGGAATTCCGCGGGTGTAAATCAAAGTAACACCATCACAATCAAGTTCAGCATATTTAAGGAATGCATCAATTGCTTCATCCTGCACCGCTTCATAAGCCAGAGACATTGCATCCACCCAAGCCCCGTCACGGTCCTTGCAACGAAGATGCTGGTTTGCTCTTCCAAATGCAGTGTTTCTGTTCTGATCATCATGTGGATAAATGCAACCAAGCCTTGCACCCATACGTCTTCCAAGATAGATTTCCATTCCGCATTCGTGACCATATTCTATCATATTAGAATAGGTTTCCGCCGTCTTTGACATCATTTTTTCGTAGGCAAACCGACTTCCCTCAGAGCCAAATGCAAATTCAGGACCGCGTTCTTCGTCAATTTCTTCACCAAAACCACTTACCTCAAGCGAAAAAGTTCTGATATCTGTATTCTTGGCATTTTCAATGATAGAACGCCACTCATTTGGAGTGTTTGCCCCATACATCACAGGAACACCATGCATATCTCCCGCAGCAAATAAACGCTTTGTGTCTTTTCTTTCCAATTCACGCTTATATTCTGCAATTTCTTCTTCTGTCATGGGCACAAATCTGAACCAACCAACAAAGCATGGTGCAGTACCGGGTCCAACTCTTCTTGAAATTTCAACAGACTGACCTGTCATATCCGCACACTTCCACAAACATTCCTGAAATCTTGACCATTTCCACATAGTCATCCCAAAGGTTTCATCGCTGGGAGCCATCGGACTTTGAACACTGTCCCCTGAAAGTCTCAGAAAAACACGATTATTCGGAGTATCCATCAAACTCACATAAATCTTATACCATCCATCAAGCTTTGGGTTTAGCATCACAGGCTTTGGTGATGCTGTCACCTGTGCGGCAAGCATTGTTCCTGAAACTGCTGCTGTTTCATAATCAACACTCACCCATTTATCAATAACATCTTCGGTTCCAATGTTTGCAGCCGGCTCACAAAGGTTTCCCAAATCGCTGAAAATAATCCCCTCAGGCTTTTCACCTGTATTCTTAATAATCATATATGTACCCTCTTTCTGCTGATTTGTTTCAATATATCACATAACCATTTTTTTGTAAACCCTTTTGAGAAATTTTTATATTCTCTCCAAAATTTCCCCGATTAAATAATCTACAATATCTCTTCCAACTTCAACATAAACTCGCTGAGTTTTATGTCAAGTGCACTGCACAGCTTGAAAAGTGTTTCCAGTGTTGGCTTTCGTTCGCCTCGTTCAATGGCACTGAGATGACTTCTTCCAACATCTGCAAGTCCGCTCAGAACCTCCTGAGAAAGGTCCTTTTGCTTTCTGAAAAATACAACCGTAATACCTACCTTTTTTGAATCCAACATTGCTATATACATAAACTCACCTCAAAAACAGTATATAGCACCTGCTTAATATTTTTGACTACATATGTTGACAAATGTTCACTTATGTGTTATATTTATAAAATATTCCATTATTTTCTTTGGATAAATTTTCGTCAAATACAGATAATACCTATGTAAAAATGAACAGATAGGAGAAATTATATAATGAAAGCAACAGGAATTGTGCGTCGCATTGACGACTTAGGAAGAGTTGTAATCCCCAAAGAAATCCGCAGAACAATGCGTATCCGCGAAGGGGATCCCCTTGAAATCTATACCGAAAGCGACGGAACGGTGATTTTCAAAAAATACTCACCCATAGGTGAGCTTGGAGAGTTCGCATCTCAGTACGCTGAAGCTCTTGCACACACTGCGGGCATACCCGCTTGCATTTCGGACAAGGATACTGTCATTGCCGTTTCGGGAGTTTCAAAGAAGGAACTTATGA
>JAZRNM010000017.1:0-12959 GCA_045648205.1 Clostridia bacterium
CTCAATTTTGAATACTAACGTTTTGTAAAGTTCGCTAAAACTTTGTTGGAATTGACAAGGTCTAAACCTTGTGCAATTGTCGTAATAGTACTTACTCGTACTTATTACCGCTTTTCTCACTGTGTACTTTTCAAACATCACTGCAACTTGCTCACCGCGAGTTGCCTATCCATCTTATCACACCATTAGCATTTTGTCAAGACTTTTTTTGAACTTTCTTAAATTCTTTTGTGTTGACAATTACTTCTTGGCACAACTCATTTATATTACCACACTTATTTTAAATTGTCAATACTTTTTTTTGCATTTTTTTATTTTTTTTGATACATTGGATAAGTTTAAGAAAAAAATCAATTGCAGCCCTGAAAAACTATAAGTTATGTGTGGAATGGATGCACAATGTTTGACATAATAAAAACACAAAAAAGTGGCTTTCGCCACTTTTTTATTTAATTTGACACAAGTATATATATTCCCTTGAAAGCAACAAGGATATGGGAAAAATCCCATATCCTTGAAAAATCACTATTCAGCTCTTTCCAAAACAAGAGCAAACTGAATTCCCTCTTCTGTTCTGTAGAATGCGATTTTGTCGCCTACATTGATGTCAGAAACCTTTATTGCAGAGAACTGTGTTCCTCTTGAGGAGCTGATTCTCTCAAAGTAAGAAGGATTTGTATTTTTGCTTCTCACGAGGAAGAAAATTTTGCTTTCATCATAGTCAAAGCCAATTCTTGTGTCATCAACACTTGAAACAGTTCCAACATAGAAATTGTTGAGTTCATCAGGAGTTATATCAGCGGCAGACAAGTCAATAACAGAACCTGCTGTGATGTTTATTTCATCAGCTTCGCTGTTCAAGCCACCTGTTGTATAACGAATGAATGCATATTCGCTGCTTCCGAGAGCTGTTGCACTTGCATCTGTCAGTTTATAGGTTGTTTCACCGCCTTCACCTACAACAATAATTGTTTCACAGGGCTCACCCGCTTCATCAAGGCTCATACCTCTGCCAATCACAACACCACTCTTGTTATCTCTTTTTGCGATGTTTTCTGTGGCACCACAGAACAACGCAAGTCTCACATCGGAATTGCCTTCAAATCCGAAAGGTTTGAGCTTAACCCCAGTGGAAATTGAATTATTTACATCAGCCCATGTCAGAATTTTTGCATCCGGCATACCATCCTTTTCAAACAGGAACATAAGTGGCGCCTGCTTCAAATAAAGTGTCTGATTATATCCTAAACGGCTTGTATCTGTATAATCAACACCATCCAGCACACCATATCCTGCACTCTGGACAATTCTGATGTAATTTGCGTCATTGTGGTCATGGAAGGTAGGAACGCCCAACACCTTCTCAAAGCCATAATAATGAAGTGGCATTGAAACCTCAACCAGCTTGTCATTTCTTACATCGAATTCGAGGACAAATGGATCGTTTCTGTTAAGAGTAGCAGAAGCGGTTTTTACTGCAGACCACGCATCAGCATTGTTTGAAACTCCGAGGTCAGTCCAGAAGCTGCTGGGGAGATTTCCATCTCTGTCCTTATAGCCATACGCATCTACAACCTTGAGGTATTCTGAAACCTCAACAATTTTCTTCTCAATTGTAGGCTCCAGGAACATAATATAAACCATTTCCGGACCAAACACTTCCTGGTCGTGACCAAGCAAAATACCCAGTTTCTTATTTGATGCAATAGCCTCATCGTTTGCAGGCAGAATATACATAAGCTCACCATTTGGATGGAAGTATGCATCAACGGTGCAGTTCAAAAGCACTGATGGATTTGTACCCTTTGTGAAGACTGTTCCATTTGAATAATAGAATGGATTGCTCATTTTGTAAAGAATGTTACCGATCTGAAGCTTATTTCCGCTCTTCACCTTGAATGTATCGATAACTCTCTTATGCGAAGCGGCAATAACAAAGTTTTCATCATCTTTGTAATATGCAAAAACAGACTTATCCTTAAGTTCCCTGAGATCCGCACTTTCGCCATCAATATAAATCAAGCGTTTTGATGCTTCGTCAAAATCTTTGAGAGTCTTACCTTTAATGGTTCCCTGAGTGTAAATAATCTCTGTGCCATCGATTGAAGTGATGAGTCCGCCCTCTGTCATTTTGAAGGCTTCCATAACAACGATTTTGCCATTTTTGAGGACAAGCTTTGCAAAGTTGCCAACTACCTGCTTGGGGCTGTTGGTTTCTTCAAAATTGTAGAAGAATCTAACACCGCTATCGATTTTGTAAATTGTGTCATCGTTGAAAAGCATAACCTCTTTTGATGCAGAAATTGTTGACAAATCGCCCTTTGTCTCACTGTCGTCAACAGAGAATACATAGCCATGCTTAACTTCGATATCGCTTTCATATTCCATTGCGATAATGGTGCCTGTCTTGTCAACCCAAAGAATTGAAGGAACATTGAGATACTTGTTAAGGTTGATGTTTTCAGCACCCTTGAAGGTGTAAGATGAACCTGCATCAAGCTTCTTGCTGTTTGCCTCATATTTGTTCTTTGTGATTGTAACTGTTGCCTCATGGTCTTTGTCGTTTACTTCGTCAACTGTGCCGTAATATGCACTGATACCAAGCCATGTGCCGAGGACACTTCTCTCGTTTGAGATTGAATAAACAGGAACTGTCAACTCTGCGTCGTTGAATGTAACATTAGGAAGGTCTGCTTCAACCACATTGTGGAAGAACTGAATGAGTCCGCCGTTTGTTACTGCTTTGTTGTCAAGAACCTGAACATCTCTGTTCATCTGAAGTCTTGTTGTGAGGTTCACACACTGTTCTTCGTTGTTTGCAAGACCTGTGTAACCAAGAATTTTCACAACAAGTCTGTCTGCTGTTGCAAGTGTGAAGCTGCCCTTGGGGTTAAAGCGTGTTGCGCTTTCTCCGTTGATAATTCCTGCCTTGTTCAGAATATTAATATATCCTGAATACACACTTGTTTCTTCTACGTCTTCAAACTGTGTCTTGATGGGTGACATATCTCCCACCTTCATCAGTCTTGCAAGCATAAATGCCAGATCTTCTCTGGTTGCTGCTGCACTCATATCCTTCGTCTCAAAGCCTTCGGGTATAAACCCGAAGCTCTCAAGACGTGCATAATCATTTGCGGGAACTGCTGCTGCGACTGTTATTCCTTGAAGTATGAAAATCAATGATAATACTAATGTTATTATTCTTTTCATTTGCTTATTCCCTCCAACATTCCATAAATTACCTTAGCTGCCATTGCTCTTGTTGCTGTGCCCTGGGGTGCGAACTTGTTGTCGCCAACTCCGTTCAGAATTCCAAGGTCCTTAAGTGCATATACTGCTTCTTTTGCATAATCAGAAATTTCACTGTCATCTGCAAAGTCTTCACCTTCAACTGCTTCAATCAGTCCAAGCTTTGCCATTGCTCTGTAGATGATAACTGACATATCTTCTCTGCTGATTTCATCTCCAACACCAAATGTTCCGTCGTCGTTTCCTGAAATCAAGCCTGCTTTTTCTGCACTTGCAACATATGCTGCATACCATTCATTTTTGTTAACATCCTTGAGGTTTGATGCTGCTGTTTCATCATAAACACCCATTGCAACAACCATCATCTTAACAAATTCTTCTCTTGTCACTTCGTTGTTGGGATTGAACTTGCCATCCGCACTCTTTGAAATTATTCCCTTGTCAAGAAGTGAGTTGATGCTCTCTGCAGCCCAGTCAACTGATTCAATGTCATTGAACTTGAAGTCGCCTGTGCCGATTCCCGGTTCGTCTGTGCCCGGCTTATCTGTGCCAGGTTCTTCTGTTCCCGGTTTGTCTGTTTCATCATTCTTATCAGGCTTCGGTGCAGTTGAAGCTGCAGGGCTTGATGTGCTGCTTGCACCGCCACCACCGCCGCTGCCACCGCCACCGGGTGATGGTGTGTAAGTTGTGGCATTGAGTGTCAGAACTGCATCCACTTCATCTGTGAAAACAGCACTGTCTTTTGCATAGCTGAGTTTTGCTGCCACATTAACCTTGTATGTGCCTGCAGTTGAAGGTGATGTGATGCTGATTGTACCCAAAGCTGTGGGCAACTCAGTTTCGCCATCTTCTGCCAGAGCAACTGCAAAGGTCTCTGCTGCGTCAAAGGTAATTGTTATTTTTTCGTCAGCATAAACATTTTCAACAGTTTCTCCTGTCAAATCAGTGAATATACTGTTTTCAAGGTCAACATCACCGGCATCACCTGCCATATTGCTGAGAACAAGTTCGATTGAAGTGATGTCCTTCTGACCATCATTTGCAGCACTGAATTTCAAATCAAATGTTGCACCCTGACCGCCATTCTTTGAGATGGTGCCGTCTGCAATATCTGCAGTCTTGTTGTATTTCGCAAGAAGTGCATCGTTGATTACAGCATCAAGAGCTGTCTTGTAATCTGCAATGCTTGTCTTTGTCTCGATGTTCTTTGCTGCAGTAATGAAGCTGTCTGTTGTTGTGCCAATCACATCAATGTATGCCTTGTTGAGTTCAAACAATGTGCACCATTCTGTGCTGTCAAGGATAGCCTTTATGTCAGCATTGTTAACACCCTGGTTGAGTGTTTCAAAAGCAACTGCCTTGTTGTAAAGTGTTGTGAGCTCATCAAGCAAGGTGCCGTTGAAGTCCACAAAGTGGTTGTAGAAAAGTGTCTTTGCGTCCTGAGTCGCAGGTAACACACCAGTAATCTCAGCGAGCTTTGCATTGGGATCAATTTCCATAAGAGAGTTGTATGTCACACCTGGTGAAACCACTGTGTAGAAAGCACTCTCAACTTCTGTTGCATTGGTAGCATTCTTCACAGTCTCAACGATTGTTTCTGCCAAAGAGCCAAGATAAATGCGATTGAATGTGTCTTCAGAACCAATTAAGTCAGAAACTGCGAAATCATATCTTCCGCCTTCTCCCTGAGGATTCAGGTCAAATGTGAGGGTGAATGCACCATCATCACCGGTCACACCTGTCGCCATAATATCTGCCGCGCTTGCAGGTGAAGTGATTGCAACAGAAATTGCTCTTCCTTTGATTCCAACACCTGCACTTGACTTGAGAACACCCTTGACAGTCACAGTATCTTCTACAATTGTTGTGTTTTCCTCATCAATTTCAATTGTGCTTGAACCTGCCCACACAGAATCTGTTACAAATGTTACTGTTTTTTCAGAGAAAGTACGGTTCATTTCATCTGTTACGCCATTTAAAGTCAGTGTATATGCTGTGTCCTCAGCAAGAGATTCCTTGAGGTTTGCTGTTACTGTTGAACCACTGAATGTAGCGGGTGCAACCGCTACTGTTGTTTCCCCTGACTGAATGGAAACAGTGCCCGCACTTGTCAGAGCTGTGTTGAATTCAAAGCTGAATGAGTCTGTACCCACACCAATGGTGTCGGTGTTTTCAAATGCTGTTCCGTTTGCCTTCATCGTGTCCACTTCGAGGTCAGGATATTTCACAAGTGTGATTTTGTCCCATGCCGTCTGCACATTTAATGAGCCGGAACAGCTAATGGTCAGTTCATGCGTTCCCTCAGTGAGATTGATCGCTTCAAAAAGCACGAACTCTTTCCATGTCGCGGTGTCGATAGCAACTCCGTTAACAGCGTTAGTCGCACTGCCGAGAGTAACATTATATTTGTTGTAGCTCGATAAACCAGAACCAGCGTTGGCAACCGGATATAAATTTGCAACCACTTTGTATGCACCCGTCTCCCTAACACCAACCTTCACAGTGGTAGTAGATGCTTTGCTCTGTACCATATTTAAAGGATATTGAGCCCCTGCAAACATAACTCCGTAAGGGCCAATATCTGATGTGTGGCTTTCAGGACGGACACCCCAGTTCCAAAGTTTGTCATAAGGTACACCCAATCCTGCATAGGTAAAGAAATCAGCAGAAACGCTGTCCTCGGCAAGATCTGTCTTTACGACATTGAGTGCACGGAGCTTGTACGCACCGGCAAAGTTCTCAATCTTCACTGTGTAGGTTCCCGGTTTAAGCCAGACTGTTGCCATATTGAATCCATTGGATGTATTCAAAGGGTAGTAGTCTTTTTCATGAAAACCCGTACCCACAAGCACGTCATCAACATAGCAAGCTGGTGCCAACTGTCTTTTCACAGATGACGTTCCCTGAATCACTGCCTGCAAATAATAAGCAGCTGCTTCTGTAATCGTAACCTGGAAGCTGGCCGAGTCACCAAGTTCATCGAAAACAGCATAGTCACCGTCCATAACCGTGTTTGTGCCAAGTCCTTCAGCAGTTACATTCACTGTTATTGTAGTTTCTGCTGCCGAAACGGGCATAACCACAAGGGTTGAAAGCATGCAAATTGTCAAAAGTATTGCTAAAATTTTTCTCACGTCTTTTTCCTCCTTTAAATTTGTTGTCTTTGTTTAAATGTGGGTGTGCAACTCAGCAGTGTTGCGTTCAAACGAACCCATCACTATTTTGAGAACTAATCCGCTGAAAAGTTCTGAAAAACCTTTCGTCTGTGCGAGTTAGTTTGAACGCCCCACCGCTCTGTCTCCACCTTCTGCTTCTGCACCCCACATTTGTGCAATAGAAGGTACGCCTGCCTCAAACAGGGCCTCAATAATGCCCCTTCTTTTTAGGCATCTTGCGTTTTTCGGCGTAATTTTTTAGTTAATAAATCTCTTCTCGTTACAATTTTTCCTTTTAGAGATTCTGTCAGATTGACAATGGGGGTGTCGGGTGTGACACCCCATCGTCAAATTAATAATTCAGTTTGAATTATTCTGCTACAGCAGGGTTAACTACTGTTGCATCTGTTGTGTAAGGTTTGAGGGTGCTAAGACCATCAAACATAAATACTTTAACTGTGTATTCACCTGCAGCTTCAGGTGTTGTGAATGTCTTTTCGATTGTCCGTCCAAGAGCAGTTTTGCCTGTAGCCTTGTGAACTGCAACAAGCTTGCCGCCTGCATAAACACCAACCATCAATGTAACAGGCTTGCCAATGTATGCACCTGCAATGTCAGCAACTGCTGTGTAGCTTGTGTTTGCAGCAATTGCTGTTGCAACATTTTCACCTGCATAAAGTGCTGCTGCCTTAACACCAGGAGTTCTGTTAGCCCAAGCAACAGGTGTGAATGTGAAGTAGTCTGCTCTGCATCCATTAACACCGGTTCCACGAACAATCACGTCGTTGGCACCCTTATTCAAATAGATGTCACCTGATGCTGTTGCCGGAGCATATGTTGTCTCTTCACTTGCGCCCGCTCTGAACAATGCTACTGTACCATTTGCTTCAACATCGAGAATTCCACCTGTTGCATAAGTATACAAGCTTGCACCAACTGAGTAGAATCCATTTGCAGGAGCTACTACTGTGTAGTGACCAGTTGCACCTGCGTCAACAGCTGTCCAGTAACCTGTGGGACCACCAAGGTTACTTGTCAAACCATTTGTGGTTTCTGCAACAAAGCTTTCTGCCTCAATATTGAGTGCTCCAGCTTCGTCAACCTTTGTGAAGGTTGCTTTGTTTGGATAGAAAGCCGGATTACCTGCATACCTTGTAATCGTCAAAATATGGTCTCCAGCTGCCAAGGGAATAATTCCCATGTCAGCAACAGGCTGGTTTTCGTCGTAGGTGCCGCTGCCCGAGTAGCATGGACCAAACTTGCTACTCGTGTCAGACAAAGCTGCTCTTTTTACTTCCATGCCGTCAATCGCTGCACCCCAGTATATTGCTCCGGCACCGCCGGCATCCCAGTTTATAGTAAAACGATAGTTTCCGTCAACAGGAATATTTACGCTGTAGCTAGCAGTCTGACCATTTGCAATGAATGTTGCCCAATTTGTATAAGTATAATTCAGATCTGAGCCGCCTATCTGTCCCGTTTCTGTGAATGTTTTCTCTACCCTGTCAGACGCGGCAATCTCTCCGGTTTTCACAAGTGTGATCTTGTCCCAGATCGTCTGGAAAGTGTAAGCTCCCGTACACTTTATTTCAAAATCATAGCTGCCGGCAGCCAGCGCCATATTGTCAATAAGTGTAACTTCCTTCCATGTGTCATACGTATGTTCCCATGTCTGGTTTTCATTTTTGTAAGAACCAAGAGTTGTTGTGAACTTAGAGTTTTTATCCAGATCTCCATTATAGTAGTTATACACATTAGCCACCAATTTATAAGTTCCGGGCTCCAAAGCACCAAGCGTACCTTTTATCCATCCTGGATCCGACTGTTTCATCAGAGCAGGCAAGGTAGCCCCGATAGGTTGACTTGTTACGAACGAGGCCGTCGGACCCGGTTTCAGACAATTCAAGCCTGCATAGGTCATAGTTGAAACGGTCGGTGTACCTGTCTCTTCACCCTCAATAGTGTATAAATTGAACCCCGACACATTATAGATCCCCGCAAAGTTCACAATCTTCACGGTGTGCCTGCCTTCGGACAGGTAGTGTCTGCCATAATTGGGGTTCGCCCCCCTCCCAACGGGATAATACGCAGCCGATGTCAGACCCGTGCTCACGAATATTCCGTCAAGAAACAGAGCCGGAGCGAAGTTCATTTTGTTCGCGTCCGTGATCGATTCAGCTCCCCGAACTCCGGTCTGCATATAATAGTAACCTTCGTCCTCAGCTGAAACATCGAAGGTGAACGTAACTGAATCGCCATATGTGTCAAAAATAGCATAGCCATTTCCATCCTGCAAAACGCCATCACCCAAAAGACCGTCTGCAGACATGTTCAGCATCAGCTTATAACTAATGTCGCCATCTGCTGCTGAAACCGGCACAACAAAAAGTGATGCAAGCATGCCGATTGTCAGAAGAATTGAAATAATCTTTTTCATTTTATTTTTCCTCCTTTAAAGATTTTAAA
Organism: Clostridia bacterium; assembly: GCA_045648205.1. Taxonomy (GTDB): domain Bacteria; phylum Bacillota; class Clostridia; order Monoglobales; family Monoglobaceae; genus SIG440. The sequence goes on from JAZRNM010000017.1 coordinate 8,871, forward strand.
AGTTTCTATTAAGAAAAATCTTGATGTCATTTTGGTCTGACTGATTTGTCAGACATTTATTCTCAAAGATTTTTGCTTTGAACATTGACCTTTTTGCTTTTTGTCAAACTGTCTTCATTCAACCCTATCCAACACGAAAGTGCAATGCACCTGGGGATGTGTGCCGTCTCGGATTGTCCGAATTCTGCCGACTTTGGCAAATCGATCATTATTCTCTTCAATCATCTTCTTGAATCATATTGATTTTTATTGTGTCACTCTGCCATCATCAAATGCGGCATCGTTTTTAGTTCTTTCAACCCCATCGTCAAATTTGAATGGGCCAACCAAAATCGCGTTTCCGACTCCAATCACCTTTATGGTGTGTTCGCCTGCTGTCAGATTGATTGTGCTGGAATGAACATATTCATAGCTTACATAATAGCCTTCAACCTTGACATCAATTTCACTAATATCAGCCAAGAGTACATCTTTATCATACTCATAGCCAAGGATAGACTTTCGTTGCACATCATATATCTTCACACCACATCCGGTGGCAGGTGCACCAAGCTTTATACTTAAAGTGTAGTTGCCCGTTTTGGGAATGTTTACCTTGTATTTTGTCCAAATATTAGAAGCTAGAACAATCTCATCAATTCGGTCGGAGTCACTCATTCGGTGGTTTCTCGGGCCCGGTACATTGTCATATGTGTCGTTCATATAACCATCTGAGGGGAGCTTCATGTTGTCACTGCAATCCACCCAGTTTCGCATATCCACTCTTGAGTTTTCACCCACAAAGAGGAAGTCGGGTTCAGCCATAACAAAATTTGTCCTCCATGATGGAAGCTCAAGTCCGTCTGCAAGGTATGCAAATTCTGTGCTGAGCCCTGCTCCATCCCTGATTGCAATTGCAGTGGGATGTGCTGACAGGTCTGCACTGTCAAGATAGGTTGTTCCCGAAATGGTTACATTTGCCTCGGGGTGATAGCTCATTATGTCACCGGCAAAAGTCTTCTCATCACCTTTCAGCATATTGGTGTAGTTGTTTTTCGCAGTGTTATGAGTTCCCGGAGCATTCTTTTTCAGCCACTTTGGAACATTCAGAACCACATTGTTCTCTGCGGTTGCATATGATGATCCATTATCAAAATAGATTCCGCCATTGCCATAAATCGAACCATCAATGTAGTTTTCAGAAATCATTGCACCATTCATGTTTCCAAGGATATAAACAGAGCCACCGTCTGAAGTCTTCTGCATCACGTCTTCAAAACTGTTGTTTTTCACCTGAAGGTTGATGCAGTTTGATTTTTCAGGGGTGTTTGCATACGTTCCCCAGCCCCAACCAGCGGTTATACCCGTGTAGGGCAGATCCTTGAATTCGTTGTGATGGATGTTCACATTGTCAGCATAGTACACACTCACACCGCAGGTATCGGTGAATTCATTTCCAATTCTGCGGAAGACATTGTTTGAAACTTCAATGTCACGGGATTTTTCCGACTTGACATAATCGTTGTGCTGAATATCCCAATGACCAATAATCACGCCACCGCCTGATATATCGTGGAAGGTGTTGCCTTCAACGAGAACGTCGGAAACGCTGTCAACAAAGCTCAGTGCACTTGAACCAAGACATGTGAATTCACAGTTTTTGATTTCAATGCCATCAGCAAAATTGAACTGAATCTGAGCAGGAAGCATTCTTCCGCCCGTGGGTTCACTTTGCTGATTGGGTCCTGACACCAATTTGTCTGCCTGACCTGTTCGTTTTCCAGTTGTGCTGACTTCGTTCCATGCACCGTGTTTAAATGAAATGTTTTCAAATGTCAGGTTTTGCACCTTGTTGTGCTTGTTCTCGCCCTCAACCTTCATCATAATTTCGGTTGTTCCAAGATAAGTGTCTGCCGTTCCGGCTTCGAAGTCTGCCTTTTCATTGTCAAAGGGATAATAGTAAACCTTTTTTGTATCTTTGTCAAAATAGAACTCGCCTTTTTCATCAAGAAGATTCAAATCATTTTCCAGATAGAAAATCATGTTTGAGCTTTGCGTCTGAACTGTGCCGTTTGCATCCGTGTAGTTACGTTTTGAAACAACACGAGGTTTTGTGTATTCAGACAAGCTGGTTCGTGCCCAGTTCCAATAGGGCTGATCCATCTTGATTGTTTTTGTGTTGTTGCCATTGTCAACAATTTCACTGACCGGTGTTCTCTGATGAACCCAGAGCATTCTCCACACAATTTCCAAATCCTCAGGTTTTTCGATGATTGGGAAGTTGTGATTTGAAACTGTGAAGCCGTCATCAATATGGGTCGCATCAACCGGAACGGTTGGGTCAACCCATGGTTCAAGTCCTGTGTAGACATATTTGCTTCGAGCTCTTTGTGCGGGCAAGTCGTTCACATACAAGGTTCTTGCATCGACTACATCGGTGTCTGCAACATAGACTCCGCTCATTCCTGAAGCTTCTTCCCAGCCCGTAACCTGTGTTCCGCCACTGATGATGGTTTCACCGTCTTGTGCGCCTCTGTATATAACCTTTCCGCCTTTGCCTGAATCGGCTGTGGTGAATGTCAGAGTGCTGTCGACTGTGAAAACACCAGAACCAATTTTAACAACAACGTCGCCTGTTGCGGTCTTTGCCATATCTCTTGCGAGAAGCTGAGCACGTTCGATGCTTCTCACTGCTTTTTCCCAGCTTGAACCATCCTTTGCATCATCACCATTCGCCTTCACATAGATTGTCTTCTGATTGGTGAACATTGCAATAGGTTTCAATTGGTCAAGGCTTGTGAAACAGAAAATCTTCAGTTCCCAGCTGCCCTCTGAAATTGTGACATTGCCGAGAGGAAGTGTTGTTTTTGTGCTTCCCACATTAGCCGACTTTGCCAGTTCAAGCTTGCCGTCTTTATAGAGTGCAGCAAGCACCTTACCTGTGCTAACATTTTGGGTAGCCACCTCAACCGACAAGTTGCCGCTTTGGAGAACCTTTATAGCAAGTCCGTTCTTTTTCAGCACTACGTCAGGAGCTGACATACTGTTATATGTAAGCTGGGCAAATGCGTTTGAAACCTCTGTTACATCGGCGAAGCCCTGTCCGAACATACGGCTGTAAATCGGTGTTGTATTCAGCACGTTCTTTGTCACGTCATCAATGTCAAACAAAAGTGCTGCCGTTTTTTCTTGGAGTATCTTTTTTGCTGCTGTGTCGCTTGTCGCACCATTCAATGCAGTGCAAACCGAGTTGTCAACAGTTGCTGACTCCAGCAGAATATCCGAAAAGCTCACCAGACCATCACATGTCAGTTTCAGGTCGGTGAAACCTTTTTTCAGCTTAATCCATGTGGAAACTTCAGTCATAGAGCTTCCTTTGGGAATGATACGTTTTGCATAATTCCCAGAATCCGCTGTGATTGTAACAAATGAATCCTTGCTCGCCTGTGCTGTCATTGTCAGCTTGTAGAAACCATCAGCAGACACATAAAAAGGATAAACCATTGTGTCGCCTGTTACGATAATCTGTGTTTCACTTTCTGCTGTTCCGTCATAATCAATTGAATAATACTTCGCAGGAAGTGTGACGTCTTTTTCGCCAAACATCCTCACACGATTGAGGTAAAGCTTGTCAAATGTCAGCGTTCCCGCAGTCACATTTTCAGCCTCAAGGTTTTTCAGGGTAACTAAGTTTGCCCCCTTTGCCAGCTTCAATTTTCCAAGACTCACTCTTCGATAAGCGCCAAGTGCTGTATTTTCATATGCCCAACGATTGTAACCCTTGTAAATCTGAGAGTCATCGGTGGTAACCGACACTCGATAGTAGTTTGATTCCTTCACAAGGATGCTAACATCATAAAGTCCGCTGCTTGGTGCATCAATCGCATATGTCAAGACATTGCCCTTGGTGGTCTGCATCACGATTCCTCCATTGTCGGGAACCGCCATGGGTACATTATTTGATGAGCCGTCGTCCTTCATAAGTATAACTTCTTTTATGGTGTTGGTAAATCCATATGTATGCGTGTTTGTGAGTGTCAGAGTGTGAGTGTCTGAACTCAATGACACGCCTGTCGCAATCGCTTCAGTTTTGAAGTCGGCTGTATAGGT
>JAZRNM010000018.1:0-3512 GCA_045648205.1 Clostridia bacterium
CAAGAACCTCAAATATCTTTCCAACTTTCTTGCTGTTCAGTTCCTCCGACACCGCAACCTGGTCAATCATAATAAGCTCCTGACGGTTTTTCTTTTCTTCCTCATCAAGCTGTCCGTCAAGACGTGCTGCTGCAGTGCCCTCCTCCTGAGAATATGCAAAAACGCCAAGTCTGTCAAATTCAGTTTCTGTAACAAACTCCCGAAGTTCGTCAAACTCCTCATCACTCTCGGTTGGGAAACCTGCAATAAGTGAGGTTCTGATAACCACTTCAGGGATTTTCTCACGAAGCTTTTTAATGGTTTCGGAAATTTCCTTCTTGTTTGTTCGTCTTCCCATCAATTTCAAAATTCTGTCATTGCAATGCTGAATGGGGATGTCCATATATTTGCAAATCTTTTCCTGCCTTGCAATGGTATCAATAAGCTCATCTGTAACAAATTCCGGATAGCAATAATGAAGTCTTATCCAATGCAAGCCATCAATCTCACATAGCTCATCAAGAAGCTTTGGCAACATATATTCACCATATAAATCTATGCCGTATCTGGTTGTATCCTGAGCAATCACCATAAGTTCACGGACGCCCTTCTGAGCAAGTCCTTTTGCCTCTTTGACGATGCTCTCAATACTTCTGCTTCTGTATCTTCCTCGAATGGACGGAATAACGCAATAAGTACAATTGTTGTCACAACCCTCTGCAATTTTGATGTAAGCCATATATTCAGGAGTGGTTAAAACCCTCTCAAGTCCGTCACAGTGCATATACTCCTCTGAGCAATGAATTTCGGGGTTCCCTTTTGTATGCGTATTTAATATTTCTGCAATTTTATCATATTCATTTGTGCCGATAACTATATCGATTTCAGGAATTTCTTTGAGCATTTCTTCTTTATATCGTTGGCTCATACAGCCCGTAACCACCAAAACCCTTTCAGGATCCTTTTTCTTATACTCAATATGTTCCATTATGCAATCAATTGACTCCTGCTTTGCATCATCAATGAAAGCACAAGTGTTTATAATCATAATATCAGCATCAGCTTCATCGGAAACAATTTCAAAGTTTCCGTTTTCCAATATTCCCATCATTTCTTCAGCATCAACCAAATTTTTTGAACAACCCAGTGACACCAATGAAACCTTTTTCAATCCAAATCACCTCGCACAACTCTTATTCCCAATTTTTCAAAGCACTTGTTTATGTCATAAATCCCAAAGCCCCGTCTCACCAAATGCGCCTTAGCCTTTTCAATCTCTTTCCAATCAGTGAAAGTCTTTTCACCAAATCTGAGCTTAATGTATTCTTCCAACTGAACGTTTTGGTCCACATCGGATTCATTTATGGCACGTTCAATAATACCGGAAGCGATTCCCTTCTGCGCAAGTTCCTGCTTTATCCGGAACATACCTTTCATATTGATTCGCAAAGCGTCATGAATATAAAGCTTTGCATATTCCTCGTCATTTAAAATACCAGCTTTCACAAAGTCACCTATGACTATTTCCGAAACTTCTTCCGAAATTCCCTTTTGAATCAGTCTCTGATTCACCTCGTTGCAGGTATACATTTTAAAGGACAGCAGTTTTGCTGCAATTTTCTTTGCCTTTTCATATTCCATAATCAAATGCCTCGTATATCATTTGTGGTGCAAAAGCACGGCCCTTGCACCACCATTTCTTATTTTCTCTTTGCTGCAGGCTTTGGAACAGGTGAAAAAGCGGTTGCTGCCTCTGACATATTTTCATTTCCCTCTTCAATGAGCGGAAGGCCAGCTTTTTCTCTGATTTTTTGTTCTATCTCGAAGCACAAAGCTACATCTTCCTCAAGAAGTTTCTTGACAGATTCTCTTCCCTGACCGAGTTTCTCACCATCATAAGAGAACCAGGAGCCTGATTTTTGAATAACACCAAAATCAACACCAACATCCACAATGTTTCCTGATTTTGAAATACCCTCACCATAGATAATATCAAATTCGGCTTCCTTGAATGGCGGAGCAACCTTGTTTTTAACAACCTTAACCTTTGTGTGGTTGCCAATTGCGCCCTCTTCACCCTTGACAGTTTCAACGCGACGAACATCAAGTCTTACAGATGAGTAATATTTAAGTGCGCGACCGCCGGCAGTTGTTTCTGGGTTTCCAAACATAACACCAACTTTTTCACGAAGCTGGTTTATAAATATTGCAGTTGTGTTGGACTTGCTTACAACAGAGGTAAGCTTTCTGAGTGCCTGAGACATAAGTCGTGCCTGAAGGCCAACGTGTGAATCTCCCATAAGGCCCTCAATTTCCTGTTTTGGAACAAGCGCCGCAACAGAGTCAATTACGATAACATCAATAGCACCCGAACGAACCAACTGTTCAGTGATTTCAAGAGCCTGCTCGCCTGTGTCAGGCTGTGAAACAATGAGGTCATCAATGCGTACACCCAGCTTTTCAGCATAAACGGGATCAAGGGCGTGTTCGGCATCAATAAATGCAGCTTCCCCTCCCAACTTCTGAGCTTCTGCCACTATATGAAGTGCAACAGTTGTCTTACCTGATGATTCCGGACCATATATTTCAACAATTCTTCCTCTTGGAACACCGCCAATTCCAAGAGCTACATCCAAAGACATTGAGCCTGTTGGAATTGCATCAACTTCAACACTCGCCTTTTCTCCAAGACGCATAACAGCCCCCGCACCATACTGTTTTTCTATCTGTCCAAAGACACTTTCCAGAGCCTTTCTTTTTTCTTCCTGCATATTCAAAACCACCCTTCCTCAGTAACACCGATATATGTATTAATAACATATTTATTTTCACTTGTTGTTTAAACTTGTAACAAAATAAATATATCACAAAACTTATGCAAAGTCAAGAATGTAACCCTTCCATAAAGCAATGATTTTAATAAAAAAAGTATTGACTTTTATCCGCTTTCATAGTATAATAACAAAGTTGATTACATACACAAAATCGGGATGTGGCCCAGTTTGGTAGGGCACTACGTTCGGGACGTAGGAGCCGCAGGTTCAAATCCTGTCATCCCGACCAAAAGCACTTGGTTCTTCTGCCAAGTGCTTTTTTCTTTTGACTTTTGGTTCTGCGGCTCACAGTGTGAAAACACTCCGTGTTTTCCTAAGTCCCAAAATGCTCTCGCATTTTGCAATCCTGCGTTAAAAACAGTCCACCCGACTGTTTTCTTAACACCCCTTTCGACTCCCGTTTGCTCCAATAAAAAAAGAACCTCGCTCGCAAGAGCGAAGTTCTTTTTGGAGCAGGGTACGGGAGTCGAACCCGCCTTAACGGCTTGGGAAGCCGCTGTAATACCGATATACCAACCCTGCGAAGGATGTCACTATCATAGCATGTTTAACTACAAAAAGCAAGTAGATTTTGTCGAAGTTATCGGCTCATATAACAAGCGTAAAAAGGGGGTACGGATGAGTATGTTCATCCGTACCCCTGAACTGTAACATGCGATCAATCCTTGATATCGCGTTCTTTTTCGTTAATAGTGCCTG
>JAZRNM010000019.1:0-41164 GCA_045648205.1 Clostridia bacterium
ATGCTGATTTTATTATTGCAAACATAAGTTTTTTGTCATTTACCGAAACGGTGGGTTTGTCCTGAACCTCCAGACGGATAACAACCGAAGCCACCTTTGGCTGAGGCATAAAGCAATGTGGCTCTGCCTTTGCGATGATTGTGGGAACAGTGTAAAACTGAACTGCTGCAGAAAGTGCGCCATAATCCTTTCCACCCGGCAATGCAGCCATACGCTCGGCAACCTCTTTCTGGATCATAACCGTCAGCGACTTGACAGGGATTTCGTCTTCTAAAAACTTCATTATAATTGGAGTTGTTATATAATAAGGAAGATTTGCCACCACATGAACGGGCATATCCCCGAATCTTTCTGATATAAGTTCTTTCAAATCAACTTTGAGAACATCTTCGTTAACCACCGAAACATTGTCAAAATCACCCAGAGTGAAATCAAGGAGCGGCATCAGACTTTTGTCAATTTCGACCGCCACAACAGATGAAGCACTTTGGGCAAGCTCCCGGGTGAGAACACCGGCTCCCGGACCTATTTCCAAAGCTCCTGAATTTTTGTCCACACCGGAGCCTTCCACGATTTTGCTGAGTACTCCAAAGTCAATGAGAAAGTTTTGTCCGAGGGATTTTGAAAAGGAAAATCCATGCATTTCAATGACCTTTTTAAGCTCCGAAGGATTATATAACTTCATTCCCTCACTTCCTTTCATTAAATAAAACAGACACCGGACTCTGACGCGGTCCAATGCCCTGAACAAAAAATTTTACCAAATTTTGAAATTTTGATTGACAAGGGGCAAAGTCCGTGATATAATAGTTATCTATTATAGTGCGTACTTTTGCGTATTTTTAAATTTCACCCTTATTTTTACCATATTTGCAGTATATCACATATGTATGAAAATTGCAATAGGTGTTTAAAATATTTTTGTGAAATTTTTACCTAAAAAGGAAAAAATAATACAACATATTGTGCTACTATAGGTGTTTTAAATACAATGCGGAAGGCATTCACGCTAACCCGTAAATATTACGAAGAGGTGATTATCTTATGGTACAACCGGTGAAACTTGGCAAAAATACCCGAATGAGCTATGGTAAGATCAGGGAAGTTATTGACATGCCCAATCTTATCGAAATCCAGAAAAATTCTTATGACTGGTTTTTAAGCGAAGGCTTGAAAGAGGTCTTTCACGATGTGTCACCCATCACTGACTACACCGGCAATCTGATTCTGGAATTCATTGATTACAGAATTGATATGAACCCCAAGTATGACATTGAGGAATGCAAGGAACGTGACGCTACATACGCGGCACCCCTCAGAGTCAAGGTTCGTCTTATCAACAAAGAAACCGGAGAAGTTAAGGAACAGGAAATTTTTATGGGCGATTTCCCGATTATGACTCCATCAGGTACCTTTATCATAAACGGTGCAGAAAGAGTTATCGTCAGCCAGCTTGTTCGTGCACCAAGTGTGTATTTTGCTGAAAAGTTTGACAAAATCGGAAAGAAGCTGTTCTCTTCGCAGGTAATTCCGAACCGTGGTGCCTGGCTTGAATATGAAACAGACAGCAACGACCTTTTCCACGTGAAAATTGACAAAATGAGAAAAACTCCCATTACTGTGCTTATTCGTGCTCTCGGTGTTGGAACAGACGCTGAAATCATCGAGCTCTTTGGTGAGGACGAGCGTATTATGCGCACAATGGAAAAGGATACAACCAAATCGGTTGAAGAAGGTCTTCTCGAAATTTATCGCAAGCTCCGTCCAGGTGAACCCCCGACAGTTGAAAGTGCAAGGTCGCTTATAACAAACTTATTCTTCGATGCAAAGAGATATGACCTTGCAAGAGTCGGAAGATATAAGTTCAACAAAAAGCTCAGAATGGCTGCCCGCGTAGTTGGCAGAGTTTCTGCAGAAAACCTTGTTGACAAGGAAACAGGTGAGCTTATTGTTTCTGCAGGTGAAGTTATCACCCAGGAAATGGCGCGCGCCCTTGAAAAAGCAAACATCAACGCAATCACCATCAAGGTTGATGACGAAACCACCACAAGAGTTATCTCAAACGGTATGGTTGACCTTCGTGACTTTGTTGATTACAACCCCAGAGATTATGAAATTTATGAGAATGTTCGTTACTGTGTTCTCAAAGAAATTATGGATGAATTCCCCGATGTGAATTCAGAGGAATTCAAAAATGCAATCTATGAACGTCGCGACGAACTTGTTCCAAAGCACATTTTGGCGGATGATATTCTTGCTTCAATTTCTTATATAGGCAACCTGGCAGCAGGTGTGGGCACAGTTGATGACATTGACCATCTTGGAAACCGTCGTCTCCGCAGCGTTGGAGAACTTCTTCAGAACCAGTTCAGAATCGGTCTTTCAAGAATGGAAAGAGTTGTTCGTGAGAGAATGTCCACTCAGGACCTTGATGTGGTTACACCACAGACTCTCATCAACATCCGTCCTGTTACCTCAGCAGTTAAGGAATTCTTTGGTTCATCACAGCTTTCACAGTTTATGGACCAGATTAACCCTCTCGGCGAGCTGACACACAAGAGAAGACTTTCAGCTCTCGGCCCCGGCGGTCTTTCAAGAGAACGTGCAGGCTTTGAGGTTCGTGACGTTCACCACTCACATTATGGCCGTATGTGTCCCATCGAGACACCTGAAGGCCCGAACATCGGTCTTATCAACTCACTTTCAGGCTTTGCCAAGGTGAATGAATATGGCTTCATTGAAGCTCCTTACCGCAAGGTGGACAAGGAAACCGGTTGTGTAACAGACGAAGTTGAATATATGACAGCCGACACCGAGGACGGATTCTATATCGCTCAGGCAAACGAGCCTCTGGGCGAGAACGGAAAGTTCCTTGCGAAAAAGGTTGTTACAAGATACAAGGATGAATTCCTTGAAATTTCGGCAGAACCCGGCAAGTGCCAGGTTGACTATATGGACGTATCACCTCGTCAGGTTACGTCAATCGCAACAGCGATGATACCATTCCTTGAAAACGACGATGCTAACCGTGCTCTTATGGGCTCGAACATGCAGCGTCAGGCAGTTCCCCTTCTTTGCCCTGAATCACCGATTATCGGAACAGGTATGGAATACAAAACTGCAAAGGACTCAGGTGTTTGTATTCTTGCAAAACGCAGCGGTACTGTCAAGAAGGTTTCAGCACGTATGATTGAGATTGCAACAGATGACGGTGACACCGACAGCTACAAGCTCATCAAGTTCATGCGTTCAAACCAGGGTATGTGCATCAACCAGCGCCCCATTGTTTCAGCGGGCGAAAGAGTTGAAGCAGGCGACATAATCGCTGACGGTCCCTCAACAAAGAACGGTGAAATTGGTCTTGGAAGAAACATTCTCATTGGTTTTATGACCTGGGAAGGTTACAACTACGAGGATGCTATGCTTATATCAGAACAGTTGGTTAAGGATGATATTCTCACATCAATTCACATTGAAGAATATGAAATCGAGTCCCGCGACACAAAGCTGGGACCGGAAGAAATCACCCGTGACATTCCAAACGTTGGTGAAGATGCCCTGAAAGACCTTGATGAACGTGGTATAATCCGCATCGGTGCTGAGGTTTCAAGCGGTGACATCCTTGTTGGTAAGGTTACACCAAAGGGTGAAACAGAGCTTTCAGCCGAAGAAAGATTGCTCCGTGCAATATTCGGTGAAAAAGCACGTGAGGTTCGTGACACATCACTCCGCGTTCCCCACGGTGAATATGGTATAATTGTTGATGTAAAGGTATTTACCCGTGAGAACAGCGCCGAGCTGCCTCCCGGCGTGACACAGATAGTTCGTTGCTATATTGCTCAGAAGAGAAAAATCTCTGTGGGCGATAAGATGGCGGGACGTCACGGAAACAAGGGTGTTATTTCAAGAATTCTTCCTGAAGAGGATATGCCCTTCCTTCCAGACGGAACACCTCTCCAGATTGTCCTCAACCCTCTGGGCGTACCTTCACGTATGAACATCGGTCAGGTTCTTGAGGTTCACCTTGGCTATGCAGCAAAGGCACTTGGCTGGAAGGTTGCAACTCCCGTATTTGACGGTGCAAACGAAGAAGATATTATGGATGCTCTCGAAGAAGCAGGATATGCAAGAGACGGAAAAACCATTCTTTATGATGGAAGAACAGGCGAACCATTTGACAATCGCGTAACCGTTGGTTATATGCATATGCTGAAGTTGGCTCACTTGGTTGATGACAAAATCCATGCCCGTTCAACCGGTCCTTACTCACTTGTTACTCAGCAGCCACTTGGTGGTAAAGCTCAGTTCGGTGGTCAGAGATTTGGTGAAATGGAAGTTTGGGCACTTGAGGCATATGGTGCGGCATACACACTTCAGGAAATCCTGACAGTTAAGTCCGATGACGTTGTTGGCCGTGTTAAGACATATGAAGCAATCGTGAAGGGTGAAAACATTCCCAAGCCGGGTGTTCCCGAATCCTTCAAGGTTCTCATCAAGGAACTCCAGAGTCTTGCTCTTGATGTCAAAGTGCTTGACGCTGACGGAAACGAAGTTATTCTCAAAGAGTGCATCGACGATGACGATGATGAATTGCCGGTAAACATTGACAGAGCGGAAGATGCTCCTGAAAATATTGATGCCGGTGGCGCTGATGCCGAGGGAACAGAAGCTGACCTTTTGGACAGCGAGTTGTTCTATGAATTTGAGGATACAACAGATGACGAATTTTCTGACGATGAATCCTTTGACATTGAGGATGAAGATGACTTTGACGCATTGGATGAAGTCATTGGTGCAGAAGATGACGATTTGAGCCTCTGATTGATTATTTCAGAAAACCCCTGTTCTCCGCCGCTCATAGCGGGGAACAGGAGCTTGACACTTTTGTGAGCAGAAAGTCGAGTGATATTGTATGAGTGAATACCAAAATTTTGATGCAATTCAAATAGGACTTGCTTCACCGGAAAAAATCAGAGAATGGTCACATGGTGAAGTTAAAAAACCCGAAACAATAAATTACAGAACCTTGAAACCGGAGAAAGACGGTCTTTTCTGCGAAAGAATTTTTGGTCCTCAGAAGGACTGGGAATGTAACTGCGGAAAGTACAAGAGAGTTCGTTACAAGGGAGTTGTCTGCGACCGTTGTGGCGTTGAAGTTACACGTTCAAAGGTGCGTCGTGAAAGAATGGGTCACATTGAGCTTGCAGTTCCCGTTTCCCACATCTGGTACTTCAAGGGAATTCCCAGCCGTATGGGACTTATCCTTGATATGTCACCACGACTCCTTGAAAAGGTTCTCTACTTTGCAGCATATGTTGTAATTGACCCGGGCAAGACCGGACTTATGAAAAATCAGCTCCTCAGCGAAAAAGAATATCGCGAAGAACTGGAAAAGTATGGCGAAGGCGCATTCCGTGCAGGTATGGGTGCCGAAGCTGTTCTTGAAATGCTTCAGGCAATTGACCTTGAAGCACTCTATCTTGAACTGAAAGCAGAGCTTGATGGTGCAAAAGGTCAGAAAAAAATCAGAACTGTAAGACGCTTGGAGGTTGTTGACTCCTTCCGTCAGTCAGGAAACAAGCCTGAATGGATGATTATGCCGGTTATTCCGGTTATCCCACCCGAAATCAGACCGATGGTTCAGCTCGATGGTGGCAGATTTGCAACATCTGACCTCAATGACCTTTATCGTCGTGTTATAAACAGAAACAACCGTCTGAAAAGACTTCTTGATTTGGGCGCTCCCGAAATCATCGTAAGAAATGAAAAGAGAATGCTCCAGGAAGCTGTTGATGCACTCATTGACAATGGCAGACGCGGAAGACCTGTTACAGGCCCCGGAAACCGTCCGCTCAAATCTCTTTCAGATATGCTCAAGGGTAAGCAGGGACGTTTCCGTCAGAACCTTCTCGGTAAGCGTGTTGACTATTCAGGCCGTTCGGTTATCGTTGTTGGCCCTGAACTCAAGATTTATCAGTGCGGACTTCCAAAGAAAATGGCTCTTGAACTGTTCAAGCCCTTCGTAATGAAGAAATTGGTTGAAGATTCTTTGGCACACAACATAAAGTCAGCAAAGCGTATGGTTGAACGTGTTCGCCCCGAAGTTTGGGATGTGCTCGAAAGTGTAATTTCTGAGCATCCTGTTCTTCTCAACCGTGCACCAACACTTCACAGACTGGGTATCCAGGCTTTTGAACCTGTGCTTGTTGAGGGTAAGGCGCTCAAGCTTCATCCGCTCGTTTGTACTGCGTTCAATGCGGACTTTGACGGTGACCAGATGGCGGTTCACCTTCCACTTTCTGCAGAGGCTCAGGCAGAAGCAAGATTCCTTATGCTTTCTGCAAACAACCTTTTGAAGCCTCAGGATGGTAATCCCGTAACTGTTCCTACACAGGATATGGTTTTGGGTAGCTACTACCTGACAATTCAGATTGACGACGAATTCGGCGCAGGTAAGGTGTTTGGCTCAGAGGATGAGGCAACCTTGGCTTATGCAAACGGTGCGGTTGGTCTTCATGCTCCCATCAAGGTGAGAATTTCAAGAGAAATAGGCGGCGAAACTGTTACTGGCATCATTGATGCAACCGTCGGTCGTCTTATCTTTAATGAAAAAATTCCGCAGGACCTTGGTTTTGTTGACAGAACTAAGCCTGAAAATGCACTCAAGCTTGAGGTTGATTTCCGTGTTGACAAGAAAAAGCTTGGTCAGATTATTGACAGAAGCATCAAAATTCACGGCATAACCGAAACTGCAACACTTCTTGACGATGTCAAAGCAATGGGCTTTAAGTATTCAACCCGTGGAGCAATCACCGTTGGTGTTGCTGATATGGAAATTCCTGAAGAAAAGAAAGTTTACCTTGCTGAGGCAGAGGAAGAAATCGAAAAGGTAACAAAAAAATATCTCCGCGGTCTTCTCACAAACGAAGAACGTTATGAAAAGGTTATCAGCATCTGGTCAGAAACTTCAAACAAGGTTACAGATGCACTTATGAAGAGCCTTGACGAGCTCAACCCAATCTTTATGATGGCAAACTCAGGAGCCCGTGGTAGTGTCAACCAGATTCGTCAGCTGGCTGCAATGCGTGGTCTTATGGCGGATACTTCAGGTAGAACAATCGAAATTCCGATCAAGGCTAACTTCCGTGAAGGTCTGACAGTTCTTGAATACTTCATTTCAACTCACGGTGCTCGTAAAGGTCTTACCGATACGGCGCTCAGAACTGCCGACTCAGGTTACCTCACACGTCGTCTGGTTGACGTTTCTCAAGACGTTATCATCCGTGAAGACGATTGCGGAACCGATGATGGTATTGTTGTTTGCGACATCAAGGACGGCAACGAAATCATCGAAAAGATGAGCGACAGACTTGTGGGCAGAGTTGCTTGCGAGAATGTTGTCAATCCCGAAACAGGAGAGGTTCTTTGCGAAAAGAACGAAATGATTTCTTCTGACAAGGCAGCGGAAATTGTTGCTGCAGGTGTTGAAAAGGTGAAAATCCGCAGCGTGCTCAAATGCCGCTCAAAGGTTGGTGTTTGTGCAAAATGTTATGGTCACAACCTTGCAAACGGAGAACTTGTTAACATTGGTGAAGCTGTTGGTATCATTGCGGCACAGTCAATCGGTGAACCCGGTACACAGCTGACAATGAGAACCTTCCATGCCGGCGGTGTTGCCGGAGACGATATCACACAGGGTCTCCCCCGTGTTGAAGAATTGTTCGAAGCAAGAAAGCCGAAGGGTCTTGCAATTATTGCAGAAATCGGCGGACGTGTTCAGATTTCAGAAAACAAGAAGAAGCGTGAAGTTACAATCCTCAATGACGAGATTGGTGACAGTGCAACATATCTCATTCCTTATGGTTCACGAATCAAAGTTGCTGATGGTCAGGTGATTGAAGCAGGCGATGAACTGACAGAGGGTTCAATCAATCCTCACGACATCCTTGCAATCAAGGGCTACACATCTGTTCAGAACTATCTCATTCAGGAAGTTCAGAGAGTTTACCGTCTCCAGGGTGTTGACATCAACGACAAGCATATTGAAGTTATTGTCAGACAGATGATGCACAAGGTCAAGGTTGAAGATGCAGGTGACACAAGCTTCCTGACAGGTTCACTTGTTGAACGTTATGAGCTTGAACGTGTGAACAACCAGATGCGTGAAGAGGGCAAGGCTGAGGCTGAATATTCAGAAGTTCTTATGGGTATCACCAAGGCAGCTCTTGCAACAGATTCGTTCCTCTCTGCTGCTTCCTTCCAGGAAACAACGAGAGTTCTCACAGAAGCTGCAATCAAGGGCAAGATTGACCCGCTGGTTGGCCTCAAAGAAAATGTTATCATTGGTAAGCTGGTTCCCGCAGGAACAGGCACACCTCAGTATAGCGATGTGGATATTGTTCCCACAGATTTCACCGAAGAGGTTGTTTTCAACTAAAAAAGATATTAAAAAACTGACATTCAATTGAATGTCAGTTTTTTGTTTTGTTTAAAAGTATGGTTGCTATCCCTTTGCTGGTGGCAATTGCATCTTCAAAATCCTTGAAAACAAAGCCATATACGGTTTCGTCAGTGAACTTCAGCTCCATTTTGCCATAATCAATACTGTCCATTGTGAGAACATCATAGCTGATTATGTTTTGATAGTGTATTGTGCTCCAGGTCTTGTCTTTGATCAGAGCAAAGCCTGGCATTGGAATTCTGACAAAAAGCATACGGAAATTTGTGAAAAACACCACCGATTCATCATTGCGGAAGGTCTTGAAAATTTCTTCATCTTCAAGCAAAAATGGTTTCACCTGCTCCAGATATTCGTCAGATAAAGGCAACATCAAATCGGAAAATTCTCTTGTTCCAAAACCAATCATTTTTAAAATCTCCTTTGTGATTGTTCTATAAAAAGCTTTTTATAATTTTCAAGAAAATAAAAAATGCACCAACCGAAGCTGGTGCACGAAAAACACACCGCTCTAGATTGTTGCGACACAATTTATCTTAAACAAAACAGCATATAAGATTAGAGCGTGTATTTTTGCCTAAACAAAATATACACTGTTTTGTTTTAAAATATTCAATTGTGTCGCAATATTAGTATAGCACCAAATTAAGAAAATTACAAGAGAAAAATTTCGAAGTTGAAAAAGAAAAAACACCAGACATACTGTCTGGTGTTTTGTGGAAATTTCATTATTTAACCTGGTCAAGTGCCTGCTGAATGTCTTCGATGATATCCTCGACATTTTCAATGCCAACAGAAAATCTGATGAGGTCAGGTGTCACACCTGCTGCCTCCAGCTCTGCGTCATTGAGCTGTCTGTGGGTGTGGCTTGCAGGGTGAAGAACCGAGGTTCTTGCATCGGCAACGTGTGTCACGATTGCTGCAAGCTTCAGGCTGTCCATAAACTTAACTGCCGCATCTCTGCCACCCTTGACACCAAAGGAAATTACACCGCAAGAGCCATTGGGCAGATATTTCTTTGCCACGTCATAATATTTGTCACCTTCAAGTCCGCAATACTTAACCCAGGAAATCTTGTCATTCTTGCTGAGGTATTCTGCAACCGCCTGTGCATTGCTGCAATGACGTTCCATTCTGAGCGGAAGTGTTTCAAGACCGAGGTTGAGAAGAAATGCGTTGTGTGGTGACGGAATTGAACCAAGGTCACGCATAACCTGAGCTGTTGCCTTTGTGATGTATGCTGCCTTGCCGAATTTCTCTGTGTAGGTAATTCCGTGATAGCTTGCATCGGGAGTTGTGAGTCCGGGGAACTTTCCGCTTGCCTCCCAGTCAAAATTACCGCTGTCAACAATCGCACCGCCAACCTGAGTTGCGTGTCCGTCCATATACTTGGTGGTGGAATGAACAACAATGTCTGCTCCCCATTCAAAGGGACGGCAGTTTATTGGTGTTGCAAAGGTGTTGTCGATGATGAGAGGAACCCCATGTGAATGGGCAATGTTTGCCCATTTTTCAATGTCAAGAACAACCAAAGCGGGGTTCGCAATTGTTTCACCGAACATCGCCTTGGTGTTTTCGCGAAATGCTCCGTTTAAGGTCTCCTCGTCTGCATCAGGATCCACAAATGTAACCTCAATGCCGAGCTTTTTCATTGTCACGCCAAAGAGGTTGAATGTTCCGCCATAAACTGATGACGAACAAACAAAGTGGTCGCCCGCCTCACATATATTAAAAATTGAATAGAAGCACGCCGCCTGACCGGATGAAGTCAGCATTGCTGCAACACCACCCTCAAGGTCTGCAATTTTTGCCGCAACAGCATCGTTGGTGGGGTTTGCAAGGCGGGTGTAAAAATATCCGCTTTCTTCAAGGTCAAACAGCTTTCCCATCTGTTCTGTTGAGCTGTATTTCCATGTTGTGCTCTGATATATTGGGAGAACTCGGGGTTCGCCGTTTTCGGGAGTGTATCCCGACTGAATGCATTTTGTCTCTATTCTCATTTGTGATGCCTCCAAACTACATAATAAGAATATTTTACCCTTAATATATAAAAAAGTCAAGAAAAACTATGGTCAAACAGCAAAATTTGTGTTACAATGAACTCATCAGGGGGCACTTACGATATTTGAGGTTTCGGTTATGGCGTGCATAAATCCGTTGATTTCGGCAGATGAAATTTCACCGCCGATAATGGTGTTTTCAAAGACGAAAACTCCTGCAACCACCTGGGAACTCTCTGAGTTTGCATGGTTCAGCACCTTGTAGGTATAGCGGACAACCTTTTTGCCCTTGAAATCCTCAAAGTGAAACCCCGAATTCTTCTGAACGGCATTATAGGTTTCATAAACTGCGTCAAACTCGGTGGGAATGGTCAGATGAGTTATTTCCATCGGGGTAGCTTCGATTTTCCACCCTAGGCCCTCAATATATTCCACAATCATCTTGTTGGTTGAATTATCTATGCTGAAAAGACCAATTATCACCATAAGCAGCACCACCCCAAAGGCTATTGTTGCAAGAATGTACCTGTATTTTCTTATTGCGTTGCTTATAACCATAGAATGCCTCCCCTAAATGACGGCTTTTTATCTAATATATGAAAAATTTAGAAATTTATTCAAGGAGATTTGTGCTATGCGACTTGACCGATTTTTGGCAGAATGCGGCATTGGAACCCGAACCGAAGTGAAAAAGCTTATCCGTTCAGGTGCTGTGTCGGTTAACGGTGAAAAAATCGCCAAAGGCGATGTCCATATTGCAGAGGAAACCGACGTTGTTGCCGTTTGGGGAGAGAGCGTTGTTTACAAAAAGTTTGTTTATCTTATGCTGAATAAGCCTCAGGGCTATATCTCTTCCACCCGTGACGGGAAAATGCCGACGGTTATGGAGCTTGTTCCTGATGAATACAGACATTTTGAGACGTTTCCTGTGGGCAGGTTGGATATTGACACCGAAGGCTTCTTGCTTCTCACCAATGACGGAGATTTGGCGCATCGGCTTTTGTCGCCAAAAAAACATATACCCAAAACATATGTGGCACTTCTTGAAAAGTGTGTAACCGATGAAGACATCAAAGCCTTCGAAAAAGGAGTTATCCTTGATGACGGATATGAAACAATGCCTGCAAAACTCAAAGCATTGACAAAAGAAGCGCCATATTACGGAGAAATAATCATAAACGAAGGGAAGTTCCATCAGGTCAAGCGGATGTTCGAGGCGGTGGGAAATCGGGTTATTTTTCTGAAACGCACAAAAATGAACAACCTTTCCCTTGACGAGTCTCTGCCTTTGGGTGCGATTCGGGAACTGACCGATGACGAAATGGCACTCCTTGTGCCCGATGAAAACAGAAAGAAGGATTGAGAATGATAAAAAATTATATACCGAGAGTGGTTGCGGTTAATGACCTTTCGGGGTTCTGCCGTGTGTCACTCACTGAATCAATTTCCATTCTGTCCTCAATGGGAGTTGAGGTCTGCCCCATTCCAACAGCGGTGTTGTCAACGCACACTTATCATTTTGAAGACTATACCTTTTGTGATTTGACCGATGAAATGCCGAAAATTCTCAGGCATTGGCAGGAACTTGACATAAAGTTTGACGGGATTTGCACCGGATATATGGGAAGCTCAAGGCAGATTGACATTCTGTCTGAATTCATCAGGGCTGAAAAGGGCAAAGATTTTCTGACAGTTATTGACCCCGTTCTTGGTGACAATGTTCTGTCCGATGCGGAAACGGTTTATTATGACAGAATGAACGACCTTCTTTGTTCAATGAAGAAATTTGTGGGGCTTGCCGATGTTATAACCCCCAACCTCACCGAGGCTTGTCTGCTTCTTGGCAGGGAATACCCCAAGAGGGCAGTTTCAGAAGCGGAGCTTTCTGAAATAATGGAGGAGCTTTCCACGCTTGGACCCCAAAAGATTGCCGTGACCTCTGTTATGACCGACAAAAACAAAATGTGCGTGGGAGTTCTTGACAAAACCCAAAATGCCACCGCATTCCTGGACTGCGGCTATGTTGACCGGCCTTTCCACGGCACAGGTGACATTTTTGCAGCGGTGCTGACAGGCGGTCTGCTTCGCGGGAAAACAATGGTTGAGGCATCAAAGCTGGCTGTGGATTTCATAAAGGAGGCAATTTCCGAAACCCTGAAACACGAAGAAATCAAAATTGAGCACGGAGCCATTTTTGAACCGATTATGGCAAAATTCTTTAGTAAAAATCTTTAATTCTTATCCCAAGTGACACATTGTCACTTGGGATTTTTGTTTGAAAGATAAGTTACAGCAAGCATAAAAAGTCCCAAAACCAAAGCGGTCAAAAGGGCTGTGATTAATGATGAAAAAAAGACAGAGGTTGGCGAAAGCTCTGAGGGAATAACTCCCTGCCGGGGCAAAAACACAGATATGGTTGAGGGAACAAATCTGACAATTATGTTTGTTATAAGCGCCGAAAGCAGACTCTGGAGCGTTTTTCCAAAGACATAGGGGAACAAAGAAATTCCCTTTGGTGTCGAGATTGCGGAAACCTGAAACAACACCGAAAGCCCTGAAAAGGCAAGGAAAAACGAAATTAACGAAAGCTTTATGGAGGTGCTTGTTTCAAGTTGCGAAAGCTCATTTATGCCGCCTGTGATTTCGGTTATGGAATACAAAATGGGTTTCATCGGAATTGACGGAAGAGTGCTTGTGAAAACTGAAAAAAAGATAACAAAACCGCAGACCTTTAGTGTGGAAAAAACCGAGCTGTCAATAACACTTCCAAAGGAGATTACGGTTTCTTTTTTTTGGATTTCCGCTGACGGCGGAAGTTCACGGCTGAATTTTCGCTCCTGAGCCTTGTAGAATCTGAGGAAAAATCCGACGATTACCGCAGACAAAATGTGCGAAATATAAAGACAATAGCCAAGGAACGGGCTTTTGAGGAATGCCGTGCCCACAACTCCAATGACAAAAAGCGGCCCGGAGTTGTTGCAAAAGGCTGTCATATGCTCCGCCTCGATTTTGGTGCATTGCCCCTTTGAATAAAGGTCGGCTGCCGTGTATGCCCCCACGGGATAGCCGCTCACAAGACCAAGAAAAAACGCAAGAGCACTGCATCCGGGTAAGTTGAACAGTTTCCGCATAAAGGGTGACAAAATCCGACTGCAGAGAGCAGAAAACCCCAAAGACGACAAAAGCCCGCTGCAAACAAAAAACGGAAAAAGCGACGGGATTATGGTGTCAAGGCAAAGCTCGGTTGCTGTTCTTGCCGCCTCAAGAGTGGTTTTGGGGTAAGCCACCAGGAAGATGGTTACATAAAGAACAACACCCAAAAGTGTGTATCTCAAAAACTTTGACATTTCAAACAGACCTTTCTTTGACTGGTTGCTACAATATATTCATTAATACAGCAGTTTAGGCATAAACTTTAAGAGGATAAGGCAGGTGACGGATAATGAAAAGGAAAAAGAGTCCGGAGGAACACCCTCCAACACTCAGGGAACGGGCGGCAAGTGTTCTTGATGCGTCAAAGGAAATAGTCCTTGACGTGCCCAAGATTGTGCTCCTTGGTAACCGCGAGGCAGTGATTGAAAACTACAAGGCAATTTCGGATTACACAGGCGAGAGAATTTGTGTTGAGTCAAACCCTGTGGGGATGCGAATTGCTGGCAATAATCTGGAAATCAGGAGCATTACCCGTGAAACCCTTTTCGTAACGGGGAAAATAGAAAAGATTGAGTTCGGGAAAGAGGGGTAGGCACAATGTCCATAGAACGGATCGCAGGATACATAAGAGGATACGTTGTGTTTTGTGCCGAGGGCTTTTTTTGTGAGAGATTTTTGAATATTTGTATGCGACGGGGAATTTTTCTCTGGAATGTGCGAAAAATCGGGAGCTGCCGGATGTGTGCCTGCATTGGGATAAGCGATTTTCACCAGCTGCGTGAAATTGCAAGAAAAACCAGGACAAAGGTCTCAATCACAAAACGCTCTGGACTCCCATTCCTTTTTCACCGCTACCGAAAACGCAGAGCGGCGCTTGTGGGAGTTTTGCTCTTTCTTGCCCTTTTGTGGTACCTGACAACCCATATTATGGGTATTGATATCGTGGGGAATGAGCGTGTCGCAACGGAGAGTCTTTTGTCGGGATTGAAGGAATTCGGGCTTTATCACGGTGCTTCGGTGAGAAAAATAGACGATAAGCTGATAAAAAATCAGATGATGACCGAATTCGATGAAATTGCCTGGATTGGCGTAAATATCAAGGGCTCACGGGCATATATCGAGGTGAAAGAACGCCTTGACACCAAGGTGGCGCTTGACGGGGATGTTCCCTGCGATATAGTGGCATCAAGAGACGGGCTAATCAAGCTTTTAGAGGTCAAAGAGGGCTTGACGGTGGTGAAACCAAATCAGCTGGTGGAAAAGGGCGATTTGCTTGTCAGCGGAGTTATCGACAGCGAAAAGCAGGGAATGAGATATGTTCATTCCTTTGGCGAAGTATTTGCCGAAACCTCTTACAAAAAAGTTCGTGAATATCCCTTTGAATACATTGAGAAAATATACACGGGGCAGAAAAAGAACAGATACCGCTTTTCTGTGCTAGGCAAGGAATTCAGGCTGTTTCTGAAACAAAGTCAGCCTTTTGAATATTGTGACAAAGAGGACGAAAATCGGGAATATAAAGCCCCATTTTCTTTCGTGCCGTCTCTCTTTGTGCAAAAGGAAAGCTTTTCGGAATATGTTCCTGAGAAAAAGTCGCGAAATCTTGAAGAAACTCTGAAACTTGCAGGCGAGGAACTTTCTGCAGAAATTGAAAAGGAAATTCCGCCAAAGGCAGAGGTTCTGGACAAATCTGTCACCTACACCGAATTGGGCAAAAAGGGGATTTCTGTGACCGTGGAAGTTCGTTGCCGTGAGGACATCGCAACCCAAAGAATTATTGACAAAATCGAGGTTTTGGGGTATGATGTAAAGTAGGAATAAGTATTCTTCAGAAGGGAAACCAAAGCAATATGGAAAGACACATCGAAGTTGAAAAAATGGAATTGCTGATTAATCTTTTCGGCAGTTTTGATGAAAATATAAGACTCATTGAAAAGACCTTTGACGTTGCAATCATCAACCGTGGTTCTGAAATCAAGGTTGGCGGTGAACCCAGTATGGTTGACAAGGCAACAAGGGTAATTAACAATCTTCTTGCAATGGCACACAACGGCACAGCCCTGGGCGAGCAGGAAGTCCGGTATGTTATGTCCCAGATTGAAGAGGGAAACGAGGAAGAACTGACCACCCTGGGACAGGATTGTGTTTGCATAACTTCACGGGGGACTCCAATCAGGGCGAAAACCCTGGGACAGAAGAAATATATTTCAATGATAGAGAAAAACTCCATTGTCTTCGGCATAGGCCCTGCCGGAACGGGAAAGACCTATCTTGCGGTTGCAATGGCAGTTAAGGCATTTAAAAACAAAGAGGTTAACAAAATCATTCTCACCCGTCCCGCCGTTGAAGCCGGCGAGTCTTTAGGCTTTCTCCCCGGTGATATGCAGGAAAAGGTGGACCCATATCTGAGACCGCTTTATGATGCTTTGGGGGATATGATGGGTGGAGAAGCTTTTCACAAAAATGTGGAGAGAGGTCTCATTGAGGTGGCACCACTTGCTTATATGCGCGGAAGAACCCTTGATGATGCGTTCATCATTCTTGACGAGGCACAGAACACCACACCTGAACAAATGAAAATGTTCCTCACCCGAATGGGATTTTCTTCAAAAATAGTGGTGACGGGCGACATAACGCAGATTGACCTTCCCGGAAACAAGAAGTCGGGACTTCGGGATGCGGAGATTGTCCTCAAAAATGTTGAGGGAATTGAATTTATGTATCTCAGCGAGGCGGACGTTGTGAGACATCCATTGGTTCAGAAAATTGTCAAAGCATATGAAAAAAAGACTCTTGAACGTGAAAGAGCCTCAAAAAATAACAGCAGAGGACGACGTGGAAATGAAGGTAGCAATCAGAAATAATCAAAAGAAATTCAAAGTCACAAAGGAAATCCGTGATTTGGTGAGGCTCGCGGTGAAGTCAGCTCTTGAGTATATGGAGTTCGGCACCAAGGCAGAAATCAGCCTTATGTTCACCGACGACGAGGAAATACGTGAGCTGAACCGCGAACACCGAAACATTGCCCGCGCCACAGACGTGCTGTCCTTTCCCCTTCTTGAATATGACGAAGACGGAAACATCATTGAGGAATATATGGACTTTAACCCTGACGGGGAGATGTTTTTGGGTGACATTGTAATTTCTCTGGAGCGGGCATGGGCACAAGCCATAGAATATGGCCATTCGTTTGAACGTGAAATTGGTTTTCTGACGGTTCACTCAATGCTCCACTTGTTTGGATATGACCATATGACCCCTGAAGACGAGGAAGAAATGTTTGGCTATCAGGAGGATATTCTTAAGTCTATGGGGCTTTTGAGATAACAAAGGAGAAAAGCAAATGAAATCAGGATTTGTAGCAATCTGTGGAAGACCCAATGCGGGAAAGTCCACACTTATGAACGAAATAATCGGTGAAAAGGTGGCAATTGTTTCAAACAAGCCCCAAACCACCAGAACCAAAATTTTGGGAGTTCACACCCAGGAGGATTGTCAGATTGTTCTGATTGACACCCCCGGAATACACAAACCCCACAACAAGCTTGGTCAGAAAATGGAAAAGTATATCTACACCGCAACTCAGGATATTGACGTACTTTTGTATGTGGTGGATTGCAATCTTCACGAAAACGAATATGAAAAGGAAAGAATTGCGCTTGAAGGTCTGAAAAAGGGCAACACACCTGTTATTTTGGTGGTCAACAAGGTTGACACAGTGCCAAAACTCAATCTTCTTCCTGTGCTTGACCGACTGAAAGAACTTTATGATTTTCACGGAATTGTGCCCGTTTCGGCACAAAAGGGTGAGAATGTTGCGCAGCTCCTTGAAGAAATCAAGGGCCTTCTCCCTGACGGACCTCAGTTCTTCCCGGGAGATGTAATAACCGACCAGCCTGAAAGACAGATTGTTGCGGAATTTATCCGTGAAAAGACTCTGAGACTTCTCAATCAGGAAATCCCCCACGGCATTGCTGTTGAAATTGAAAAAATGCACCGCCGAGACAACGGAACCTATGAAATACTGGCGGCTATCTACTGTGAAAGACAGAGCCACAAATCAATTATCATAGGCAAAAAAGGGGACAAGCTGAAACAGATTGGAAGCCGTGCAAGGCAGGATATTGAACGGTTTCTGGATTCCAAGGTTTATCTTGAGCTTTGGGTTAAGGTGAAAGAGGATTGGCGGAACAAAGAAGCCTTTATGAACACAATCGGCTTTGAATAGAAATGGAAAAATTTTAAATTTATGGGTTAAATATTGCAGTATTTAAATCTATCATTCCCTCAAACTAACAAAAACGGAGGTAATGATTATGAGGAAAACTGCAGAACTGGCATGGAAAACCTTTGAAAAGACGGGCAGCGTCAGGGAATATTTGAAATATAAGGCGAAGTCAGAGGAAAATTGGGGTATGGAGGCTGGTGTTGAGCTTGGGGCTTTTGAAGACCGAAGGGATTGTAACAAAAACAACAAAATATAGTGAAACAAGCCTTATTGTCACCATCATCACAAAGGATTTTGGGCGGATTTCGGCAATTGCGAACAATGTCCGTCATTCAAAATCCCATATGCTGATGGGACTTCAGCTTTTTGCATACAGTGAGATTGTTGTCTATGAAAGCAGAAGCAAAACGGGGCTTTATAAGCTTAACGAAATGACTGTGCTGGAGGGGTTTCAGAGCATCCGCACAGACCTTGAAAAGCTTGCCTATGCTTCATATTTCGGCGAGGTTGCAAATGCTGTTGCCACCGAAGATGAGCCTGACAGAGAAATTTTGAGTCTTCTTCTCAATTCGCTCTTTGCTCTTGACCGTGACCTTTGTTCCCCCAAAAAAATAAAAATGGTTTTTGAGTGGCGAATTTCAGCCATTGCGGGCTATGAGCCGCAGCTTGACCAATGCAGCGGTTGCAAAACGGCAGATGGTGACCTCTTTTTGTCATTTGCTGACGGAACTGTGTCGTGTGATGCCTGCAAAAAAACAGAAGGCTGCGGAAGGCTGAGTGAGGGGATGCGGAAAATCCTCAAATTCATTTGTGAGGTTGACGGGAAGCAGATTTTTTCATTTGATGCCGCAGATGCCGCCATTGAATATCTTGGTGCTTTGGGGGAGCGGTACATACAGACTCAGCTCGACAAAGAATTCCCCACCCTCAAATATTTGAAAAAGGTGCTGAATCCAGAATTTTAAACGGTGATACTATGATTGAAAAAATAAAAAAGCTTTTGGCAGAAAACGGAATAACGGAAGTTGGTTTTTGCAAACTTGACAAAGACCAAAACCCTTTTGGGCTGGAATTTGGAATTTCTTACCTTGTGCCCCTTTCACGGGCGGTGGTGGACGGAATAACAAACGCACCAACCCATACATATTTTCACCACTACAGAACGGTGAATGCGTTTATTGATAACCTATCGCTCAAAATCGGACTTCTTCTCGCAGCAGAGGGCTTTGATTACGCAGCAATTCCGGCATCACAATCGGTGAACGGTCTTCAGGGCATTTTCTCGCACAAGCTTGCGGCAAGTCTTTCAGGGCTTGGAGCGGTTGGGAAAAGCGGTCTTTTTGTTTCGGAAAAATTCGGACCTCGTGTCAGACTTGCAACGGTGCTGACGGATTTCCCCTTTGATGTTGAAAACGCAAATCCCAAATCCCCTTGCGGTGACTGCAGACTTTGTGCGGACAACTGTCCTGCCATGGCAATAAGCGGAAAGCCCTGGAATTCAGGAGATGACCGTGACGTGATTGTTGATGCAAAGGCTTGCAGTGACTATATGAAAAAGGAATTTCAGCACATCGGCAGAGGTGTGGTTTGCGGAGTTTGCATGAAAATTTGTCCATTAGGAAAATAAAATTGGGTTTTTATTGACTAATCTGCCAAAAAATGATAAAATATAATGATGAATTCACAATTGTTTATTATAAAAAATTTAAATACAGAAAGGCCTCGAACTTATGAAAAAATTAGGACTTAATGAAATAAGAGAGAAATATCTTTCATTCTTTGAAACAAAGGAATGTATGCGACTTGACAGCTTTTCGCTTGTTCCGAAAAATGACGCAAGTCTTCTTTTGATTAACTCAGGAATGGCGCCAATGAAGAAGTGGTTCACAGGTGCAGAGGTTCCTCCCAAAAAGAGAGTAACCACATGCCAGAAGTGCATCAGAACACCTGACATTGAGTGCGTGGGCAAAACTGCAAGACACGGCACTTTCTTTGAAATGCTTGGAAACTTTTCTTTTGGTGATTATTTCAAAAAGGAAGCGATCAACTGGGCGTGGGAGTTCCTCACAAAGGTTATGGAAATTCCCGAGGATGTTCTCTGGGTGACAGTTTATGAAGACGACGACGAGGCAAGAGATATCTGGATTAACGAAGTTGGAATTGCACCTGAGCGAGTTGTGAAATTGGGCAAGGAAGACAACTTCTGGGAACACGGAACAGGTCCTTGCGGTCCCTGTTCTGAAATTCACGTTGACAGAGGCGCAGAATGTGGCTGCGGAAAACCTGACTGCAAGCTTGGTTGTGATTGCGACCGCTTTATGGAAGTATGGAATCTGGTGTTTACTCAGTTTGACAAGGACGAAGACGGAAACTACAACCGTCTTGCAAACCCCAACATTGACACAGGTATGGGCCTTGAACGACTTGCCTGCATTATGCAGGGTGTTAACAACCTCTTTGAGGTTGACACCGTTCAAAGCACAATGAAGCATATTTCAAAAATTGCAAACGTTTCATACAAGGATAACGAAAAAACAGACGTGTCACTCCGTGTTATCACCGACCACATCAGAAGTACGGTTATGATGGTGTCAGATGGTGTTATTCCTTCAAACGAAGGCAGAGGTTATGTGCTCAGACGACTTCTGAGACGTGCGGCAAGACACGGCAAGCTCCTTGGAATCAAGGGCGAATTCCTCTATGGCGTTGCAGACACAGTTATTGATGAGTCAAAGCAGGGCTATCCCGAGCTTGATGAAAAGAGAGAGTATATTAAAAAGGTTATCAGAATTGAAGAAGAAAAGTTTGCAAAAACAATTGACAACGGTCTTGAAATTCTGAATTCATATATTGAAGAAACAAAGAAAAAGGGTGAGGCAACCCTTTCGGGTGAAGATGCATTCAAACTCAACGACACCTATGGCTTCCCCATTGACCTGACAATCGAAATCTGCGAAGAACAGGGACTCGCAGTTGACAGAGACGGGTTTGACAAGCAACTGAAAATCCAGAAAGACACAGCAAGAGCAAACCGAAAGGACGGTTCAAGCTGGGATGATGATTCTGCCGTAAGCATCAAGGCAGATGCAACTGAATTTGTGGGTTATGAAAATCTGACTTTTGAAAGTGAAATCTTAGGCATTGTGTCAGAAGGAACTGAAGCAGATGCACTCGGCACAGATGAAGAAGGTATCATTGTTGTTTCACAAACTCCTTTCTATGCAGAAATGGGCGGACAAGCAGGTGATGTTGGAACAATTATCACCGCAAATGGAAAAGCAAAGGTGCTTGACACAAAGAAAAATGGCGACAACATCTATTTCCATATTGTTAAAATTGAAGAGGGGTCATTGGCAAAGGGTGACAAAGCGACACTTTCTGTTTGCAAGAAAAACAGAATGGCAATCTGCAGAAACCACTCAACAACCCATCTTCTTCACAAGGCTCTCAAAGAGGTTCTTGGAAGTCATGTTGCTCAGGCAGGCTCAG
Organism: Clostridia bacterium; assembly: GCA_045648205.1. Classification (GTDB taxonomy): domain Bacteria; phylum Bacillota; class Clostridia; order Monoglobales; family Monoglobaceae; genus SIG440. The sequence goes on from JAZRNM010000019.1 coordinate 21,329, forward strand.
AAGTTACTGCAAAGCGTTTGAGATTCGACTTCTCACACTTTGAGGCAATGACAAGCGATGAAATCAAGTCGGTTGAAAAATTGGTTAATGATGCGATTATGGAGGCAATGCCCATAACCGTTCAGGAACTGAACATTGATGAAGCAAAGAAATTGGGTGCAACTGCTCAGTTTGGCGAGAAATACGGCGAAACAGTTCGGGTTGTTTCAATGGGTGATTATTCTGTTGAATTCTGCGGTGGAACACACCTTTCAAACACAGCTCAGGCAGGTCTTTTCAAGATTATTTCAGAAAGCGGTGTTGCGGCAGGTGTCCGCAGAATTGAAGCGGTTACAGGACTTGGCGTTATGGAACAGCTCAATAGTGCACAAAGCACAATTGCGAAGATTGCCGATGTAATCAAGTCAAGCATCCATGAGGTTGAAGCAAAGGCACAGAGTCTTGCGGATGAGAACAAGAATCTCAAGCGTGAGCTTGAAAGCATAAAGAGCAAAATGGCAAACAGCTCAATTGGCGAATTTATTGATAATGCTGAGGAGATTAACGGCATCAAGGTTATCGCTCAAAGACTTGCAGATGGTCTTGATATGAACGCATTGAGAGATGCAGGTGACAACCTGAAGCAAAAGCTTGATTGCGGAGTTATTGTTCTTGCATCGGCAGCTGATGGCAAGGTGAACATAATCTCAATGGCAACAGCTGAGGCTGTGAAAAAAGGTGCTCACGCAGGAAATATCATTCGTGAGGTTGCCAAGGTCACAGGCGGTGGCGGTGGCGGAAAGCCAGACAGCGCTCAGGCAGGCGGCAAGGACGCATCAAAGATTGAAGACGCCCTGGCTCTTGTGAAAACCCTTATAAAATAACCGATTTCAGGAGGGATAAACTATGTCAGATTGTTTGTTTTGCAAAATTATTGCGGGAGAAATCCCATCAACAAAGGTTTTTGAAGACGATTTTGTTCTGGCGTTCCGGGATATTTCTCCCCAAGCCCCTGAACATATTGTTATAATCCCTAAACAGCATATAAAATCTGCCAATGAAATAAACAGTGAAAACTCAAGTGTTGTAGCAAAAATTTTCGAGACCGCAGCAAAAATAGCCAAAGATTTGGGATTTGCTGAGGACGGCTACAGAATTGTGAACAATTGCGGAGAAGACGGTGGTCAGACAGTTGGACATCTTCACTTCCATCTGCTTGCGGGCAGAAACCTCCAATGGCCTCCGGGTTAAATTACGAAAGAAAGGTATTACCGATTATGAACAAAGACTTTGACAAATACTTGCAAGTGATTCTGGACCAGCACGAGTGCTTTAATCACATTCCAAGTCACTTTTATCACGATTACAACGTAAAGCGTGGACTCAGAAATCCTGACGGAACAGGTGTTCTTGCGGGATTGACAGCCATTGGTGAGGTTCACGGATATGTCCTTGACGAGGGTGTCAAGTCCCCAATTGACGGAACACTTCGTTACAGAGGTATTTCCATTGGGGATATTATTGAAAGCTGTCACAAAGAAAACCGATTCGGGTTTGAAGAGGTTGTTTTTCTTCTTATGTTTGGAACTCTTCCCACACGCGAAGAGCTTTCGAACTTTTCGGAAAGTCTTGCGAAAAACAGAAAGCTCCCCGAAAATTTCGCTGAAGATATGATTTTGAAGGCGCCCAGCAACAATATAATGAACAAGCTGGCAAGGTCTGTGCTTGCACTCTATTCATATGATGAGCAAAATCCCGACGACATAAGCACAGAAAGTCTTTTCAGACAGAGCTTTGAGCTTATTGCAAGATTCCCAACTCTTATTGCATATGCATATGCGGCAAAACGTCATTATTATGACGGAAAGAGTCTGGTTCTTCACAACCCGAAGCCGGAACTTTCAATTGCTGAAAACTTTTTGTATATGATAAGACCAAACCACAAATACACCGACCTGGAAGCAAAAGTTCTTGACCGTGCGCTTATGCTTCACGCAGAGCACGGCGGCGGAAACAACTCGGCATTCTCAATCAGAGTTTTGTCTTCCAGCAACACAGATACATATTCGGCTGTTGCGGCAGCAATAGGCTCTTTGAAAGGACCAAAACACGGCGGTGCTAACCAGAAGACACTTGCCCAGATGTCTGAAATGAAAGCAAACATTGCAGATTGGGGAAGCGAAGACCAGGTTTATGATTATCTTTGCAAGATTGTCCGCAAGGAAGCAGGCGACGGAAGTGGTCTTATCTATGGAATAGGTCACGCAGTCTACACCCTTTCGGACCCCCGTGCGGTTATACTCAAGGAATATGCAAAAACTCTTGCAAAAGAGATTGGAGAAGATGCTGAAAAGGAATTCGAGCTTTATGCTGCAGTTGAGAAAATCGCTCCACGGGTTTTTGCAGACGTGAAGGGCTTGCACGCTCCAATGCCTGCAAATGTTGACCTTTATTCGGGATTTATTTATCAGATGCTTGGCCTTCCTGAAGAACTTTACACACCAATTTTCGCAATGGCGAGAATTGTGGGTTGGAGTGCACACCGAATTGAGGAGGTTCTCACCGGCGGAAAGATAATCAGGCCTGCATATAAGAGCATTATTGAGAGACGTCAATATACACCGATAGATGAAAGATAGGTTTTATGATTTCTCGCTTTTTTAGAAAAAGTGAGAGAAAAACTTACCCCGATGTGATTAAGGGTTTTCCACTTTTTAGAAAAGTGGAGCAAAACTCACCCCTATATTTTCGCAAACGGGCTGTAATTTTGAATTTATCAACGGCTTAGCCGTCAAGATTGTTGGAAAAATCATTTCCAACGCTTTCCTAAAAAACACCAGGCGCAATGAAGTCAGATTGCCTGGTGTTTTTTGCTTTCGCCGTTTCAAAATTTAAAAAACATTCCCTAGGGCGTTCACATATAGGGATAAACCAACTTGAAACTTTGTATTTCGGCATTGTGCTTCGCAAAAATGCTCGGCAAGCCATACAGGATTACCTGCGCTTTTTGCTTGTCCAACATCCAAAATCCTTTGTTTCAAGTGCCGTCATCGTTTTGAGCAACAAAAGCCTAATCGAAATTGATTCCTCCCTATATGTGAATGCCCGATGCTCAAACATTTTACGGGGATTAAAAGCAAAATCACAAAGTCTGTGCTAATTTTTATCAATAACTCTTTTGAGGTAATTATTTTAACTCAAAAAAGGTAAAATAATTACAAAGAGGGTTGATGAAAATGATTATTGGAGAAGCAGTAAGACTAAGAATTATAGAGCTTTGCTCAAAAGAAAAAATAACAATAAACAAACTGTCTGTAATTTGCGGAATAACACAATCCACACTAAACAACATTGTTGGAGGAAGAAACAACAGCACTACAATTTCGACCATAAAGAAGATTTGTGACGGATTGGAAATTTCTGTGCAGGAGTTTTTTGATTCAGAGTTATTTAATAATTTGGAACAAGAAATAAAATAATATATTTTTCCACTTTTTAGAAAAGTGGAGCAAAACTTACCCTATATTTTCGCAAACGGGCTGTAATTTGAATTTATCAAAGAGTGAATATAATATATGTGAGGTCTTGCAGCATGGATGAGAAATTGATTATAAACAAGAAAAATCTAAAAGGTGAAGATGGATATAAAACATTTTCAATTCGGGTTAAGGAAGAAACGGTTGCTAAATTAAATGAGATGTCGGAGGAAACCAATCGTTCGAGAAATGAGTTGATAAACATTTTGTTAGAGTTTGCCATTAACAATAGCAAAGTGAAATAATTACACAGATGACAAAATTTCTGAAAATAATTAAAAACTTCTTCTATACGCCGCAATGTATTTTTTGTGACAGGGTAATGGAAATCAATAGCTTTGAAAGTTTTTGTGGGGATTGTGCGTCCAAAGTGAAACTTTGTCGGAGTGGACTTCGGTGTGAAAAATGCGGAAAGTCCATAGAAAGCCACGGAAAGCGTGAGCTTTGTTACTTTTGTTTGCAGGGAGGCTCCCGGTATTTTAACAGGGTAATATCTGTTTTTGAATATGACGGAGTTGTCAGGGAATCTGTTCTGAGATACAAAAACCACAATCTTCAAAACTATGCAAAGCCATATGCAAGGTTCTTGCTTGATGAGTTTGAAAAAGAATATGGCAACATATCCTTTGACTTTATTTGTGCTGCTCCGTCCCACACGAACAAAGGGATAATTCAGGGCTTTGACAATGTTGAAATAATCTGCAAACAGTTTTCAAAGCTGACTGGAATCCCATTTGTCAGGAATGTGATAAAAAAGAAACGCAAAACCGCGCGACAATCAAGTCTTGCATTTGAGGAAAGGCTCAAAAACCTTCACTACACAATGAAAGTGAAAAATCCCGATGAAGTAAAGGACAAAACCATTCTCCTGATTGATGACATATGCACAACCCGTGCAACAATCATTGAATGCAGTCGAGCTCTGAAGTCTGCCGGAGCAAAGCGGGTTTATGCTCTGACACTGGCGACCACACAAAACAAAACATAAACGCAACAACACCCGGCATATTGCCGGGTGTTGTTTTAAAATTCTTTCTGTTCCTTGTATGCGACATAAAGATTGACAACCAGAAGTGTGACAATTGGTGCAAGCACAGCTCCCATAATTCCAAAAAGCTTCAAGCCAATATAAACGCTGACAAGGGTTAATATGGGGTGAATTCCGATTTGATGGCTGATGACCTTTGGTTCTGCAAGCTGACGGACAAGAAACACCAGAACCTGAATAATTATGAGAGAAACAAAGGAATATACATCACCAAACACCAGTGAAGACAGGGCAAGGGGGACGAGGACAACTGCCGTGCCGAGAATTGGCAGAGCATCCGTAAGGCCACAGACAATACCCCAAAGAAGAGCATAGTCATAACCAACAATCCAAAGACTGACGGTGACCAGCACAGTTGTCAGGAGCATAAGGATTAGTTGTGCTTTCATATATGAAGAAAATGCTCTGAACAAAATTGTCTTTGTTTTTGTTGCAAGCCTGATTATTTTTTCGGGAAAAAGCTCCTTGAAAAAGTTTATAACAAGCAGGTAGTCCTTGGTGAAGAAAAAAGTGCTGAGAATGAACATAACAATAAAAAGAAGAAGATTGGGAAGCTTTGCCGCAAAGTTTTTTGCAACGTTGAGTGCCGCAGAGCCTGCCTTTTCGGAAAGGGCAGAAGTATAGCGTATAAGCTCCGCGGATACATTGTCAATGAAAGCAGAAATCTCAGGAGAAAGACTCAGCTTGAAGAGATTATATTTTTCGATGATGAGATTGAATTGCACCCTCAGAGCCGATATGGTTGAGGGGAGATTAATAATCAGGTTTCGTGCCTGGCTCATAAGCTGGAGAATTGCAAAAAACAAAAGGGCGATTATGCTCACAACAATCAATGTAACCAGAATTGTGGAGCTGATGCCTCGGCTTATGCCGAATTTGAAATCAAGAAAACGGATTATTTTTTGGGAAAGAGCAGCAATGAAAAAGGCTGCAACGAAAGGTGAAAGAAGTCGCAGAGAAAATGGAAGCAGGAACAGTGCACCCACTGTTCCTGCTGTTATTATAATGCATTTTATTGTTTTTTCCAAGCTCACCGCAAACACTCCTTTTGCGGCGTTGGGCTTTAGTTCTCTGTGAGTTTGTTTATGAGTGAATAGCCGTGCTCAACAACAACTCCCGTTTTCAGAGCCTCTGCTTCGGTGTAAGAATCAACTCCTGAACTGATGTTCTTGCCGCTTTTATATATTATATACGGCACGGGGTCAGAAGTATGCGTTCTTATTGCCAGAGGTGTGGGATGGTCGGGCATAATAAGCATTGCAAAATCCTCGCCATCGTCTTCTAAAGCTTTGAGAATTGGCGCAACAATTTTTTCGTCAATAAGCTCAATTGCACGAACCTTGTTGTCAATTTCGTGTCTGTGACCTGCTTCATCAGGGGCCTCAAGATGAACATACAAAAAGTCTGAACCGTCGCGGAGCGCCTTGATTGCCGCTTCTGCCTTGCCGTCAAAGTTAGTATGCACATTTCCTGTTGCACCTATAACATCAATGTTTTTAAGCCCTGCCCCGACACCGATGCCTTTGATGAGGTCAACGGCAGAAACCACAGTTCCCTGAAGGTTGAATTTTTCTTTGTATGTATCAAGGTTGGGCTTTGTGCCATTACCCCAAATCCAGATTGAGTTGGCAGGATTGAGGCCACGTTTGATTCTGTCAAGGTTCACGGGATGGTCCTTGAGGATTTCATAGCTCTTTTTCATAAGAGTGAGAAGTGTTTCATCCTTGGGAAGATATTCCCCAACACATCTGCCCGAAATGTCGTGGGGCGGTGTCAGAGAAAAGTTGTTTTCTTTGTTGTGCCAAACGAGAAGATGACGATAGCTGATTCCGCTGAAAAATTCGTATTCTTCGGTTTTCAGTGCATCATTTACGGCCTTGATGAGCTGAGAGGATTCCTCGGTGGTGATTTCGTCAGAACTATAATCAACCATTGTTTTGTCTTCATAGTTTGCATCATCGGAAAGCGTCACCACGTTTGTTCTGAAGGTTGTGTCAGAAAGCTCCAGATGAACACCCATTGAAAGAGCTTCAAGTGGTGAACGACCTGTGTAATATTTCTGGGGGTCATAGCCGAAAACAGCAAGGTTTGCCACGTCACTTCCGGGAGGCAGATTTGCAGGAACGGTTGTCACCATGCCCACCTCACCGCATTTTGCAAGCTTGTCAATGTTTGGTTTTTTTGCAACCTCCAGAGGGGTTTTGCCGCCAAGCTCCGGGACGGGGGTGTCTGCTGCACCGTCACAGAGAATAACGATATATTTCATAATAAGTCACGCCTTTCGTATTCTTAAATTAACATTTATATTATATATTTTTGGAAGATTTTTGTCAAGGAAAAACAAAAGAAAACCCTCCTGGCTGTATGCCAAGAGGGGGAATTTTTGGTTGCGGCAGATCTGTAAGCCGAGTTCTGTCATTTAAGACGGTCATCTATCTACGCCATATATTTCTATATGGCTCCAGCCACCTTCCCGGGAGATGTCGGGCCGACTTAACCTCCGCTATCAGGTGTTGCTCCGAGTGGGGTTTACAGCACGCTTCCGTCACCGGAGCGTGGGTGAGCTCTTACCTCGCCTTTCCACCCTTACCGTTCAGAGAACGGCGGTATATTTCTGTTGCACTTTCCTTAAAGTTGCCTTCACAAGGAGTTACCTTGCACCCTGCCCTTTGGAGCTCGGACTTTCCTCACGCACGGAATTGCTCCCTTGTGCCCGCGACCGTCCAACCTACCGCAAATTAAAAACTATTCTTTATATGCTGTTGCCTTGATTACACCGTCAATTGCCTTGAGGTGATTGAGAATGGTGTCATCAACTGTGCTGTGTGTGTCAATCATTGTGTATGCCAGGTCACCACGGCTTTTGTTAATCATATTTTCGATGTTAATTCCATCCTTGCCGAAAATATCAGAAATCTGTGTAATCATTGATGGAATATTCTTGTGTGCGATGGTAACACGTGAACCGCAAACAGGTCCCATATCACAGTTGGGGAAGTTCACAGAGTTGATGATGTTTCCGTTTTCAAGGAAGTTCTTCAGCTCCTGAGCTGCCATAACTGCACAGTTGTCTTCACTTTCGGGTGTTGATGCACCAAGGTGGGGCATAACAACAACATTGTCGTTCTTGAGAAGAGTTTCAGTTGCGAAGTCTGTTACATATGCAGCAACAGTTCCGTCTTCGAGTGCTTTGCAAACTGCGTCATCATTAACCAATTCCGCACGTGAGAAGTTGAGAAGACGAACACCCTTTTTCACTTTTCTGAACAGTTCTTCATTGAACATACCCTTTGTGTCAGCAGTTGCGGGAACGTGAATTGAGATGTAGTCGCTCTGTGCGAGAACTGTGTCAATGTCATTTGCCTTAACTGCGGCGCGGGTCATATTCCATGCTGCGTCAACTGACAAATATGGGTCATATCCGATTACGTTCATACCAAGTGCGTGAGCTGCATTTGCAACGCGAACACCAATTGCGCCAAGACCGATGATACCAAGGGTTTTGCCCATGATTTCAGGACCAACGAAGTTTGACTTGCCTTTTTCAACCAGCTTGCCAACGCCTTCTTCGCCAATGAGAGTTTTTGCCCAGTTGATTCCCTGAACAACCTTTCTTGATGCAAGAAGAAGACCTGCAATAACGAGCTCCTTAACTGCATTTGCGTTTGCACCGGGAGTGTTGAAAACAACAATACCCTTTTCTGAACACTTGACAATGGGAATGTTGTTTGTGCCTGCACCTGCACGGGCAATGGCAACAAGGCATGAAGGAAGCTCCATGTCGTGCATATTGAAGCTTCTGAGAATTATTCCGTCGGGATTTTCAACTTCATCACCGAAGGTATATTTGTCGTCAAATACGTTAAGACCGATTTTTGCGATTTTATTTAAAGTTTGAACCTTATACATATCAAAAATCCTCCTTATGCGTTTTCTGCTTCGAATTTCTTCATAAATTCAACCAAAGCTGCAACACCTTCTGTGGGCATTGCGTTGTAGATGCTTGCACGCATACCGCCAACGCTGCGGTGTCCCTTGAGGTTCACAAAGCCTGCATCTGCAGCTTCCTTGCAGAACTTTTTGTCAAGGTCTGCATCACCTGTCACAAAGCAAACATTCATAAGTGAACGGCTGTTTTTGTCAGCAGTTGCCTTGAAGAGCTTTGATGAGTCAAGGAAGTCGTAAAGAAGAGCAGCCTTCTTTTCGTTGCGTTCCTTCATTGCGGTGAGTCCACCGTTCTTGAGCGCCCACTTGTAAACAAGACCTGCAATATAGATTGCATAGCAGGGAGGTGTGTTATACATTGAATCGTTGTCTGCCATTGTCTTGTAATCGAGCATTGTGGGAATATCCTCACGTGCATTGCCGAGAAGATCCTCACGGATAATAACAACGGTGAGACCAGCAGGAGCCATATTCTTCTGCGCGCCTGCATAGATAACGCCAAACTTGGTTACGTCAACGGGTTCACTTGTGATGCATGAAGACATATCTGCAACCAGAATCTTGTCACCAACATTGGGAACTTCGGGATACTTTGTGCCGAAAATGGTGTTGTTGTAGCAAACGTGAACATAGTCTGCATCGTCACGAACCATATCTGGTGTGATTTCGGGTATGTAACTGAAGGTTTTGTCTTCAGAAGCTGCGATGCATTTTACATCACCATATTTCTTTGCTTCCTTGAAAGCTTTGCCTGAGAACTGACCTGAAACAACATAGTCAGCCTTGCCGTTCTTCATAAGGTTGAGGGGAACTGCAGCGAACTGTGTTGAAGCACCACCCTGAAGGAAGAGAACTTTGTAGTTTTCAGGAATATTCATAAGTTCTCTGAAATCTGCTTCTGTCTGTTTGATAATTGCATCATAAACAGGAGAGCGGTGGCTCATTTCCATAACTGACTGACCGCTTCCGTTGTAATCCAGCATTTCGTTTTGTGCCTGCTCCAGAACTTCAAGAGGAAGCATTGAAGGGCCTGCCGAGAAATTATAAACTCTACTCACAATAAACACTCCTTAAATTTTAAGTTTGATTACTTTACCTTATAGTATATAACTTTTTTTATCATACGTCAACAGCAAATATGACTATTTTTTAACAAATTATAACTAAGTTTTTTGACGAAAACCTCGGTAAACTTCGTAAAATCCCACAAGGAGCAGGAAAAAGCCGAAGATTCTCCGCAAAATGTCACTGCTCAGTGACACGGCAATGAATGAACCCAAAAGTGAACCCAAAATTCCACAACTGCCGATTATAAGAGCTGTGCGGAGCTCCACATTTTTGTTTTTGATATGGACAAAAAGCGAGATGATTGCGGTGGGAATGAAATAGGTCAGGTTGATTCCCTGAGCCATTTGTTGGGATAAGTCTTCAAGCATAATCAGGGCAGGAATAAGGATTGCCCCACCGCCAATACCCATTCCGCTGATTATTCCGCTGAAAAAGCCGGTGATTATTGTAAGCATTGTATAGAGAGCCTCCTAAAAAATCATTTTAACGGCAGTTCCGATGATAACCCCGCCAAAGAGAATTTTGAGCCACTTTTTGGGAATTTTGCTCAGGAGTTTTGCCCCCAAAAAGCCGCCCGCAATTCCGCCTATGGAAACCAAAAGCCACAACCTGAAGTTGAAAAACCCTCTGTACACATATATGAAAGAGCTCACAAGGGACATCATAAGTATTATGGCAATAGCGGTGGAATGGGACTTCTTTTCGTCAATATCCAAAAATTTCTCCATAGCGGGAACAACCACCGAGCCTCCGCCTGCACCAAAGAGACCATTAAGGATTCCTGTGAAGAAGCCGATGAGAACTTCCTTGTAATATTTTTTCAACACAAAAAACTACCTCCAAAAAATTCTGAAGGTAGTTTTTGATTTACGATGTATTTTTATTCATTTTGAGAAAGTTTTTCTAAATATTCAAACAAGAGTCCTTCACGAATCCCGATATCTGCAACCTGAAGCTGAGGGGACCTCAGTGCCTTTTTCAACTGAAGAAAAGTCAGAATTCCGGCGGCAATTATGTCTGCCCGTTCTGCACCTATGCCGGGAAAGGATAGCCTCTCATCATGTGTTGCGTGCATAATTTCATCACAGATGCGGTCACATTCAGGGGCTGAGATTTTGTGGTGAGAAATGGCAGCCTTGGTGGAATCGGCAAGATGATATTTTGCGAGGGAGCGGAGGGTTCCGCCAATTCCGATTATTGGAGCACCTTGCATCTTGTCAAGCCAGGGGATTGTTGAGATTTTGTTTTTGATGTGGTTTGTTGCCTCATCAATTGATTCAGCAGTTTCACCTTTTGCGAAAAAGTCCTCGGTCAAAGAACGGGAGCCCATTGGAATACTGATGGCGGGCTTTTGAATTTTTCCGTCTATGAGTGCAATAAACTCAGTACTTCCGCCGCCTATGTCACAAATAACACCATTTGACACTCCAAGTAGTTTTGAAACTGCAAGACAGTCGAGAGCGGCTTCGGTGTCTCCGCCAATGACTTCGATTTTTATGTTTGTGGTATCCTCAACAAGAGCAAGAAATTCATTGCGGTTTTTTGCTTTGCGGACAGCGGCGGTGGCAACAGCACGAATATTTTCAACCTTCTCTGTTTTAAGAATTTGTTTGTATTCAAGCAGTGCTTTGACCGCCCGCAGTTGTGCTGCGGGTGTCAAATTCATATCCCCGGTCATACCCTCACTGAGCTTTATCATACTTCGAAAGCTGTGGGTTTGTGCGAAGGTGAGGTTCGGGTTAATTTCAAATATGCTCATCCTGATTGAGTTTGAGCCAAGGTCGATGACGGCTAATTTCTGCATTTTGAACAGCCCCTTTTGTTTGAGTTTTTATATTGTTCAGGTTGACAAAACTGAAAAAATATTGTATACTTTGAATGTTGCAAATTTAATAATGCTTGTGTAGCACAGTTGGTAGTGCAGCTCATTCGTAATGAGCAGGTCGCAGGTTCGAGTCCCGTCACAAGCTCCAAAAAGAAATGACAATTTTCGGTTAGAAGATTGTCGTTTCTTTTTGTTCTTTTAACTTTTCATTTTTCTCTATTCACTTTTCACTAAAATTGTCATTTCCAGATAAGAGATAAAAGAGAATAGAGAATAGAGAATAGAACAGAAAGTTTTGTTTGCACAAAACCATTTGCATTTACACTATTCTGTTCTGTGGATTTCCGTCAAAGAAACACTTTATATTTTCTGCAATTTTGCCGATACAACGCGTCCGTGCTTCAAAGGAGCCCCATGCCATATGGGGAGTAAGAAGAAGATTGTCGAGATTGCGTATTTCATAAAATGGGTGGTCTTCGCCAAAGGGCTCAACAGAATAAACATCTGTGCCCAGGGCAATCTTTCCGTTTTTAACCGCCTTTGCCAAAGCTTTTTCATCGGTTACCGCGCCTCTTGATGTATTAACAAGGATTGCTCCTTGTTTCATTTTTTCTATACGTTCCTTGTTTATCATATTCCGTGTGCTGTCCGAGAGAGGAACGTGAAGAGAAATTATGTCGCAGGTTTCACATATTGTGTCGATGTCTGCAAGTGGGAAGTCGCCCGCTTGCTTTCTGCGACACACAACAACTTTGCAGCCAAGTGCCTTTGCAACCTCTGCCACACGGCCTCCGATTCCGCCGCCACCCACAACTCCCCAAGTGAGAGATGAGATTTCGTGATAGACGGGGATGAGACGGTTTGCAATGCCTGATTTGGTATAGTCACCGGAGCTTGCAAAACGGGAATATTCGGTGAGATGTGTTGCCAGAGAAAGCGCCATTGAAACAGTGAGCTGTGCCACACTGTCGGTGGAATATCCGGGAACATTGCAAAGGGCAATATTGTTTTTTTTGCAGTATTCGGTGTCAATGTTGTCATAGCCCGTTGCGGCAACACAAATGAGTTTCAGATTTTTTGCGACAGGAAGATTTGTTTCGTTCAGCTTGATTTTGTTGAGAACAAGAACATCTGCATCGCAAATCCGCTCTGCCACCTGGGTGGGAGCGGTGTTTTCATATTCAATTGTTTCCCCCAAAGTTTTTATGGGAGAGAGGTTAATGTCAGCGCCCAGAGTCGCTTTGTCAAGAATAACTATTTTCATTACTGAACACCAAGCAGCGAGAGAACGTCAGATGCCGAAAGAACACCGACTTTTCGTGCAACTTCCTCTCCGTTTTTGAAAACAAGAACAGTGGGGATTGACATAACCTGATATGTCATTGCAAGATCTTCGTTTTCATCGATGTTCAACTTTGCAATAACCGCTTTGTCGCCGCAATGTGATGCAACCTTGTCAAGAATGGGAGCAAACATTTTGCATGGACCGCACCAGTCTGCAAAGAAGTCCACAAGAACGGGAACGGTTGAATTTTCAATTGTTGATTTGAAATTATCTGAATTAAGATGTAATACGCTCATAGATTTTCTCCTTTTTTATTTATTCTTTCCGCAACTTGAATTTATAATTCAATTTCCACAGAAACAGGACAATGGTCGGAACCGAAAATATCGGTGTGAATTGAGGCGGCTTTTATTTTGTCTTTTATGCTGTCTGATGTGAGGAAATAGTCAATGCGCCACCCTGCGTTTTTCTCTCTTGCCTTGAAACGATAGCTCCACCAGGAGTATATTCCCTCAGCATCAGGATAGAGATGGCGGAAGCTGTCACAAAAACCTGAGTCAAGGAGAATGGTCATTTTCTCTCTTTCTTCATCGGTGAAGCCTGCGTTGAGACGGTTGGTTTTTGGATTTTTGAGGTCAATTTCCCTGTGTGCAACATTCAAATCTCCGCAAAGGACAACGGGTTTGGTCTTGTCCAATTTCAAAAGATAGTCGCGGAAATCATCTTCCCATTCCATGCGGTAATCAAGACGAGCCAGCTCGTTCTGAGAATTGGGGGTGTAGCAGGTAACGAAGAAGAAGTTATCAAATTCAAGGGTGATGACTCTCCCCTCGTGGTCGTGTTTGTCAATCCCAATTCCTTTTGTGACAGACAGTGGCTCTTGTTTTGTGAAAACAGCAGTTCCCGAATAACCTTTTTTGTCGGCGCTGTTAAAATATTGAAAATATCCGTCTGTGATGACTTCTGCCTGACCTTCCTGCATTTTTGTTTCCTGAAGGGCAAAAATGTCAGCATCAAAGTTTTTGAAAATACCAAGAAAATCTTTTTCAAGGCAGGCACGAAGTCCATTAACATTCCATGATACAAATTTCATTGTTTTCCTCCGCTCTACTTTTGTTGTTCTTAATATAACTTATTTTGCGAAAAAAGTCAAAGAAAAAATCCCGGGAAAGAAAAAATTTTTGAGTTTCTTCCTTATTTAATATATATAATATACACAAAAACAAAAAAAGAAAAAAATTTTAAAAAAATGCTTGACTTTTGGGAAAAGAATGTAGTATAATACTAGAGCGTGACAAAGACATACGATGATTCCGGAGGTAGCAACCCTTGATTTATCAAGGTGTTTGGAAATTTCGGAGGAGATTGTCCGGTTTTCAAAACAGGGCGGAAGGTCACACTTCTAAATTAAATACAGCAGTTTTTTTCGGGTTCGGTATGCTGGCGAACTCGGATTGTGTTGTGTTTTGTGCCCCGAAACCGCATCTTTGTGAAAGCAAAAATATGAGGTTCGGGTTTTATTATTTAGCTGTGCGAAACGCCCGGCACAGCGGAAAAATCAAAAGTAATTTTTGAAGGAGGGTACAACATGGCAGCTGAGAAGATCAGAATCAGACTTAAGGCATATGATCACAACCTTATCGACCAGAGTGCCGAAAAGATTGTTGAGACAGCCAAGAGAACAGGAGCTAAGGTTTCAGGACCTATTCCGCTCCCCACAAAGAAAGAAGTCGTTACAATCCTCAGAGCGGTTCACAAGTACAAGGACAGCCGTGAGCAGTTCGAACTCAGAACTCACAAGAGATTGATCGACGTTTTGGCACCCAACGCCAAGACAATTGACGCACTCAAGCACCTTGATTTGCCGGCAGGTGTTGACATCGAACTCAAAATCTAGTTTGAGTTACAATCGGTAAAAATTTTTGGTCATGTTGGCAAGAAATTGTCAACCAATAACCCGCATGTATGTTCGGACACGAACCGATGCGTGTGAAATCAGGAGGAAAAAATTATGAAAAAAGCAATCTTAGGCAAAAAGCTTGGTATGACTCAGATTTTTGCAGAAGACGGAACACTCATTCCTGTTACAGTAATTGAAGCAGGTCCTTGCAGTGTGGTTCAGAAGAAAACAGCCGAAGTTGACGGTTACGTTGCTGTTCAGGTTGGTTTCGAGGACAAAAAGGAAAAGAACGTAAACAAGCCTATGAAAGGCCATTTCGCAAAAGCTGGCGTTGCTCCCAAGAGATACCTCAGAGAGTTCAAGCTTGATAATGCAGCTGAAATGAATGTTGGCGACGAAATCAAAGTTGACGTTTTTGCTGAAGGCGACATCATTGATGTTACCGGAACAAGCAAAGGTCATGGTTATGCCGGCACAATCAAGAGATGGGGCACACACAGAGGTCCTATGACTCACGGTAGCCATTATCACAGAGGTCCCGGTTCTTTGGGTGCTTGTTCATCACCATCAAGAGTTTTCAAGGGCAAGAGACTTCCCGGACACTATGGTGTTGACAAGGTTACAATTCAGAACCTCAGCCTTGTGAAGATAGATACAGAACGCAACCTTCTTTTGGTTAAGGGCTCAGTTCCCGGACCTAAGGGCGGATTGCTCGTAGTAAAAAATGCAGTTAAGGCTAATGCCTAAACCGAAGAGAGGAGGATTTAAGATATGCCTACAGTAGCTTTATATAACACAACCGGTGCTAAGGTTGGTGATATAGAATTAAATGACAGCGTGTTTGGCGTTGAGGTCAGACCCGACGTTATGCACGAAGTAGTGGTTAACTACTTAGCAAATCAGAGACAGGGCACACAGAGCACAAAGACTCGTACAGAAGTCAGCGGCGGCGGAATCAAGCCCTGGAGACAGAAGGGTACAGGTCGTGCAAGACAGGGTAGTATCCGTGCTCCACAGTGGGTTGGCGGCGGCGTAGCTCTCGGTCCCAAGCCCAGAGATTACAGATATGCAGTTAACAAGAAGGTAAGAAGACTTGCACTCAAGTCTGCACTTTCTTCAAAGGTTATTGACAATGATATCATTGTTTTGGAAGATCTCAAGCTTGATGAAATCAAGACAAGCCGTATGGCAGAGATTCTCAAGAATCTCGGTGTAACCGAAAAGGCACTCATCGTACTTCCTGAAAACGACAAGAACGTTGTTTTCTCAGCAAGAAACATTGAAGGTGTTGACACAACATTCGTTGGTGCAATCAACACATACGAGGTGCTCGGACACACAAAATGCATCATCGTGAAAGATGCAGTTGCAAAACTCGAGGAGGTGTACGCATAATGGTTAAAACATCTCATGATATTATCAAAAGACCTATCATAACAGAACAGAGTATGGAAGGCGTTGCAGACAAGAAGTACACATTTGAAGTTGACAAGTCTGCAAACAAAATCCAGATTAAAAAGGCTGTTGAAGAAATTTTCAAGGTAAAGGTTCAGAAGGTTACAACAATCAACTACATCGGAAAGAACAAGCGTATGGGCGTTCATTTCGGAAAGAGATCTGATTGGAAGAAGGCTGTTGTTAAGCTCACAGCTGACAGCAAAACAATTGAACTTTTTGAAAACTAATAGCCACGAAAAATCGTAGAATAAGGAGATGTAAAAATGGGAATTAGAAAATATAATCCTACAACACCTTCGCTGCGTCAGATGACTGTTTCTACATTTGAAGAAATCGACAAGAAGGAACCCGAAAGAGCTCTTCTTCGTCCCCTTCACAGCAAAGCAGGTCGTAACTCTTACGGCAGAATCACAGTCAGACACCGTGGCGGCGGTACAAAGAGAAAATACAGAGTAATCGATTTCAAGAGAAACAAGGACAATATGCCAGCAACAGTTATTGCAATCGAATACGATCCTAACCGCAGTGCAAACATTGCACTTCTTCAGTACGAAGACGGCGTTAAGACCTACATCATAGCTCCTGTCAGCCTCAAAAAGGGTGATGTTGTTATGTCAGGTAAGGGCGCAGACATCAAGCCCGGCAACGCACTTCTCATTGAAGATATCCCGGTTGGTACACTTATTTACAATGTTGAACTTTATCCCGGCAAGGGCGGACAGTTGGTTCGTAGCGCAGGCGTTTTCGCACAGCTTATGGCAAAGGAAAACGGCTATGGTCAGGTAAGACTTCCTTCCGGCGAAGTGAGACTCGTTCGTCTTGACTGTCGTGCTACAATCGGTCAGGTTGGTAACACAGATTATGAAAATATCAACATCGGTAAAGCCGGCAGAAAACGTCACATGGGCTTCAGACCCACAGTTCGTGGTGTTGTTATGAACCCGAATGACCATCCTCACGGTGGTGGTGAAGGTAAGTCACCTATCGGTAGACCCTCACCTGTTACTCCTTGGGGTAAACCTGGTCTTGGTTACAAGACAAGAAATAAGAAGAACAAGACTAACAAGTTTATCGTAAAGCGTCGTAACGCGAAATAATTTTAAGGAGGTCACATCATGGGTCGTAGTATTAAAAAAGGACCATTCGTTGAAGCAAAGCTTATGGCGAAAATTGTTGCAATGAACGAAAAGAACGAAAAAATCGTTGTAAAAACATGGTCAAGAGCATCTACTATATTCCCTGAAATGGTTGGTCATACAATTGCTGTTTATGACGGAAGAAAGCATGTTCCCGTATATGTTACAGAGGACATGGTTGGTCATAAGCTTGGAGAATTCGCTCCAACCAGAACTTACAGAGGTCATGCAGGTGCTAAAACTTCCAAGTAATCTTTTACTTTGATAGAAGTTTTCTGTGATATCAATCAATAGGAAAGGAGCTGCAGAGCAATGGAAGCAGTAGCAAAGGTTACTCACGTACGCATCGCTCCAAGAAAGGTGCGTATAGTTATAGACTTAATAAGAAACAAGCCGGTTGGCGTTGCACTTGGTATTCTCAAGAACACACCAAAGGCTGCAAGCCCGGTTGTTGAAAAGTTGTTGAAGTCTGCAATGGCAAACGCTGAAAACAACTACAGTATGAACGTTGAAAATCTTTATGTTTCAGAAGTATTCGCTGACCAGGGCCCCACACTCAAGAGAGTACAGGCCAGAGCTCAGGGACGTGCCTTCAGAATCAACAAGAAGACAAGTCACATTACTTTGAAACTTAAAGAAAAGGAATAATCTTGAAAAAGGAGGTAATTTAGCATGGGTCAGAAGGTTAATCCCCACGGTATCCGAGTTGGTATTATCAAAGACTGGGATTCACGTTGGTACGCTGACAAGAAGAACTACGGCGACAATCTCGTAGAAGATTACAAGCTCAGAGTTTTCCTCAAGAAGAAGCTCTACTTGGCCGGAGTTGATAAAATTGAAATTGAAAAATTTGCAAACAAGATTCGTCTTTCTATCCACGCTGCAAAGCCCGGTATTGTTATCGGTAAAGGCGGCAGCGAAATTGAAAAGCTGAAGAAAGACGTTGAAACACTTACAGGCAAGGCTGTTATCCTTAACGTAATTGAGGTTAAGGCTCCTGATATGTGTGCACAGCTGGTTGCTGAAAACATCGCATCACAGCTTGAAAGACGTATTTCATTCAGAAAGGCTATGAAACAGTGCATGGCCAGAACAATGAAGATGGGCGCAAAAGGTATTAAGGCTGCAGTTGCAGGACGTGTAGGCGGCGCTGAAATCGCTCGTACTGAACAGTATCACGAGGGTACAATTCCGCTTCAGACACTTCGTGCAGACATCGATTATGGTTTTGCTGAAGCTGACACCACTTATGGTAAGCTCGGTGTTAAGGTTTGGATTTACAAAGGTGAAGTCCTTGCTGAAAGCAAAAACGTAAAGGAAACAAAAGCTCCTGCCAAAAAAGCGGAAGGAGGAAGAAAATAATGTTATCACCAAAAAGAGTTAAATACAGAAGAGTTATGCGTGGTAGAATGAAGGGTAAGGCATCAAGAGGTAACAAAGTTACTTACGGTGATTTTGGTCTTCAGGCACAGTCTCCTGCTTGGATTACAAGCAACCAGATTGAGGCTGCCCGTATTGCAATGACTCGTTATACAAAAAGAGGTGGTCAGGTTTGGATCAAGATCTTCCCTGACAAGCCCGTAACAGAGAAGCCTGCTGAAACTCGTATGGGTAGCGGTAAGGGTTCACCGGAATACTGGGTTGCAGTTGTTAAGCCCGGCAGAATATTATTTGAAATCGGCGGCGTAAGCGAAGAAGTGGCAAGAGAAGCTATGCGTCTTGCTATGCATAAACTTCCTCTCAAATGTAAATTTGTGAGAAAAGCCGACCAGGAAATGGAAGGTGAAATGTAATGAAAATAAATGAGATTAGAGACCTTTCAGCACAGGAAATTAACGATAAGATTCAGGACCTCAAAGAAGAGCTTTTCAATCTTCGTTTTCAGAATGCAATGAACCAACTTGAAAATCCCATGAGAATCGTTGCAGTTAAGAAGGATATCGCGAAGCTTAAGACGGTTTTGAAAGAACAAGAGCTTGGCCTTAATGCCAACGTAAACTAATAGGAGGTGTAAGGTCTAATGGAAGAAAAGCGCAATTATCGTAAAACCCGTGTGGGCTTGGTTGTCAGCGACAAGATGGACAAAACCATCGTTGTAGCAATCAAGGACAGCGTTAAGCACCCGGTTTATAAGAAGGTTATGAAGAACACCTATAAGCTCAAGGCACATGACGAAAACAACGAATGTGGCATTGGCGATAAGGTAAGAGTTATGGAAACCAGACCTTTGTCAAAGGACAAGAGATGGAGACTGGTTGAAATCGTTGAAAAGGCTAAATAATTTGACTTTTCGGTTTTGTGCCATCTGGCACGAGAAATTGATATCTTAAAGATTGGAGGAAATCAATTATGGTACAGCAGCAGACTTTGCTGAAAGTTGCTGACAACAGCGGTGCAAAAGAACTTATGTGCATCCGTGTTCTCGGTGGCTCTTACAGACGTTATGGAAACATCGGTGATGTTATTGTTGCTTCTGTTAAGAAGGCAGCACCGGGCGGCGTCGTAAAGAAGGGCGATGTTGTAAAGGCTGTTGTAGTTAGAACAGTTAAAGGACTTCGCCGTGAAGATGGCACTTACATTCGTTTCGACGAAAATGCAGCTGTCATCATCAAGGAAGATAAGAACCCCAAGGGCACTCGTATTTTTGGACCGGTAG
>JAZRNM010000020.1:0-16063 GCA_045648205.1 Clostridia bacterium
AGAAAATCAAGACTTTCCTTGATAGCTTCTCTAATTTCCTCTGAAGTTACAGTTGCGATTCTTGGGAGACCGGAAACCAGGTCACGGCCCTTTATGGTAACAGACAGTTCCTCCTTGAGTGAGCAAGCAGAACCAACCTCAATCTTTATTTCTTCAGCAGTTATGTTTCCAATAATCAGATTGTGATTCTTCTTCAAAAACTGAATTATATCGTTGTCAAAAGTGTGGCTTGCCACCTTCATGCTTTGTGTTGTAACAATTCCACCCAGTGAAACAACCGCAATTTCTGTTGTTCCGCCACCGATATCAACAACCATTGAGCCCACAGGCGCATTAACAGAAATTCCCGCACCAATAGCCGCCGCCATCGACTTTTCAAGAAGCAAAACCTCTTTTACACCTGCAGCGAGAACAGCATCACGAACAGCACGTTTTTCAACATCTGTGATGTGTGAAGGTATGCAAACCACCGCTTTAGGCTTCAATATAGTTGCACCTATCGCCTTTTTTATAAAATATTTCAACATTGAAACAGTTATATCAAAATTAGCTATAACACCTTCTCTTATTGGAGTTACAGCACAAATATCAATCGGTGTTCTACCCAGCATCTCACCGGCTTCTTTTCCTATTGAAAGGATTTTCCCCGTGGCACGGCTAACCGCAACCACAGTGGGTTCATTAACAACAATGCCTCTGCCTCTCAGATAAATAATAGTGTTGGCAGTACCCAAATCAATTCCTATTTCGTTTGCCATAGTATAAACACTCCTTATGTAAAAATTTCAAATTAATAATCAAAAGATTTTTATGTCAAATTCATTTTTCAGGGTTTCACCCAACCTGAAAAGCGGCAATCCGACAACATTAAAATAATCTCCGTTTATTTTTTCAACAAACAACGAGCCAAGGCTCTGAATCCCATAAGCACCTGCTTTATCCATTGGCTCTCCAGTATTAATATAATCTTTTATTTCTGTTATGTCAAGGTTTTTGAAGAATACTTCAGTTTTTTCACAAAAGCAAACCTCTTTTTTTGTGCATATATCCTTTATATACATTCCTGTATAAACATAATGCGACCTTCCGCTTAACTTCAACAGCATAAGCTCCGCATCTTTTTTGCTCTTCGGCTTGCCAAGAATTTCATCATCAATCGTCACAACCGTATCAGCTGCTATGACAATTGCATCACGTTTTTCCCCGACGATTTCAATCACATTTTCGCCCTTGAATTTTGCAAGTTCCATAACAACACGGTCGGGTGATAATTTTTCATCTACACACTCTGGAGTGTGGTCAGCAATAATTTCAAATTCAAGTCCAAGCATGGTGAGAAGTTCACGACGTCTCGGTGAATTTGATGCAAGTATCAGTTCTTTTTTCATTTTGTTATCCCTTTTCAATTCTCTTTACTAAAATTTGAGCAAAATATCCGGTTATTGCACCACTCAAAGCCGCAACCACCAAAAGCACCGGCAAATATGAAAAAATATAAACAGATGCAAAAACTGCACTTGAAACAAGGATTTGAGTCACATTGTGCACCGCTGCACCAATCACACTCATACCTATCACGCTTGCCTTTGGGAACAGATATTTTTTCACCAAACACATACTGAAAGTCGAAAACAAAGCGCCAAGCACACTGTAAGGCAGTGCCGAAACTCCCGAAGAAAGCAATGTCCCAAGAAATGACCTTATGACAGAAATCACCACTGCATTCTTCGCGCCAAACATAAAGATATTGGTTATGGTGACAATGTTGGCAAGCCCCAACTTGCCTCCCGGTACTGGTGTAATCATAATTCTGCTCTCTGCATACTGCAAAACAATGCCAATTGACACAAACATTGCCATTATAATGATTTTTCGGGAATATCCCGTTCTTCTCTTCATTAGTATGTCACCTTATCCACATTCAGTTTCCCTTTACCGGTTATTTTGACAGTAACTTTGTTTGGTACACAAAGAATTATCTGCCCGGGTTTTGTTATTTTGCCCATCTTTATGTCGGTTTTGTCCGGGCAGGACGAATCCAGCATTCTTGCACCTTCAGAGTTTAGTTCAAGAATATTATATCCATTGTCCGTTTTTATTTCCACAGTCTTTGAATCTGTAATTTCTTTCAAGTTATAAACTGCATATTCCCTGCCGTCAACAAAAACAGAAACTAACTCAGCAGTTTCACCAGATACAGAAAATGCAAACAAGCCATATATAATCAAAGCAACAACAACAATGGATGCAATAATTAATTTATCCAAACGTGTAACCATAAACTTCACTCCCGCATCACTTGGAAACACCTTTATAAAAATGCCCTTTTGTGAAATCCTCGGGCATGTATCCCGTGTCAAAAAACAGAGCATCACAAATTCTGCCGCACTCTTCCGCTGACTCATCAGAAAAATAAACTCGCTGTGAGCTTACTCCTGCCCGCTTTATTTTTTCAACTTCATTGAGCATAAATGTTTTTTTGCAATTAAGAACAACACTTCGGCAAATTCCTCCATCTTTTATAACAGGGAAAGTCATTCCCATTCTGTCTGTTATTGAATTTTCATCCTTGCAGGGGCAATTTTCACCATTTCTGATAATACAGTTTTCAGATACCATAAGCGGCAAACGTCCATAAATCATAACCTGAATGGGCATTGTTTTTTTTATTTCTCTTATCTGTCTGAGAGTCAGTTCAGGGGACAGCTCAACGGTTTTAAAACCCATATTCTTCAGGCTTTTCAAGGCTGTACTGTTGCAGATATTTAATCTGAATCCTCCATATATTTTGCATTCAGTCAATTCTTCCATCACAGAAAGACTGTGTGTTAAAACTTCTCTATACCCCGATTCAACAAGCTTTTTTACATCAGCAATGCATTTGTAAAAACCATTTTCTCTCAATATAGCAGGCAGGACAATTACAGTTTTTTCTTTTACATCATCAGTCAGCTCAGGGTTATTTTTTATAATTTCCAACGGAACACAGAACTTGTCAAAATCATACTTTTTAACCATTTTCAGCTGCTCTTCATTTGTAACCTCGCACACATAACCAAAAGACGCATTTTCATATTCAGAATCATTTGCGATTTCAGGTACATGAGTTTCTTTCCGTTTGAAACTATTAATCAATGAATTTTCAAATTTTTCCAAAGCATTTCTCCTAATTTTGTTCAGTTCACCTGCTGAAAGAAAAAGTCCGTCTTCAACCTCAATATCTAAATTCTCAAATTCATATGGTGTTCCACCCGTTTTTCTCATTTGAGTCATAACAGTGCTTACGTCAAGTTCAGTTTTTACAGCTCTCTCTGGCAAAAGGTTGTGTTCATATTCAATGTTCACATTGTCATATGAAATTTTCATAACCGGTTTTGAATGCTCCGAAATAACAATTTCTCCCGCAATTTTTATTTTTTTATTCTCCCCATTTATTGTCGATGTGAGAAAACGTTCAATGTCTGAATTGTTTTTTCGATATGGGTTGTCAGGCTTGTCAAGGGCAAACATTTCCTTGCCCGTCTTTCCGGTCAGATAACCATCGGTCAAGCCACCACGATTAAAAATCGCATCCAATAGCTTTATATCCTCATCAGATATTTTTTGTGGATTGTCAATATACTTCCGATAAACACCAACAACAGCCGCCACATATAATGGGCCTTTCATTCTTCCCTCAATTTTCAGGGATGTGACACCTGCTGCTTTTAATTTTTCCAAATACTTAAGACTTGACAAATCCTTGAGACTCAAAAAAAACGCTTTTTTCTTTTCTTGGTTTATGCTGTATGGAAGTCTGCAGGGCTGGGCACACTTTCCACGATTTCCTGAGCGGCTGCCAATGATGCTGCTCAAAAGGCATTGTCCCGAATAACACATACAAAGGGCTCCGTGTGCAAAAACTTCAAGCTCTGAATCTGTGTTTTTCGAAATCTCCTCAATTTCATCAACGGAAAGTTCTCTTGCCAGAACCACTCTTTTAACACCATATTTTTTCAGAATATTTACTCCTCTTGAATTGGAAATTGTCATTTGAGTGCTGGCATGAACCGGAAGATTCGGAACAAATCTTCTCGCAAGTTCCAAAACTCCCAAATCCTGAACAATAATGGCATTAACTCCGATTTGTGATAAAAATTTCAAATATTCACAAAGCTCATCCGTCTCATCATCAAGAACGAGCGTATTGACCGTCACATATACCTTTACGCCCCTGATATGGCAATAATCAACCGCCCTTTCAAGCTCTGCTCCATCAAAATTGTCAGCAAAGCTTCTGGCACCAAACTTTGTCCCTGCAAGATAAACCGCATCTGCTCCACTTTGAACAGCTGCAATCATACATTCAAAATTTCCAGCCGGAGCAAGCAACTCGACTTTATGCATAAATGTTCAATCCCTTTTTAATATTTTCTGTAACCCGAATTTGTGTTTCCACCACATCTGGCAAGCTCAATTCTCAAATCCTGAACCTTCTTCTCAAGTTCTTCCACCTTGGCTGTACGTTCATCCAGTGCGGCAGAAAGCTTTCCCTCATTCTTTGCATAATCTGTAATCTGTTTTCTCAGATTATCCATAGAATCCTCAAGTTTTATGTATTCATCAGATAAATTTATTGCCGTGAGCAAAGTTGCCATAATATTCGTAAGTTGCGGGCTTTCCTTTTTTATTTCCCTGATTTTTCTGTCAACACGAACAGCAACTCTCTGCACATATTCAGCAGGCTCGGCTGTAACAAGTGTATATTCAGCACCATTAATAATAACTCTGACCTTATTCTTTTCCATAATAATCTCCTTACTTATTTATTTCAACAGGATTCTCCTGCCAAAACTCCCGTGGAAAATGCAATTTGCAAATTAAATCCGCCCGTATACGCATCAACATCAATAATTTCACCTGCAAAATATAATCCCTTTATTTTTTTAGATTCCATAGTTGATGGATTTATTTCTTTGACAGAAATTCCGCCAGAAGTGATTATTGCCTGCTCAATCGGACAAAAATCCCTGACCGTGAGAGTTAAGCCCTTTATTGTTGTCAGAAGCTTTTGCCGTTCCTCTTTGGTTATTGAATTAACCTTTTTGTGTCTGTCAATTCCCGAAAGTTCAACTATCGGTTCAATGATTCCCGATGGAAGCAACTCAGACAAAGAGTTTATGAAGTCCTTGTTGGCAAACTTCTGAAAATCACGCAAAAGCCTTGCATCCAATTGTTTTTCATCAAGGGCAGGCTTCAGGTCAATAACAAGCTTATATTTTCCCCTTTCCATTGGTCGCATATGAGCAGAAGCACTCAGAACAACCGGTCCGCTCATTCCAAAGTGAGCGAACATAAGTTCTCCAAAGTCTTTATAAATCTCCTTGTTCTTTTCGTTCAAGACAGTTAATTCAACATTTTTAAGTGCCAATCCCATAAGATCATATGGCCAGCTTTCTTCCACTTCAACCGGCACCAAAGACGGCAAAATCTCAGTGACGGTATGTCCAAGGCGTTCTGCAAATCTGTATCCGTCACCCGTTGAGCCCGTTGCCTGATATGACTTTCCTCCGGTTGCCAGAATAATTGATTTCGCCATAATGTTTCCGTGTTTTTCCGTTTCAACTCCTGAAACACACTCATTATCAGTGATAATACTCAAAACACGGTCATAAATAATTTCTACTTTTTGTTTTTTTATATATCTGACCAGGGCATCAACAACATCACGGCTTTTGTCCGAAACCGGGAAGACACGTTTCCCCCGTTCAACCTTGGTTTCAATGCCAAGTTGATTGAAAAAATCTATGGTGTCTTCGTTTGTGAAATTATAAAACGCGCTATACAAAAACGAGCTGTTTTTTGTTACGTTGTTTATCAGGTCCTCAACTTCTTCACAAGCATTTGTTATGTTGCAACGGCCTTTCCCCGTTATCAACATCTTTTTGCCCAAAATTCGGTTCTTTTCAATTAACGCAACTCTTTTCCCACGCTTTGCAGCAGTCCCTGCTGCCATCATACCGGCAGCACCACCGCCAATAACAACAACATCAAATTTGTTATCTATCATTTTTATCTACCTGCTTTTTTTCGGAGCTGTTCTCTTTCGATTGTTCTTTTCATAGGCTTTTGGTTTTTTCTTGGGGGTATCCTTTTTTGCCCCTGCAGCCTGAATTTTCTTCAGCATGTTAACTTCAGACTCACTAAGCTTGCGCCATTTCCCCAAAGGAAGATGCCCCAAAGTGAGGCCTGCCTCTTTTGTTCTCTTGAGCTTTTTCACAATGCAGCCTGTTGCTTCAAACATCTTTCTTACCTGACGATTTCTGCCCTCGTGAATAGTTATTTCAACCTTCGTACCATATTGTGTTGCGCCAACAACCTCCACCTCTGCGGGGCTTGTTTTTTGTCCGTCTATAACAACACCTCGTCTTAATTGCAAAATCGTATCCATCGTGACATTGCCGGTTATTTCAGCAACATAGGTTTTTTCTATATCGTGTTTTGGATGTGTTATTTTAAAAGTAAGGTCGCCATCATTGGTCAGCAGCAAAAGTCCTTCGGTGTCATAATCAAGTCTGCCTATTGGATAAATTCGTGCAGAAATATCAGATACCAAATCCATAACCGTCGGTCTGCCTTTATCGTCAGATACCGTTGTAACAAATCCGACTGGTTTGTTGAGCATAATGTAATACTTCTTTTCCTCGTTTTTTACAACAGAACCATCTACTGCAATGGTATCAAAATCTTCATCTATCTGAATTCCCATTTCACGAACAATCTCGCCGTTTACAGAAACTCTGCCATCGCTTATCAATTTTTCTGATGCACGTCGTGACGCAATTCCCGCATTTGCAAGATATTTTTGCAATCTCATCATAACACAATTCTCCGCCTTTTCTTTTTGTTAAAGTCAAACAAGCTGCCGCAATAAAATAGTTATCGCAGCAGCTGTGTATTGCAAATTACATATTTTTGTATTTTTCAAGAATCTTTTCAATTCTTTTTATAGGATTGAGAAGTTCACTGATTGAATGTTCAGCATTGAGTTCATCAATGAGCAATGCCACATACTTGCTCATATCAACCTGATGATACCAGGGCTTGGTGAGAAGCTCAGGCTTTGCATAAATAAGGTTTGTGGTGAACACGCCTTCAATCAGACCTTCTTCATAAGCCTTGTCAAATCTTTCAAATCCTTCTGTAAATAAACCAAATGTAGAGAAAACAAACACACGACCTGCTTTTCTTTTCTTGAGTTCGCGGGAAACATCAATCATTGAGTCACCTGATGAAATCATATCATCAACAATAATCATATTCTTTCCCTCAACATCAGAGCCAAGAAATTCGTGCGCAACTATCGGGTTCTTTCCGTTTACAACTCTTGAATAGTCACGGCGCTTGTAGAACATTCCAAGCTCTGTTTCAAGAACAGAAGAATAGTACATACATCTTGTAATTGCACCTTCATCAGGTGAAATAAACATTGTGTTTTGCTTGTCCAGAATAATTGATGGGTCATACTTGAGACAAGCCTTAATCATCTGATAGGTCGGCATCACATTCTCAAAACCTTTAAGTGGAACCGCATTCTGAACTCTCGGGTCGTGAGCATCAAAAGTTATGATGTTGTCAACGCCAATGTTGCAAAGCTCCTGAAGTGCCATTGCGCAGTCCAAAGACTCTCTGGATGAACGTTTGTGCTGACGTCCTTCATAAAGCATAGGCATAATAACTGTTATTCTCTTTGCCTTTCCGCCAATTGCAAAAATTGCACGTTTGAGGTCTTGATAATGGTCATCAGGGCTCATAGGAACCTCAACACCATACATTTTGTAAGTTTCAGCATAATTGAAACAATCAACTATAATATAAACATCATATGTTCTGGCTGAGTGAAGAAGTGTAGCCTTTGCTTCACCAGTACCAAATCTTGAGGTTTTTATCGGGAGCAGGAATGTTCCGTGGTTTTCAATTTCGTCACTGTTGAATTGTTTGAGATAATAATCCACCTTTGAACAAAATTCATCGCAGCCGTTCATTCCTATAACCCCAAGTCTTCCCAGGTTATACGATTCAATTGTTGATTTCATTTCTTTTCTCCTTTGGTTTATGTAATTTTTATATTATAATGAACACAAATTATTATACTTCAAACTTGAAGATATGTCAACAAATTTGATTAATGTCTATATTCTGACAAAAGCTTATATTTTATATTCCAAAGCTTTTCAGACAAATCCACATAATATTCGTGCGGATTTTCAAATCTCTTTGCCTCATCCCAGATTTTGTCAAGCTGTTCCATGCAATACGCCCGAATTTCCTGCAGATTTGGTGATTTGTAAACACACTTTCCTTTTTTGAAAATAGGAACCTGAAGTTCCACCGCAGTGAAGTCCACAACCTTTTTTCTCTTCCACGTGTGTTCGGGGTCAAAAATCTCATATTCCTTTGAACTGTCAATTGTTTCCTCTGCAAGAGTAATAACGTCAGCAATAGCCTTTCCCGTTGAATTGGAAAAAAGTCTGTAGACCTTTTTAAAGCACGGATTTGTTATTTTTGCAACATTTTCACTGACCTTTATTTTGGGTATTATGTTGCCATTCTTCTCAATGGCAACAAGCTTATAAACTCCGCCAAAAACAGGTTCAGACTTTGATGTAATCAATCTTTCACCAACACCAAATGAATCAACCATTGCACCCTGCTTCAATATTCCCTGAATTATATACTCATCCAAAGAATTAGAAATCACTATTTTAACATCTTCATAGCCTGCATCATCAAGCATCTGCCGAGTCTTTTTCGTCAGATAGGTTATGTCACCGCTGTCAATTCTGACACCGCTTGGTCTGACCCCCATGGGTTTGAGAACTTCATCAAAAACCTTTATCGCATTCGGAACACCCGATTTCAAGACATTGTAGGTGTCAACAAGCAATGTGCAATTGTTTGGATATGCCTTGGCATAGGCCTTGAACGCCTCGTACTCACTGTCAAATGATTGAACCCAGCTGTGAGCCATTGTTCCAAGAGCCGGCACGCCAAACATAATATCAGAAATAGTGCAAGCAGTCCCGGAAGCTCCACCAATATATGAAGCTCTTGCACCATATATAGCACCATCGGCACCCTGGGCCCGCCGTGAACCGAATTCCATAACAGGTCTTCCCTCTGCTGCACGAACAATCCTGTTGCATTTTGTGGCAATAAGACTCTGATGGTTTATGGTAAGTAACAGCATAGTTTCAATAAACTGAGCCTGAATCAAAGGACCTTTCACGGTCAAAATCGGTTCGTTGGGAAAAATAGGTGTGCCCTCAGGAATCGCCCAAACATCACATGTGAACTCAAAATTTTTAAGATAATCAATAAATTTTTCACAGAACATTCCCTTACTTCTGAGATACTCTATGTCGGCATCTGTGAACTTGAGATTTTCAAGGTATTCAATAACCTGCTCAACGCCTGCCATAATTGCAAAGCCTGCATTGTCAGGTACCTTTCGGAAAAACAAGTCAAAATATGCAATCTCATCTTGCATATTATTTTCAAGATATCCGTTTGCCATTGTTATTTCATAAAAATCCGTTAATAAGGTGTAATTCATACAAATGCTCCATTAATTCAGATGTTAAATTGGATATGTTCCAACTACCTTTTTAGTATACCATTTCAGGCAGAGAAAAACAAGTACTTTTCGAATTTTTTGTACTAAAAATGACATTCTGTGCGAATGTCATTTCAAAGATTCAATTATTATAATATCATCACCTATTTTTTTGATATTTTCCCATTTAATTATCACATCATCATCCTTGCCCAGAAAACCCATCAACCTATACGCTCCCGGAACTGTTATCGCTGTAATTCTGCCATCCTCAAGATTGACTTCAACATCAGATATAAAGCCGAGTCTGGCTCCGTCAGATATATTTATAACCTCTTTTGTTTTCAGTTCACTTATGCTGCAATTCATACTTACCACCTCTCAATAAAACTTATGTCAACATCTGGTTTTATATTCATTTTGCGGTATATGTTTTTAATTTGGGTGAAATACTGTACTCAGGAAAAAGTTGAGAGGGGCTGATTGAAATTTTGGTCAACAAAGTGGAAATATGCGGAATAAACACATCAAAGCTTCCGTTTTTAAGCGAAAAACAAAAACAAGAGCTTTTTGAAAAAATACAAACGGGTGACAAAAGCGCCCGTCAGGAATTTATATATGGTAACCTTCGATTGGTTCTCAGTGTTATAAAGCGCTTTGCTGGAAGAGGAGAAAATGTTGACGATTTGTTTCAGGTAGGCTGCATCGGATTAATAAAAGCTCTGGACAACTTTGACACATCCCATGGTGTCAAATTTTCCACGTATGCTGTGCCGATGAATGTCACTTGGTGAAATCAAAACTTAAACCTATAATATATTCTTACATCTTCTTCTGCAACCAAAATCCTTTCCACACAACTTCTGACAATTCTTTGTTGTTCCTGAAAACTCATCAGATCCCAGCTTTCTCTCAGTGTTGATAATGTTTTTTTTAGTTTTGCCTCGCTTTGACTCACAAGATTGTGTTCCTGTTCCGCTTTAATTTGTTTTTCAATATCTTCTAACTCTGTCTTTGTTTCTTTTATTGCATCCGACAAAACAAAATCCTCACCTTCCGCAAAGACAAGATATAACCTTTTCAGTTTTTCTGCAACTTTTTTCTTTCTTGCTTCAAGAATTTCCAAAATACTTTCAGTTTTATTTTTCTCCCTGCCTTTTCTCTTTTCTTTCACAGCAACAGAAAACAAATCCTCTTTCACAATTTGTTCAAGTGCCTCCGCCCAGACACCCATATTGGAACAATTTTCATCTTTCACAAGATGAGGCTTGCTCTTGTCCCTTGAATAGCAAACAATTTTATATCCCTTGTTGCCCCATTTTTGATAGCGCATTTTTGCACCACAGCATCCACATATCAACAAACCTGTAAGCAAATTTTTGCTTTCTGTGTTTTTGTGTCCAGATCTTTCCCGCATAATCTGCATTGCCTTTTCGTAAATTTCGAAAGAAACAATCGGTTCATGTCGACCTTTATACTCCTCACCGTTATAGCAAATGAAGCCTGCATTTGTCTTTCGTGTGAGAATTTGTCGCGCAAGTTTTTCATAGGAAAGTCCAAGCATTCTTGCGATAGCATTTGTGGAATATCCCGCGATATACAAATCATACACCCGTCTGACCGTTTCAGCATCACTGTTTGGCACCAAAATACCTTTTTCGGCATCATAATCATAGCCAAAAGGAACTCTGCCACCGCCCATCCAATAGCCTTCCTTTATGCGTTCTTTCATTCCCATACTTGTTCTCTCCCTGATGTTCTCACGCTCCAGTTGAGCGAAAGCCGAGAGAATTCCAAGCATAAGCCTCCCCAAAGGTGTGGAGGTGTCCATGCTCTCATTAAGGGAAATAAAGTCGACTCCGTTTGGATTAAAAACATCCTCAATCAAAAACAAGGTATCCTTCTGACTTCTTGAAAGACGGTCCAATTTGTAAACAAGAACACAACTTATTTTGCCGAGTTTTATATCCTCCATAAGTCGTTTTAGTTCAGGTCTTTCTATATTGCTGCCGCTGAATCCACCATCGATGTAATATTCATACTTTTTTATTGATTTTGAAATGCAATATGCAGTAAGCATTTCTTTTTGTGCATCAATGGAATAGCCTTCCTCTCTTTGTGCATCAGTTGAAACTCTTATATAAATCGCGGCGTACTTAGTCATTCAGGCTTTTTCCTTTTTGGAAACTTTTCTTGTTTATTCTGTCATTAACCCTTTCTATGGCAGAAGATATAACTTCATTTTCCACTTCAAATTCACCCAAAAATCCTCCAACCACTCTTTTCCCGTTTACAAACCGTGTTATTTTCACAAAATCACCTCACTTTGATTTTAACCAGTTTTTGCATAAAAAAACCTGATGTCATTCTTGAACATCAGGTTTTTTGTTTGTTTATTTATGATGAGTTCTTATTAATCCCAACATTTTTGAAAGTTCCATTACAACCAGCGGAACTAAAATCAAAATCAGGCATATTACATATTCCATTACGGAAAGCTTTATAAGTCCAAAAATCGAGCGAACAGGTGTGAACGCAACAAAAATTACAACCAGAATTGAAATAAATGCTGCCTTGTTGAGAGTTTTGTTTGAGAAAAATCCAATTTTAAACAACGAATGTTCGCTGCGCATATTGAATGACTGCACCACCTGCGACAATGCCAATACCATAAAGGCCATTGTTTGACCACCCTCTGTGAGACCGGTTGCATTTTCACCTATGCGGAATGCAATCAATGAAAGAACACCAAACATAAGACCTTGCAAAGCAATCCGGACACCAAATCCGTGTGCAAATAAGCCTTCTGTCTTTGGTTTTGGATTTCTTGTCATTATATCATCTTCTACCGCTTCCATACCGAGAGCAACAGCCGGAAGTGAGTCGGTCACAAGGTTAATCAGCAAAAGTTGCATCGAAAGAAGCGGTGTTTTGTGCCACAGAAGCATAGCAAAAAATACTGTTATAACTTCACCAATATTGGTTCCGAGCAAAAATCCCACAACCTTTTTGATGTTTGCATATATCCCTCTACCTTCTCTTACAGCATCAACAATTGTTGCAAAATTATCATCTGTCAATGTCATATCAGCAGCGCCTTTAGCAACATCTGTTCCCGTGATTCCCATAGCGCAGCCAATATCTGCAGCCTTGAGTGCCGGAGCATCGTTAACCCCGTCACCGGTCATTGAAACCACTTGCCCACGTCGTTGCCAAGCCTTGACAATCCTGATTTTGTTTTCAGGGGAAACCCTTGCATAAACAGCAATTTTTTCAACCTGATCGTCAAGCTCCCGGTCTGTCATTTTGTCAAGTTCTGCTCCCGTAATCGCTCTGTCACCATCAAGCAAAATACCAAGCTCTCTCGCAATGGCTGATGCTGTTATAACATGGTCACCCGTAATCATAACAGGCTTTATTCCCGCTTTTCGGCAGGTTTCAACTGCCGCCTTTGCCTCAGGTCTTGGCGGATCAATCATACCAACAAGTCCTGCAAAAATAAGGTCAGTTTCAAGGTTTTCACTTGTTATTTCATCCGGAATTTCATCAATCTCTTTGTACGCAATTGCAAGGACACGAAGTGCATTTTCACTCATTTTCTCAGTGATTTCCTTAGCTTTTTCTATGTCACCTTTAACGCAGCGCTGAGCCATCATATCAAATGCACCCTTGACAATGACAACATTTTTGCCACCAATTTTATTGATTGTAGACATAAGCTTTCTGTCTGAATCAAAGGGTATTTCCGCAAGACGTGGGTTTTCTTTGTTTATTTCATCCTTTGGCATACCGTTTTTGTGAGCAGCAAGAACAATTGCGGTTTCTGTTGGATCACCAATGTGTTGTTCGTCTTCTCCGTCTAATATAACGCTGCCATCACAGCACAAAGCGCCCAATTTGAGCAGTTCTTTAATCTCTTCACTGCAATTGTCGGTTATACTTTCAACAGAATCTGCACCATCATAATATGCCTTAGTTAGCGTCATACGGTTTTGCGTAAGCGTTCCTGTTTTATCTGAGCAAATAATAGATGCGCTTCCCAGGGTTTCAACTGCAGGAAGACGTCTTATGAGTGCATTTTTCTTCACCATGCGCTGAACACCTATGGAAAGAACGATTGTAACAATTGCAGGCAGTCCTTCAGGAATTGCAGACACAGCAAGTGATATTGCAGTCATAAAAATTTCAAGAGCAGGAATTTGGTTTGCAATGCCCACAACAAAAATTATTGCACAAGCAAGTAAAGCCATAATACCCAGATATTTTCCAAGTTGGGTAAGCTTTTGCTGTAGGGGAGTTTGTGTTTCCTCTTCGGTATCAAGCAAGTTGGCAATCATACCCATTTCGGTGTCCATTCCTGTTGCAGTGACCACAGCAGTTGCTGTGCCATAAGTAATGGAACATCCCGAAAACACCATATTGGTTCTGTCACCAATGGGCGCATTTTCTGATACCGCTGCATCAGCATCCTTTTCGCTTGGAACAGACTCACCGGTCAGTGCAGATTCTTCAGACTTCAGGCTTGCACTTTGCAAGAGTCTTGCATCAGCGGGAACAAAATCACCTGCTTCAAGATGTATGATATCTCCGGGAACAAGCTCTGCTGCATCAATTATTCTTTCTTCTCCATCGCGAATAACTCTTGCGTGGGGTGCAGACATATTTTTGAGAGCATCAAGAGCTTTTTCAGCCTTGCTCACCTGCATAACACCCATAACCGCATTGAGGATTACTATAAGCAGAATAAGAACCGGCTCAAAGAATTCTTTGGTATTCCCTTCAACGCAGGCAACTACAAAAGAAACTGCCGCTGCAACCAACAAAATAAGAATCATTGCATCCTTGAATTGTTCAAAAAACCGTTGCAGAGTTGTCTTTTTCGCCTTTTCTCGAAGTCTGTTTTCTCCATACTTTTCCCTTCTTAATGATACTTCTTCCTGAGATAATCCCAAAGCAGTACTCACTCTGAGTTCATCAAGAATTTCGTCTTTTGTTCTGTTGTGGACTGACATCATTTTACCTCCTAAAAAATAATGACTTATCTGCATTTTATACACAGATAAGTCTCGTCATTCAAGATTAAAACCGGATTTTTTCGTATTGACGGCTTAATCACACATAATGTGCTAACTACTCCCTTATTTTGGTAAAGTATATCACAAAGTGAATTTATTTGCAAGGGGAAATTTAAAAATTTTTACTCAATAGCAAATATTCTTTTTGCATTTCCGCCAAGTATTTTTTCATTTTCCTCTTTGGTAAAGCCTAAATCAAAGAAATATTCCAATTCTTTCTGAACATTCCACATTGGATAATCAGTTGCAAAAACCACACTGTCAACACCATATCTCAAGATTACATCACGTGCCAAATCTTTTTCAATGTAATAAAAACTTGACGAACAATCCACAAAGAAATTCGGAAGTCCTGCATATTCCTTGCATGCACTGTCCCAGATTGACCATCCGCCCAGATGTGCACCTATAACTTTCAGTTTTGTATAGGTTTCGAGTATGGGAAGCAATCTGTTGGGGTTTGAATAATCATATCGGTTGTCTCCGGTATGCATCAAAATCGGCAGACCTTTTTCTTCGCAAATCTCATAAATTTTTAGCAAGCGATAGTCATCAATCTTGAACTTTTGAATATCAGGGTGGATTTTAACACCCTTGAGCCCCAGCTCAATAAGATGTTCAACATCCCCTTTGATGTCCTCACTATCCGGATGCAAAGTTCCAAGTCCTGTGAAAAAACCATTGCTTAATTCCACTTCTGAGGCAATAAATTCATTTATGCTTTTCACCTGATGAGGAGTTGTCGCAACAGACTGAACAATTGCGTGGTCAACACCGTTTTTTTTACAAACCATCATCAGGTCGGAAGTTGTTCCCTCACCAAAAGAGCTTGCCCCATAAAACGCATCTGTTGCCCCAACAGCTTTTGAAGCAATTTTTTCCGGATATATGTGACAATGAGCATCTATAACATAATAATCATTTATCATCAGGCTGTAACCACCCCTGCAGCCTTTTGAAGTCCAAGCTTTGCAACTGCATCCTCTCTCATTTTGTACTTAAGAATTTTTCCTGCTGCATTCATTGGGAATTCCTTGACAAAATCAATATATCTCGGCACCTTGTGTCTTGCCATATGTGCCATAATATACTCTTTCATTTCCTGTTCGGTCATTTCCTCGCCCTCTTTGAGTATGATGCATGCCATAATCTCTTCGCCATACTGTTCATCAGGAACTCCGATAACCTGAACATCACTGACCTTTGGATTGGTGTAGATAAATTCCTCGATTTCCTTGGGGTAAATATTTTCACCGCCACGGATAATCATATCCTTAAGTCTTCCCGTTATTTTGTAGTTTCCTTCCTTTGTGCGGCAAGCCAAATCACCTGTATGAAGCCAACCATCCTTGTCGATGGCAGCAGCAGTTGCCTTGGGCATTTTGTAATAACC
>JAZRNM010000021.1:0-57747 GCA_045648205.1 Clostridia bacterium
TATCAGTCGGGTGAAAATGATGTTTATGTTTCAAACAATCAGATAAGGCGCTTCAATCTCAAAACCGGAGACTTCATTGTGGGTAACACCAGAATGCAACACGAGGGTGAAAAGTATCAGGCGCTTCTTTATGTTCAGACTGTGAATGGTGACAAGGTGGATATTTCAATAAAGCGCAAGGCCTTTGATGATCTGACGCCGGTTTATCCAACAGAAAGACTTCGTCTTGAACGGGGCAGAAACGATTTTTCAATGCGCATGATTGACCTTGTTGCACCAATAGGCAAGGGGCAGAGAGGGATTATTGTCGCACCTCCCAAGGCGGGAAAAACCACATTGTTGAAAGAAATTGCAAACAGCATAACAGAAAACAATCCTGACGTTCATCTGATTGTTCTCCTTATTGACGAACGGCCTGAGGAAGTTACAGATATGCAGCGATGCATAAAAGGCGATGTTATATATTCAACCTTTGATGAAGAACCATCAAATCACACCAAGGTGGCTGAAATTGTTCTTGAAAGGGCAAAACGTCTTGTGGAACACAAAAAAGATGTGGTAATTTTGCTTGACAGCATAACAAGACTTGCCCGTGCATATAATCTGACGGTTATGCCGTCGGGAAGAACCCTTTCAGGTGGTTTGGACCCCGGTGCACTCTACAAGCCAAAGAGATTTTTTGGAGCGGCAAGAAACGTTGAGGAAGGCGGAAGTCTGACCGTTCTTGCAACGGCTCTTGTTGAAACGGGTAGCCGTATGGATGATGTAATCTTTGAGGAATTCAAAGGAACAGGAAACATGGAAGTGCATCTTGACAGAAGGCTCCAGGAAAAACGTGTTTTCCCTGCAATTGACATTGCAAAATCGGGAACAAGGAAAGAAGAAATGCTTCTTGACCAGGCAGAGCTTGGTGCAATCTGGAGCATAAGAAAGGCTTTTGGTGCACAAAATCCTGTGGAGGTAACCGAAACAATAATTTCTCAGCTTGTAAAAACCGATAACAATAAAGAGTTTATTTCTATGACGGAAAAAATCTTGAATGATTAAAATTGTTGCAAATCTACAAGAAAAATCAAAATAGTTTGCGAAAAATTTAACGAAAAACACTTGATAAATTTTGTTAAATGGAGTAAAATATAAAATATACAAAAAAGGAAAAATTTATGGAGGTATTCAAATGAATAAGAAAACAGTTGACGATATTTGCCCAAAGGGTAAACGCGTGCTTGTGCGCTGTGACTTCAATGTGCCGATTAAA
This sequence comes from Clostridia bacterium, assembly GCA_045648205.1. Classification (GTDB taxonomy): domain Bacteria; phylum Bacillota; class Clostridia; order Monoglobales; family Monoglobaceae; genus SIG440. The sequence goes on from JAZRNM010000021.1 coordinate 1,259, forward strand.
GATGGCAAAATCACAGACGAAACAAGAATTGTGGGCGCACTTCCCACCATCAAAAAGCTGATTGCTGATGGCGCAAAGGTAATCCTTTGCTCACATATGGGAAAACCCAAGGGCGAACCCAAGCCCGAACTTTCGCTTGCTCCCGTTGCTGCACGTTTGTCTGAGCACTTGGGCAAGGAAGTTGTTTTTGCGGCTGACGACAATGTTGTTGGCGAAAATGCAAAGGCGGCTGTTGCAAAGATGAATGACGGAGATGTTGTTCTTCTTGAAAACACAAGATACAGAGCAGAAGAAACAAAGAATGTTGAAGAATTCAGCAAGGAACTTGCAAGTCTCTGTGATATATTCGTTAATGACGCATTTGGCACAGCACACCGTGCTCATTGCTCAAATGTTGGTGTAACTGAATTTGTTGACGAGGCTGTTGGCGGTTATCTTATCAACAAGGAAATCGAATATCTCGGAAATGCGGTTAACAACCCGGTAAGACCTCTTGTTGCAGTTCTTGGCGGCAGCAAGGTTTCATCAAAGATTTCAGTTATCAACAACCTTCTTGAAAAAGTTGATACACTCATCATCGGTGGCGGCATGGCATACACCTTCATGAATGCTCTTGGTGAAGAGGTTGGTGACTCACTTCTTGAGGCTGACTATCTTGACTATGCAAAAGAAATGATGGCAAAGGCAGAGGAAAAGGGTGTTAAACTTCTTATCCCTGTTGACACAGTTGTTGCAAGAGACTTTGACAATGACGCAGAAAGCAAAACAGTTGCTCGTGGCGGAATTGAAAAGGGCTGGCAGGGACTTGATATCGGTGAAAAGACAATCGAGCTTTACAAGGATGCCCTGAAAGATGCAAAGACTGTTGTTTGGAACGGACCTATGGGTGTTTTCGAAATGCCTAACTTTGCAAAAGGAACAAATGCAATTGCACTTATGCTTGCTGACCTTGATGCTACAACAATCATCGGCGGTGGCGACAGTGTTGCTGCTGTTAACCAGGCAGGTCTTGGTGACAAGATGAGCCACATTTCAACCGGTGGCGGTGCATCACTTGAATTCCTGGAAGGAAAAGACCTTCCCGGTGTTGTTGCAATCAACGACAAATAAAATATTCATCAAAAGATAAAGAATAAAGGAGATTTAAAATGGGAAAGTATATTATTGCAGGTAACTGGAAAATGAACAAGTTGCCAAGTGAAACTTATGATTTTGTTAAGGAAGTTGCTGCTGCAACAGAGGGAGCAACTTGTGAAGTAGTTTGTTGCACACCTTATGTTTGTCTTGCTGAGGCGGTTCGCGCAGCAAAAGACACACACGTGAAAATCGGTGCTGAAAACCTTCATTTTGAAGACAAGGGTGCGTTCACAGGCGAAGTTAGTGCAGATATGTTGGTTGATCTTGGTGTTGATTATGTTATCATCGGTCACTCAGAAAGAAGACAGTATTTCGCAGAAACTGACGAAACAGTAAACCTCAAAACAAAGAAGGCTCTTGAAAAGGGACTCGTTCCGATTGTTTGTGTTGGTGAAAGCCTCGAAGAAAGAGAAGCCGGCATCACAATGGACCTCATTGCAATTCAGACCAAGAAAGCATTCGCAGGAATTTCTGCTGAGGATGCAAAGAAGGTTGTTATCGCATATGAACCAATCTGGGCAATCGGCACAGGCAAAACAGCAACTGCTGAGCAGGCTCAGGAAGTTTGCGAAGGTATCAGAAAGATTTTTGCTGACCTTTATTGTGAAGAATGTGCAAAGGAAGTTACAATTCAGTATGGCGGAAGCATGAACGCAGGCAATGCTGCTGAACTTCTTGCAAAGAATGATATTGATGGTGGTCTCATCGGTGGCGCAAGTCTCAAGAGTGCAGACTTTGCTGTAATCGTTGCAGCTGCAAAATAAGAAAAAAATCACAAGGGCGAACACACCGTTCGCCTTTGACTTTGGAAAGGACAAAAACGATGAATAAAAAACCATATGCACTTATTATTATGGATGGCTATGGCGTGAATGAACGTCATGAAGGCAATGCAATCTATGCTGCAAATACTCCCAATATGGATAAATATATGGCAGAATGTCCCAACACAATCATTCACGCATCAGGAATGGATGTTGGACTTCCCGAAGGTCAGATGGGAAACTCTGAAGTTGGTCACACAAACATCGGCGCAGGTCGAATTGTTTATCAGGAGTTGACAAGAATTACAAAGTCAATTGATGACGGTGACTTTTTCGAAAATGAAACTTTGGTTGCAGCAGTTGAAAATTGCAAAAAGAACAATTCGGCATTACATCTCATGGGACTTTTGTCAGACGGCGGTGTTCACAGCCACATAAAGCATCTTTTCGGTCTTCTTGAAATGGCAAAAAAGAACGGGCTTGAAAAGGTTTTTGTTCATTGCTTTATGGATGGAAGAGATGTGTCGCCCACATCAGGCGCAGGCTTTGTTGAAATGCTGGTTGAAAAGATGAGAAATCTTGAGGTGGGCAAAATTGCAACCGTTATGGGAAGATATTATGCAATGGACCGCGACAATCGTTGGGAGAGAGTTGCGGAAGCTTACAAGGCAATGGTGTTCGGAGAAGGAAACAAGGATACATCTGCAGTGAATGCGGTGAACAAATCTTACAATGAGGACATAACAGATGAGTTTGTTGTACCAACAGTTATAACAGACGAAAACGGCAATGCTCTGGGAAAAATTTCAGAAAATGACTCAGTTGTGTTCTTCAATTTCAGACCTGACAGAGCAAGAGAAATAACACGAACCATTGTTGACAAAGATTTCAGTGGCTTTGACCGTGAGTTTTTCAATACATTCTTTGTGTGCATGACACAATATGATGCTTCAATGCCCAATGTGTCAGTTGCATTTAAGCCACAGACACTTACCAACACCTTTGGTGAATATATCAGCAAGAAGGGTCTTCGTCAGCTCAGAATTGCAGAAACAGAGAAGTATGCACACGTTACCTTCTTCTTCAATGGTGGCGTGGAAGCAGTTTGTGATGGCGAGGACAGAGCGCTCATCAATTCGCCCAAGGTTGCGACCTATGATCTCCAGCCTGAAATGAGTGCATTTGAAGTCGCTGACGAGGTTGTTAAGAGAATTGAAAGTGGCGAATATGACGTCATCATTCTGAACTTCGCAAACTGTGATATGGTTGGCCATACAGGAGATTTTGGTGCTGCAGTCAAAGCAGTTGAGACGGTTGACCAATGTCTTGGCAAAACCATTGATGCAATTATGAAAGCAGGGGGAGTGGCACTTGTTACGGCAGACCACGGAAATGCCGACCAGATGCTTGATCATGAAAGCGGCGATGTGTTCACAGCTCACACCACAAACGTTGTTCCACTGGTTCTGATTGGAGAAAAGGATGTCAAGCTGAAAATTGGCAGACTTGCAGACCTTGCACCAACAATGCTTGACCTTATGGGACTTGACAAGCCTGAAGAAATGACGGGCGAAAGCTTGATTGTGAGATAAAACTAAAAATATATGGCGGCAAGCATATAATGCTTGCCGTCTTTTTTTGCCATAGGAATTTTTCACCACCAATCGGGATAGAATGAATTATAGAATGTTTATTTAAGGAGAGAAAGATTATGGCATCAAAAACTTTGCTCTATAATGGGCAAATTATAACCGTAGATAAAAACAACACCATAGCTGAGGCAGTTCTTTTTGAGGGCGAAAGGATTTTATATGTGGGAAAGACTGCTGAGGCAATCCGGTTAGCAGATGAGGACACGGAGTGGAAGGATTTATATGGATGTGCTGTGGTTCCGGGCTTTGTTGACAGCCATATTCATATGGCGGTTACCGGTGCAAAAATCAAAAATCAGATTGATGTTTCAGAAAAAGGCGGAGTTATCTCTGCTTCTGACCTGATATCAAAAGTTGGGGAGAAAATCAAAAAAGCAAAAAAAGGTGATTGGATAATCGGAAGCAACTATAGTCACGAAATGCTTTCTGAAAAAAGACATATCCATGTGGAAGAGCTTGACGAGGTGGCACCTGAAAATCCCGTGCTGATTATTCACAGCAGCGGACATATGAGTGTGGCAAACTCAAAGGCACTGGAAGTTGCGGCGGAAAAAGGTTTTGATTTGAATATGAGTGAGGTTGTGAAAGAAAACGGAAAACCAACAGGATTGCTTCTGGAAACCGCCCATTTTCTTATGCTGATGACTGCCCCTGTTGTGCCACCTGATGAAGAACTTATTTCAGGAATAGAAAAATTCAGCAGAGCATTGCTGAAACGCGGAATAACAAGTGTTCATGATGCGGGCGGCTATGGTGAGGCGACATTCAGAACATTGCAAATGGCAAAAGAGAAGGGAGTTTTGGGTTGCAGAACATATCCAATGCTGTGGACATTATTCGGGAAAGAGGCTCAAAAGGCAGTAGCAAAAAATGCAATAAACGCAGGTTTTTTCAGTGGCTTAGGTGATGATATGCTGAAAATGGGCCCCATCAAGCTTATGGTTGATGGTTCAGCGGTGGGTGGAACTTGTGCCACAACAAAGCCTTTACTCCATCTTGATGAAATAAGTCCTTCAACATTCACCCAAAGGGAAATTGACGAAATATTTATTGAAGGCCACAAAAATGGTTTTCAATTGACTGCTCACGCAGTAGGTGACAAGGCGATTGAAATGGTTCTCAACTCTTATGAAAAAGCGGTCAGCCTCTATCCAAGAAAGGACCACAGACACAGAATTGAGCATTGCTTCCTTTGCACGGAAGAACAAGCGAGGCGAATAAAGAATTTGGGTGTCCTGCCTATACCTAATCCGGGCTTTTTGTCAGCGTGGGGAGATGTTTTTGTAAAGTATTATGGCGACCGGCTTGAAAATGTCATACCGCTGAAAACCTTTGAGAATATGGGCATAATAACGCCATTTGGTTCCGATGCAATGGTGATTGAAGAATATGAACCGCTATATGGTATTGCAGCGGCGATGGAAAGAATGGATCTAAAGAGCCGAAATGTAATTTGCGAAAATCAAAAAATCGGGTTGATGCACAGCATAAGGTGCTACACATATTATGGAGCCTATGCTTCCTTTGAAGAGCATGAAAAGGGCAGCATAGAAAAGGGAAAGCTCGCGGATCTTATAATCCTGTCTGATGAATTGCTGAACAAGACTCCGGAAGAAATAAGGAAAATAAAGGTACAGGAAAGTTATGTTGGTGGGAGACGGATATGATGACAGGAAAAACTTCAGATTATTAAATTTTTATGCTAAAACAGTTGAAAAAAGATTAGTTATTTGGTATAATATCAGAGTATATATTGTAAAATGTGGTAAATAGCGTGTTTTTTTAGATAAAGAGAGAAAAACATAGATTTCAATTGTTTGCCCAAGGAGAAAATGACATATGAACAAAAATAGGTCAAAGGCATTGAGAGAGGGTGCAATGATGGTTGCATTAACCATTGCCATCGTTCTTGCAACCCAATACATTCCGCTATTTGCACTGATTGGAACACTTGTTTGCGGGATACCTATGTCGGCATTGGCATCACGAAATGGATTCAAGGTTACTATTCCTGCCATTTTGGCAGTGGCTTTGCTCGCAATTTTGGTGATAGGTAATGTTTTTTCCGGAATTTCATTAATATTGTTGTCGGTCCTTCCGGGAACTGTGGCGGGATATGGTTTGGGAAAGAAATATTCCTTCTTCAAAGTCCTCTTTGCATGTTGCATCGCGGTTTGTATCGGCTGGATTTTTGAACTCCTTGTTGCCAAGCTGTTTTTGGGGGAGGGCATAGATGAGTTGCTCAGCTCCGCGATCACTCAGATGCGTGGCATAATGGAATCAATGGTTGCGACAATGACAGAAAACGGACTTGTTGATGCAGAAGTCGCACCTGATAAGTTGATTGATGAAATTATGAGTGCAACTGAGCAAATGACAAGGCTATATCTGCCGTCATTTATTATTATCAGTTCAATGATTTCGGGATATATAATAATAAGACTCTGCGGATTTGTTATAAATCGGACGAAGCTGGCAGACATAAGCATAGTTACATTCTCTGAAATAAAAGCTCCTGCAAGCATGGGTACGGCTGCAATTCTGTTTTATATAGTTTCTATGTTTACGGATACAAGCTCCATTATTGGTGCGGTGGTTGCTAATATAATATTTGTTCTTTACACAATTATAGGGGTTTGCGGATTGTCGTTTTTGGATTTCAAGCTTAAAGCCAAAATAAAATCCGCAGTTTTGAGGGCAGCAATTTATATCTTGGTATTCTTTCTGGGAAGTGCCTTTTTGCCGATTATTTCAACAGTGCTGATTGCCATTGGAATATTTGACAGCACAAGAAATTACCGAGGACTTGAAACAAACGACAACTAATATGGAAAAATGTGATTTGGAGGTGACTTCCAATGAAAATTGAAAAAACAACAGCAAGAGTTTTCTTCAACTCAAAACGCAGATACATAAGAATGAGTGTGTATGCGGTGCTTTTGACAGCACTTGGAATTGTTATGGCAATAAACCGCAGACCGGAGGCATTTTTTGAGCTTGCACTGACAGCCGGAGTGATTGCCTTTGAGATTTTTCACATAAGAAAAAGTCAGAATGAGTTTTTGAGATACACAGAGCATCTGGGCTTTTGCCTGAATGACAATTCAAGGGGCTCACTTCTCAATTATCCTGCACCTCTTGTTATTACCGATATGAAAGGTGATATCAGTTGGTACAACGAATGGTTCAAGACTGCAGTTGGTATGGGAGATTTGTTTGGCAAGGCAGTCAAGGATTTCATCCCTGAACTTGAGATTGAAAAGTTCCTTGAAAACGAAGAACAGTCTCAGATTAACCTGACAATAGGTGAAAATCACTATGAGATCTGGGGAAATGTTGCGAAAAACTCTGAGGCGGGTGACGAGGGTAGCCTTGTTGTTATTTATTTTATTGACAAAACAGAAGAAATTCGCACTGCAAAACTTCGCGAAGACGAAAAGATGATTGAAGCGATTGTTACAATCGATAACTATGACGAGGTTCTCAAAGAAACTCCGGATTCAAACCACGGAACACTTATGGGTGAAATTGAATCCAAGATTGGTGCCTGGGTCAATCTTGGAAATGGAATAATGAGAAAATATGAACGCGACAAGTTTTTGGTGTTCTTCAGCAACAAGGATTTTGCAAAGATTATGGAAAACAAGTTTTCTGTTCTTGAAGATGTGAGAAATATTAATCACGACAACAAAATCCCTGCAACGTTGAGTATTGGTGTCGGGAAAGCCGGGCAGGATGTTGCTGAAAATGACAAGAATGCAAGGCTTGCAATCGATATGGCACTTGGCCGTGGGGGTGACCAGGTGGTTATCCGTGACAATGTGAACTTCACCTTTTTTGGTGCAAAAACCCGTGAGGTCGAAAAACGCACAAAGGTTAAGGCGAGAGTTGTTGCCCACGCACTCAGAGAATTGGTGGACCATTCAAGCAGAGTTCTCATTATGGGACATAGTAATTCAGATATGGACAGTATGGGTGCGGCAATTGGACTTTTCAAGGCAGTAAAGAGCCGTGGAAAGGATGCATTTATCGTTGTTGAACAGGCAAACAGCAATGCCAAAAATATAATTTCAGAATTCAAGGCTATCCCTCAGTATGAAAATGCTTTCATAAGCGGAGAACAGGCTCTGAATATATATGAGAGGGAAACTTTGGTTATAGTCGTTGACGTGCACAGACCGGGAATGGTTGAGTGTCCGGAACTTTTGGAGCACGCAAAAAATGTTGTGCTGATTGACCATCATCGAAAGAGTGAAGACTTCATTGAGAATGTGGTGCTCACCTATCACGAACCATATGCTTCGTCTACTTGTGAAATGATTACGGAAATTCTCCAATACCTCTTGGATAATGATCGTTTGACAAAACAAGAGGCAGAGGCACTTTATGCGGGAATATTTATGGATACAAAGGGATTCACCTTCAAAGCGGGTGTGAGAACCTTTGAGGCGGCGTCATACCTCAGACGAATGGGGGTTGACACAGTGAATGTCAGAAGATTGTTTAAGACACATCTGGACAGCTATGTTGCAAAGGCAGAAATTATCAGGTCAGCAGTTGTTTATAGGGAAAACATTGCGTTGTCTTATCTTTATGAGGAATGTCCCGGGCTGACTGTAACAGTGGCACAAGCTGCAGATGAGCTCCTTGATATTTCAGGAATTGAAGCGTCATTTGTGTTGGCACAAACGGGCAACAAGGTTTTGATTAGCGGACGTTCCCTGGAAACCGTGAATGTTCAGGTTATTCTTGAAAAGCTTGGCGGCGGCGGACACATCACAATCGCAGGGGCCCAGCTTGAGGAAACCACGATTGAAGAGGCTGACACGATGCTGAAAAGTGCAATTGATGAAATACTCAATCAATAGGATTTGAAAAGAAAGGTAGTGGATATATATGAAGGTTATACTTACAAAAGACGTAAAGGCGCAGGGCAAAAAGGGAGACCTGATTGAGGTCAGTGATGGTTATGCAAGAAACTTTCTCCTCCCTAAAGGCTTTGCGATTGAAGCAAACAAACAGGCTATGAACGAGCTTGAAGGAAAACGCGGTGCTGCAGAGTATCATCGCAATGTTGAAGAAGAAAAGGCAAGAAACATTGCGAAACGCATGGAGGAAATAACCGTAAATCTCCAGGCAAAGGCAGGTGCCGGCGGAAAGCTTTTTGGTTCAATCACATCAAAGGATGTTGCTGAGGCGCTCAAAGCCCAGTTTAACATTGACCTTGACAAAAGAAAGTTTGAACTCAAAGACGGAATAAAAACCTGCGGTGTGACGAATGTAACAGTTCGACTTTATCCGCAGATTACCGGAACATTCAAGGTGAATGTTGCTGAACAGAAGTAAAGAAATTTTCGAGTATACAAAGGAGGGGAATGCTGTGGAGGAAAAGCTTGGCACAGAAATTGCAGGCTATGAAAGAGCAATGCCGTTCAGCCGTGAGGCAGAACAGTCTGTTTTGGGTGCAATGCTACTTGATATGCAGTGTATTCCCGATGCTGTTGGAATTTGCAGAGCTGACGATTTTTATATAGAACGCAACAAGGAACTTTTTAACACCATCGTGGAGCTTTACAATCTTGGAAAGCCTATTGATATGGTTACAATAAAGGAACAACTGACTTTGAGGGGAAGCCTTGAATCTGTTGGCGGACTTGATTATGTTACTGAAACTATGTATATGGTTCCGACAACAAGGAATGTCAAGCACTATGCTGAAATTGTGTCTCAAAAGGCACTTCTCAGAAGTGTAATAAAAATCTCCGAAAAGGCTGCCGAGGAGTGTTACCGCGGTGATGAAGAGGCAGAATCTGTTATAGGTGAAATGGAGCAAAAGCTTATTGACATTTCTCAGGAAAGAAACTCAAAAGGCCCCGTGCATCTCAGAACCTATCTGGCACAAAGCGTAGAAAAAGTTTCAGAGCTTTCAGACAGTGATAGTGACATAACGGGGGTTCCCACGGGATTTATTGATGTGGACAAGCGAACAGCAGGCCTTCATGGCTCAGAGCTTGTTCTCATCGCGGCGAGACCGGGTATGGGAAAAACCAGTTTCGCACTGAACATTGCTCAAAATGTGGCAATCAACACAGGTGCAACTGTTGCAGTTTTCAATCTGGAAATGCCGGGCATACAAATTGCCAACAGGATGCTTTCAAGTGAGGCAATGGTCAGTTCTGAAGCCCTGAAAAAAGGAAATATAAAAGACGAAGAATGGGAAAAAATTGGTGAGGCGGTTGATGTTCTCAGCACTGCAAATATTTATATTGATGACACATCTTCCATCACGGCACCAGAGATTGTTGCAAGGTGTCGAAAACTGAAAATGGAACACAATCTTGGCCTTGTTGTGATTGACTACATTCAGCTCATAAGCGGAAGCAATTCCAAAGGTGAGGGCAATCGTCAGCAGGAAATTTCTGAAATTTCGCGTTCCCTGAAAATTATGGCAAATGATTTGAATATTCCCGTGATTGCACTTTCACAGCTCAGTCGTGCGGTGGAAAAACGTGAAAGCAAGGAGCCAATGCTGAGTGACCTTCGTGAATCGGGTGCAATTGAGCAGGATGCCGATATGGTTATGTTTTTGTATCGTGAGGGTGCCTACAACGAAGCAGCGGAGGAGCCCAACCGCACAAAATGTATTTTTGCCAAGCACAGAAATGGTGAAACGGGATATGAGTTTTTGACCTGGCTTGGTGAATACACTAAATTTTCGAACTGGAGTGGCAGCCGTGAATAATGGAAATTCCATTTTGCAAAAGGTTTTGGAAACTATTCGTGAGAATAATATGATAAAAAAAGGTGAGAGAATCCTTGTGGCTGTTTCAGGCGGAGCAGATTCAGTTTGTATGCTTCATGCGCTTAACCGACTTAAAAATAGCCTGGGGTTTGACATATATTGTGCCCATCTCAATCATGGAATTCGGGGTGAGGCAGCGGATAATGACGAAAAGTTTGTCATTGAGCTTTGCGGGAAGATTGGAGTTCCCGTTTTCACAAAAACAGTTGACGTCATTGCGCTTGCAAAAGAAAAAAAGCTTACCACCGAGGAAGCGGGGCGCCTTGCGAGATACACATTTTTTGAGGAATTGTCAAAGCGTTATGGGATAGAAAAAACCGCGACTGCTCACAACAAAAATGACAATGCAGAAACCGTGCTTATGCGGATTTTGAGGGGCACGGGGATTGACGGGCTCAAAGGCGTGGCTTATGTCAGAGAAGACGGTGTGATAAGACCAATTCTTGATTTGAGCCGGGCTGAGGTCGAAGATTATTGTGCTGAAAATGACCTTGAATATTGCACCGATGCAAGCAACTTCGAAAATGATTACACAAGAAATAAAATCAGGAATGAGCTTATACCATATCTTGAAAAGGAATTTAACGCAAGGACAGTTGACAGTCTTGTGCGGCTTGCTGAAAATGCAAGTGATGATGGAAAATTCTTGGATAATTATGCAAAAAGGCTCTATGCAAGACTTAACAATCCGTTGCCCAAAAAAGATTCGGTGACATTGCATATTGAAAGTCTTAGTTTGGTGGAAAGGTCAATTGCTTCAAGAGTTATAAGGCTTGCGGCGGATGATGCCATAGAAGGCGTGAAACTTGAAAAGGTGCACATTGACGATATATTTGACTTGATGACAAAACAAACGGGTGCAACTTTGGATTTGCCTCAGGGACTCAAAGTGATGGTCCAATATGGTTGGCTTTTGTTTGAAGGAAAGCCTGAAGAAATCACAGTCAATGGTGATGGGGAAACATTTTTTGAAGAAATCCGTCCAGGGAAAGCGGTGTTTGTGGAATCTCTTGGAAAAAGTATTTGTTTGAAAATTGAGGATGCAAAGACTTACAAATGCAAGATGAATGAAAAAGCAATCAGCTTTGATTTGCTTGATGGACAGATGTTGTTTCTGAGAAGTCGCAGAGATGGTGACAGAATGGTGTGTTTTTCTGATGGGAGAACAAAGAAAATAAAGAATATTCTGATTGATGAAAAAATTCCGCGAAAGGACCGCGACAGAATTCCGCTTCTTTGCACAGGCAGTGAGGTTCTGGCAATTGTCGGTGGTCGAATCAGCGAAAAATACAAAGTCACAAATGAAACAGAGAGGATATTGGTAATAGAATATGGAACAGTTGAAAAGCCATAAGGTGTTGCTTGATGAGGCAACTCTTGAAAAAAGGGTTTCAGAAATTGCAACAGAATTAAACGAAAAATATAGCGGTGAGAAGCTGATTGTGGTTGGTGTTCTCAAAGGTTCATTTATGTTTATGAGTGACCTTGTGAAAAAGCTGAAGGTTGACACAGAGGTTTATTTCCTCAAGGCTGAAAGCTATGGAACAAAAACCAAAGCATCAGGTGAAGTAAGAATAACCAAGGACATTGAAAAAGACATCAAAGGTGAAAACGTTTTGATTGTTGAGGACATAATCGACAGTGGATACACAATGCGGGAAGTTCTTAAAATGCTGAAGGAAAGAGAACCCAAAAGTCTTGAACTTTGTTCCTGCCTCAGCAAACCAAGCCGTCGTGAGGTTGATGTGACAATTGATTATCTGGGCTTTGAAATCCCCGACGAATTTGTGATAGGCTATGGACTTGACTATGCTGAAAAATACAGAAACTTGCCATATATTGGTTACATAGAATGCTAAAAATTGGAGGAAAAAGAAATGAGCACAAAAGAAGTAAGAACAAGATTTGCACCAAGCCCCACGGGTTATATGCACATAGGAAACTTGAGAACAGCACTCTATGCATATCTTCTCACAAAGTCAATGGGCGGGAAATTTATTCTGCGAATTGAAGACACTGACCAGGAAAGATATGTTGATGGTGCAGTTGATGTGATATACAGAACAATGGCAGATACTGGTCTGTTCCATGACGAAGGTCCTGACAAGGATGGTGGTTTTGGACCTTATATCCAGAGTGAAAGACGCAGTATATACAAAGAATACGCGGAAAAATTGGTTGAAATGGGCCACGCATATTATTGTTTCTGCGACAAAGAACGCCTTGAAGATCTTCGCCAGCGTCAGGCTGTTATGAAGGTGCCAACCAAGTATGACGGACTTTGTAGCAAGCTGTCAAAGGAAGAAATTGAAGAGAAAATTAAGGCGGGTGTGCCTTACGTAATTCGTCAGAAAATGCCCAAGTACGGAAAGACAACCTTTAGTGACGAAGTGTTTGGTGAAATTTCGGTTGAAAACGCAATTCTTGACGATAATGTTCTCCTCAAGGCAGACGGCCTTCCGACATATAACTTTGCCAACGTAATTGACGACCATCTGATGCAGATAACACACATAATCCGCGGAAGTGAATACCTTTCATCAACTCCAAAGTACAATCTTTTGTATGAGGCGTTCGGTTGGGAAATTCCTAAATATATTCACGTGTCACCTGTTATGAAGGATGCTAACAACAAACTTTCAAAGCGCCACGGTGATGCATCATATGAGGATTTCATTGCAAAAGGCTATCTGAAGGAAGCAATTGTCAACTATATTGCACTTCTTGGCTGGGCACCCGGTGATGAAAGAGAAAAGTTCACAATGGATGAGCTTATTGAAGCTTTTGATGTGAAGGGAATCAGCAAATCTCCTGCTATTTTTGATGAGAAGAAGCTTGCTTGGCTCAATGGTGAATATATAAGAGAACTTTCAGCTGAAAAGTTTCACGAAATGGCACTCCCTTATTATGAGGGTGTAATCACCAATCCAAGTATTGATTTAAAAGAGGTTTCAGCACTTCTTCAGCCAAGATGTGAAAAGCTTTCAGATATTCCTGAACAGGTTGATTTTCTTGACAACTTGCCTGAATATGACAATGAGCTTTACACTCACAAGAAAATGAAAACCGACCCTCAGAATTCACTTGAGGCACTCAATGAAGTTCTTCCGGTGCTTGAGAGGATTTCGGACTGGACAAAAGAAAACATTCACGACGAGCTTATTGCCCTCGTTGAAAGACTTGAACTAAAGAACGGCAGAATTCTCTGGCCTGTTCGTGTTGCAGTTTCGGGCAAAGCATTCACACCCGGTGGCGGTGTTGAGCTTGCATATATTCTGGGCAAAGACGAAACAATTTGTCGAATTAAGAAAGGCATTGAGCAGCTTTCAAAATAAATCAAAGGGATGATACAAAATGGATATTACTACAAAATTTTCTGATAGAGTTAAGCATTTGGAGGCATCTGCAATAAGAGAAATCTTTAAGCTTTTGGCGAAGCCAGGGATTATTAGCTTTGCAGGCGGTGCGCCTGACCCCAATCTGTTTCCAAAGAAAGAGTTTGCAGAGATTGCAAAGGAAATTCTCGAAAAAGACGGAAACACAGCTTTGCAGTATGGAATAACAGAGGGCTATGCACCTCTCCGGGATTGGACAAAAAAAAGACTCATAAGTCAGGGTGTTCTGACAGAGGAAGATGATGTAATCATCGTGAGCGGTGGTCAGCAGGGAATTGACCTTGCAACAAAATCATTAATCAATCCGGGCGATGGTGTGATTTGCGAAGAACCCAGCTTCATTGGTGGACTCAATTGTTTCCGTTCTTATAATGCAGAACTTTATGGTGTTCCCGTTTTGTCTGACGGAATAGACACTGACAAGTTGGAAGAAGTTTTGAAAGAGCACAAAAATATCAAGCTTCTTTATACAATTTCAACATTCCAGAACCCATCGGGAATCACAATTTCTCTTGAAAAACGCAAAAGAATTCTTGAACTTGCAGAAAAGTATGATTTTCTGATTTATGAAGATAACCCATATGGAGAGTTGCGCTTCAGTGGTGAGGAAATTCCCACACTCAAGTCACTTGACGAAAATGGCAGAGTAATATATTTCGGTTCTTTTTCAAAAATTCTGGCACCGGGTATGCGACTTGGCTTCACTTCGGCACCTGCGCCACTTCTTGAAAGAATGATAATCTGCAAGCAGACAGAAGATGTTCATACAAATGTTTTGTCGCAGATGATTGCATATGAGTTTGTTACACGTTATTCAATTGATGAACACATAGCAAAGCTTCGCGAAGCTTATGGAAAGAAATGCAGACTGATGATGGAATGTATGGATGAATACTTCCCCAAAACAGTTGAACATACATGCCCTGAAGGTGGCTTGTTCCTTTACTGCACAATGCCTGAGGGCTATGACAGCAAGGAACTTATGAAAAAAGCACTTGAGAAAAATGTGGCATTTGTGCCCGGTACATCTTGTATGATTGATGATAAGGCTAAATACAGCACCTTCCGTATGAATTATTCAACGGCATCGGAGGAAGATATCAAAACGGGCATAAAAGCGCTTGGTGAAGTGCTTCATCAGTTTATGGGAGAGTGAGAATGATGGATAATACAGCAGAAACAAAACAGAGAATTCTCAGCGGAATTCAGCCGTCGGGTGCATTGACACTTGGAAACTATGTTGGCGCACTTCGCAACTGGGTTCAGCTTCAAAAAGAGGATAAATATGAAAGCTATTATATGATAGCTGACCTTCACTCAATCACAGTAAGACAAGAGCCGAAGGATTTAAGAAAGAATTGCATGGACCTTTTGGCACTGTTTCTTGCTTGTGGGCTTGATGGCGAGAAAGAACCAATATTCTTTCAGTCTCACATTCCTGCACACACGCAGCTTGGTTGGGTTCTTGACTGCAATACCTATATGGGGGAGCTTTCAAGAATGACGCAGTTCAAAGATAAGAGCAAAAAACACGCAGACAACATCAACGCAGGTCTTTTTACTTATCCGTCACTTATGGCAGCAGATATTCTTTTATATCAGGCTGACCTTGTTCCCGTTGGCAAGGACCAAAAACAGCATCTTGAGTTGACCCGTGACCTTGCGACGAGATTTAATAATGCATACAGCGAAACCTTCAAGGTTCCAGAACCATATATTCCAAAGGTGGGGGCAAAGATTATGAGTCTTCAGGAGCCCACACAGAAAATGTCAAAGTCAGATCCCAATGAGAATTCGTATATTCTTATGCTTGACCCCATTGACAAGATAGTAAAAAAGGTGAAGAGGGCTGTGACTGATTCGGGTTCTGAGGTTAAACGCGGAGAGGGAAAAGAAGGTGTTGAAAACCTTATGAGCATTTATTCTTCGATGACCGGAAGGACTATGGATGAGATAGAACTTGAATTTGAAGGCAAAGGCTATGGAGATTTCAAATCGGCAGTTGCTGAGGCCGTTGTAGAGACTCTGAGACCAATCCAGGAAGAACACGCACGCCTTATAAACAGCAAGGATTATCTTGAAACAATCTACAAGCGCGGAGCGGAGCAGGCAAACTACACAGCACGAAAGACTATTTCCAAGGTATACAGAAAGGTTGGATTCATTCAACCTTAAGATAGGGAAGGACTGAAGAAAAATGTTTACAAACAGTAATATATTCATCATATTGGCGCTTGCTGTTGGCTTTTTGATGTCTTTTGCATCAACTCCCACGGTGATTGCCCTTGCCAACAGAATAAAGGCAATTGATGTTCCGAAAGATGAACGCCGTGTTCACAAAAAGCCAATTCCACTCATCGGCGGACTTGCGATTTTCTATGGTTTTGTGATAAGTGTTTTGTGCTTTGCAGTGATTGAACGTGAAATCCTTGGAATTCTCATTGGTTCAGTTATAATTGTCACAGTTGGTGTGATTGATGATATGCGGAACCTGAGTGCAAAGGTGAAACTTTTGTTTCAGATTATTGCGACGGCAATTGTAATATACTTTGGAATTGACATCCAATATGTGGCGAATCCATTTGCGACTTGGTTCGGCCCGATGTATATAAATCTTGGACTATGGTCAATTCCAATCACAATGATATGGATAATAGGCATTACAAATGCGGTTAATCTGATAGACGGTCTTGACGGCCTGGCGGTAGGTGTTTCTTCAATAGCATCGGTTGCATTGCTTTCATTGACCTTGATTTCTCAGAATTTGAATGCGGCAATTGTTACCGCTGCATTAGCAGGTGCGGGCTTCGGATTTTTGCCTTACAACTTCAATCCTGCAAAAATATTTATGGGAGATACAGGCTCAACCTTTTTGGGATTTGTGCTTGCCTGCATATCAATTCAGGGAATTATGAAGATGTATGCCCTTGTTTCCTTTGCGGTGCCGATTTTGATTTTGGGTCTGCCGATTTTTGACACACTTTTTGCAATTCTTCGCAGACTTCTCACAGGACGCTCCATTATGTCACCCGACAGAGGACATCTTCATCACAGATTACTTGATATGGGTTTTTCACAGAAGCAGACTGTTGCAATTCTTTATACTTTGACAAGTCTTCTGTGCCTGACAGCGGTTGTTATGGCACTTAAAGATGCATTGAGAGGATTAATTTTGGTTCTGGCGGTTGTGTTCATTTTGGTTGTGAGCCTTGCTGTTATGGAGCCAAAGCAAGATAAAAATACTTCTTCGGAGGAGATTACAAATGAAAAAGATTAGGGTAATGACAATTTTCGGAACACGACCAGAGGCAATAAAAATGGCACCGCTTGTTAAGGAACTTGAGAAGAACGAAAACATTGAGTCAATTGTGTGCGTAACAGCGCAGCACCGTCAGATGCTTGACCAGGTTCTTGAAATTTTTGAGATAAAGCCTGATTATGACCTGAACATAATGAAGGACAGACAAACTCTCATCAGCATCACAACAAGAGGTCTTGAAGGTCTTGATGAGGTCATGAAAGAGGCAAAGCCTGACATTGTTCTGGTTCACGGTGACACTTCAACTACATTTGTCGGAAGCCTTGCTGCATTCTACAACCAGGTAACAGTTGGTCATGTTGAAGCAGGGCTCAGAACCTATGACAAATATTCTCCATTCCCCGAAGAGGTCAACAGACGACTCACGGGTGTTATTGCGGATATGCACTTTGCACCCACAGAGAGAAATCGCGAGAACCTTCTCCGTGAGAATGTTGATGACAGCACAATTTATATCACAGGCAACACTGTTATTGACGCACTCAAAACAACGGTGAGAGATGATTATAAATTCAAGGACGAAACCCTTGCATCAATGAATTGGGACACCAAAAAGGTAATTGTGATGACGGCTCACAGAAGAGAAAATCTTGGTGAACCGCTCAAAAACATATGCCGTGCGGTGAAACGAATTGTTGAAGATTTTGAGGATGTTGAAGTTGTTTATCCAGTTCACCTTAACCCTGCAGTGCGCGAGGTTGCAAACAGCATTCTGGGCAATCTGGACAGAGTGAAACTCATTGAACCTGTCAACGCAGACGAACTTCACAATGCAATCAGCCGTGGTTATATGGTTATGACAGATTCAGGCGGTCTTCAGGAGGAGGCTCCGTCACTTGGAAAGCCGGTTCTTGTTCTCAGAAATGAAACAGAACGTCCTGAGGCAGTTGATGCAGGAACTGTCAAGATTGCAGGTGTTGATGAAGATATAATTTATGATATGGCAAAAGAACTCATCACAGACAAAAATGCCTACAACAGCATGGCAAAGGCGGTTAACCCATATGGTGACGGCTTTGCATCAGAGAGAATTGTCAAGGCAATTGTTGAAAAGTATAGCAAATAAAATATAAATACTTATATTTGTAAAATACCGATATTATCACTAAAAAATGCTAATCTAAGTCTGAAATGGTTATTGCCATTTCAGGCTTTTTTATTATGTTTTTGAAAAAAATATTGATAAAATATAAAAAGCATGATATAATATTTCTTGCGAAACCAATTTAATATTTATATAGCATTGGGGTATATTTTCTTTTTGAATAATATGCTTATTTATGCATATGCTAATAATCGAATTTGATAAAAATGCAAATTCCATTTATTAGTGTATGTGTATATCTCATACTGTATAAATTGGTTTCGCGACTATCGGGGTTTGCGTTTTTTATGCGTCTGCTTCGGTAGGCGCATTTTTTATTTTTAAGGAGGAAGACAAATGAAAAGGATCTGTAAAAAATGTGGGGCATCTGTAAATGAGGGCGAAATTTTTTGCAATATGTGTGGGACTAATGTTGAAATAATAGAGAATGTTTCAGTAAAAAAGAGTTCTAAAGCTCGTATTGTTATTATATCTTCAATCGTTGTTGTTGTGGTTTATGCTATAATTGCAGGAGTTCTTGCACTTTCATTTGTAAAGGAGGAACCCGAAAAGGTTGAGGATGTTAAGCAAAAGGTAGAGGTAGAGGAAGCTCAAATTAAGGAGAAGGAAGATGAAATAGTTCAATCTGTTAAATATACTAAAGAAAATTTTATTGAAGATGTTGAGGGTATATGGGTAAATATGAATACTTATACATCTGTAGGGTTTGAATTTTTAAGCTTTCATAACGGAGAATATTACTCAGGAGCATATCCAGGGGGTGGTGATAGGACCGGTTATATTGTTGATGTTCAAAAGTTTGATGATACATATATTGTTAAACTTCATTACTTGCAAGAAGAATTTATGGGAGATTTTTACGAGGAAGAGTATTTGGATTGGAAAATACAGATTTCAAATAATTGTTTAACAACCATAAATAAAAGCAATAATGCAAAAAGTAAATCTTCTTGGGTGTACAAAGGAAAAAATTTAGAAGAAGCAAAGTTAAATATGGCGCCATTACTTAAAGAAAAAATTATACTTTCAACAACTACCGACATTCCTTATAGGAAATTTGGGAAAATTGCCACTAATGCTATATTAGAATATTTTAATGGAAATGCTGATGTGGGACTTAATAGAATAACTGGTGATAATGAATGTGTTGTTAATGGAGTGTATGGACCAGAAAACCGATGTGATTTAGAGGCATACACCACAGATGGGATAGATGGGAATATTACTCAAATTATGTGTGATGCGTCAGTATCAAACCCAGAACAAGTTCCAATAATTGTTAAGGAATTATTGGCTTCTGCTTCAATTTATTTTACAGGTGCAAGTAAAAGTGAAATTGTTGATAATATATATGATAACTTAACTATAATAAAGGAAAGCGTTACTTCTGATAAAAGCGCTCGTTCCGTGTTAAGTTATTATACTATGGGAAATATTGAAGTGTTTGTTGAAAAAACTTTATATTTAAGTGGATACTTTAAGGGGTCTTTTGCTATTAGGGTTACTGCTCAGGTTATAGGGGCTAACCATTATTGGAAGATGAATTATTAATAATATAAAAATAACAGTAGGGTAAAATTATCAATACAACAAAGAAGAGTTAAAGGTTTTGTGGGGGGGTAGAATAAAGGTAAAAGGTCGCAGCAAAACACTACGACCTTTTACTATCCTTTTGAGAACACCCCTTAAGGGAGCATTTTTTTAGATTTCATAATCAAAACATTTTCTTTCGCCAACCACCGAGCGGACAAAGGTGGCTGCTGCCACGTGTTTGGGATTTGTCTGATATGCTTTGAGTGCGTCTTCATTAATGAATGTACTGTCAAGCATAAAGTCACCCTTTGATGATTCAAGGGGAACGATGTTTAGTTTAATTTCCAAAAGTCCGTCAATTTCACCCTGAAGTGCCTCAAGCTCGGTCTTCATTTTGATTTTTGCATCTGCTTTTTCCTGGTCTGTGAGTCCTTCTTTGAAACTCCAGATAATAACGTGTTTAACCATTTTCAAATCTCCTTTATATTTTTTAGAAACGAAAATCTCTTTTTCCGTTCTCAATTTCTGCAATATATTTTTTTGCGGTCTCCCGAGCCTTTTCGTTGGGGATTTTTTCTATCTCGGTTTTGATAACTTTCAGCCCGTTTTCGACAGTTTCGGGGGATGCATAGTCCATAAGATATTCCTTGAGAGTGATGAGGGCATTGGGCTGACAGCAGTTGGCAATCTGACCGGACTTTATGAGCGACATAAATCTGTCACCGGTCCTTCCCTCACGATAGCAAGCTGTGCAGAAACTTGGAATGTAGCCAAGCTCCAAAAGCCAATTGACAACCTTATCAAGAGGACGTGTGTCACTGATGTCAAACTGCGCCGAGTTTTCGTCCTCGGGTTCGTCGTGAATGTAGCCACCCACTGATGTTTTTGAACCGCCGCTAATCTGGGAAACACCAAGCTTCAGCACGCGTTCTCTTGATACCTTTGATTCTCTTGTT
Source organism: Clostridia bacterium (assembly GCA_045648205.1). GTDB lineage: Bacteria > Bacillota > Clostridia > Monoglobales > Monoglobaceae > SIG440. The sequence goes on from JAZRNM010000021.1 coordinate 21,922, forward strand.
GAAATTATCATTCCCGTATATGGAACTGCAATACGGATAACCGCAACAATTTTTTCAAAAATCTCATCAGAAATCGCATTTGAAAAACTATCCTTGTCAATTCCGTCAGCAGGACAAATTCTTGGCACGCTTATGGTGTGTGGACCAACTCCCTGAGCTGCCTCAAGATGTTCTGCGTGCATAAGCAGACCAACAAAGTCATAACGATACATTTCAAGTCCGAAAAGAACACCAATTCCTACATCATCAATGCCACCCTGCATTGCTCTGTCCATTGCTTCTGTGTGATATGCATAGTTGTGCTTTGGACCGGTTGGATGAAGATTTTCATAGTTTTCCTTGTTATAGGTTTCCTGGAAGAGGATATATGTTCCGATTCCGGCGTCTTTGAGCTTCTGGTAATTCTCAACCGTTGTTGCGGCAATGTTCACATTAACTCTGCGAATTGCACCATTTTTGTGTTTGATGCTGTATATTGTATTGATGCTTTCAAGAACATATTCGAGCGGGTTATTGACCGGGTCTTCGCCAAGCTCAATTGCAAGGCGTTTGTGTCCCATATCCTGAAGTGCTATAACTTCAGCTCTGATTTCTTCCTGAGTCAGTTTTTTTCTTGTTATGTGCTTGTTGCCATAATGATAGGGACAATATGTGCAACCATTCACACAGTAGTTTGAAAGGTAGAGGGGGGCAAACATAACAATTCGGTTGCCATAAAGTTTTTCCTTGATTTTGATGGCAAGACTCTTGATTGCATCATTTGCTTCGGGAATGTCACATTCAAGCAAAACTGCTGCCTCTCTGTGAGTCAATCCTTTGCAGTCCTCTGCACGTTTGATGAGCGAGAATATAAGTTCTCGGTTTGATTTGTTTGCTTTTGCGTATTCAATGGTTTCAAGGATTTCTTCATGGTTGATAAACTCCTCAGCTACCAAGGATTTTGGGTTATAGATTGCCATAATATTTCATCTTCTTTCTTTAAAATTCATAGTCACCGCGTGTAACGGAAATTTCATAGCCGATTTTTTTGAACTTTTCTTTCAAAAGCTCGATGCTCTGCGCTGCTTCTTCGCCTGTGCTGATTTTTCCATTGTAGAGCATATATTTTTCTCGCACAGAGAGTGGAGAAAGGTTTGGCATAACAACATTTGCTCCTGACAAAATTCCCATTTCACGACCATTTGGCTCGAGTGTCCCCAATGCTGTGGTGGAGGGGAGAAGAACCTTTTTCAGCATAATTCTGACAAGTGCCAGAAGAAGAAGTGTCAGCTCAAAGCTTCCTGCAGGCTTATCACCAAAGGGCGTGTCCTCATGAGGCAGAAAAGGCCCGATTCCCACCATATGGGGCTTAAGTTCATTGATGAACAAAAGATCTTCAGCAATGGTTTCAAACGTCTGATATGGAGAACCCACCATAAAACCGCAACCCGTCTGAAAACCGATTTTTTTCAAATTTAAAAGGCATTCTTTACGTGACTCAAGGGCCTGCGGTGAGGGGTGCAGCTTTGAATAGTGAAGACTGTTGGCAGTTTCGTGACGAAGCAAATATCTGTCTGCTCCGGCAGCAAAAAACCGCTGATAGGTGTCATAGGATTTTTCACCAATTGAAAGTGTGACCGCACAATCGGGATGGTTTGATTTGATTGAGCTGATAATATCGCACATCAAATCATCATCAAAATGCGGGTCTTCACCGCCTTGCAGAACAAAGGTACGAAACCCCAAGCCATAACCTTCCCTGCAGCACGCGAGAATATCATCTTTGGTCAGACGATATCGTGAAATCTTGTTGTTTTCTGCACGCAGTCCGCAATAAAAACAGTTTTGTGTGCAGATGTTGGTGAATTCAATAAGTCCACGGATATAGATTTTGTTTCCAAAGTGTTCTAATGCTGTTTCACGTGCCAAAAGACGGGCAAATTCTAAATCGTCATTGTCATATGTGGAGATAATTTGAATAAACTCATCTTTTTCAAGAACCTCATTGGCTTTTAGTTTCCTGATAAGTTCTATGTTTGTCATAAGCACTTGATTACTCCTTGGAGGAAATTGCTTTTGCGCTGACACCTTTAATCATTCCCAGCTTGCCTGAAATTGCACCGATGGTGTCCATAGTGGCATCAACAACTATACTCATAACCGAAAGCCCCCGTTCACGATATGGAATTCCCATTCTTCCAACGATGCAATCATTGTAGTCGTGAAGAATTTGATTTATTTTTTCGGCGGCATCAAGATTTTGAATGATTATCCCAATTATTGCAATTCGTGTATCCAAAAAATCACTTCCTTTTGATCAAAATAAAAAGCACCAATGCTGACGCAAGGGTGCTTATAAAATTCAAAAGCGTTGCCCTGGGATTGGGGCGAACCCTTTCCTTCAGCATATATATTTTATCAAAAAACAGCGCCTGAGTCAAGGGTGAACTGTAAAAAAGGATATTTTTCGAAAGTTTTCGGAAAAATTTCAACAAAGGTATTGCAATGAATAAAAAAAAGTGGTAGAATAATTTCATTAATTTTTTAAAGTCTTATATTTAGGGGGATATTTTGATGTCATATGTAGAAAGCGTTATTGAAGAGATAAAGAAAAAGCACGCAACTGAGCCTGAGTTCATTCAGACTGTCACAGAGGTTTTTTCAAGTCTCGCTCCGGTTGTTGAAAAGCACCCGGAATATGAAAAAGCAGCCCTTCTTGAAAGAATGGCGGAACCCGAAAGACAGATTGTCTTCAGAGTTACCTGGGAGGATGACAATGGAAAAATCCATGTAAATACTGGCTACAGAGTTCAGTTTAACAGTGCAATTGGTCCTTACAAAGGCGGACTTCGTTTCCATCCTTCTGTGTATATTGGAATTATTAAGTTTCTTGGTTTTGAACAGACCTTCAAAAACAGCTTGACCGGTCTTCCTATTGGTGGAGGAAAGGGCGGAAGCGATTTTGACCCGAGAGGCAAGAGCGATGCAGAGATTATGAGATTCTGTCAGGCATTTATGACAGAGCTTTATCGCCACATCGGTCCTGATGTTGACGTTCCTGCCGGTGATATTGGTGTTGGCGGAAGAGAAATAGGATATCTCTTTGGACAGTATAAGAGAATAAAAGCTTGTTGGGAAAACGGTGTTCTCACCGGAAAAGGTCTTTCATATGGTGGTTCTCTCATCAGACCTGAAGCAACGGGCTTTGGTGCTACATATTATGCAAATGAAGTGCTTGGCCATTTCGGTGATACAATAGAAGGTAAGACTGTTGCAGTTTCAGGCTTTGGTAATGTTGCCTGGGGAGTTTGTCAGAAGGTTGCAGACCTTGGGGGCAAGGTTGTGACAATATCAGGTCCTGATGGATATGTTTATGACCCTGAGGGCATAACCACAAAGGAGAAGATTGAATATCTTCTTGAAATGAGAGCTTCAGGTCGTGACAAGGCTCAGGATTATGCCGACAAGTTTGGCTGTCAGTTCTTTGCGGGACAAAAGCCCTGGGGTGTTAAGGTTGACATTTGTATGCCTTGTGCAACTCAGAACGAAGTTAATCTTGACGAAGCAAAGAAGATTATTGCCAACGGCACCAAGTATTATATAGAAGTGGCAAATATGCCCACAACTGATGATGCTATGGAATATCTGAAGGAGAACAAAGTTGTTATCGGTCCGTCTAAAGCTGCAAATGCAGGCGGTGTTGCAGTTTCTTCATTGGAAATGGCGCAGAACTCAATGAGATACAGCTGGACAGCAGAAGAAGTTGATGAGAAGCTCAAGGGAATTATGATTAACATCCACAAGGTTTCTGTGGATGCGGCTGAAGAATATGGACTTGGCTATGACCTTGTTGCCGGTGCTAATATTGCAGGCTTTATGAAGGTTGCAGATGCAATGCTTGCTCAGGGTATTTATTAATTCGAATCAATTTGGGAGCACAGAAAACTGTGCTCTCTTATTTTTGCAAAAATGTTTAAAACCCTTGAAATATTTGTCAAGTTATTGTAAAATAAGAGTATGATTTTACTATAAGGAGAAAATGTTTATGAGTAAACTAGAAAAGATTTTTAAACTTAAGGAAAACGGAACAAGTGTCAAGACGGAGATTCTTGCCGGAATAACCACTTTTCTCGCAATGGCGTATATACTGGCGGTTAATCCTATGTATCTCGGCGGAATTGAAGGTGCATCACCGGCGGCAGTCTTCATGGCAACTGCAATTTCTGCGGCAACTGCAACAATATGTATGGCGTTCTTTGCAAACTATCCTGTTGCTCTTGCCTCGGGTATGGGTCTTAATGCATTCTTTGCATATACGGTTTGCGGCGCAATGGGGTGTTCCTATCAGGTTGCATTGACAGCGGTTTTTGTTGAGGGTATTATTTTTATTCTTCTTTCATTGTTCAAATTCAGAGAAGCCCTTGTCAACAAGATTCCTGCCAATCTGAAACTGGGAATAACAGCAGGTATAGGTCTTTTTATTACAATTATTGCACTTCTCAATTCAGGTGTAATTGTTTCAAGCCCTGCAACTACTGTTGCTCTGGGGGACCTTGGCTCAGCACCGGTTGTTCTCTCAATTGTTGGACTTTTGTTGATTGGTGTTCTTGAATATAAGAGGATTCCGGGAGCAATTCTCATCGGAATACTTGGAACCTGGTTGCTTGGAATAATTGTTCAGCTCATTGGCTGGGCTTTCGATGCTAATATTTTCTCAACAGTCCTTTATCCAACATTTACATTTGAGACAGTGAAAGAAAACTTTGCGGCACCTGCATTGTTTGAATTTGATTTTGGATTTGTGGTTAAGAATTTTGCAGCATTTGCAATCGTAACATTCACATTCCTTTATACTGACATTTTTGATACCGTTGGAACCCTTATCGGTGTTGCACAGAAGGGAAATCTACTTGATCAGGATGGAAATCTTCCAAAGGCGGGCGGTGCACTGATGGCTGATGCTGTCGGAACTGTTGTTGGTGCTTGTCTTGGAACATCAACAGTTACAAGCTATGTCGAATCGAGCGCCGGTGTTGCAGCGGGCGGAAGAACAGGACTCACTGCTCTTACCACAGGAATTATGTTCATTATTGCAATCGTTTTTGCTCCAATATTCCTTGCAGTTCCCTCTTTTGCAACAACTCCTGCTATGATTTACGTTGGTCTTCTGATGCTCAGCGCTGTCAAAAAGATGGATTTTGAAGGTGATATTGCAGATGTAATCGGTGGTTTTCTTGCAGTTATAATGATGCCTTTTGCATATTCAATTGCGACAGGTATTATGTTTGGTATAGTTTCTTGGGTTATCTTGAAGGTATGCATTGGCAAAATCAAGGATATCAGCGCAATTATGTGGATTTCCTTCGTACTGTTTGCAATCTATATTGTAACGCAAGTGATATAATTCATTTTTGGAAAGGACGTTTGTTAGGATGGAAAAGTGTTATAAAATGAAAATTGCAGGGCTTGAACGAGAACTTCCACTCTGCAAGGTGAGTGATGATTTTTATATTGGTGCGTTCATTATGTTCGGCGATGTGGAGATTACTGTTAATGCTGCTCGTGAACTTCTGAAAAGGGCACCGGAGTGCGATGTTATGATTACTGCAGAGTCAAAGGGTATTCCGCTTCTTTACGAAATGGCACGGCAGGCAGGACACAACTACTATATAGTAGCAAGAAAAGGTCCAAAGCTTTATATGAAGGACATTGTCACCACAGAAGTAAATTCAATTTCCACAGCTCACAAGCAAACACTTTGCATTGGTGCTGACGAAGCGGATGCGATGCGTGGAAAGAGAGTTTTGATTGTTGATGATGTAATCAGCACCGGAGAATCTCTTGAGGCACTTGAAACACTGATAAATCAAGTGGGTGGTGAGGTTGTCGGCAGAATGGCAGTTCTTGCCGAAGGCGATGCAATAGGAAGAGAGGATATAACCTATCTTGAACCGCTTCCCGTGTTCCATGCTGACGGAAGTATAATTGAATAATAATATTCACAAAAAAACACCTCCGAGAATTAGTTCTCGGAGGCTTTTTTTTTAATCACAAAGCTCTTTTGCCAGAGCCTTTATTTCATTTTTGTTTTCTTCTGTCATAACAGATTTTATGTGAATGGTATTGTCTGCGAAGGTTATGTTTTTGGATTTTTCAAGTGCTGCCTTTATGGTTTTTTCCGCCATAAGAGCCCAGGAACCATTCTCAATGATGGCAACAGTTTTGTTTTGAAAGTTTCGCTCAGTGAGATGGTTTAAAAACTCCTGCATAAAGGGGAAGACCCCCGCGTTGTAGGTTGTGGTGGCAAGAACGATTTTGCCGAAACGAAAAGCATCTTCAACTGCCTCTGCCATATCACAACGAGCCAGATCAGAAACCGCAACCTTGGGACAACCCATAGCTTTAAGCTCTTCAGCCAGAAGTTTGACAGCCTTTTCTGTGTTTCCGTAAACGGAAGTATAACAAATTGCAATCCCATCACTTTCTGTGCCATAAGAAGACCATGTGTTGTATAAGTCAAGATAATATCCAAGGTTTTCATCAAGAACAGGACCGTGAAGAGGGCATATTCTTGAAATGTCAAGGCTTGATGCTTTTTTGAGAACGGCTTGAACCTGCGCACCATATTTGCCGACAATACCAAAGTAATAACGTCTTGCTTCGCAAGCCCAGTCCTCGTTGGTGTCAGTTGTGCCAAATTTTCCGAAAGCATCAGCTGAAAAAAGGGTTTTTGAGCTCTTTTCATAGCTGAGAATTACCTCCGGCCAATGCACCATGGGAGCAGTGAAGAATGTAAGCTCATGCTCACCAAGAGAAAGAGTGTCGCCGTCACTTACAACAATTTGTCTGTCGGCATAATCGGTTCCGAAGAACTGCTTCATCATAACAAAAGCCTTGGTACTTGCCACAATCTTTGTTGTGGGATATTTTTCCATAAATCGGTCTATGTTTGCAGAATGGTCGGGTTCCATATGATGTACAACAAGGAAGTCAGGCGCTTTGTTTCCCAAAACTGCACTTATGTTGCCGAGCCATTCATCGGCAAAGTTCTTGTCAACTGCGTCAAGAACAGCAGTCTTTTCGTCGCAAATGAGGTATGAATTGTATGCCATACCATTTTCTACTTTATACTGACCTTCAAAGAGGTCAATGGCATAATCATTCACACCAATGTGAAATATTTTTTCTGTAATGTTCATTTTATCACTCCATAATCAAGAGCAGGAACCGCGCCCCTGCTCTTAAAAAATTATTCTTCTGAAAATTGGTCTTTTCCAACCGCGCAAAGGGGGCAAACCCAATCTTCCGGGACATCCTCCCATTTTGTGCCGGGGGCAACGCCATTGTCCGGGTCACCGATTGCCTCGTCGTATACATAACCGCATACATCGCATACATATTTCATATCAAGTACCTCCTTTTTTGTACTTTTATTATTTTAACATATTGTGTTCAAATATGCAACAAAAATATTCTTTAAAGCTCATAGGAATTTTTATTTTGACATTATTAGGAAAGTGTGGTATACTGACTTGATTAATTCTGGTGAAGGGGAGAAGATTGCAAATGGATATAGGTGAGAAATCACTAAAAAAACACTATGAATGGAAAGGAAAACTGGAAGTTGTTTCCTGTGTCAAGGTGAATGACAGCGAAGCGTTATCAACTGCTTACACGCCGGGTGTAGCAGCACCTTGTCTTGAAATTCAGGCTAATCCTGAGAAATCTTATGAATTGACTCGCAGACATAATCTGGTTGCGGTTATCACAGATGGAACAGCAGTGCTTGGACTTGGGGATATTGGTCCCGAAGCGGGTATGCCTGTTATGGAAGGGAAGTGTGTTCTGTTCAAGGAGTTTGCTGACGTTGATGCCTTTCCCATTTGCGTAAAAACAAAAAATGTTGATGAGATAGTTCAGACTATTTATAATATATCAGGTTCATTTGGCGGAATAAATCTCGAAGACATATCGGCACCGAGATGTTTTGAAATTGAAAAAAGGCTCAAGGAAATGTGCGATATTCCCGTGTTTCATGACGACCAGCACGGAACAGCAATTGTGGTTGCTTCAGCACTTTTGAATGCTCTTAAAGTGGTAAACAAAAAAATTGATGAGGTTAAGCTTGTGATAAACGGAGCAGGAAGTGCCGGAACGGCTATTGCCAATCACCTGATGCGACTTGGTGTTAAAAACATCATTATGTGCGACAAGTTCGGGATAATTTGCGAGGGAATGGACGGGCTCAGCGAAGCACATTCTGAGTTGAGCAAAAAAACCAATCCTGAAAAGCTTATGGGAACTCTATCTGACGCACTTCGGGGAGCAGATGTCTTTATTGGAGTGTCTGCACCCAATATTGTTTCGGAAGAAGAAATAAAATCAATGTCGGATAAAGCTGTTATTTTCCCGATGGCAAATCCTGTCCCTGAAATAATGCCGGATTTGGCACTCAAAGCGGGGGCTGCTGTTGTGGGCACGGGCCGATCAGACTTTCCAAATCAGATAAATAATGTATTGGCATTCCCGGGAATTTTCAGAGGTGCACTTGATGTTCGTGCGTCCGACATAAACGAGAAAATGATGCTTGCGGCATCGTATGCGATAGCAGGTTTGGTTTCGGATGAAGAACTTTCAGCTGAGTACATATTACCGAAGGCTTTTGATGAAAGGGTTGGAAAGACAGTTGCAACAGCCGTTGCGAAAGCGGCAAAAGACAGTGGAGTAGCGAGAATTTAGGTGAAATAAAACATAAACGGCTGAAACACGCACGAGCGTTTCAGCCGTATTTTTATGCATTTACAAGCGCAGGTTCAGGTTCTCTTTCGGTTTGAAGAGTTTCCTCTTCGAGTTGACGATATGCAACCTTGCCGACTAAAGTTTTTGGCAGTTCTGCACGGAATTCGATTTCTTTTGGTATAGCATATTTTGCAATTTGCTTGCTGCAGAAATCAAGAATCTGTTGCTTTGTTTCTTCCGTTGCGGGAACATCGGGCTTGAGCATCACAAAAGCCTTTACCTTCTGCATTCGATAGTCATCCTTAACACCGATAACACAGCTCATATGAACAAGGTCGCAGGAATCAAGAACGTTTTCAATTTGATTGGGGTATACATTGTAACCAGAAGTGATAATCATTCTCTTGGCACGGCCTTTGAAATAAACAAAGCCTTCCGGGTCCATTATCCCGAGGTCGCCAGTGTAAACCCAGGTCAGTCCGTCTGCGTGAGTACGCAGAGTGTTGGCGGTTTCGCCGGGATGGTTGAGATATTCTTTCATAACAGTGGGGCCTGCAAGAAGAATTTCACCCTCTTCTCCGTAGGGAAGTTCTTCGTCGGTGTCAGGTTTAACTATTTTTATGTATGTGTCGGGGAAGGGAAGACCAATGCTTCCTTCCTTTGCCATATGTGGCGGAGTCAAACAACAAGCAGTGACGGTTTCTGTTGTGCCATAGCCTTCACGAACTTGTATAACAGCTTTGTGGTCATAGAGAAATTTATCGAGTTTTTTCTTCAATTCAATTGAAAGTGAATCGCCGCCTGAGAAAACACCTTTAAGACTTGAAAGGTCTGCTTTATCCATTGAAGGAAGGCGGAGGAGTGCTTCATAGAGTGTCGGAACACCTGCGATAAAATTACATTTGTATTTTGTTATCAATTTTGCATAGCTGCTTGGAGTAAAACGGGGAACGAGGATACAGCGTCCGCCACTTATAAGCATTGTGTGTATGCAGACACCAAGCCCAAAACCGTGGAAAATAGGCATAGCGGCCAGCATTTTGTCACCAACACGGAACATAGGATTTGTGGCAATGACTTGTTTTCCAAGTGCGTTGAAGTTGCGGTTTGTCAAAACAATTCCCTTTGTTTTTCCCGTTGTGCCGCCCGAATAAAGAATAACTGCAGGTGCATCAGGAGAGTTCTTTATTTTGTAGTTCCAGAAGCAGGCTTTTCCCAGACGCAGGAAGTCGTTCCATCTGATAACCGGAGCATCTTCGGGGATTTTTTTGATTTTTCTGCCCTCTGTGAGCATATATCCTGCACGAATGGGTTTTGAAAGCTCGTCCTTGATTGAAGCAATTATAACATTGACAAGCTTTGTATTGTGTCTGATGGCTTCAATTTTGTGATAAAACTGGTCAAGAGTTATAAGTGTTACACTGTTTGATTCATTTATGTAAAATTCAATTTCCTTTTCTGCTGACAGTGGGTGAATCATATTACAAACACCACCCACCAGGTTGACTGCATAAAACATAAATATTGCCTGAGGACAGTTTGGCATTGCGATAGTCACGCGGTCGCCTTCACGTATGCCGATTGTCCTGAGACTTTTGGCACAGGTTTCAATTTTGTCAACCAGAATCTTGTAGGTTGTGGGCTTTCCCATAAAGTCAAAGGCAACGTTGTTAGGATATTGTTCTGCAATTTCCTTGAGTGCGTCAAACATAGAACCGTCATGATAATTCAAACTGAGAGGAATATCTCCAGTGTGGTTCTTCCATGGCATTTTTGCAGTGGTTTTTTGGTTTTCCATAAGTGTTCTCCTTAATATTCAACCGGAGTTGATGCCGGCTGTTCTAAAAGCTCAGGATTTTCAAGCAATTTTTTCAGCAAGCGTATGGTTTTTGAAAAATAATAACCATCAGCAATGCGTTCATCAACAGTAAGACCGAGTTCAACAGTTTCCTTCATTTCATAACTGCCGTCTTCATTGAAAATGGGACGTTTTTTTATTTCACCGATAATGACGAAAACAGAATTAGTGCCCCAATTTGTCAGGTGATGATAGCCGCTTTTTAGCTTGATTGAACCGAGGTTTGACAAAACAACAGATGCATGATAGGGGTCGGTTGCTATGAGAAAACCAGGAAGCTTTCCATAACGGTCAAGAAGTCTTGCTGTTTTTCCGACGAAACGAGAAAGAAAACGTGGCAACTTTGTCAAAAATTCCATTGCATCTGATGAGGTATCGCCTTTTCCACTTCTGCAACCCATAACCTGACTCTTTATGTCTTCGTGAATACTTTCAAGGTTTGAGTTTTCGTTGGCACGAATAAATGCAAGTCCTTCGCGTGATTCATCAGCAAAAAACTTTTTTATTGTGAAAGCGGCTGAAATTTCATTTTTTTGAAAGAGTGTGTTGTTTGCAATGAAACGATTCATATATGGTCTTTGCGTGATGCATCGAATCATTGCGGTGACAATGAGATGAAACATTGTGTATTTGAATTCGGGGCTTCCTGAATTCAGCTTCTCAAGATAGGCTTTCATTGCTGTTATATCTATCTGTTCTGAAACAAATGCTTCGTTGTCACAACGGTTGGGGTGGATAAGCGGAACAATAAGATGCATTCCGTCAATTTTTCTGACAACCTTTGCGTCTTTTCTGTCGCCAAGGCGACGACGGGATTCCTTTGACATAAGATAACCTCCCAAAATTAATCAACATTTATATATTTTAGTATATTTAAATGGAAAAGTCAAGAAATTTGATGCTTATTGTATTTAATTGCGGAAAAATAAATTATAGACTTGATTTATAAAAAAATATATAGTATAATGAACTTTATGTGAAATTTATACAAAAAACAAGATATGGAGGCAAAATTGATGATACCGAACATATTAACAACGGTGAGACTTATAATCATACCATTTTTTGCATATTCTGTATTGAGCGGAAAAGACGTATGGATTTCTGTGTCACTGTTTCTGCTTTCCGGACTTACGGACGTAGTTGATGGCTGGATAGCCCGGAAGTTCAATATGATAACTGATGTGGGAAGTGTTTATGACCCATTGGTGGATAAGCTTATGCAGATTACGGCGGTGGTGTGTCTGGCTATAATAAAAGTGATTCCTATGTGGGTGATTTGCTTTGTACTTCTCAAAGAATTTACCATGATTGTAGCAGGTAGTATTTTATACATAAAGAAGATTGTTGTACATTCAAATTGGTATGGAAAGGCAGCTACTGTTTTCTTTTATACAGTAATTTTCATATTGATTGTGTTTGATAATATAAATGATGCAGCAAAAAATGCTCTTTTGGGAATGTTAGTGGGCGTTTTGGTGTTGGCAGCTATAGGTTATCTGCTTAAAATTTTGGGAAAAAGTCAGAACGAAATTTGTGATAAAAGGGCAGTGGATTAAAGAATTTCTTGTTGACAATAAATGATGGGTTTGTTATAATAAATCCATATTCAAATTAGAAAAATGTATGAGAAAAGGGTGCGAGCATGGAACAGTTTGAAGAATTAAGTTTAAAAAGATTGGCCGAGATAATTTTTAAGCATATCGGCATGATAATCGCGTTGACTTTGATATCGGCGATTATTGCATTTTTTTATAGTGAAACAATGATAGTTCCGGAGTATGAGTCGTCAGTTTCAATATATGTAAACAACAAAAAGACTGAGGATAGGACCCAGATATTGACAAGCGATATTGCAGCATCACAGATGCTTGTTGATACGTATGTGGTAATTGTCAAGAGTGATACTGTTTTGAACAAAGTTGTTGAACGTCTTTACGAAGAAGGATTGCCGGGTTATTATGCAGGTGCTTTGAGAGAAAAGATAACAGCAGGCTCGGTTGACAACACAGAAATTTTTAAAATTGCGGTCAAGGATAATGACCCTGAAAATAGTTTCATTATTGCCAATGTTATCGCAGAGGTTGCTCCGGAAATCATAAAGGAGTTTGTTGAGGCAAGCTCGGTTAAAATTATTGACTATGCAGTAAAAGGCAAAAAGGTTGCTCCTAACATCCAGAACAATATGATTTTGGGAATTATTCTTGGATTGTTTATAAGCTGTGCATTTTTCGTTGTAAGAGAAATTTTTGATATGAGAATCAAAAATGAGGAAGACCTTGAAAATTGGTTCAAGCTTCCGATTCTGGGCGTTGTTCCTGATATAAACAGTTCAAATCAGACAAACAGAACAGGATACTATTCATACAGAAGAAGTTCAAGTACCTATGAATATGGAAAGGGGGCGCAGGAAAGTGGAGAAAAATCAGACAAAACAGCTAAATGATGGCAAGTTTGAAATGAATTGGTTTCAGAAGTTGCGCAGGATCCCCAGTAACATTTTGAGAAACAAACGCCAAAAACAAATGGCTCAGAATTTCGAGGACATTCGTGATAAGGTTCTCAACAGCAAAACAACCTTTCATGTAAGAGAGGCATATAAGACTTTGAGAACAAACCTGATTTTTTCTTTGCCATCGGCAAAATGCAAAAAAATTATTCTCACAAGTGCCCTTGCGTCAGAAGGAAAAAGTACAAATTGTCTGAATCTGGCAGCCACCTTTGCTGAAATGGATGCCAAGGTTTTGATTATCGATTGCGACCTCAGACGTCCGAATGTTGCCAGACTTCTTGATGTACCCAATGCTCCCGGTCTCAGCAATTATCTTGTGGGACTCAATACAATCGATGAAATAGTAAACAAGACGACTTATAACAATCTCAGTTATATTTCTGCAGGAAATATCCCTCCGAATCCGGTGGAACTTCTGAGTTCTGATAATATGGCTATGCTTGTGTCAAAGCTTGAACAGGAGTTTGATTACATTTTCTTTGATACACCGCCGGTTAACCTGGTAATTGACACGGTTGTCGTTTCAAAGTACGTTCATGGCATCGTGATGATTGCTCTCCAGAACTCCACAGATAAAGAGGCTATCAAATATGCACTTGGTCAGTTGGAGTTTGCAGGGGCAAAGGTGCTTGGATTTTTGCTGAACGGTGTTGTCTTTGACAATAACGGCGGATACAAAAATAACAACAAGAAGAAGTATTATAGCCATTATGCAGCTAACGGAAAGAAAAAAAGAAAACGTGGCACAGGTGGTTATAGTACCTACAGTTATGGTGGATATAGTAGTCGCAGTGGCAAATAACATAGTATAAGGGGACGGGCTGTTGACTGAGTCAACGGTCCGTTTTGGTCATATGACTAAGAATGCGGGGTAAATTATGATAGATATACATACACATATATTACCTGAATTAGATGACGGAAGTCGGAATACAAAAGAAAGCAAAGAAATGCTCGAAATGTTGGCCGAACAGGGCGTTGACACTGTGGTTGCAACTCCTCACTTTTATATTGATACTATTACTATAGAGGAGTTTGTGAACTCTCGTGATGAGTCGCTGAAAAAGCTCACAGACTGTGTCGGAATTGGTGAAAGACCACAAATAGCTGTTGGAGCGGAGGTTCAGTTTTTTGCAGAACTTTATTCTGTGGAAAATCTGGAAAGCTTGTGCATAAGCGGAACACGATATATGTTGGTGGAGATGCCATTTTCCAAGTGGTCGGGCTCTGTATATAAGAATTTGAGCAAGATATATTCAGCCGGTGGAATAATTCCTATAGTTGCACATGTGGAGCGATATCTTGAGTTTCAGGAGGAAGATGATGCAGAGGTATTACGCAGGCTGAAGGAATCAAATGCACTTATACAGATTAACAGCAGCTTTTTAATATGGAAAAACACAAGACGAAAAGCTCTGAATCTGGTCAAAAAAGGCTTGGTGAATTTTATGGGTTCTGATTGCCATAATGTTGACTCGAGGCCGCCGGAGGTAAGGCCCGGGTATGATGTTATATATAAAAAATTGGGTGATGAAGGTATTGCTGCATTTGCCTATTGGGCAGAAAAGTTAAAAACAAAGCTTAAGACTTTTTGAGGTGAGAAAATGAAATTGTGGAAAAAAATAGTTTTGTGGATAATTTTGTTTTTTCTTGTTTCGGTTATTGCTTTGGCAGTTTGGCAATTTGATAATATAATGGTGCTTGTGAAAACCTTTTCAACTTCGAGTGCAGATATCGCACGGGAAATTGATAGCGAAAAGAAACAACTTGAGCAGGAATTAAAGGAACAATATCCGTCAGTTGTGAGCGATTTTTCTGCAGAAGAAGAAAAGAAAATTATCAAGGGTGAGTTGTCTGTTGAAGAGGCGGTATCTTATCTTAATGAAAAGTTTGAAAACATAAAGCAAAAGGAAGAAGGCAAAACTGAAAAGCCTGTTCAAAACAACTCAAAAACCAAGGAAGAGGTAGATGCTCTGATTGGTGAGAAAGCAATCGAACTATACAGCTTGAAAGCATACTATCTTGGAAAACTTGGTCAGATGGAAGCTTCCGTGAAAAAGGATTATGCGAGTATGCCCAAGGAAAAGAAAAACCTTATTGGAAAAAAAGAGCTGGTCAGCAAATATATGGGAACTGCAATGAATTTGTTATCTCAATGCGATGCCCGCGTGGAGGAACTTTTGGCAGAGCTGAAAGCTGAACTTAATAAGCTTGGTGCGGATACTTCTATAATAAAGAAAATCCGGGATGCTTATGAGAGTGAAAAGAATTTGAAAAAAGCGTATTATATAAAATTGCTTGAGGAGTAGTTTTGCGGAGAGGGTGTGCTTCTGTGATTAACAAAAAATCTTTTATCGGAATTATTCTGGCAATAACTCTTGCTTGCTTGTCTGTTTCGGCACAGGCATTTTCTGATGTTGACGAAAACTCCAATGTGGGAAAAGCTGTTTCTGAAATGCAAAATCGAGGATATATTCAAGGTTTTGGTGATGGAACATTCAGACCGGAGGCGACTCTTACCCGTGCAGAATTTGTTACGGTGATAAACAAAATGTATGGATATTCTGTGGAAGCTGAGAATATATTTACAGATGTAAGCGAATCAGATTGGTTTTATGGTGATGTGTTAGCCGGATTTCAGGCGGGTTACATAAAAGGTATGGGGGATGGCAGATTTGCTCCCAACGAGGCTGTCACACGTGAACAGGTCTGCGTTATGCTGAATTCTATTCTAAAGGTTGGGGACACATATTTTATGCCTGAAATAACTGATAAGGTGTCAGATTGGGCAAGAGAAAGTGTTGAAAAGCTTGTGGCAAACTATCTGTTTGTGCTTGAAGAAGGCGGCAAATTCCGTGGGACTGAGCCAATTACAAGAGGTGAAGTTTGCGTTGCACTTGAAAAGTGTATAGTTGAAGTGAATTTTGATGATATAGAAAAAATAAATCTTGACGAACTGGCAGAGGAGGAACTTGAAAGACGACTTAAATCTGCCATAGATGGTATGGAGACGAAGGTTATACCTGAATTTACTTTTCCTGAAACTGTAAAGGTTGGGGAAATGCTTGTGGAAAGCATGAAAAAATATCTCAAAGACCATACTTATGATTACGTTTCTGACGCAAAAGAAACGTATGAAGTTTATAGGCACTTGGGAAAGGTCAGGGTGACTGAATTTAAAAATACAATTCTTAAAAATATGAGTATTGAGGATTTAACAATCTTGTTTGATTTTTTCTATACACCTGAAATAGATGCTGTGAATTAGTAAATATAAGAAAAACTGCTTTTTTGAAAAAATGTAAATTTTAACTTGACAAGAAAGCAGTTTTACTGTATAATAATTTCTGTTGTAAATTTAATAAGGATCTTTAGCTCAGTTGGTTAGAGCAACCGGCTCATAACCGGTTGGTCCGGGGTTCGAGTCCCTGAAGATCCACCAACCCTGATAGACAAGTTTCTTGCCGAAACTTGTCTATTTTATGGGAAAGATTTAAAATATAGGATAAAGGAAGAAAGATTATGAGCACATTATTATCTGTTTCTGTAGCCCTGCTGGCTGGACTTTTGATGACGAGGGTTTTTAAACCATTCAAATTGCCTTCTGTTACGGCTTATCTGATAGCAGGTGTTTTGATTGGACCATATTGTATTGGTCGTTTAGGCGTTGAAGGGTTTGGCTTTAATTCATCAGAAGCTGTTGAAACTCTGAGCCTTGTTGCAGAGGTTGCATTGGGCTTTATTGCCTTTTCAATTGGAAATGAATTCAGACTTTCCGACCTTCAAAAAACAGGAAAACAGGCACTTGTTATTGGTGTTTTGCAGGCATTGGTAGCAACCTTGTTTGTTGATTTGGCATTGCTTGTTGTACACTACATAATGCCTGACAAATTAACCGTTCCGCAACTTATTACCATTGGAGCAATCGCTACAGCAACTGCACCTGCTGCAACATTGATGGTTGTCCGTCAGTACAAGGCAAAGGGTCCTCTTACAGATTTGCTTTTGCCCATTGTTGCACTTGATGATGCTGTTGGACTTATTGTGTTTGCAGTATCCTTCGGAATTGCTAAAACCTTGATGGTTGGCACTGTGGATATGTTTTCAATAATTGTGAATCCTCTGGTTGAAATTGTGTGCTCATTGACTTTGGGTGCGGTTATGGGTTGGATACTCACTCAACTTGAAAAGCTATTTAACTCAAACACCAACAGACTCAATATGACAATTGCGTTTGTGTTTTTGACCGTGGCACTTTCTATGGTTGATTTCCATATTGGCTCTGTTCACATAAGCTTTTCCTCACTTCTCGTTTGTATGATGTTGGGAACAATTTTCTGTAATATTTGTCCTTTGTCTGAAGATTTGATGACAAAAACCGATAAATGGACTTCACCTCTTTTTGCATTGTTCTTTGTTGTAAGCGGAGCTGAGCTTGAACTTGGTGTGTTTACCGACGTTGCAATTGTTGTTATCGGTATGGTGTATATTCTTTTCCGTTCTTTGGGAAAATATTTTGGAACCTTTGTAAGTGCAAAAATGGTTTCCTGTGCGCCTAACATTTGCAAATATCTGGGAATAACGCTTCTGCCACAGGCAGGTGTTGCTCTTGGTATGTGTGCAACAGCTATGCAGCTTGGAGAGCAGGGGAATCTTATAAGAAACATAACACTTTTTGCTGTTTTGATTTATGAGTTGGTTGGACCACTTCTCACAAGGCAGGCACTGACTGCTGCAGGGGATATTACGCCAATGCCTGATGAAGTTAAGCATCGCAGACAGACAAAGCTGGAAATGGCAAAAAAACAGTAATATACTAACATAAAAACCGAATGCTGAAAATTGGTATTCGGTTTTTTTGGAGAAAGGAGAATTATTGACATAGGAAAAATGAAAGAACAATTTAAAATTTCTTTTGATTATTTAAAAACCCTGGTGAAATGGTTGCTTGTGGCTACCCTTGTCGGGGTTGCCGGCGGACTAATTGGTAACTTGTTTCACAAAAGCATAGAATATGTTACCGAACTCAGGTCTGAACACAGTTTTCTGTTGTACTTTTTGCCTTTGGGCGGAATTATTATTACATTTATCTATAAGTTGTGCAAGAGGTGGGGAAAAATAGACACCAATCGCGTGCTTGAAGCGGCGAGAGATGATGAAAAGGTTCCGCTGGTTATGGCACCGTTAATATTTGTAAGCACAACTATAACCCATCTTCTGGGTGGCTCCGCTGGCAGGGAAGGTGCAGCTCTTCAGTTGGGCGGAAGCATAGGCTACAATATGGGAAGAGCTTTCAGATTAAGCAAAAACGACAATCATATAATTGTTATGGCAGGAATGGGAAGTGTTTTTTCTGCGTTGTTTGGAACCCCCCTTACGGCTGCATTTTTTGCACTTGAGGTAACACGTGTGGGGGTTATGCACTATGCTGCCCTTGTCCCGTGCCTTTTGGCATCAGTGGTTGCCTATTATGTTTCTCTGAAAATGGGTGCGGTCTATGATGTTTTTAGCAATATAAACACCTATTCCATAGATATAATGCTGATGCTGAGAGTGATTATTTTGGCTCTGCTTTGTGCATTGGTGAGCATTTTGTTCTGTGCATCAATCAAAAAGTGCGAAAAGTATATGGACAGATTCCTGAAAAATCCATATTTCCGGGCATTTGTTGGTGGAACGGTGATTGTGCTTTTGACTAAAGTGTTGGGAACAACGGACTATAATGGAGCCGGAATGGGTGTGATAACCCAAGCTTTGACCAAGGGTGAGGCTGTCCCGGTTGCGTTTTTGTTGAAGATTATTTTCACGGCAATAACAATTGCGGCAGGGTTTAAAGGTGGAGAGATTGTGCCGAGCTTTTTTATCGGTTCAACCTTTGGTTGTTTCATGGGTGGTCTGTTGGGGATGGACCCAAGTCTTGGAGCCGCTATCGGTTTTGTGACGCTGTTTTGCGGTGTGGTAAACTGTCCGGTAGCATCAGTTATGCTGGCATTTGAAATGTTTGGCGATGGAAACATATTGTTTTTTGCTGTTGCGTGTGGCATTAGTTTTATGATGTCGGGTTATTCTGGACTATACAAAAGTCAGAAAATAGCCTATTCAAAGCTTAATGAAGATTATATTGACCGAAACATCAGGTAGTATCAGTGCGATATGGTAAAATAGGACAAAACGAAAATAATATGTCTTTTATGACAATTGTATTATTGGAGTTGTTAATGTTAAAATGAAAGAAAGAAATTTTTGGAGGGAATAACGATGAATGATTTTATGAAAACATTTTCGCTTGAAGGCAAGGTCGCTGTAATCAGTGGTGGCGCAGGATATTATGGCAAGCAGATGGTTAAGGCATTGGCTATGGCAGGCGCAAAAGTATATATGGCATCAAGAAATGTTGCCGCAAATGAAGAGGTTGCAAAGGGTTTTCGTGACGAAGGATATACAGTTTTTGCAGAATCACTTGACCTGGGCAGTGAAGAAAGCATTCTTGCTTTGTGTGACAGAATATATGAAAAAGAAGGCAAGGTTGACGTTCTTGTAAACAATTCTGTGCTCAGAACAATGAGTGGTTATCATGACACAGCTGAGAGTTTTGCAAAGAGTATGGAGATAAATGCAACAGGTCTCTTCCTGATTTCTCGTGCTTTTGGTGACAGAATGTGTGAGGCAAAAAGCGGTTCAATCATCAACATTGGTTCTTATATGGGAATGCTTGGTCCCGATTATAATCTCTACAAAGATACAACAATGAATCAGGATGGTGTTATGCCCGATTATTTCTTCCACAAGGGCGGAATGACAAACTACACAAGGTATCTTGCGTCACATTACGGAAAACATAATGTTCGTTGCAATGTTCTTGAATTGGGCGGTTTGTTCGGAGGACAACCTGATTTATTCGTTCAAAGATATAGTGATGCAACTTGTCTTGGAAGAATGGCTGATGACAAAGACATTATGGGAACTCTCGTATTTTTTGCATCAGATGCATCAGCTTATATAACAGGCACGGTTATCCCCGTTGATGGCGGATACACAGCGAAATAAGGAGAAAATACATATGCAAACAATAACAAAAAATGGTATAAATCTTTCAAAAATGACACTTGGAACGGTTCAGCTTGGTATGAACTATGGCGTAAACAACAAGAATGGTATGCCCACAGAAGAGGAGAGCTTTGCGATTCTTGATGCAGCATATGAAGGCGGAGTTACAATTCTTGACACATCTGATGACTATGGCAAGAGTGAAGAGGTTATTGGAAAGTACCTTCAGATGAATCCTGACAAGCATTTTGATATTTGCACAAAGTTCAAAGTGACAGAGGAAACATCAAAGGATATTTATGCATCACTCAAAGATTTTGCACTCAAGTCTGCAAAGAAACTTTGCATTGATCGTATTCCGATTTTTATGAGTCACACCGAAAGCAACTTTATTGATTATGGTGACAGACTCATTGAGGCTCTCAATGAACTCAAAAAAGAAGGACTTATTATTAATGCAGGCATTTCGCTGTCAAACAAGGACGCACTTGAACCCATTATGGAATCAGGCGGATTTGAGGCAATTCAGTTGCCCTTGAACATTCTTGATAATGAACCAATCAGAAACGGCTTGATAAAGAGAGTTTCAGATGCCGGTATTGCTGTTTTTGTAAGAAGTGTGTACCTCCAGGGAATTTTCTTCAAGAAAAAAGAAGATCTTCTTGTTCAGGACCCTGAACGCCCTGAATTGAATCAGAAAATTCTTCCCATTATTGAGAAGATAGGGGAAATTGCGGCAGAAGAAGGCGTTTCGGTTGCTCAGCTCGCTTTGTCATTCATCAAAGATTCATGTGGAGTGGATTCTCTGGTTATGGGAAGTGAAACTCCTGAACAGGTTGTGGAAAACATCAAGATGTTCAATGCTCCAAGCCTTTCTGAGTCAACACTCAAGAGAATTCGTGATGAGTTTTCAGATGTTGATCCGTTTGTTATATCACCCTGGTTGTGGAGAAAGTAAATAGGACTAAGAAATAAAAAGTAATGGGATGTGAAAATGTTTCACATCCCATTTTTGTTTTGGAAACTAATCGGAAGATTAAAGCTCGCCGATTTCCTTCATAACCTTTTCGGTATTAGCACGAATATTGGCATCATTGCCATCGTGTTCATAGTCAAAAGTAAAGATTCCATCCATACCCAAAAGATTCATTGAATTTGTGAAGACACTCAAAAGGCTCACACCCTGGGTGAGGTAGAAATCACGAAGACTGAGAATGTTGTCAAGATATTTTGAACATTCAGCTATATTGCCAGCCCAAGCAGCTTCGATAAACTTTTTGGTGTTCTTGGGAGTTGATGAGAACATACCATCAAGAACCTTGTCAATTCCGTATGAAAGAGCCACATCAAAGACATCGAGGTTGCTGAACAAGAATTCAAAGTCGGGGAGATTGAGTTTTACCTGGCGTGCAAGAACAATATCTCCTGATTTTATACCCAAAATGTTCTTGTGCTGTGAAAGCTTCTGAACCATGGGGTATGTAATCTTCTGTTTTGTAATAACTGCCAGGTCGTAGAGGAAGATTGGCTTTGGTGAATAATCGGCAATTTTTTCGAAGAAGGTCACAAGTGCGTCATTTGCTGAAATAGCATAAAATGGAGTGGTCAAAACAACAGCGTCAAAGTTGTAATCCTTAATCATATCGATTCGGTCTTTAACTCTTTCAACAGAGTTGTCCATTGCACCAACAAAAAGAGGAACTCTGCCGTTAACAGCTTCTGCTGCAACTCTTACGATTTCTTTGTACGCAGAATTCTTGATTGATGACTGAATGCCCATGCTTCCCATAAGAAGAAGACCACTTGCACCAGCTTCAATCTGCATGTTGATTTCTTTAACCAAAGACTCTGCAACCACATTGCCGTTTTTGTCGAGGGGTGTTCCCAAAGCGGTATAAAAACCTTTTTTAAGTTTATCCATTTTTTAATCACCTTTCTTTTGATAAAGAATTATTTTATATTTTTAATTAAATACCAAAATAAAGGAAATGTCTACACATAAATAAGACATTAATTTGAGTTTATGTCGGCTCAGTACATAAAAAAACATAAATTTGTATTGACTTTTAAAGGGACTTAACTTAAAATAGAAGTAAGCAGTCTGTTAGGGGTGAGTGTTTTGAATTCATCAATGCAACAAAATGACAATGTGGATATTATAAAGGAATTTACATTTCACATAGAGAATGTTAAATTCACGTTTATTTCTGCGCGTGGAACAGAGAATGTTATACTCAGCGGAACAATAAAAAAATATGGTCAGTTACACTTTCACTCCTATTATGAAGTTTTTTATGTAAACAATGACAGCTTTATAATAAAATTTGAAGATGGAGTCAGAGAGTTTTCAAAGAATGACCTGATAATCATCTCTCCGGGCACAAAACACAAAAGCATAACGCTCAATCCAAGTTCTGCAAGGTATAATATAAATTTTCATATGGAGAAAAATTTTGTCAAAAGCAACTTTTCCTTGTATGATATACTTGTTGAGACTTTGTCTGAGCCATGCACCTGCATCAAAAACTTTTATTCAATACGCGAAGTTTTGAAAAAAGTGGTTGTTGATCTTATGCAGGAGGATGAAGTGTTGTTAAGCTTGCACTCCCACGAACTTTTGGTTGAAATTTTGAAAAAAGCAGATGCTCCACAAATACAACCTACCTCATATGTTAATATTTCTGACAGCAATATGATAAGAATATATAAGCTTCAGCAAATTATTTTTGATGCCTACAGTCAGGAAATTTCTTTGAGCTCCATTGCCGAACAATTGTTTTTGAGCACCAGGCAGGCGAGCAGAATAATCAAGCAATATTACGGATGTACATATCGTGAGCTGGTGGCAGACCTCAGAATGAAGTTTGCTGTGGATTTGCTGACAAACACAAACCTTACTGTTCTGGAAATTGCATCACAGATAGGTTATAATTCCATAAAGGGTTTTTACAACTATTTCAAAAAACAATATAATTGTCTTCCCACCGAATACAGAAAAAAGGTGCAAGACTCTCAAAATAAACAAAAAAACAGAAAAGAGGAAGCAAAATGATTTCATGCACAGAATTTATACCATCCTACAGTGAGCTTTTTAAATATCTCGAAGAACTTGGCGGTTATGATGCGGTATTGACCTATTGGAACGAGAATTCTGACACAAATCTAGCAGAAATGCTGGGCAAAAAGGTTGACGGTAAAGGTATCCGTGGTTGCTGGGACTACTGGTCAAAGTCTCTCAACGAAGAGGCATGCGATTTCAGAATGGAGCTTGACGAAGTTGAGGGTACTTTCAGCATTGATATGAGAAAGTGTCCTTCAAGAGGAATGCTCAATTCACTTACATATATGGAACCATATTATGATTACTGCAAGCATTGCGAGGTTATTTATGCAAGACAGCTTGAAAAGTATGGAATTTTACCACATATCAGTGATTGGTCACGCATTGACAAAGCTCAATGTTATCTCAGCTTCAAGATTAAGCCGGAATTTGTTCCTGCAGACTGCAAGGGCGAAAAGCTTTCAATGGATGTGAAAGCGTCAGACAACGAGTACTTCCATAGAGATTTTCACATAGGTGGAAGCACGGGCATCGATTATTTAGGCAAAAAGTTTGGGGAAGCACACGTTATTGAATATCTGACAAGATTTGCAAAGGCATATTATAAACCTCTTATTGAAAAAATTCGTGAAAACGGACTTGTTGCAATGAAGGAAAACATTGAGCATGTTTATGAGCTTGAAAAGGCTCCTGATAATGTGAAGTGCACTCTGACAGACAACGAACTCCATGTTGTTGTCAGTGAATGTCCTGCTGTTAAGTATATGAAAGAAACCGGACACACACCTTCAAAGTGGTATGTTGAAACAACCCGCACGGTATACAAAACAGTTGCAGAAGAAAGCGGTTACGGTTTCGAAATGATTTCATATAACGATGACAATGGTGCGGCAGAATACAGATTTTTTGTGAAGTAAACTTTCACATATTGACAAAAATTGAATAAAATGATATATTGATGGTATAATTCTTCGGGGCAGGGTGAAATTCCCTACCGGCGGTCAAAGTCCGCGACTCGCAGTTTGCGATTGATTTGGTGAAATTCCAAAACCGACAGTAAAGTCTGGATGTGAGAAGATGATGTAAATTTCTTTTAGTGACAGAGAGCCCTGATTTTTAAAATTGGGGCTTTTGTTTGCTCCAATGACATAAAGGAGTGTTTTTGATGGATAATAAAACTGTGTGGAATGTGAAGGTGGCGATGCTTTCGGCGGTTGCAACCATTCTGATGCTGTTTGAATTTCCGCTTCCCTTTGTGGCACCACCTTTTTATGAACTTGATTTCAGTGAGGTGCCTGTGCTTCTCGGTGCTTTTGCTTTGGGACCAATTGCCGGAGTGGTGATTGAAGGCGTAAAAATCTTACTTAATTTCATTATCAACGGAACGGTAACTGCAGGGGTTGGAGAAATTGCCAATTTTGTAATGGGTGTGCTTTTTGTTTTGCCTGCGGCTCTTGTGTATAAGAAAACAAAAAGCAAAAAGGGTGCAATAACCGGTCTTTTGCTTGGTGGCATTGCTATGATTGTTGGCGGTTGCCTGATAAATGCCTTTGTGATGCTTCCCATATATGCCGTGGCATTCAAAATGCCCGTTGAAGCATTCTTTGATATGGCTGCAAAAATATGGCCACAGATAGATACAATGCTTGAATTTGTGGTTTTGTGTGTGGCGCCGTTTAATCTTGTCAAGGTTGTCTTTGTGGCGACGATAACATTGGTGATTTACAAGCCTTTGAGAAGATTATTGAAAGGAGTGGATTAATATGCAGATTGTATTATTAACCGCATTTGGTGTGGGTTTTGCAACAATGTTTGGAACAATTATAGGCTTTTTCTTCAAAAACATCACACATCGTTTTTCAGATATCGTTCTTGGATTTGCAGCCGGAGTTATGCTTGCGGCGGCGGTTGTGGGACTGATTTTGCCGTCTATGGAATATGGAGGCACCTTTGCGCCGATTGTGACAGTTGTAGCAATTTTTTGCGGCGCTCTTCTGATAAATATATTGGACAAGATTGTACCGCATTTGCATTCGTTTGCGGGTGTTAATGAGGAAAAGCATCCTAAAAAAACACAGCAGATAAACCGTGTTATCCTTTTTGTGACTGCAATTGCCATTCACAATTTTCCGGAGGGAATTGCGGCAGGAGTAAGCTTTGGCACAGAAAATGTTTCAGAGGCAATCCTGGTTGCCGGCGGAATTGCACTCCAGAACATACCAGAAGGTATGGTTATCATCGGTCCGATGCTTGCGGCAGGGATAAGCCCGAAGAGAACCCTGATCTGTGCTCTGGCAACAGGCGTGGTGGAAATAATCGGCACTTTGCTCGGATATTTTGCAGTGAGCATTTCATCTGCAATATTGCCGTTTGCACTTGCTTTTGCAGGCGGAACAATGCTGTATGTCATCAGTGATGAAATGATTCCTGAAACCCATTCCCACGGAAGCCAGAGGGGGGCAACCTATGCTCTGTTGATTGGTTTTTCCTTGATGCTCCTGACGGATTTTTATTTGGGATAGAAAATAATGAAAAATGTATTGACAAAAGTATATATATTGAGTATAATTATGTTCGAGATAGAGGCGCGTTGTGTCATCAGTAGGCAGATTTTTGAGCTCGCCAAAGCTAATGTGCTGAAAGGGGCAGACGCCGAAGACGGTTTGTTGGCAAAAAAACCGGTCTGGCGAACGGAAATAAGATTTCGCTCGTTGTCGCATTGATGCGGAGGGCTATCATATTTGAATGTTAGGTGTAATGCATTTACATATGATAGTTGGGTTCAACTATCATTTTTTATTTGCCAAAATCAGAAAAAGGAGTTTTTAAAATGAAAAAAACAGTATTCACAGGAGTTGCAACAGCAATAGTGACACCGCTTAATGAGAAGGGTGTTGATTATGAAGCATTTGAGCGACTGATTGAATGGCAGATTGAAGAGGGAATCAATGCAATAGTTGTTGCAGGAACAACAGGTGAGGGTTCAACACTCACAGATGATGAACATAAAGCGGTTATTAAATTTGCAGTTGACAAAATTGCCGGACGTGTTCCCGTAATTGCAGGAACAGGCTCAAATGACACCGCTTACGCAATCGAACTGACAAAATTTGCTTGTGAGGCAGGTGCAGATGCCGTTTTGGTTGTTACACCATATTACAACAAGGCAACTCAAAAGGGTTTAATTCAATCATTCACTGCAATCGCAGATGCAAGCACAAAGCCTGTAATTTTGTATAATGTTCCATCAAGAACAGGATGTAATCTTGAACCTGCAACCTGTCTGGCTCTTGCAGAACATCCAAACATTGTGGGAATAAAGGAAGCAAGCGGAAATATTTCACAGATAGCGAAAATCGCATCTTTGGTGAAGGATAAACTCGATATTTATTCGGGAAATGATGACCAGATTGTGCCTATTATGTCTTTGGGTGGCAAGGGTGTTATATCAGTTCTTTCAAATGTTATCCCAAAAGAGACGGTCAGAATATGTGACAGCTTTTTTGCGGGCAACACAGAGGAAAGCTGTGAACTTCAACTCAAATATCTTGAACTTGTTGATGCTCTTTTCTGCGAGGTTAACCCAATTCCGGTTAAGGCGGCAACTGCTGCAATGGGATATGGAGAAAACTATCTGAGACTTCCCCTTACTCCAATGGATGAGGAGAAAAAGCAGAATATGTTCAGAATTATGAGAGAATGTGGCGTCGAATTTTAAAGGCGAAAGGGAAAAATATGATTTGTGAAAATTTAAATGTCACAGCAAACGGAAATCTGACCTTTGCAGGACGTGACACCACACAACTGCTAGAGGAATATGGCTCACCCCTTTATCTTATGGATGAGGAGAGAATTCGTCACAATTGCAGGGTTTATCTTGATGCAATGAGAAAATATTTTGGCAACGATGCGTTGCCGCTTTATGCAAGCAAGGCTGCATCCTTCAAGCAGATATACAGAATCATGAAGGAAGAGGGCATGGGTGTTGATGTTGTTTCTTCGGGAGAAATTGCCACTGCAATGGCGGCAGAATTTCCAATGGAAAAGGTATATTTTCACGGAAACAACAAAACCGATGCAGACATTGATTATGCTCTCAAGTGCGGGATTGGTTGTTTTGTGGCAGACAGTTTTGAGGAAATTGATTCCATAGACAAATTGGCTGAGAAATCAGGAGTGTGCCCCAAGGTTCTCATAAGAATTACGCCTGGGATTGATCCTCACACATATGATGAGGTTGCCACCGGCAAGGTGGATTCAAAATTTGGCTCAGCCATTGAAACGGGAGCGGCGGAAGACATAACGAGCTTTGCACTGTCAAAGAAAAACATTGACCTTCAAGGTTTTCATTGCCACGTTGGTTCTCAGGTGTTCGATTCAGATGTATATTTCAAGACCTCAGATGTGATGCTGAAGTTTGTTGCTGATATAGAGAAAAAGATGGGATTCAAGACGAGGGAACTCAACCTTGGCGGAGGTTATGGAGTTCGATATGTTGAGAATGACCCAACTATCGACATTGGAGAAAACATCAGACTGGTTGCGGAGTCAGTGAAAGAAAAATGCAAGGTATTGGGAATTGATGTGCCTGCTATCAGAATGGAACCTGGCAGAAGCATAGTGGCGGATGCTGGATTAACTCTTTATACAGTTGGTTCTGTTAAGAAAATTCCGGAATACAGAAATTATGTTTCTGTTGATGGCGGAATGACCGATAATCCACGATTTGCACTTTATAAGTCACAGTATACTGTTGTCCTTGCCAACAAGATGAACGAAGAATCAGATATGGAATGTTCAGTTGTGGGAAGATGCTGTGAATGTGGCGACATAATTCAGGAAAATGTGAAGTTGCCATCAAACGTTGCACGGGGAGATGTTGTTGCTGTTATGACAACAGGTGCTTATAATTATTCAATGGCATCAAATTACAACAGAATTCCGCGTCTGCCTATTGTAATGCTTACAAAAGACAAGGAATATGTTGCTGTCAAACGGGAAAGCCTTGAAGATTTAATGAAATGTGATATATAAATGATTTCAAATTGATTAAAAAATTAAGCCTGGCGTTATTTTGCGCCAGGCAGTTTTTTTATGTCAAATATTCTTTTATTTCATCGATCATTGCCTTTGTTGTGTTGTATCCGTCGTTGTACATAATTTGCAGTTTTTCGGGGTTGCGTTCGGTTCTGTTGAAATTGGATGTGTCGTGGGGCATTATAGTAATCATTTCGCCCTTGTCGGTCAAATCGAAAATTTCGTTGCGCACCTGATTATATTGATTTGGTCGTTTACTGAGCGTTTCTGCAAATTGGGGGTACTTTCTGTATGCTGTTTGTGCCAGCTTAACCGAAAACTCACCACTTTTTGTGTAGTTTCGTTCACGGGTCAGAACGGTAATAATTTTGTCACAGCCTTCCTCAATTACACGCCTGAATGGTATGGGGTCTGCAATTCCACCATCCATATAGGGCACTCCGTCAATGACCTCCGGCTTAAACAAAAACGGGAGCGCGCAGCTTGCCCAGATAATCTGAATATGTCTGTCGTGGTCAAATTTCGGAAGCTCAAAATATTCCGCTTCGCCTGTGTTCATATTTGTCAGGGTTGCAATTGATTTTCCCTCAAACCTATCAAATGCATCAAAATCATAAGGCACAAGCTTATTTGGAATCTGCTTGAAAGCAAAGTCCATATTGTAATAACTGCGGTTTTTGGGGTTCAAAAGATGCCTTATTCCCATATATCGTTTGTCGTGCATATATTTGGTTGAAAGCTCGAGGTTCCTGCCTATTTGCTTAGATACATAGCTTGTTCCATATGCAATTCCGGCAGAAACTCCGATTACATAATCGGCATAAATTTTTTCCTCTAAAAGTGCGTCCATAACACCGCAGGAAAACAAACCGCGGCTTGCACCGCCTTCAAAAACTATTCCTAACTTCAAAGAAGTCACTCCTTAATTTTCTAAATCATTTAAAACATACGCGGAAACGGAAGTGCATAAAACAAAAATGCAAAATATTGCAGAATGCTTCCTGCGAGAACAAAAAGATGCCATACGGAATGCATATAACGAGGCTTTTTTAAAGCAAAAAAGACAATTCCGCCGGTGTAGCACAATCCTCCCGAAACCAAAAGCCATATAGCAGGTGCGGGAAGAGTTGCAAGGGTGGGGATGCCTAAAAATACAACTGACCAACCCATAAGGATATACAATACCATAGCAATCGGGTGAAATTTTTTCATATTGATTGCCGTGAATGTTACGCCAAGTGCAGTGCATGCAGCATTTATGCCAAACAAAAGCCAACCTCGGGAGCCTCTCATAAGTGACAAGGACACGGGAACATATGAACTCAGAATGAGAATATAAATTGAACAATGATCAAGAATCTGAAAAATGCGTTTTGCTGTGTAATTTGTCAATGAATGATAGAGAGTTGATGCGGTGTAAAGAATAATCAGTCCCAAGCCATAGAATACCGCAGAGATAATACTCAAAGTGTCACCGTGCAAATAAGCATAAATAATAGCAATAACGGTCCCAATGATGGCAAGAATAGCTCCGACGCCGTGAGAAACAGAATTGAATATTTCTTCGCCAAGACTTTGGTTGTTGATTTTTTGAATATTGTTGTCTGTCATTTTTGTCCTCTTTCCATAAAGTTTATTTTACACAATAATACACCCAAAACAAAAATTTGTCAACTTGGTAAATTTGAGGAAAAATAGTTTGCAATATGGGGAATAATATTATATAATATAACAAGAGAACAGTAAAATACGGTGGGGATGATGAATTGAATTACATTAAGGAACTTTGGATACTTTATTCAAGCTTTTTCCGAATAGGGCTACTGACATTTGGTGGAGGATATGCGATGCTGCCTATGCTTGAACGCGAGGTGGTTGAAAAGCATAAGTGGGCAACAATGGAAGAGATTATGGATTATTTTGCCATAAGCCAATGCACCCCGGGCGTAATTGCGGTTAACCTGGCAACTTTCATCGGGCACAAAAGAAAAGGTATTTTGGGCGGGATTGTTGCGACAATTGGTGTGGTGACACCGTCGGTGATAATTATATCTCTTATTACAACCTTGCTTCAGAGCATATATGACAATTCGATTGTTAAGTCTGCGTTTCAGGGGATAGGTGTGGCTGTTTGCGCGATTCTGGTTCAGGCTATCCTGAAAATAGGAAAATCGGGAATTGTTGATGCGTTCTCTTTTGTAATTGCGGCGTCAGCATTTCTTGCTGCACTGTTTTTGAATATTTCGACTATCATAATCATTATTTCAGCCGGTGTTTTGGGGATTGTTTATCTCGCTTTGAAAGAAAAACGGGCA
Source organism: Clostridia bacterium (assembly GCA_045648205.1). GTDB lineage: Bacteria > Bacillota > Clostridia > Monoglobales > Monoglobaceae > SIG440. Next base: position 52,470 of record JAZRNM010000021.1, read on the forward strand.
AAGAATGACGGAGGTAGTGCGAAATGACTTATCTGATAATGTTTTTTGAGTTTTTCAAGATTGGTCTCTTCTCTGTTGGTGGGGGACTTGCGACACTTCCGTTTTTGTTTGAAATGGCAGAAAAATACAGCTGGCTCACGGCAGAAGAACTTACGAATATGATTGCGGTTTCTGAATCAACCCCGGGCCCTATTGGTGTTAATATTGCGACTTATGTGGGTTACACGGCAGGTGGTGTTGGTGCGGGGATTATGGCGACATTTTCTCTCATTTTGCCCAGTATTATTGTGATTTTGATTGTGTCGGCAATTTTGGAGAAGTTTAAGGAAAACAAATTGGTGAAGAATCTATTTTATGGCTTGCGTGCGGCTGTGGTGGGACTGTTGTTTCTTTCGGTGCTGACGATTTTTGGACAGAATTTTCTGACTGGTGAGGCGGGAAGCCTGATTGGAATGGTTGATTTCAGGAAGGCTTTATTGTTTGCGGTTCTTCTCTTTATGGTGTTCAAACTGAAAAAACATCCGCTGCTTTATCTCGCGATTGGTGCGGCAGTCGGAGTTTTGTGGGGATTTTGATTTAGTGAATAAAAAATATTGAAAAAATAATTGTAAAACCACACATATTATGATATAATAAATTAATTATAATATTTTGAAATTGCAAATAAGATATATAATTTGAAAGGTAGGGAATGTTATGGCAACGGAAGAAACAAAACTTACTACAAATATTGATCAGGAGGGAAATGTTTGCATATCCAATGAAGTTGTTGCAACAATTGCGTCAATTGCCGCAAAAAGCATTGATGGTGTTGCGGGAATGTTTGGCTCACTGACGGGCGGATTTGCGGAACTTCTCGGAAAGAAAAATCCTTCAAAAGGAGTCAAAGTCATGATCACGGATAAGGATGTAAAAATTGATATGTCTGTGGTTGTTGAATATGGTGTCAAGATTCCTGATGTTGCCTGGGAAATTCAGGACAAGACAAAAAATGAAGTTGAAGCAATGACCGGGCTCAATGTGGTTGCGGTTAATGTTAGTGTTGAAGGAGTTAACACTGCTGTCAAAGCGGAGGAAACACTGACTTCAGTGGAGTCTGAGGACTCGGAAGAAGAGTAAAGAATAAATACAAAAGATTCAGAGTTGGAGATATGATATGAACAGAACAAAAGCCAGAGAGTATGCGTTTATACTGCTCTTTGAATACAAATTTCAGCCTGATGAAATCGAAGCAATACTTCAGGATTTTATTGATGAATACAAACCCGGTGAGCAGGAGGACTATATTCGCCGTGCAGTTTGTGGTGTCATTTCGAAAATTGAAGAAATTGACAGCAAAATAGGTGAAGCATCAAAAGATTGGAAAGTTGAAAGAATGTCTTGTGTTTGCATAGCAGTTTTGAGACTTGCTGTGTTTGAGATTTTATATTGTCAGGATATTCCGTCGGTTGTTGCTGTCAATGAAGCTGTTGCTTTGGCAAAAAAATTTGATGGTGAGGAAGCTGCGCCTTTTGTGAACGGAATTTTGGGAAAAATCAGCGGGAAATAGGTGCTGCTTATGAATGAAAAGTTAGTTATCGGCATTGATACAAGCTGTTACACCACGTCGGTTGCGATTAAGATTGGTGACGAAATTCTCAGCGCAAAAAAAATGCTTGACGTAAAAAGTGGTGAGTGCGGACTCAGACAATCAGATGCGTTTTTTCAGCACGTTAAGAATCTGCCGGTGCTTTTTGATGAACTAAGAGAAAAACTGGATTTTGGCCAATTTGAAAAAGCTGTGGTTTCTGTTAGCGCAAGACCAAGGAGCGTTGAAGGGTCATATATGCCGGTGTTTCTGGCGGGACAATCCTTTGCAAAAGTTATTGCAGATGTTTTGTGTGCGGATTATGTTGAAACCTCTCATCAGGACGGACACATAATGGCAGCCATATATTCCTGCAAAAAGTACGATATATGCACCGAACCTTTTCTTGTTTATCATTTGTCAGGAGGAACAACTGAGCTTTTGCTTGTCAAAAAGAACGGGAATTCGTTTGATTGTGAAATTGTGGGCGGAACAAAGGACTTGCCTGCGGGACAGTTCATAGACCGAATTGGTGTGATGCTTGGTTTGGATTTTCCCTGCGGAAAGAACCTCGATTATTTGGCTGCAAATTATCAGGGTGAAAAAATCAAAACCAGGATTTGTGTAAATGAAGAATACATAAATTTTTCGGGAGAGGAAACACGATACAGACGAATGATTGGCGAGAATTCGGATAGTGAAAAAATTGCGTATTGTGTTATGAATTGCATTTCAAAGTCCATAAAGGCGTCTGCCCAAAATGCAATGAAAAAGTATTCCGTCAGAAATGTTCTTATGGTTGGCGGAGTTTCGTCTTCTGTGGTTTTGCGGAAAGAGTTTTCCAATATGCCTGGCGTATATTTTGCGGCACCTGATTTAAGCACAGACAACGCTGTGGGTGTTTGCGAGATAGGGGCACGTTGGATTTGAGTGTTTCGGAGGAAACAAAAATGTATGAGAGAATGACAATGACGGTGGGTCAACTCAATTTGTTTATCAAGGATATATTCAATCAGATTCCCGCATTGAATGATATAAAAGTCAAGGGTGAGATTTCAAACTTCAAGCACCATTCATCGGGGCATATGTATATGTCGTTGAAGGATGAGACGGGAGTGATCCGTGCTGTTATGTTCAGAAATTCAGCAATTGGTCTTGATTTCAAACCTGAAAACGGAATGCAGATTATCGCTGAGGGAAGAGTCGGTGTTTATGAACGCGACGGGCAATATCAGCTTTATATAAATGCTATGGTTCAGGATGGAACGGGAAATCTCTATGAGCAGTTTGAAAAGCTGAAGAAAAAACTTGAAAAAGAGGGATTGTTTGACGCAACCTTTAAAAAAGATATACCAACTTTCCCCAAACGGATAGGTGTTATTACAGCGCCAACGGGAGCGGCGGTCAGGGATATAATAAATATTCTCTCAAGGCGTTTCCCCTATGCTGACATTTGTCTTTATCCTGCTTTGGTTCAGGGTGAGGGTGCTGCGAAAAGCCTGTGTGAGGCTATTGAGTATTTTAATGAAAAGACTTCAGCCGATGTGCTTATCATTGGTCGTGGCGGTGGCTCGATAGAGGACCTTTGGGCATTCAACGAAGAAATATTGGCGCGGGCAATTTTTAAAAGTCAGATACCCATTATTTCGGCGGTAGGACATGAAACTGATTTCACTATTGCTGATTTTGCAGCAGACTTGAGGGCACCAACACCATCAGCCGCGGCTGAACTCGCGGTTCCGTCAGCAGATGAATTGGCGGAAAAATGTGTGGTTATGTTCTCGCGACTCAAAAACTCGGTTCGCCGTCTTGTTGAAAAGAAAGGCTTGCAACTTAATCTTTATTCAGACAGCCAGGTGCTGAAAAATCCATTGCTCAGAATAAACGAGAAGGGAATGTATCTGGACAGCATTTATCAATCATTTAAGAACAGTATAAAAATGATGATTGGTGATAAGAAACAAGCCTATGGTCTGGCTGTGTCAAGACTGGAAAGTCTGAGTCCCCTTGATACCATACGCAGAGGTTTTTCTGTTGCAAAAGGCAGTGACGGAACTGTGATAAAAAAAGTTGATGATGCTAAGTCGAATGACGATATATCTATCATTGTTTCTGACGGTGAAATAAAAGCTGTTGTGAAATGATATTAATTGGAGGTTAGAGATTATGGCTGAAAAGAAAACGGCAGCTTCTTTTGAGGAAAATCTTAAAGAACTTGAAAATATTGTAAAAAAATTGGAAGATGGAAATATTTCTCTTGACGAAATGCTGGAACTGTATGAGCAGGGCATAGCAAGAACAAAAGAATGTAATTCTCAACTGAAAAATGCAGAACAAAAGATAAGCATTTTGGAAAAAAACAGTTTTGGTGAAATTGAAGAAAAGCCCTTTGAGGCGAATTAGACTTTGGAGGAACTGATGGATTTTAGCAAACAACTTGAAAGCTATGTAAATATGGTTAATTGTGAAATCAAAGAGGTTTTTCGTGAGGTTCAGTGCCCGCAAAGGATGGTTTATGATGCAATGAATTACAGCATACTGGCAGGGGGAAAACGTTTGAGACCCGTTCTGTGTATGGCTGTTTGTGATATGTTAGGTGGCGACACATATGATGCCCTGAGGGTGGGCGTGGCAATTGAACAGATACATACCTATTCCCTGATACACGATGATTTACCATGTATGGATAATGATGATTTGAGACGTGGTATGCCAACGTGTCACAAAAAATTTGGTGAGGCGAATGCCCTCCTGGCGGGTGATGGTTTGTTGACATCAGCCTTTGAATATCTTTCCAATGCTAAGGAATATAAAAGTATGACGCCTGAACAAATATTGGAGGTCATATTTGAAATATCAAAGTCCTCCGGATGTGATGGTATGATTGGCGGGCAGATTGTTGATTTGGAATGTGAGGGCAGAGCTGATGTAACAGAAGAAATCCTCACATATCTTCACAAACGGAAAACAGGGGCGCTTATAAGAGTTTCAGCTTTGTCCGGAGCGATTGTTGCCAATGCGAGTGATGATGAGAAAAAGTTGATTTGTGAATTTGCAGAAAATCTTGGTCTTGCCTTTCAAATTCAGGATGACATTCTGGATTGTGAGGGTGACGAAAGCGTTCTTGGAAAGCCCATAGGCAGCGATGCAGAAAACGAAAAAACTACTTATGTAACACTGCTTGGATTGGAAAAAGCAAAAGAAAAAGCACATCAGCTGACGGCAAATGCCATTGAAACAATTGAGAAGTTTGGAGAAAAAGCAGGGTTTATAAAAAAACTTGCACGTCATCTCCTTGACAGAAACTATTAAAAGGGTGTATTATATATAGAAGCATTTTTCAGACATTAGTCTGTGCATATATATTATATTGAAAGAAGGAATATAAAGATGATTAATGTTACATTAAAAGGCGGCGACATAAAGACTTTTGAAAATGGGACAAGCCTTATTGAGATGGCAAGAGAAATCAGTGAAGGTCTTGCTCGTGTTGCTGTGTGTGGAGAAGTTGATGGAGAAGTTAAGGGCTTGGACTATGCTCCTGAGACAGATTGCAAGATTAATTTTCTCACCTTTGATGACGAAGATGGCAAAAAGACTTATCGCCATACAACCTCTCACATTTTGGCTCAGGCCGTGAAGAATTTATATCCAAATGCGAAACTTGCAATCGGACCTGCAATTGATGACGGGTTCTATTATGACTTTGAT
>JAZRNM010000022.1:0-42685 GCA_045648205.1 Clostridia bacterium
AATTTAATCTCGTCAAATGCTTTTTTACTTTTGAGTACAAATTGTTGTCCCAGGTTTCCAAGATGCATTGCGTTAGCAAGCTGTCTATAGGAAATGGTACCATTGATAAAATCCTGAGCAAAGGAGAAGTAACTGTCATCAGCACGATACCCAATAATAATATCATAGTTTTTATAATCAACTTTAAAATTATTTAAAATATATTCCTTAGCTTCCTGTGCCAATGCAGACGGAATATCGAACTCACGATTTTCAAGTAATATAGAAAGCCAATGAAGAATAGAATATTTTTCATCATTCAGGTCAAGTATTTTTAAATTTTGGGTGTCAATTTCATATTCGTTTGCATACCCGTCCCTAAGCTTATCAACGCCCCATTCTTTTGCCATTTCTATAGTATCGGTACAATAGAACCCTAATCCATAATCATTATATGTTTTACCTTTTCCATATTCAGGTTTTTTAACAATATCTTTTGAACCATGATATATTTTCTTAAGCACTACTATCATCTCCATTCTCGGTCTTATTATACCCCTTTAGGTGTAGTTTGTCAAGTTTTTCTTGAAATTTACCCCAAATAGATTCAAACTCTGTGTCTTAAGTTTTCTAACATTTTTCTAGCAAACTCTGAACCAAAATCGTTAGAAACGGCAATACCAAAATTTGCGCGCACAAAAGGCTTTGAAAGATTTTACCCCTCAACGCCTTGATTTTGCGCCACTTTCGTCGCTATTTATCTTCTCTTAACTTACGCTTATTTGCTCTAACCTACAGGACTCGAGGCCGACCCAAAATCCTCTCCCTTGGTATAAAAAGTATGATTTGTATAACTAATTATGCTAAATAGTTTTTCATTTGTCAACAAAAAAACGAGTCCTTCGACTCGGTTTTTGCTTATATAATCCCGAACAGCATAAACCCAATTGTATTTATCGCAAAATTTGCGAACATATGTATAAGCCAGGACATATATATGTTTCCGTTTTTTTCATTGAAATAATTAAATATCATTCCACCAACCATAAGCCCTGCAACTGCAAGTACAATTACGTACCAGTCAAACCAGCCAATCATCATTGCTATATGATAAAGAGCAAAGGCAAGAGATGAAAAAACATATGCAAATCTTCTGCTCGCTTTTTCCTTCAACATCATAAAGGAAAATCCCCTGAAAAAGAACTCCTCCAAGAACGAATTGGCAAAGGATATATAAATTGCAACCCATATAAAGTTTTCCTTAGTAACACCAATATTTCCCGTCAGAGCCGTTGTCACATTGGAAAAGTCAAATACATCTTTAAGGAGAAAATATGCACCCATAATAATCGCAAAAACCAAAGCCCCAACCGCTAAAGCCATTGCAAATCCACGTTTTGATGGGACAAGTACTTTTTTCAAAATACTGTCCTTATATGCCATTCCGTATACAAGTGGCAAAATAAGAAATAGAGGTATTTTCACCAAAGATTTGGTGATGTATCCCGGCTGAATCACCGCATCAACCAACCCCATTATAGTGCAGGATGTTATGACTATTGCCATAATAATACATTTCTTTTTCATATAATCACCTTTTAAAACTTCTCAAAAAACACTGTTTCATCCATATCTCTATACTTTGCGTGCATATCGAGGGGCACAGCATCATCAGCGGGCTTGCCCAAAGTCAAGATAAGAGTAATCTCATAATCTTCGGGAATATCAAATTCAGTCTTCAAAAGTTCCGGGTTAAATGCCATAACCATACAGCTTCCAATCCCAAGGGAGTGTGCAGTGAGCATCATATGTGTGGCAACAATTGTGCTGTCAATAGGAGCCGACATTGCTCCGTCAAATCTTCTCACCCAGGATTCCTTTTTGTTGTAGCCAATCAACATAGCACAAGGTGCATCAAAATGGCAAGCCGTGCATTTTTTGAGTTTTTCCAGACTTTCATCAGTATTTAAAACAAGTATTCTCTGGGGTTGATTGTTGCAACCTGTCGGTGCAATGTGACCGCCAAGCAAAATCTTGTCGATAACCTCTTTTTCCAAGTGTTCTGATTTGTATTTTCTGACAGAAAATCTATCTTTAGCAAATTCTATAAAATCCATAATAAAGCCTCCTTTGTCTTTATTTTATCACTTTCCATTTCAATTTTCAATAGAAGCAGATAAAAATAAGCTTTGCATTAGAAAAGCCGCCCTTTCTCTTCGCTATTCTCTTTTATCTATTCTCTGGAAACGACGATTTTAGTGAAGAATTAAGAGAGAAAAGTGAAAAGATAAAATAACAAAAGAACCGACAACTTTTTCAAAATTGTCGGTTCTTTTTGGCACCCACAGTAGGAATCGAACCTACAACTAGCCCTTAGGAGGGGCTTGTTATATCCATTTAACTATGTAGGCAAATATTAAATTTTTGGTTTTTGCCCCTCCTAAGGGCTAATTCAACAGAGGAGCTTATTAGCTAATTAAGTATATCACAAAAACAACCCTTATGCAAGAAATTTTTAAACTTTCGTCAAACAAAATCCGCCAAAATGGTGTTACTGACGAAAAAGCCCTTATCCGAAAACCTCAGTCTGTCTCCATCAATCGCAAAAAATCCCCAATCGGAATACTTTTTTATCTGCTCACCAAAAACCTCTTCAAGGTTTTTCCCAAATTTGTTTTTGAATTCAGAGAAAGAAATTCCGTTTTCGCACCTGAGCCCCAAAAAAACAAACTCGCTCATCTGTTCATCTGTGGCAATCGGCGTCCTTTCTGCAACGGCAAAACCGTTTTCTGAAATCTTTTCAATATATGTTTCAATTCTCTCAAAATTCGAAAACCGAACATTGTTCAAACAAGAATATGCGCCTGCACCAAGCCCCAAAAAATCAGTTAGCTCCCAATACTTCTGGTTGTGTTTTGACTCTTTTCCCGGTTTTGAAAAATTGGAAATTTCATACCGCGCATATCCCGATTTTCTCAACTTTTCAACCAAAAGCTCATACATATCAGCACAAGCATCTTCATCAGGCAAGGTCAAATTCATTTTCGAAAAGGGCGTTCCCTCTTCAATTTTGAGAGCATATGCAGAGATATGCTCTGCACCGAACCCTGCTGCCCTGTCAATTGTTTTTTCCCAGGACTCCATTGTCATATTCGGCAGACCATACATAAGATCAAGCGAAATATTTTCAAATCCCGCCTGTCTTGCCTCCTCAAAGCACTTTTCAAAATCGCCCACGCTGTGTATTCTCCCCAAAGCCCTGAGTGTGTTGTCGCAAGCAGATTGAAGACCAATACTGAGTCTATTAACGCCCGCGATCTTAAGTTTTTTGAGTCCATCAGTATCTATTGTTCCCGGATTGCATTCAACGATAATTTCACAATCTTCTGATACATCAAAAGAAGCATAAATTCCCGAAATCACCTGACTTAGAAGTTCGGCTCCCACATAAGACGGTGTGCCCCCTCCAAAATAAATGGTGTCGAAGGTCCTATCCTTGAGTTTTTCTCCCCACGCCTTTATTTCCTGATTCAGCGCACAGAAATACTGAGCAATCATATCTTCTTTCCCCGCAAAGGAATTGAAATCACAATAAAGACACTTGCTCTTGCAAAACGGAATATGAACATATATCCCTAAATTTTTCATTCTCTACACTCCAAAGTAATGGGCAGATTGAAAAATCTGCCCATCAAAACTAATCTAATTTAAGCACCGACATAAACGCCTCCTGCGGAACCTCCACAGAGCCCACCTGGCGCATACGTTTTTTACCCTCTTTCTGTTTTTCAAGAAGCTTCTTTTTTCGGGTAATATCACCGCCATAGCACTTGGCGAGAACGTCTTTTCTCATTGCACGGACAGTTTCACGGGCAATAATCTTGCTGCCCACCGCCGCCTGAATCGGAATCTCAAAAAGCTGACGAGGAATCGATTCCTTAAGCTTTTCAGCAATTCTCCGTCCTCTTGCATATGCCTTTTCCTTGTGAACAATAAAGGAAAGTGCATCCACCATGTCACCATTTAGCAAAATATCAAGCTTGATGAGGTCTGACTTTTGATAATTCTTCATTTCATAGTCAAACGATGCATATCCCCTTGTTCTTGACTTAAGCGCATCAAAGAAATCATAAATAATTTCATTAAGCGGCAATTCATATTGCAACGTCACTCGATTTTCATCAAGATATGTCATATCAATATATGTTCCGCGGCGCTCCTGACAAAGTTCCATAATGCTTCCCACAAATTCCTTAGGGGTCATAATGTTTGCCGCCACAATCGGTTCTGTCATATAATCAATTTCCTGAGGTTCCGGAAGATTTGTCGGGTTTGCAATGGTTACAACCGAACCGTCAGTCTTATATACCTCATATTCAACAGATGGAGCCGTGGTCACAAGGTCAAGATTATATTCCCTCTCCAGACGTTCCTGAATGATTTCCATATGCAAAAGTCCGAGAAATCCGCAACGGAAACCAAACCCCAACGCAACCGAGGTTTCTGCCTCAAATTGAAGTGCCGCATCATTCAGCTGAAGTTTTTCAAGTGCATCACGAAGGTCATTATATCTCGCCCCATCGGCAGGATAAACACCCGAATACACCATCGGCTGAACCTCTTTATATCCGGGCAACGGCTCTGTGGCACCACCGTTTTGTGTTGTAACAGTGTCACCAACCCGCACATCACGAACATTTTTGATGCTCGCCGCAATATAACCAACCTCGCCCGCTTTTATTTCTTTTGCGCGAATCATTCCAAGAGGATTAAGATAACCCACTTCAACCACATCAAATGTGCTTCCCGTTGCCATCATTTTAATGAGGTCACCGCTTGAAAGCTTTCCGTCAACCACACGGACATAAGCTATAACACCCTTGTAGCTGTCATAATATGAATCAAAAATCAATGCTTTGAGGGGTGCTGTTTCATCTCCCTGCGGTGGCGGAACAGCCTCAACAATGCGTTCAAGAACCGCATCAATGTTTATTCCGTTCTTTGCAGAAATCTGCGGTGCAGTTTCCGCCTCAATACCGATTACATCTTCAATTTCCTGCTTGACAACCTCAGGACGCGCTGACGGCAAATCAATCTTATTGATAACGGGAACCAATTCCAAATCGTGTTCCAAAGCAAGGTAGGTATTTGCCAAAGTTTGTGCCTCTATGCCCTGGGCCGCATCAACAATCAGCACCGCACCCTCACAGGCAGCCAGACTTCGTGAAACCTCATAGTTGAAGTCAACATGCCCCGGGGTGTCAATCAGATTGAGAACATATTTTTCTCCATCCTTTGCAGAATACAAAAGACGCACCGCACGGGCCTTTATTGTAATTCCACGTTCTTTTTCAAGCTCCATGTTGTCAAGCACCTGATCCTGCATCTCACGATTGGTAAGCGCCCCCGTAGCCTCAAGCAGTCGGTCCGCAAGAGTTGACTTTCCGTGGTCAATATGTGCAATAATTGAAAAATTCCTTATGTTTTTTTGATATTCGTTCATTCTCTGTTTTCCTTCCAAAAATTCGGGAATATTGTCTATGCGTTGTAACCGTTGGGGTTCTGTTGCTGCCAGTTCCATGAATCAGCACACATATCCTCAAGATTCTTTTTTGCCTCAAATCCGATTTCTTCTCTCGCCTTTTGCGGGTCTGCATAGCAAGCCGCAATATCACCTGGGCGGCGGGCTTCAATCTTGTAGTCAAGTTCCCTTCCGCAAGCCTTGCTGTACGCCTTGATCATATCAAGCACACTGTATCCACGACCCGTTCCAAGGTTATATGTCACAACTCCCACGTGATTTTCAATCTTTCTGAGCGCACAAAGGTGTCCGTCTGCCAGATCAACAACATGAATATAATCACGCACACCCGTTCCGTCAGGAGTGTCATAATCATTTCCAAAAACGTGAACATAATCACGTTTGCCCACTGCCACCTGGGAAATATAGGGCATCAGGTTGTTGGGAATTCCACGGGGGTCTTCACCAATGAGACCGCTTTCGTGAGCGCCAACCGGATTGAAATATCTGAGCAGAGCAATATCCCACTCGCTATCTGAGGCCGCAATATCCCTCAGAATTTCTTCAATCATCAGCTTTGTTCTGCCATACGGATTGGTGCAAAACAGCGGAAAATCCTCTTTGATCGGAACGGTATGGGGATTTCCATAAACCGTTGCAGAAGAACTGAAAACTAGTTTTTTGGTTCCATATTCACTCATAAGTTCGCAAAGATTGATTGTGCTGCAAAGATTGTTGTGATAATACGCCATAGGCTTTGCAACAGACTCGCCAACTGCTTTAAGTCCCGCAAAATGGATAACCGCATCAAACTTATTTTCTTTGAACACTGTCTCCAATGCATCCTTTTCTACCATATCTATTTCATAAAATTTCAGGTCTTTGCCCGTAATTTTTTTCACTCGCCTCAAGGCTTCCTCACAGCTGTTTGAGAGATTGTCAACCACCACAACCTCATAGCCCGCATTCAGAAGCTGAATACAGGTGTGACTGCCTATGTAACCTGCTCCGCCTGTAACTAAAATATTCATTTGCTCTCCTCCATTCTTTCCTTCGACAAATTAATTTTACTATAATTCATTATATTAGCCCACACAAGTGGGCTAATCAGACTATTCCAGATAATCCTTCAATTTCTTACTGCGGCTGGGGTGTCTGAGCTTGCGCAAAGCCTTCGCTTCAATCTGACGAATTCTCTCACGTGTGACATTGAATTCCTTGCCCACCTCTTCAAGTGTTCTTGCTCTGCCGTTGTCAAGACCGAATCTCAATCTGAGAACCTTTTCCTCACGGGGCGTCAACGTGCTGAGAACATCAACAAGCTGTTCTTTGAGAAGTCTGAAGGTTGCGGCATCCTGAGGTGCCGGGGTTTCATTGTCCTGAATGAAATCCTGGAGCGAACTGTCTTCCTCCTCACCGATTGGTGTTTCCAGAGACACGGGTTCCTGAGCAATTTTCATTATCTCCCCAACTTTGTCAATGGGCATATTAAGTTCCTTTGCAACCTCCTCGGGAAGAGGGTCTCTTCCCAGTTCCTGAACAAGCTGACGTGTAACTCTTATGAATTTGTTTATAGTTTCAACCATGTGAACGGGAATTCTGATGGTTCTTGCCTGGTCGGCAATAGCACGGGTAATTGCCTGTCTTATCCACCATGTAGCATAAGTACTGAATTTATATCCCTTTGTGTAGTCGAACTTTTCAACAGCCTTGATGAGGCCCAGGTTTCCTTCCTGAATAAGGTCAAGAAACAACATGCCGCGACCCACGTAGCGCTTTGCAATGCTGACAACAAGTCGCAGATTTGCTTCTGCCAGACGATGTTTTGCAGCAAGATCGCCCTCTGACATTTTCTGAGCAAGTTCTGCCTCCTCCTGCCCCGAAAGAAGCGGCACCTTTCCAATCTCCTTCAGATACATACGAACTGGGTCGTCAATGCTCACGCTGTCAGGGACAGACATATCGGCAAGCTCATCTTCGGTTATTTCAAAATCGTCATCTTCTTCAAGTTCGGGGAGTTCATCGCCAAAATTCCCCACAATTTCAATGCCTTGCTTTTCAAGGAAATCATAAATGATTTCAATCTGGTCAGGCCCCATTTCAACAGCTTCAAGCTTTGTAGCTATATCATTATATGAAAGCTCACCCTGCTTCTTTCCTTGTTCAATCAATTCCTGAACAATTTGTTTCTGCATTTCCTTTGAAACCGCCTTTTTTGTTTCTGCCACTGCCTCAACATTCTTCTTTTTACTACTCATAGCCCTTCGCCTTTCTGCTTTTTTCCTTTTTAAGCCTGTCCATAATCTCCTGAAGCTTTTCTTCATCTCCCGACTGTGCGGACAGCTTTTCCTCTTTTTTCAATTTATATTTCAAAATCGTGTCCATAGGCATCTTAAATGCCTCTGCCTTGTTGTCAACATTTTTGTCATCTGAAAGAATCTCAGACACCGAACCGACGTCGTCACCATCAAACCGGGAAATCACCGCCATTGGTACAATCCTTTCTCCATTTCCAAGAGTTTCAAAAATAATCTCCGCAAGCCTTCGGTGCAGACCTTCTGTGAAATCTTCAGGAGTCAGTTTTTCTTTGACCTGCCTGAATATTTCCTTTTCGCAAATAAGATTCAGGAGAAGCTTTTCAGCATTATAAACCCTCATCTTATCCAAATCCTTGCGTCCGCCCGTTCTTTCTTCAAATTGACGTTTTTCAAGTCTTTGTTCGCGATTTATTTCACTTCGCCGTGCCTTTCGCAAAAATCCCTGAACCCGTGCCATTATGCTGTCAGGTGAAACATCTGTTTCGCGGGCAATTTTTTTGATATAAACCTCGCGTTCCACATTATTTGTTATATTTGCAAAGATTTTTGCAATTTCTTCAATAAATTCAACTTTTTCAACAGTATCTTCAAGATTATATTTTTTCTCAATACTGTGAATTTTATACTCCACAAAGCTTTCAGCGTTATCAACGAGAATCTGGAACATCTCTGCGCCCTTGGTCTTTATATACTCATCAGGATCCTTGCCGTCGGTAATTGTCAGAACTTTTGCCTTGATTTCTGCCTCACGAAGGATTTCGCCCGCCTTGTGCGCCGCTTTCTGACCTGCCTCATCGGCATCATAGCAAAGCACAGCCTTGTCGGCATATCGTTTCAGAAGTTCCGCCTGCTGAGGTGTAAATGCCGTTCCCAATGATGCCACCGCATTGTCAAAGCCATTCTGGTGGAGGGATATAACATCCATATACCCTTCCATAAGAAGAAATTGCCCCTCCTTGGTGTTTTTCGAAACATTCATTGCATAAAGGTTGTCCTTCTTTTTGAAAATAAGTGTTTCGGGCGAGTTAAGATATTTGGGTGCACCCTCTTTGTCGGTCAGAATTCTTCCTCCAAAGGCAATAACGTTCCCTCTCAGATCAATGATCGGAAACATCACTCTGTCGCGGAACTTATCAAAATATGTTCCATTGTCACGCTTAACTGCAAGTCCAACCTCCAAAAGTTCTTCTTCGGTGTAACCTTTGGTTTTCATATAATCAATGAGTGCCGACCATGAATCGGGAGAATATCCCAATCCAAAACTTTTTATAATAGCATTTGAAAGCTTTCTTCCCCTCAGATAATCAAGTGCCTTTTTGTTCTCAGGAGCAATCAGACTATTAAAGAAAAACCTTGCTGCCTCGGCATTCATTTCATACATTCTTTTTTTCTTTTCGTGAATTTGCGCCGCGCGGTTTCTCTCATCAGCACTGCGATAGTCGGGGATGGGAACTCCCGCACGTTCAGCCAGAAGTTTCACCGCCTCCATAAAGTCAAGATTTTCCTTTGCCATAATGAAGTGTATCGCCGTGCCCCCTGCACCACATCCAAAACAGTGGAACAGTTGTTTGTCGGGTGAAACCGAGAACGACGGGGTTTTTTTGTCGTTGTGAAGTGGGCAAAGAGCCTGAAAACGATTTCCAACACGCTTCAATGTGACATACCTTGAAATCAACTCAACAATGTCATTTTTCTGAAGCACTTCATCTATAAAATCCTGAAAGTCTACAGATTGTTTCAAACTCCCACCTCCCTATATTTCTAATATTCGACACAAAATCTCTGTTTCCTTTACTTTATCCAAAAATTATCCCTTCCATTGACTTGGCACAAAAAACCGTTCATAAAGGCTGATTGCATATCGGTCTGTCATTCCCGCCACATAGTCACGGACAACGATCATATTATCCTCGCTGCAACTGCCCGAACGAATCTTTTCAGGAATAAGTTCAGGCTTTTCAAGAAATAATTCAAAAAGAGCTTTTATTACATTAAATGCCTTTTTCTCTTCCTCTTTTGCGTAATCATTGCGATAAACATTCTCAAACATATAGCTCCGAAGCCCCATCATTGCTGTATAAACTTCGGGTTCCATTTTTATGTCAGATTGATTTTCACTTGCTTTTATCATGCTTTTTATGAGCGAATTAATCCTCTCTGAATGTGAATTCCCAAGCACATCAGAAAACTCTTTTGGAATATCCTCGCCTCGAATAACACCTGCGCGGATTGCGTCATCAATATCGTGGTTTATATACGCAATTCTGTCTGCCAATCGAACAATTTTGCCTTCCAGTGTTTGAGGTTCCTTGTCGCCCGTATGACAAAGAATGCCGTCACGAACCTCAGCTGTCAGGTTCAGCCCACCCTTGCGTTCAAGAACATTAACCACCCTGAGGCTCTGCTCATTATGTCTGAATCCCTCAGGGCAAAGATGATCCAATGTCCGTTCCCCTGCATGCCCAAATGGGGTATGTCCCAAATCGTGGCCAAGGGAGATTGCCTCTGTCAAATCCTCATTAAGCGCCAATGCCCTTGCAACCGTTCTTGCAATCTGTGAAACCTCAAAAACGTGAGTGAGACGGGTTCTGTAATGATCACCCTCTGCCGCAAGAAACACCTGGGTCTTATGTTTCAGCCGTCTGAAAGCCTTTGAATGAATGATTCTGTCCCGGTCACGCTGAAACTCAGTTCTTATGTCGCAGGGGGTCTCACTGCGTGCTCTTCCAATGGTGTTTTTACTCAAAACAGCATACTTGCTAAGGGTTTTTTGCTCTTTTTCTTCAATTATCTCTCGTATGGTCATAAATTCACCTACATTTTAACGAAAAGTTATCTTATAGAATATTTTTCTGCATTTATTCTGAAAATCCTTTTTTTAGTTGACAAAACATTCCTGATTTATATATAATGTTCATAAAAACAGTATTTGCGGAGAAAACACTATGACAAACAAAGAACACAACATTGCCCTGAGCCCAAGGCTCCGGAAAATATTTTCTCTTGTGCCAAAGAACCGTTGCACTGCAGACATAGGCACCGACCATGCCTACATTCCCATTGCTTTGGTTGAAAGCGGTGTGTGCGAAAGGGCAATTGCCTCTGACATAAAGCAAGGGCCTCTGAAACGTGCGGAAACAAACATCCGCCGCAGCAAGCTTTCGGACAGAATAGACACCCGTCTTGGTGCGGGGCTTGAAACCCTGTCCCCCTTTGATGCAGAGGTAATCATCATTGCAGGAATGGGCGGAATTCTGATTGCCGACATTTTGGAGACATCAAGGACCGTGACAAATTCAGCAAAACATCTTATTTTGCAGCCAATGACCGCGGTTGCTGAACTTCGTGAATATCTTTCCCAAAACGGTTACACCATTGACGGAGAATATCTTGAGGCCGAGGAAAATAAGCTTTACAACATAATCACAGCCATTCCGTCGGGAGAAACTTCCTATTCGGTCAGAGAGCTTTATCTTGGCAAAGGTCTCGACAAAACTTCACCTGAACTTTTTCCGTTATATCAAGCATCAGTTCTCAAAAAACTGAACAAAAAAATAGACGGACTTGAAAAATCAGAATCCGAAGAAAATAAAATCGCTCTTAACAATCTGAAGGAACTACTTAAAACTCTCGGAGAGGAGAATTCAAAATGACAAGATTATTCGAAATTATGGAAGCCCTTGACCAAATCGCACCAAAGGACTTGAAAGAGCCCTGGGACAATGTGGGGCTTATGGTCGGGGATGAATCCCAAAAAATCCAGAAGATCTATGTATGCCTTGACCTGACAACCGAGAATGTCAGAAACGCGGTGGAATTTGGTGCCGATTTGATTGTTTCGCACCATCCGCTGATTTTCAAGCCTCTTTATTCTGTAACAGAAAGTGATCCCATCTCAAGCATGATAATCACAGCCATAAAAAATAATATTTCCATTTTCAGCATGCATACCAACTTTGACAAAGCCGACGGCGGAATGAACGACCTGCTGGCAAAACGGCTTGGTCTTGAACACATAAGAAAGTTCACGGAAGATGAGTGCGTTGATGGTTTGGGCGTGCCCTTCTCAGGCATTGGAAGAGTTGGAATGCTGGAATACCCTGTGTCCATGGAAAATTTTGTGCTAAGCGTAAAGAAAAATCTCGGGTGCTCGGCCATCAAATATTCAGGCGACCTTTCAGACACCATTCAGACGGTTGCTTTGTGTTCGGGAAGTGGCGGCAAGGAAGGAATTTATTCCGCCTTTCATTCAGGGGCAGATGCATACGTAACTGCCGATTTGAGCCACGAACACGCGCGTTCTGCATATGAATTCGGGCTCAACATAATTGACGCAGGTCATTTTGAAACCGAAAACATAATCTGTGAATTTCTTGCAGACTTTTTTGAAGCCCACTTTCCTGAACTGGAAATTATGACCTCAAAATCCGAACCATTCTTTAAAACAATTTAAAAAAAAGCTGACTATATGTCAGCCTTTTTCATTTCTATCAAATCTACTAATTTTTGTGCAGCTTTCCCTGCGTGTCTGTAATACTCCTCTGCTGAGAATCCGTCATATATTTTGCTTTCGCTTGTGAAGAGTTCAAGCATCACCGTGCCCAAAAATCCATATTCTGCAAGAAGCCTTGCCGTTTCCTCAAAATTTATGATTCCGTCAAATGGAACAAGATGCTCGTCCTCATCTTTCATATAATGATTGTCGTGAATATGCACAGCCGAAAGCCGTTTGCCAAAAAGGGGCATATACTTCATGCCGTTTGCAAAGCAACCCTCGTGACCTACATCCCAGCAAAATCCCGCATCGGGATAATCCTCCAGCACAGATGCAAGATTTGCAAGAAATCTCTGGTTTTCATATGCGATTGTCACGTTTTTCCGTCTTGCATATTCCATCAGCTTGTCCAGATTCCGATGTCCTGCATCAGATATCCTGGGCGCAGGTCTTCCGGACGAAAGGTGCATAACCGCTATGGGAATGCAATAATTCGCACAGGCATCAATCCCTGCAAACAATCGCCTCAAAGTTTCATCAGTATCAATTCCGTCTTTCCAGATATGGTTTATTCCGTCAAACGGCATATGAAGCGTGTCAAAAACAATTCCCGCACGTTTCACCTTGTCAACAAGGCTGTCGTTCAGCTGAGGATTGTCCGCCATAACAAAGGTATGCCCAAAGCCATTCTCCACCATGAGCTCAACCTGCCGTGACACATCAATTTTATCTTTTCCCGTATAACAAAACAAGTTAATTCCTTTTTCCATTTTTAACAACTCCTATTTCGCGCTTTTAAAACTCTCTACAAACTCATAAGCAAAACCGAACATATCCCGATGCAAATTGAAACAATCTGTCTTGCTGAAAATTTTTCACGGAAAACAACTTTTCCTGCCATCATTTGAAAAATTGTGGCTAACACATTTACTGACGGAATCAAAACAGCCGCATCAATAATCGAGTTTGCATAGGTATATGTATATTGAAAAACACCTAAAAACAAGCCTATTATAACAATAGATATTGTGTTTTTGGGAGTTAACTTCAAATTTATTTCTTCGCCATTTTTTCTCACAAACAAGAAAACGACAGACGTTATCAAAAAAGCAAACAGATACCCAAAAAATACAAACTGTTCAACATTGCTGCCAAAATCAGATTTGGCAAATACTCTTTGAACGGACCCAATTCCACCATTTGAAAGAAAGGTCAGTGCGACAAAAACCAGCCATATAGCACTGATTTTTTTATCATCCTTCTTTGAATTCAGGAAAAGAGTAGCGATGCATAGAAGAATTCCTATGCCCTTTACGAGTGTTAGCCCCTCTTTAAATACAATAAAAGAAAAAACAATGGGTATAACCATACTCAAATTACAACTCATACAGGTTATTGAGAACGGCCCGCTCCTCAATGCCAAAGCATAAGAAATCTGGAATATAACTCCGAAAAGTCCAAAGAAAAAGGAATACGGAAGGATCCTCACATTAACTTCATTACGCAATGATATCAGGAAAAAAATTGAAACAACCGCAAAAACCAGGCCATTTGCCAAAACAGAATCTTTTACACTTTTTATATTCCCTTTTGCCAGGTTTCCCTGGATTGTCACTTTCAAGCAAGAAAGCAGTGCGCAGAATAAAATAATTAAAATTTGCATGTCCTATCACCTATCGTACTTTAATTTTTGTATTTCGAAATGCTGAAAAATATACCACAGCCCCTTAAAACGTCTTGAATAATCTTTACTTTCCCTTTTCACTCCGTCGCCACAACAAAGCAACCGTCTCCACGTGGTGAGTACGGGGAAACATATCAACTGGCTGAACTTTCTCGGTTTTATAACCTAAGGTTTCAAGAATTTTCAAGTCTCGAGCCAGAGTTGATGGCTTGCAGGAGACATAAACTATTTTTTTTGTTTTCGTTCCTGCCACAGTTTTCAAAAGGCTTTCTTCACAGCCTTTTCGTGGCGGGTCCAAAATCACAACATCGGGTCTTTCGCCTTTCAGCTTGTGTGCCACATCCTCTGCCGCTCCGCAAAAATATTCCGCATTCTCAATCTTGTTGAGCTTGGCATTTTCTTTTGCATCAACAATTGCTCTCTCCACGATTTCAATACCCACAATTTTCTTTGCTTTGTCGGAAAGATACTGTCCAATGGTTCCTATTCCGCAATATAAATCCCAGACAATCTCCTTGCCCGAAAGCTCAGCAAACTCTGCCACCTTGTCATAAAGCACCTTTGTTTGAGCATTGTTCACTTGATAAAACGAAACGGGTGAAATTTTGAATTTTTTGTCTCCGATGCTGTCAACAATGTGGTCACTTCCCCAGATTGTTCGGAATTCTTTCCCCAAAACAACATTTGTCTGACGGGGATTTATGTTCTGAACAATACCCGAAAGACCTGGCACACGCTTTTTCAAAATTTCAATCAGCTCATCCTTTTTGCAAAGCTCTTCGGTCCTTGTCACAATGCAAACCAAAACACCGCTGTCACCCGTTCTTGTATAAATATGCCTGATGCATCCCGAGTGACTTTCTTCGCAATATGGCTCAATTCCATTTTTATCCATCCACTCACGAACCGCTCCCAAAACGCATGGGTTTTCTTCACCCTGAATGATGCATCTGTCAATGTCAATCACTCTGTGGCTGTGCTGAGCATAAATTCCGATTCCATCTTCCGTCACAGGAAATTGACCTTTGTTTCGATAACCACGGCAATCTTCGCAACCAATGGTCGGCAAAACCTCCACCGACAGCTTTCCTATTCGTCTTATGCAATCTTCAACCTTTTGTCTTTTATATTCAAGTTCCTTTTCATAGTCAACATTCCAGAACCGACATCCGCCGCATTTATAAAAATATTCACACTCTGCCTTTATCCGGCTCATTGAAGGTTTGACAACTTCCATCAGCTTCCCGAAGGCATATGTCTTCATCACCTTGACAATGATGACTCTCACAACCTCACCCACAAGAGCATATGGAACAAAAACCGCCATTCCCTCAGCTCTGCCAACGCCGTCACCTTCGTCGGTGGTGCCTGTTATTTCAATTTCAAAAATGTCGTTCTTTTTCATCTACATCCTCCGTGGCTGAAATCAATCCACACACCTATAACAAATTCATCAAAGTTCAATTCTCCATTGAAGAGCTCTTGCCAAAGTAATTTCGTCGGCATATTCAAGCTCACCTCCGACGGGAACACCATGTGCAATTCTTGTCACCTTGACCCCAAAGGGTTTTATAAGCTTTGAAATATACATCGCTGTTGTTTCGCCTTCAAGATTGGGATTTGTCGCCATGATAACTTCCCGAACCTCTCCGCCTGCAATTCTTGACATAAGCTCTTTTATTTTGATATCGTCAGGCCCCACATTGTCCATGGGAGAAATTGCGCCGTGAAGAACATGGTATGAGCCTTTAAATTCATTGGTCTTTTCCATCTGAACAACATCTCTCGGATTTTCCACAACACAGATTATGCCTTTGTCACGGGTTGGGCTTTGGCAAATTGAACATTCATCTTTGTCTGAAAAATTCTGACAAACCTTGCAATAAGTTATTTTTTTCTTGGCATCCAAAATTGCGCCGGCAAACCGCTCCGCCTTTTCTTTTGGAAGATTGAGCACATGATATGCAAGCCTCTGGGCAGTTTTGTTTCCTATGCCCGGAAGCTTTTGAAATTCATCAATAAGGTTTTGAAGCGGTGACACATAATAATCCATTTGGCCAAATTCCTTTCCGACAGAAAAGACCTGTCACTCTTACCGACAGGTCATTTTTCTTGCTTTTTAAAAACCCGATTTATTCGGCAGCCAGCTTTTTGATAATTTCAACCTTGTCGGTTGCCTCCCAGGGAAGACTGATATCCGTTCTGCCAAAATGTCCGTAAGCTGCTGTCTGCTTGTAGATTGGTCTTCTTAAGTTGAGGGTACTTATTATTCCGCTTGGGGTGAGGTCAAACACCTTTCCCACAATCTCGGAAATTTTCTCCTCACTGATTTTGCCTGTGCCAAATGTGTCAATTCTCAGTGAAACCGGCTCTGACACACCGATTGAATAAGCAAGCTGAACCTCACAAGCCTTTGCAAGACCTGCTGCAACAACATTCTTTGCAACATATCTTGCCGCATAAGCCGCTGATCTGTCAACCTTCGTGGGGTCCTTTCCGGAAAATGCACCGCCACCGTGACGTGCATAACCGCCATAGGTGTCAACAATAATCTTTCTTCCGGTATGTCCTGAATCTCCCTGCGGTCCGCCAATAACAAATCTGCCTGTGGGGTTTATGAATATTTTTGTTTCATCATCCATAAGCTCCGCAGGGATTGTTGCACGGATAACGTATTTTTCAATGTCTGCGCGAAGCTGAGCCATATCAACCGCATCATCGTGCTGGCTTGAAACAACCACCGCATCAATTCTTTTGACCGAACCATCTTCGTCATATTCAACAGTAACCTGAGTTTTTCCGTCAGGTCTGAGATAAGGCAAAACCTTCTCTTTTCTCACTTCGGTGAGCTTTCGTGACATTTTGTGAGCAAGGTCAATTGCCATCGGCATAAAGCTTGCAGTTTCATCACAAGCAAAACCAAACATCATACCCTGGTCACCTGCACCAAGACCTTCACCGCCGTCGTCAACTCCCTGTGCAATATCAGGCGACTGCTTGTCCAACGCACAAATAACACCGCAGGTGTCGCAGTCAAAGCCATATTTTGCTCTGTCATAGCCCACCTCACGAACAGTTTCTCTGACAATGTTTTGGATGTCAATCTGCGCAGTTGTTGTGATTTCGCCAACAACCACCACAAGTCCCGTTGTCACAGTAACCTCGCAGGCAACTCTTGCCATGGGGTCCTCAGCATAAATCGCATCAAGCACAGCATCTGAAATCAGGTCGGAAATTTTGTCAGGATGCCCTTCTGTAACCGACTCTGAAGTAAAGAGCTTCTTGTATTCCATTTTTACTTCCTCCTATATGCGTCGTTCTTTGTCTCCAAAGAACGGATATATTCAAATTTTTATACATAATCACTCACCTTGCATTATACTCTTTTTTTCTTTCTGTGTCAACCACAAAAAGAACATAATTTCACCGTTTTCCCCCACAAACCCTTGACAATATTCACCAAAAGTCGTAAAATCTTATTAACAAAATGAAATTTTTAAGGAGAATGTTCTATGAGAAAAGACTTTAACACAAAAGATATGGTTATTACTGCACTTCTTATTGCTCTGGGAATTCTCATTCCTACCGCATTTTCAGGACTCCGTGTGGTTCTGCCCCCGGCATTCACCGCGACCCTGACCGCACACGTTCCCATTGTGATTGCAATGTTTATTTCACCGGTTTCTGCAGTTCTCACTGCAATCGGCACAACACTGGGGTTTTTGATTTCAGGTGTTGACCTTGTGGTAACAGCTCGTGCAGGCTCACACATTATTTTTGCAATAGTTGGTGCTCTTATGCTCCAAAAAAATGTGAGCATTGTTCTCACAGGAATTGTTACAGCCGTTCTTCACGCCCTTTGCGAGGCACTGACAGTTTTCCTCTTCCTTTCAATGGGCTGGACAGTTGGGGCTGAATCTTCAATTTATGAAATGGCGTTTTATGTTACAGGAATCGGAACACTTATCCACCACATAATCGACTATATAATTGCAGCGGCACTCATCAAGGCTCTTTCAAAAACCAAGGCTGTGAAAAATGTTCCAAAACTATTTTAATCAACAAAATTTTGGGTAAAATAGTATAAAGGAGATGAGGAAATGAATAGCATTGATAATTCTGCTCTTTTCAAAATAAGCTATGGTCTTTACGTTGTGACATCAAAGCAAAACGACCGTCACAACGGGCTTATTGTTAACACCGTAACACAAGTCACAAACACACCCAATCGGGTTGCTGTGGCAATTGACAAATCAAATTATTCCCATGACATAATAAAAGCTGAGGGAATTATGAACGTAAATTGTCTCTCTGTTGAAGCACCATTCTCGGTTTTCAAGCATTTCGGCTTCCAAAGTGGTCGCGATGTGGACAAATTCGCAGAGAAATCCCCTGAGGTTTCTGAAAACGGGCTTGCAATTCTTCCCGAGGTTTCGAATGCCTTTATTTCATTGAAGGTTGAAAACTATATAGACCTTGACACACACGGAATGTTTATATGCACAGTAACAGAGGCAAAGAAAATATCCGACAAGGACACAATGACATACACCTACTATCAGCAAAATGTCAAGCCAAAGCCGGAGCCGGCAAAGAAAAAAGGTTATGTCTGCAAGGTTTGCGGATATGTCTATGAGGGAGCTTCTCTCCCGGACGACTTTGTTTGTCCCTGGTGCAAACACGGAGCAAGCGACTTTGAACCAATGTCATAAAACCAAACCCCCTGGCACAACTTTGGTGCAGGGGGTTTTTATATTAAAACTTTTCTAATTTCCAAATCTTTTCATTGTATTCCAAGATGGACCTGTCGCTTGAGAAAAATCCCGCTTTTGAAACGTTTATTATCGCTTTTTTGTTCCACACATCAGGGATTTGAAAATCCTTGGCGACTTTGTGGCTTGCATCAAGATACGCATCAAAATCCCGAAGCAAAAGATACGGATCTGCAAATCCGTGTCCAAACAAAAGTCCGTGATAAAGCTCCTGAAACAGATTTTGTTTCCCGTCATTGAAGCTACCGTCAATGAAGCTGTCCACGATTCCCTTCACAACCATATTCTGTGAATATACATCAGCACTTCCCGAGCGGCCTGACGCATAAATGTTCAGAACTTCCTGAGCGGTAAGCCCGAAAATATAAATATTATCAAGCCCCACCCTCTGGGCGATTTCCACATTTGCGCCATCAAGAGTGCCGATTGTGAGAGCGCCGTTTAGCATCAGCTTCATATTGCCCGTGCCCGACGCTTCCTTGCTTGCAGTTGAAATCTGCTCGCTCAGGTTTGCCGCAGCAACAATTTTTTCCGCCAGAGAAACACTATAATTTTCAATGAACACCACTTTCAGAATATCCTTTGTTCTCGGGTCCGAGTTCACTACTTTGGCAACATTGTTGATGAATTTAATAATCAGCTTTGCCGTGTGATATCCCGGTGCTGCCTTTGCCCCGAAAATAAATGTTTCAGGAAGAAAGCTTGCCTGACTTGGATTTTCGCATATCATCTTATACCGATAAATAATGTGCATTGTTTTCATCAGCTGACGCTTGTATTCATGAAGACGCTTCACCTGAACATCAAAAAGCGATTGAGGGTCAACCGAAATCCCATTGTGTTCGCTGATATACTTCGCAAGCCTTTCCTTGTTTTCCTGTTTGATTTCCCCAAACTTTTCTCTGAATGCTCTGTCATCAGCAAACTTTCCCAAGCCTTCAAGCTCTTCTGCATTTTTTATCCATCCGTCACCGATTGCATCGCAGACGAGTCCTGCCAGCTTTGGATTTGCCTTGAGTAGCCATCGTCTTGGTGTGACGCCATTAGTAACATTTTTGAACTTTTCGGGATAGATGCTGTAATAATCTCTGAACGTTTCACTTTTCAGGATTTCGGTGTGCAGCTTTGCTACTCCATTAATGCTGTGACAAGCAGTGAGACACAAATTTGCCATGTTGACATTTCCGTTTGAAATAACTGCCATATATTCAATTTTCCCGAAATCATTTCCAAATCTCGCCGTCAGAAAATCCCGTTGTCTTCGGTCAATTTCCCTGATTATCATTGCAATTCTGGGCAGAAGTGTTTCAACCATTGACATGGGCCATCTTTCAAGCGCCTCCGTCATAATGGTGTGATTTGTGTAAGCAAAGACCTTGCCGACAATATCCCATGCCTCCTCCCATCCAAAGCCTTCCTCATCAAGCAGAATTCGCATGAGTTCGGGAATGGCAATGGTGGGGTGGGTGTCGTTTATATGAATCTGGACATATTGAGGAAGGTCACGAAGGGAATGGCCGCGACGCTTTTGCTTTGTCAATATCCATTGGATTGTTGCTGAAACAAAGAAGTATTGTTGCTTGAGTCTCAGGAGTTTTCCCTCATAATGGTTATCCTCAGGGTACAAAATCTGAGAAACCACCTCTGCAAGCTCCTTATCCTTGACCGCCATGGCATAATCGCCACGATTGAATTCACTCATATTGATAATCTGAGGTGAACGCGCTCTCCACAGCCTCAAAGTGTTGACAAGCTCGGAATCATAGCCCGATATCGGCATATCATATGGCACACCAATAACCGTGTTGTAGTCCACGTGCCGGAATTTCATTCTGTCATCCTCGAAATATTCTTCAATCCGCCCATTGTAATGAATCTCCACTCTGTCCTCAGGTCTTTCAATCTCCCACACATTTCCGTCTTCCAGCCAAGGGTCGGGCATCTCTATCTGATATCCGTCAACAATTTTTTGTCTGAACAATCCATATTCATACCTGATTCCACAACCAAAAGCGGGAAGCCCGAGTGTGGAAAGAGAATCCAGAAAGCAAGCAGCAAGGCGGCCGAGACCACCGTTTCCAAGCCCCGCATCATTCTCTACTTCTTCAATCACGGATAGGTCCATTCCAAGTTCAGAAAGTGCCTCCCGATAAATGTCGGTTTGCATAATATTCATCATATTGTTGATTAATGCTCTTCCCATCAAAAACTCAAAAGACAGGTAGTATAATTCCTTTTTGTGACTCTTTTCCAAAAGCTCTCCCGACCGCGCCCACTTCTCCATAATTTCATCACGCACCGTGAAGGCACAAGCCTTGTAAAGCTGTTCAGGTGTTGCTGTTTCAACGGTTTTACCATAATATCTGCGCAACTTTCCTGAGATGCTGCTTTTTATTTTATCCTTGATTTCCCTTGCCTCTGAATTTTTTGTGTTTGACATTTATTCCTTTTCCTCCAAATTTAAAATACCTGATTTGCTATCAATTTCTGATAAATTTCATCATATTTCTTTGCCGAATCCCGCCAGGAAAAATCCTCGCTTAACGCACGTTTTGAAAGCTTTTCCCAAACTTCCTTGTCTGCAAAAAAGCCAATTGCCCGTTTTATGGTATACACCATATCATGAGCATTGGGGGCATAGAAGCTGAATCCGTTTCCCTCACCGGTAAACTCATTGTATGACTCTATGGTGTCCCGGAGTCCGCCTGTTTCACGGACAATGGGAATTGCCCCATATCTGAGAGCAATAAGCTGACCAAGTCCGCAAGGTTCAAACAGCGACGGCATCAGGAACAAATCTGCTGCCGCATAAATCCTATGTGCCAAGTCGCTATTGAACGTGATATTTGCCGACATCTTCTGAGGGCTACAATATGCATAATGGCGGAACATATTTTCATACTTCTCATCCCCCGTACCAAGAACAACAAATTGCAAATCCAGATTCAACAGTTCCTCCATAGCCTCGCCTATGATGTCAAGACCTTTCTGATCAACAAGTCTTGAAACAAGACCGACCATTACTTTTTCTCCGTCAACGGGAAGTCCCAATTGTTTTTGCAAAGTCATTTTATTCTTCATTTTTCCCGAAAGAACGTTTCTTTTCCCATAATTAAATTCAATATATTTATCGGTTTTGGGGTTATATTCATCATAATCAATCCCGTTCAGAATGCCAAACAGAGAATTACCTCTGGCCGAGAGCAAGCCGTCAAGACCTTCTCCACCAATAGGTGTTTTGATTTCCTCTGCATAGGTGGGGCTGACAGTTGTCACCAGATTTGAATAAACAATCCCCGCCTTCAAAAGATTTGCCGAGCCGTGAAATTCCAGCTTGTCATCGGTGAAATACCAATCCTCAAGTGAAAAAAACTCCTTGACAGACTCAATTGAATAAATCCCCTGATACTTCAGGTTGTGTATGGTGAATATTGTTTTCATATTCTGATAAAATTCATTTCGTTTATAGTATGCCTCCAGTATCACCGGAATCATACCTGTTTGCCAATCATTGCAGTGTATAATATCGGGCCTGAACCCAAGCTTTGGCAAAACCTCAAGAGCTGCCTTGTCAAAGAACGCAAAACGTTCAAGGTCGTTCCATTTGTAAATGCAGTTTTCCCCAAAATAATATTCATTGTCAATGAAATAATAAGTTACACCCTGCTTTTTTATGGAAAACACTCCGCAATATTTATTCCGCCACCCCACAGGAATATAATCGTACAATTCAAATTCCATCTCTGATTTGAATTTTTCGTCAATAAGCCCATACTTTGGCAGCATAACCCTCACATCGTGCCCGAATTCCGCAAGTTTATGGGGAAGTGAGCCAAGCACATCGCCCAAACCGCCAACCTTTGCAAAAGGCGCGACCTCTGAACCAAGCATAAGTATATTCATTTCTTTTCCTCCTAAACAACCGTTCTTTTCGCAATCACCAGGGGATATGTGCTTTGTCCTACAAGCCTTTTACCATTGCAAAGAATAACCTCTTTGTCAAAAATGGCATTCTCCACCCGACAATTGTTCATAATCTGTGATTTTTGCATTATCACGGAATCCTTCACCACAGAGCCTTTGCCGATTTTCACGCCTCTGAATATCACGCAGTTTTCCACATCTCCATAGATTTCGCAGCCATCAGCCACAAAGGAATTTTTCACCTCTGCATCCTTGCCGTACTTTGTGGGGACACTGTCTTTCACCTTTGTGTAAATACTCGTTCCGTCGCCTCTGCCGAAAAGTTCTGCTCTCACCCCGGGTTCCAGCATCTCCAGATTGAAATTGAAAAACGCCTTTATGTTGTCAATTTTCCGCTTGTATCCATCGAATTTATATCCGAAAATCCGATGTTTTTTTACATTAGCAAGCAAAATATTCTTAGGCACCGAATGTTCATCATGGGCAATGCAATCTTCTATCATTTCAATAAGCAGACTCTTTTTAATATATATTATATTCATATACGAAAAATCCGTCTTCTGCCGGCGGGGATAAATCTGAACATCCCAAACCCGATTGTCCCTGTCAATCTCCAGAATAATATTCTTCCCAAGCTCCTTTGGAGTGAGCCCAGGTGCTTCGGTGTAAACCACCGTAATGTCCGCCTCTTTTTCAAAGTGAAACTCCATAACTTTTTCAAAATCAATGTTGCATATGGTGTTGCAGTTTGTCAGCAAAACATATTCCTGCTTGCTTCTTTCAAGGAACCGCATAGCCCCGTTGAGATAATCAATCTCACCCACAACCCGACTGCCCGAATCACCGCTTTCTGTGAACGGAATGACAAACAATCCGCTGTCCTTTCTTGACATATCCCAAGGTCTCCCGCTTCCCACGTGGTCGCAAAGTGACCGATTTTTGACGCCTGACATAATCCCCACATTTGATATTCCCGAATTTATCATATTGGAAAGCACAAAATCAATAACCCTGTATCGCCCGCCAACAGGCACAGCAGCCAGAGACCTGATTCTCATCAGCTCGCCCAAATCGACTTCTGCATTTTCAGAAAAAACCAATCCCAATGTATTATTATTTTCCATCTTTTCTCCTTTCAGGCTGTCGCCGTTTCCTTTGATATTTTTGTTTGCTTCTTCCGGGTCTCAACCTTATTTTTTATATTTCTCGTCACCATGGAACAGCTTGCCACGCAAATGCCTTTATCCACAAACACATCAGGTCCAATCACAGATATGTCATCCGAACAGATTTTTGTGTTGTAGAAATCCGAATTTGCATCTTCTTTTTTGCTGCCGATTCGGGCCCCCTCCGATATATACGCATTTGTGCCGATTATTGCTTTTTCCACAACTGCGTCCTTGCCTATATGTGCACAGGGGAACACCACTGAATCCTTGACAACTGCACCCTCTTCAATGGTGGCGCCTTGAAATATCACCGAGTTTTCCACATCACCATAAATTTCACAACCCTCTGTTATATAGCAATTTTTCACTCTTGACCCTGGTGCAATATAGTGAGGCGGCTTTGCGGGATTTCGGCTGAAAATTTTCCACCCTGCATCATCAATCTCATATCCCGGACTATCTGAAAGCAAATTCATATTCGCCTCCCAAAGGCTCTGAACCGTGCCAACATCCTTCCAATACCCGTCAAATTTATATGCCAAAAGTTTGTTCTTGTCGCCCAGCATACGGGGAATAATGTTTTTCCCAAAATCATTATCCGATTTCTCATCATTTTCGTCGGCAATCAGATATTTTTTCAAAATGTCCCAGGTAAAAACATAAACACCCATAGATGCCAGATTGTTTTTCGGCTTTTTGGGCTTTTCTTCAAACTCCACAATATTCATTTTTTCATCAGTGTTCATTATTCCAAACCTTGATGCTTCCTCCCAGGGAACTTCAATAACCGCAATGGTTGCAGCAGCTTCCGATTCTTTATGGGCCTTGACCATAAGGGAATAGTCCATCTTGTAAATATGGTCTCCCGACAGAACAACAACATATTCGGGAGAAAAGCCGCTTATGAAGCCAATGTTCTGATAGATGGCATTTGCCGTACCCTTATACCACTCACCCTTTTCTGCGGAAACATAAGGTGGCAGCACATACACTCCTCCCGAATTTCTGTCCAGGTCCCAGGGTTTTCCGTTTCCTATATAAGTATTCAATTCCAATGGCTGATACTGGGTAAGAACTCCAACTGTTGTTATTCCCGAATGGGCACAATTGCTCAAAGGGAAATCAATTATCTTATATTTCCCACCAAATGGTACTGCCGGCTTTGCAATATTCTTTGTCAGAATTCCAAGTCGGCTTCCCTGACCGCCCGCAAGAATCATAGCCACACATTCTTTTGCTTTCATAATCATAACCTCCTGTCTTTTACTTTCTTTATATATAGTGCAGACAAAGCGTCCAATTTCACCTTTATGGAATATTTGAATTTCCCGTTTTTCTTTTTCACTGCCACCATTTTGGGATAACTTTCTATGTTTCCTCCATATTTTTTTGACTCGGAATCAAGCACCACCTGATATTCTCCCGGTAGCGGTACCTCCACCTCATAATCTTCATAACTCTGTGCGGCAAAATTCAAAACCACAATTGTCTTGTCGCGCCTTGACCGACTCTCCCTCAAAAATGATATCACTGACCGCTCTCTGTCCGACTCATTAATCCACGAAAATCCATGCCAATCACTGTCATTCTCATACATAGACCGGTTTTTTTTGTAGAATTCATTCAAATCCCTTACGAAATCCTTAACTCCACTATGCTTTTCATATTCTAAAAGCAGCCAATCAAGTTCCTCCTGAAACCGCCACTCCACAAACTGACCAAACTCACCGCCCATGAACAAAAGCTTTTTCCCCGGGTGTGCATACATATATGAAAGGAGCAACTTGAGCCCCGAAAACTTCTGTTCATAGCTTCCATACATTTTGTCAAGCAGAGATTTCTTCCCGTGAACCACCTCATCGTGGGAAAGCGGCAGAATATAATTTTCAGAATAGGCATAGACCATTGAAAAGGTCAAAAGATTGTGATTTGACCCTCTGAAAAACGGGTCCATTGACATAAATGACAAAATATCATTCATCCAGCCCATATTCCATTTGAAATTAAAACCAAGACCGCCTTCGTGTACGGGCATTGTCACCCCTTGCCAGGCAGTTGATTCCTCTGCAATCATAAGAATGTTGGGGAACTTTTCAAAAATAACCCGATTCAGCGTCTTTAGAAATTCAATTGCACTGAGATTTTCATTTCCGCCATATTCGTTGGGAACCCATTCTCCGTCCCTTCGGTTGTAATCGAGGTAAAGCATACTCGACACCGCATCCACACGCAAACCGTCAATGTGATATTCCTCCAGCCAGAACACAGCATTTGAAATAAGAAAGGAATGTATCTCTGTCTTTTCCCAATTGAAAACATATGTGCCCCATTCCTTGTGTTCACCTAATCTGCTGTCAGGATGCTCAAAAAGCGGTGTTCCGTCAAATCGTGCAAGGCCATGGACATCTCTTGGGAAATGGGCAGGCACCCAATCCATAATCACACCGATTCCCTCTCTGTGACATCTGTCAACAAAGGATTTCAAATCCCTGGGAGTCCCGAAACGGCTGTTAGCCGAATAATAACCTGTAATCTGATATCCCCACGAACCATCATAGGGATATTCACAAATAGGCATAAGTTCAATATGAGTGTAGCCCATCTCCTTCACATATGGGATAAGAACCTCTGCCATTTCAGCATAGGAAAGGAGTCTTCCGTCCTCCCCTCTCTTCCATGAGCTGAAATGCAGCTCATAGATATTCAGAGGCTTGTCATAGGGGGCATTCTTTTCACGATTTTTCATCCACCCAAGGTCATTCCAATCAAA
The DNA here is from genome assembly GCA_045648205.1 of Clostridia bacterium. Classification (GTDB taxonomy): domain Bacteria; phylum Bacillota; class Clostridia; order Monoglobales; family Monoglobaceae; genus SIG440. The sequence goes on from JAZRNM010000022.1 coordinate 26,633, forward strand.
CTCCATCTTGGCAAGCACAGATGCCGTTTTCGGTCTCACCTCACTAAAAAATGCAAAAGGGTCCGACTTCAGAATAATTTCCCCCGTCTTTGTTTCAATGCTGAACTTATATCTTTCACCCTCGGTTACATCTGCAACAAATCCGCTCCAGATTCCCGTCTGCCCATTCAGGTCCATAGGGTTCTCAGCTCTGTTCCATTGATTTTTGTCGCAAACCACCGACACAGACACCGCATTTGGCGCCCACACCCCAAAGACATATCCTTGCTCCCCATCACTGCAATAAGGATGTGCGCCGAGAATGTTATAGCTCTCGTAGTTCTTTCCTTCATTGAACAAAAACATAAGCTCATTGGATATGTTTTTTTTCGCATTTACCTTTTTATTCATTTCTTCCCCTCCGAATTTTCAATCCTTGCAAAGAGCCTCACACCAAAAGGTGGTATGCAAAACTTTGCTGTGCCATCTTTCAACTCTGCTTTTTCTCCCGATATTACGTCGGTCAACTTCCCACCTTTGCCAACAGAAATAACAACTTCCTCTGCTTCTGTATTCCGGTTGACAAAGCAAATTGCTGTGCCATTTTTCGCCTTGTTTCCAAAAACATCTCTGCCGTTTTCAATCTTTCTCTCAAATCCAAAAACACCGTCTCTTGCAAAAACAATTTCAAAAGAACCCGTTCTCAGGCAGGGCATGGAATTTCTGAGATAAATCAGTTTTTTATAATATTCCAAAAGCTCCACATCCACGCATCGCCAGGAAAACGGCATGCGATTGAAGGGGTCCTTTAGTCCCTGCATACCAATTTCGTCACCATAATACACGCAAGGCACTCCCACAAAGGTCATTTGCAGAAAAACCGCCAGCTTCAATCGTTTTATTGCCAAATCCTCCTGATTTGCATCAAGCCGAAAATCCCTTCGCTCCTCAATGGTCATATTTTCTCCCGTTTCTTTCGCCCCAAACACACTTTTTGCCCTTGCGGTGTCGTGAGTTCCGATTATGTTCATTGCAGAATACAGCGCCTGAAACGGATAATGCTCCGCAATTGTCATAACCTCATCAGAAAATCCCTCTGCATCAATATCACCGCATATAAAAGCGAAAACACTGTTTCGAAATGGATAATTCATCACACTGTCAAGCTCTGCCCCAAGCAAATATTCCCGTTTCACACCATAGCTTTCCTTGTTTGATGCATCCTCCCATACCTCACCGATAATTGCAGCGTCAGGTTTTTGGGCTTTTACCTCTTTTCTCAGAATTTTTATAAATTCATCGGGCAACTCATCTGCAACATCAAGTCGCCAACCATCAGCACCAAGCCTGAGCCATTTTTTAATTATAGCATCGTCCCGTTGGAGAATATAATCAATATATGTCGGCTCAAGCTCATTTATATTAGGCAAATTTCGACATCCCCACCAGCTGTGATATTCCTCCCTGCCATCACTCCATTGATACCAGGCACGATAAGGGGAGTTTGCATTTTTATATGCTCCCACATTTTCGCCATAGGTTCCGTACTTATTGAAATATATGCTGTCACTTCCCGTATGGCTGAAAACTCCGTCAAGAATAATCCTGATGCCCCTCTCCCGACATTTTTCGCACAGCTCCACATAGTCCTCCTCTGTTCCCAGACATTGGTCTATTTTGCTGTAATCTCCTGTGTCATACCGATGATTTGAGAACGCCTCAAAAATCGGGTTCAAATACAAGACACCAATGCCAAGCGCTGTCAGATACGGAAGCTTTTCAATAATCCCCTGAATGTTTCCGCCAAAAAAATCATTGCAGGCAGGACCCTTTTCAAAAGGATGCTGATTGAAAGATATTGGCTCGTACCAATCCTCATGTATAATATATTCACTTTTCCTGAATGGTATTTCGCGAAATTCGCCCTTTCGGAAAAATCTGTCGGGAAAAATCTGATACATAACCGAATTTTTCAGCCAATCTGGAGTTCTGAATTCCTTGTCATAAACCGTAATCTGCCATGAGCTGTTTTTTTCATAGCTTAAAACCTCGCCCTCATTGCCCTTGCCCCTGACACAAAACACCCGTTTGCCATCAATCTCTGCAACAAAGTGGTACCACAAAAGACAAGGTTCCTTAGGCATATGCATTGAGCAAGAATGCAAAAAAAGCCCGTCCTTTTCCCCTGCATAATCCATCTCAACAAGAGATTCGCCCTCATTCCACAATCTCAAAAACATCTTTTCAGGTCTTTCATCGGTTTCAACCGAAAACTGCACCGCACCCTCTGTGGGGATTGCCCCAAAGGGCTTTTTAAATTCTTGCTTTTGCGAATTATGATAAATTTTCACAACAAAACTCCCTTCAAGTTATGTATAAAAATGTTGCATTGCTTCTCTTTGCGTGATATACTGTACTTAACAAATAAAAAAAGGATGGTTCCAAAATGCCCCAATTTGATTTTGATAAGAACTACATAAAATATGTGATATTTGATATGGACGGCGTGCTGATAAATTCTGAGCCAATAACCACAAAGGCAGCTATCATTGCCTTGTCGGAACTGGGAATAACAGCAAACAGCGAAGATTTCAAAGCCTTTATTGGTGCAGGGGAAGACAAATTTATCATTTCTGCCTGCCGCAAACATAACAAGGAAGATATGATTCCCGTTGCAATGAAACGGCTCTATGAACTGTTCGGTGAATTGGTGCTTGAATCCGAAATAGTATATCCTTCTGCTCACAGGCTTGTTGAGGAGCTGAAGAACCGCGGTTTTCACCTTTGCATTGCCTCAAGCTCTGAATCTTCCAAGGTTGCCGTTTCCCTGAAGGCGGCAAAAATCGATGAGAGCCTGTTTGATGTGATTATAACCGGCAGTGACGTTTCAGAGAAAAAGCCTTCACCTGAAATCTATTTCACCGCAATGGATAGTCTTGATGCAGACCCCGAGGAATGTCTCATCATTGAGGATGCCCTCAACGGCATCCGTGCCGCAAAGCTCTCAGACGCTTTTTGTTTTGCTGTTACAACTTCATTCCAAAGGGAACAGCTCGAAGAAGAAAATCCCGACTTCATTTCTGATGACATAATAGATGTGCTGAATATTTTATAACCCGCAAAAGGAGAATAGCTATGCTCAGCTTTATCTGTGGCACAACAGATGCCGACAAAACAAATGAAATATATCGCCGTGCAAAAGCAGATGCCGAAAGGAATGCCTCTGTCTTTATCCTTGTGCCTGAACAATATTCAATGTATTCAGAGACTCAGTTGATTTCAGCCCTTGGTCTGTCTGCCCAGAGCAAAATCCAGGTCTTGACCTTTTCAAGGCTGTGCAATCTGATATTTTCAAAAATGGGGCCTCTCCGCACCAACTATATGGACAAGGTGGGCAAACACCTGATGACAGACAGAGCGCTCCGCCTTTCACAAAATAATCTGACATTTTTCAAACGAAACATAAACCAGCGTGGCTTTTCAGGGCTTATCCGCTCGGCAATTTCAGAGTTCAAGCGATATGGAGTTTCCCCGTCACTTCTTGCAGAATCTGCAGAAAAAACAACCGACGAAAAGCTCAGGCTCAAGCTCCGTGACTTGTCTGTGATATATGAAACCTTCAACAGCTTAGTTGAGAAAAACCACTCAAATGCCGAAGATAATCTGTCACTTATTATCCCCAAAATACAGGCGGCAGAGTTTTTGAAAGGCAAGTTTTACATCAACTTTTTCAAAAGCTTCACCCCAACAGAATATGCAGTCCTTTCAGAGCTTATGACAATTTCAGATGTCTGTGTTTCTCTCACAACTAATCAACTTGAGGGAGCATCGGATGTGTTCTCTTCCCAGATAAAAACACATCAAAAACTTATCCGGATTGCAAAAGACAAGAATATCGAAGTTCTTCCGCCCACTTTTTTGAACATTGATGAAAACAATATAGACCCTGACCTCCGTCACCTCAGAGAAAATTTCTTTTCTTTTTCGCCAGAATCACAGAAGGGAGCGCCTTCTCACATACATCTGCATCGCCCTGACAACTATCATGCCGAGGTGACCAATTGCGCCGCATTAATAAGACGCCTTTTGAGAGAAGAAAAGCACACTTTTAATGATTTTCTTATTTTAACCGGTAATATTGAAAACTATGAATTATTGATTCCTCGAATTTTTGATGAATACGGAATAACTTACTTTCTTGACAAGAAAACAGCGCTGTCTGAAAGCTCGCTTTTCAGACTTATTTCCGCTGTTCTTGAAATTCTTGCCTATGGCTTTTCCTATGACCGCATAATGCAGATTGCCCGTTCCGGTTATTTCCCCATTACGAAATCGGACATTGATATTTTTGAAAACTATATTCTGGCTGCCGATATAACTCACAGACAATGGGGAAGCCGTGACGACTGGAGCTATAACCCCGACAAGCACCTTTTTGACCTGGAACTCATAAACGCAACAAAAAAAGAACTCATTCACCCTGTTCTTGACATTTGTGATATGTTCCATGGCAGAAAAACTGCAAATGAAATATGCAAAAATCTTTTCACCTGGCTGAATGCAATCAATCTCCCCGATACAGTGAGCAAAAAGATTGACCTCTTCAAAGAAAACGGCGACCAGCAGAGCGCAGAACAAATGCGTCTTATGTGGAACAGCTTTGTCTCTGTCATCAACTCAATTGACCAGTTTTTAGGTTCGGAACTTTGCACCTTTGAAGAATTCTATGACCTTTTCACATCAAGTAGCTCGGAGCTCAGTGTGGGAATGGTTCCTCCCACTGCAGACAAGGTTATCATCAGCTCGGTGGACACATTCAGAAGCACAGGATGCAAAATTGTAATCGTTTTGGGCGCCCTTGACGGAATCTTCCCCCGTTCTTACGCGGCCGAAGGTGTCATCACCGATGCAGAACGGCTGAGCCTTCAGGAGCTTGGCCTGACTTTGGCGCCCGACTCCTTTACCAAACAAAAAGAAGAAGAATTTCTTGTTTATTCGGTTCTGTCTGCAGCAACAGAAAGCCTTCATATTTTCTCGCCCTTGAGCGACCGTGACGGAAAAGCACTGAAGCCTTCTGAAATTATTCACACAATAAAGAGCATCTTCCCCGACCTGGAATTTGAAACCGATTCAGATTCGCTTTCATCTCTGGAGAGCCGCGAGTTGGTCTTCCAGCGTCTTTCAATCAAACTTTTTGAAAACAACTGGCAACGCCATCAGCTTTCGCCGCTTTGGAGAGCTGTTCTTGAATTTTTTGAAGAAGACTCCCAGTATGCCGAAAAGCTATCCCGCCTTCACAATATGCACCTGACAAAATATGAAAACAAACAGCTGACGCCCGAGATTGCAAAACAGCTTTACGGGCTTCCTCTCACCCTGAGTGTTTCAAAGCTTGAAAAATATAACGCCTGTGCCTTTTCTTTCTTTATGCGCTATGGTCTTTTTGCTCAGGAGCGACTCCTTGGGGGACTTAAATCCACCGATACGGGAAATATTTTACACAGTGTTCTCTGTGATTATTTCAAAAACAAGGCAAAAACCGAAACAGATTACAGCACCATAACCCGTGACCAGTGCTTCGAGGAAATCTCAGCATTAGTGGACAGCCTGGGGCAATCTACAAATGAAAACCTCTATGCCCAATCCCATTATTACAAATATATGATGCTGAGAATGAAAAGCATAGCCACCGCAACAGCATGGAAGCTGATAAAAGCATATTCACAAAGTGCCTTCCGTCCCACAGGCTTTGAAATCAGTTTTGGCGAAAACGGAACTTATCCGCCCTATTCCCTTGACACAAAATCAGGTGAAGTATTCCTGAAAGGTTTCATTGACAGAGTTGACAGTGCAATCATTGATAGTGTTCCTTACATCAGCATAACCGACTACAAATCCTCCGAGCGCGCCCTTGATTTGGCGCTGGCGGAGGCGGGAATTCATTTTCAGCCACTGATTTATGCCAATGCACTCGCGCGTCACATTCCCCGGTCACAGGTTGCCGCAATGTTCTATCTCCAAATGACAGATCCCCTGGTGACCTATGCCCAAACCCCCGATTCAGACACCCTTGAGGGTGCACTGAGTGACAAAATAACTGCCCACGGCATTGTTCTTGATGACGAGGCAGTCATAAAAGGAATTGACAATTTTCACGGAGACAAATCCGCAAATCACTACATCAAATGCACTCCAAAATCTATTATGAACAAATCCGCCTTCAACGACATGCTGAAACAGGCGGACACGGTTGCAACAAACACCGCTGATAATATCCTCGATGGCAAAATAGACATAAATCCTGCAAACATTTCGGGCTTTGATGCTTGTCAATACTGTCCCTACAACAGCATTTGCTCCAAAGAATAATCTTATTTCCGATATATTCAAATTTAAGATTTCCCTTGACTTTTTATAGATTTTGCAATATAATTATATAAAATATTTTTGTGAAATCTTTGTTTTTGGGGGGTGGCGAAATGCAGGAACTGTTTGAATCTAACCGAATTCTGGTGAAAAATATAGCAAATAGCCGTGAAAATCTTGTTGTTCGCAAGAAAAAGCTTCACGACTATAATCTTCATTGGCACGACTGTTTTGAGATTGAGTTGATTTTGAATGGCTTTGTTGAGCAAACCCTGAACGGAATTACGCAAATTTTGGGGTCCGGTGACATATATATTCTGAACCCCACCGATTTTCACAGTTTAAAAAGTGACGGAGCAGAGGTCGTCAACATTATGTTCAACGAGAATTTGCTTGAACCCGAGCTTCTCCAAAAAATCTTAAGTGTTGAATCAAATCTGCTTTTCCATCTCACCGAAAAAGAATTTGCCAATGCCCAATCTATCTGCTCTCAGATGGTTGATGAGTTCAACAATGTAACAAGTTATTCTGAGGCATACATAAAAAATCTTCTGGAATGCCTTTTCATTATTATTTTGAGAAAGCACGACTTCACATTCAGCGACAACGCTGACAAACCTCATGCGGGAATGCGCAAGGCAATTCTCTTCCTTCACAGCCATTTTCGTGAAAACCCCACAATGGCGAGTGTTGCTGAAATTGCAGGGTTCAATATGAACTATTTCAGCAGCCTTTTTCACAAGGTAACAGGAAAGACCTTTAAAGAATATTTGGGTGACCTGAAACTTGAATATGCGAAAAAACTTGTTTTGTCCGGTAATCTTTCCATTTCGGAAATATGCTTTGTTTCGGGATTTAACTCACTCCCCAACTTTTTGAAAACCTTCAAGGCCCACTTCGGTGTTTCGCCCGGCAATATGCGAAAATCCCATTTTGAGCCACAGACCCGCTAAAGTTTTAAGTTTTTGTTAAAACTTACTCAAAAAACTTGATAAAGTCATCAAAATATCCTATAATGTTAAGTTATAGGATATTTTTACATATACAACACAGAAAGGAAGAATTTCCATTATGCTGAAAAAACTTGGTCAATGCGTGGGTGAATACAAAAAGGCCTCAATCCTCGCACCGCTCTTTGTAACCTGTGAGGTTATTCTTGAGGTTATAATCCCCATTCTTATGGCTTATATAATCGATGAAGGTGTGGAACTGAGCAATCTTCCCCTTATCTGGAAGACGGGGATTGTTTTGGTGGTTTTGGTGATTTTGTCCCTGACCTGTGGTGCGCTGTCAGGCAAATTTGCCGCAGATGCATCATCAGGCTTCGCAAAAAATTTGAGAAAAAAGATGTTCCACAATGTCCAGGACTTTTCCTTCACCAACATTGACAAATTTTCCACCTCGGGGCTTGTGACACGTCTGACCACTGACGTAACCAATCTCCAAATGGCATATCAAATGATAATCCGCATAGCAGTGAGAGCACCTGCAATGCTCATTTTTTCACTTGTTATGGCGTTTTTCGTAAGCCCGAGGATTTCTCTTATTTTCTTGGCTGTGACACCCTTCCTTGCAACGGGGCTTCTTCTGGTCATCAAAAACGCCCATCCCATATTCGAACGAGTTTTCAAAATTTATGACAATCTCAACAACGTAGTCCAGGAAAATCTTCGTGGTATTCGGGTTGTGAAATCCTTTGTCCGTGAAGATTTTGAGGAAGAAAAGTTCAAGGCTGTCTCAAAGGATATCTACGATAATTTCAGCAGGGCAGAAAAAATTCTTGCCTTCAACGCCCCCATAATGCAGACCTCAATGTATGTGTGTATGCTTTGCATTGCCTGGTTCGGTGCCAAGCTGATTGTTTCAAACAATCTGTCCGAGGGCGACCTTATTGGAATGATAACCTATGCTATGCAAATTCTTATGAGTCTGATGAGCTTTTCCATGGTGTTTGTAATGATAACCATTTCAAAAGCCTCTGCTCACAGAATCACCGAGGTTTTATCCGAAACCTCCAACATAACCAATGGCGAAAAGACCACCGTTCCCGACGGTTCAATAATTTTTGAGAACGTAAATTTCAGTTATTCAGGCAAAGCCTCATCACTGTGCCTGAAAAACATCAATCTTGAAATCAAATCAGGAGAAACAATAGGCATAATAGGAGCGACAGGAAGTGCCAAAACTTCACTCATTCAGCTTATTCCCCGCCTCTATGACGCAACAAATGGCAGAGTTCTGGTTGGTGGGATTGATGTCCGTGACTACAACCTTGATGCACTTAGAAATTCCGTATCGGTTGTTCTTCAGAAAAACGAGCTGTTCTCGGGAACAATAAAAGAAAATCTCCGTTGGGGCGACCCATCCGCAACAGACGAGGAACTCACAAGAGCGTGCAAGCTTGCCCAGGCAGATGACTTCATCCGCAGCTTCCCCGATGGCTATGACACACACATCGAGCAAGGCGGAAAAAATGTTTCAGGCGGTCAGAAGCAACGTCTTTGCATAGCAAGAGCACTTTTGAAAAAACCTAATATTCTCATTCTCGACGACTCAACAAGTGCCGTTGACACAAAAACCGACAAGCTCATTCGTAAAGCATTTGCCGAGGAAATTCCAAACACCACCAAGCTGATAATCGCGCAACGTATCTCATCTGTGGAGCATGCCGACAAAGTGATTGTTATGGAAAACGGCGAAATCAACGCCTTCGACACACCAAAAAATCTTATGGAAAACAACGAAATATATCGTGAAATATATGAATCACAGCAAAAGGGGGCGACAAACAATGGCTAAACCATCACATTTTGGTCCTCCACCCCGTGGCATGAAGGGCGGCAGGAGAGCAAAAGACACAAAAAAGACCATCAAGCGTCTTCTCTCTTGCATATTCAAGGATTACAAACTCCATTTCCTTGTGGTTCTCATCTTCATTCTGATAAGCTCCCTGGCAGGTGTTGCTGGCTCACTTTTCACAAAAACTCTGATTGATGATTACATTTCACCAATGCTGGCATCCCCGATACCTGACTTTGCACCGCTTCTCAAAGCGCTTTTCAGTATGGCGCTGATTTATATGGCAGGTGTAATTTCAATTTTTCTGTATAACCGACTGATGGTTAGTGTGGCTCAGGGAATTTTGAAACAAATCCGTGACGAGATGTTCACCAAGATGCAAAAGCTGCCAATAAGTTATTTTGACTCACACCCCCACGGTGACACAATGAGTCGCTACACCAACGACACAGACACTTTGAGGCAAATGATTGCCCAGAGCATACCCCAGGCTTTTTCATCTGTAATCACCATAATTTCGGTTTTTACAGCAATGGTCACAACCAATCTTTTTCTCACATTTGTGGTCCTGGTCCTGATTGGAATTATGCTCCTGATAACAAAGAACATAACAGGCAAAAGCTCAAAATTCTTCTTTGCCCAACAAAAATCATTGGGTACTGTCAACGGTTATATTGAAGAAATGATAAATGGTCAAAAGGTTGTCAAGGTCTTCTGTCACGAAAGCAAAGCCAAAGAGGATTTTGATGCACTCAACGAGGAACTCTGCAAAAATGCAACCTCAGCCCACACCTTTGCAAACATTCTGATGCCTATTATGGGAAATATGGGGCATATGCAATATGTAATCCTTTCCATAATCGGCGGTGCCTTTGCAATTGACGGCATTGCAGGTGTAACTGTCGGCACCATTGCCGCATTTTTGCAGCTCAGCAAAAGCTTCACAATGCCCATAAGCCAGATTTCACAGCAACTTAACTCAATAATTATGGCATTGGCAGGTGCAGAACGAATTTTCGAGCTTATTGACGAAGCCCCAGAAACCGATGAGGGCTATGTCACGTTGGTAAATGCAGAATACAAAGACGGGGTTCTCTGTGAAACCCACAAGCGTACGGGAATGTGGGCATGGAAGCATCCACACTCAGCCGACGACAGCATAACCTACACCCCTCTCACAGGAGATGTCCGTCTCTTCAATGTTGATTTTGGCTATGTTCCCGAAAAAACTGTTCTCCACGACATTTCACTCTATGCCGAGCCGGGACAGAAAATAGCGTTTGTTGGCGCAACAGGCGCAGGCAAAACAACCCTAACCAACCTAATCAACCGGTTTTATGATATTTCAGACGGCAAGGTTCGTTATGACGGAATAAACATCAACAAAATCAAAAAGAGCGACCTGAGACGTTCACTTGGAATCGTTCTTCAGGACACTCATTTGTTCACGGGAACAGTAATGGAAAATATTCGTTACGGACGGCTTGATGCCACCGATGAAGAGGTTTTTGCCGCCGCAAAGCTGGCAAATGCCGACGGGTTCATAAAAATGCTCCCCGACGGATATGACACTGTTCTCTCTCACGGCGGTGACGGACTCTCCCAGGGTCAAAAACAGCTTTTGTCTATTGCAAGAGCAGCCGTGGCTGACCCGCCCGTTATGATTCTTGACGAGGCAACTTCAAGCATAGACACTCGCACCGAACAGATTGTCCAAAAGGGTATGGACTCACTTATGAAAGGCAGAACCGTCTTTGTTATTGCCCACCGCCTTTCAACCATTCAGAATTCAGATGTGATTATGGTTCTTGAAAACGGAAAAATAATTGAGCGAGGCAACCACGAAAGTCTCCTCGCCGAAAAGGGTAAGTATTATCAGCTCTACACAGGAGCCTTTGAACTATCATAAGAAACAAAAAGAACAGTTCATACGAACTGTTCTTTTTTTATCCGTGATATAATTTTTCGTGTTCATATCTTGGTTCAAAACTAACATTAATTCCCAAACGTCTGAGATTTTTTTCATCCTCTTCGCTGAGAATAACGGTGAAGTGTGCGTCACTTCCGCGAAGCTTTTCAAGTTGTTCCTTTGCAAGGCTTGCAACAGGACTTGAAAGAGCTGAAATAGTAAGCGCAAGCAGAACCTCATCGGTGTGAAGTCTGGGGTTTTTATGTTTCAGGTACTGTGTTTTAAGCTCGCATATCGGCTCCAGAACCTGCGCATCAATCAAATCAATTTCGTCATCAATTCCGCCCAATACTTTCAAAGCATTTAAGAGAAGTGCAGATGCCGCACCAAGTGTTGACGAAGTTTTCCCCGTAACAATTTCTCCGCTTGGGAGCACCATTGCCCCTGCAGGAGTCTGTGTCTGTTCTGCCTTTTCAAGAGCCTTTGTAACTGCCGGGCAGTATTCGGGAGTAATCCCCGCCTGATTCATAAGCAGTTCCAACTTCTTCAGCTGAACTTCATCGCATTTGCCACGCAAGTTGTTTGCTGCCGCTGCGAAATATCTTCTGATAATTTCAAGCTTTGACGCCTCACAGCAAACATCATCATCAATAATGCAGTTTCCTGCCATATTAACACCCATATCTGTCGGCGAGCTATATGGTGAGCTTCCCTGAATCCGTTCAAACATAGTGTTGAGAACTGGGAAGATTTCAACGTCACGGTTATAGTTTACCGCAGTTTTTCCATAAGCCTCCAGATGGAATGGGTCAATCATATTAACATCATTAAGGTCCGCAGTTGCCGCCTCATATGCAAGATTGACGGGATGCTTGAGAGGCAGATTCCAGATTGGAAATGTCTCAAATTTTGCATATCCTGCTGCAATTCCTCGCTTATGCTCGTGATAGAGTTGACTGAGGCAGGTTGCCATCTTGCCGCTTCCGGGTCCAGGAGCAGTAATCACCACCAATGAACGCTCAGTTTCAATAAAATCATTCTTGCCAAGCCCTTCTTCGCTGACAATGTGAGGAATGTCCGATGGATATCCTGCAATATTATAGTGCTTATAACATTTAATTCCCAATTTCTCAAGTTGCTTGAAAAATGCCCTTGCAGAGGGTTGGCTTGCATATCTTGTGAGAACAACGCTGCCCACAAAAAGATTAAGCCCACGGAATGTATCAATAAGTCTTAAGACATCTGCATCATATGAAATGCCCAAATCACCGCGCATTTTGTTGCATTCAATGTCCTCAGAGTTTATGGCAATAACGATTTCAACATCATCTTTAAGTTGTTGAAGCATACGGATTTTGCTGTCGGGTTCAAAACCAGGAAGAACTCTTGATGCGTGATAATCGTCAAAAAGCTTGCCACCAAATTCAAGGTATAGCTTTCCCCCGAACTGTGCAATACGCTTTCTGATTTGTTCTGATTGCATCGTCAGATATTTTTGATTATCAAATCCAATTTTCATAACGGTTTTTTCCCTTCTGCAAAATACAAGTATAAGTATATCACATTTTTTGTCATTATAAAAGACTATTTTTCAAAAAAGTTAAAAAATTTTTCTCTTGTAATTTATTTCTTTTGGTGGTATAATAATTTCGTCACATAAGTAAATACTAACAGGGCTGCGTTTTGGTAAAAACGCAAGCCTGATTTTCATATCCCTGTTGGTATGCTTATGTGACAATAAGAATCGGTGCTGTGCGTTTTTCATGCGTGTGGCTCCGGTTACACGCATTTTTTATTTTTAAGGAGAGCTTCCAAATGCCCGATTATGAAAAACTATACCACCAACTTTTTAACGACATAACAAAAACCATTGAAAAACTACAAAAAGCACAACAGAATGTCGAAGAAATGTATCTCGATATGTGCGAAGAAGAATTCCCCAGCGGTGAAGATTTGGAGAAATTTGATGATGAAAAGTCTAAATAAAGTTAAAAGACACCCCTGGGGGTGTCTTTTCGTATATTCAAACTATCAATAAATCAGACGGTTATTCGTAATTGTGCCAAAAAATGTACGTCCCTAAATGGCTTTCTACAAATGAGGTCGGTTCTGCTGTGTTTAATCTTACTCTTTAATGTCGATACATTCTATATGTGCGATTATTTTTGTAGCAGAAAACATCCATTGTGTTAAAATCTTCCATAGTAAATTTAAAAACCTTTGCTATATCTTTCATATTTTTATCTCTAAGTACATATGTTAATTGCAAAATAGCATAGTGGTCAGCATTGGGATCACTTATATACGGAAGATTATATTTACTGCCACTTTCATCAAAGGTTATATAATACGCCCCATCGCCAGTTGTCCAATGTCCTTCAAAAAATGTTGAAGCAGAAAAGATATCTCCCGTAAGAGCATTTTGAACCAGGCTTATATTCCATAATTTCTCTAAAAAATATTTATTATGCCTTATATAATCACTCCATTCTTCATAGTTGAAAAGAGCATCATATTTATTAAAATCCTCAAGAAGTTTTACAAGATCACCGGTTTGCTCATAACTGTTCGGTAGCATTTTTAAAATAGGATATGTGGAATTAAACTCTTTGCTATACTCACCATTCCAATAAAATTGTTGGGGATGTGCATCAAATTGTTTCAATATTCTTGAATATATAGTTGCATAATGAGTTTCATTAAGTTCTACTGTCTTGCTAAATTTTTCAGCTGCCCCCACATTACAATCAGTTAAAATTTTATCTGCCCACTTGTAGATACATTCCGTAACCTTTTCTTCACTATCTTTATAATCGCCTAACTTTTCAAATTTGGGATAAGCCCAGCCATATCCACCGTTGTTAAAAGCTTTGCAAGCATTTGTGTACGACATTTCCGGTGCAATCCAAACTACAGATACAACTATCATTACAAAAATCAATGCTATTGCGATTGATAAATTCCTAATATAGTTTTTTGAATCTAATTTAAGTTTCAATTTTTCTAGTGTAGTTAAAGTTGAATCATCAGTATCATCTTTTGCCGTAGGTATTGAATTTTCAGTTAAAATTGCTTGTCCGCACATATTACAAAACTGAGAAGTTGATTTTACATTCTCTCCACAATTTTTACAGATAACCATATCTTCTTTTAAAAAGTTTTCATCATTAGCGTTATACATGCTTAAAACTCCTTATAGCTTTATATGTTTTTAAATATTAATTTTGCATTTACTTTCTTTAGGATGTCATAGAGGACCCGCACTCTTTTCTTTTAATTAATGACATTGGCCGTTATGGGAACCTTTTTATTTTTAATTGAATACCATATAACCATATAGCATCATTGCACTTTGTACATCTGCAATGCTTTTCTTAGCGTTATTAGCGTAGGACAATGCACTTAGAATATATTCCATATTATTTGTATCGAAAAATTTGTAAATTTCATCATAAGCTAGATATGCATAATAAATAATGCTGTTCATCGTCTCGGCAGCTTGGATTAATTCACTATCTACTGCATTTCTACATAACAAATTTATTTCTTCGTACGAGTCCTGAAATGAATAAAACTGTTCACTTGATATATCTACGATTTCTTTGAGGCCTTTATATGTTGATATAGATATGTTATAATCAGTTAGTCCTTGTCCAGCAACTTGTAAGCTATCAATGCCATCCTCAATAGTATCTACTAAATGATACATTCTCAGTGCTAAAAACATAGATGTAGCTTTTTTTTCTGCACCAATTACTGAACTTGTAATATTTACGGTTTTTGTATTATCATCCCATCCAACATTTTTTCCAAATGCATTTGCAACACCTCTAACTGGCAAAAAAGTTGTACCATTATATGTAAATGGTTCAACAACCTTACCGTTCACATCTTTTGCCACATAATTATTTCCGTCAATATTAATTTTAATATTATCATATTCTACATTTATTTGTTTTTTCCCTGTTGTAGCAAAAGCTATAGTTGATACAATTAGCATGACAGCGCAACTAATGGATATTATTTTGATTAACTCTGTTTTTAGTGTTTTCATAATTACCTCTCCTTTGTTTCTCTTATTTCAAATTATAGACAATTTTTATCTATTTGTCAATAGAAACTTTTTGTCTATGGTAAACTACGAATGGTGATTAAAATGTATTTAACCTTTGGTGAAAAGATTAAAAATTTGCGGGAAGAATTGGAATTAAATCAAACCGATCTTGGTAAAAAACTGCAGATGACTCAAAGAAAAATTTCCTATATTGAATGTAATAAATGTGAACCAAGTATTGATGATATTCGAGCTTTTTGTAAATTTTTTAAAGTATCTGCAGATTATCTGCTTGGGATTGAAAATAAGTAAAATTTGTTTATATATACAACACAAAACGGATATCCAATGGATATCCGTTTTGCAAATTCCGGCGACGCCGAAGCGTAAAAAAACAATCCTGTGAATTGTTTTTAGCGTAGGTTTACAAAAAACGAGAGTTTTTTGTAAACGGGAAGAAATCTGTTAAGATTTCAACTATCGATGTTTGTTTTTGAATGCAGAATGCATAAAATACAAATATCAAACTTTCCCGGGTGCTGGAACGTTAAGCCAACAGTTCAGTGAACTGTTGGTAGTGTAAGTTTGCAAAAACCGAGAGGTTTTTGGAATCAGGCAGAAATCCGTAAGGATTTCAACACTTAAAAAATGCCCCCAAGTAGCTCAGCGCTTATCAAGAAAACTCCGTAAGGCTGGAGCGTTAAGCCGATACCCCGGTGGGGTGTCGGTAGCGTAGGATTGGGATTTGTGAGAACAAATCCCTGATCAGGCAGAAACGCATAGCGTTTCAACCATCATGCGAGTTAGCACTGATGATACGCAAAAAAAGAGATACCCTAATGGATATCTCTTGTGTTCCGGCGTCACGCCGTAAAAAACAATCCTGTGAATTGTTTTTAGGCGGGATTGAGATGCGACAGCATCGGCAATAAAAGAAATTCCTTTG